>JBGOWI010000065.1:0-11426 GCA_041478555.1 Phycisphaerae bacterium
ATCATCGTAAAAAACAATAAAATCATCGCCAGAAGCTTTCATAAAAAATTCGGCGGCCCTCACGCTGAAATAAACGCCCTGAAAAACTGCAAAAAATCCCCTGCCGGCGCCACAATGTATGTAACACTCGAACCGTGCTGCCATTTTGGAAAAACGCCGCCTTGCACAAGGACAATCATAAAAGCTGGTATAAAAAAAGTAGTTGCAGCGACAAAAGACCCAACCAAAAAAGTCAACGGCAAAGGTTTCAAAATCCTAAAAAAAGCGGGTATTGAGGTCAAAACAGGCCTTTGCAAAAATGAGGCTCAAAAACTAAATGCAGCCTTCTTCAAATTCGCCAGAACAAGAAAACCCTGGGTAATAATCAAATGGGCACAAAGTGCAGATGGATTTCTCGCACGAACCGATAAAAAACGATGGATTACAAATTCTAAAAGTCGAAAAGATGTCCATAAACTGCGAAGAAAAGCCCAGGCAATCCTCGTCGGCATAAATACAGTCCTTGCCGATGACCCAATGCTTACCGCAAGGCCGGATACCGGCAATCAGCCGATAAGGGTTGTACTCGACAGCCAATTAAAAATCCCGCTGAACTGCAATTTAATCAAAACAGCAAAAAAAACGCCGATACTTATATTTGCCACTCTTAAAAACGATAAAAAAACGCTGCTCCTGAAGAAAAAAGGAGCAGAAATTATTACGGTCTCCCCTGCCAACGGCAAATGCAACATAAAAAATGTCATCGACAAACTTGCCCAGAAAAATATCCAGCAAGTCCTCGTCGAAGGCGGAAAAGAAGTTATAACATCATTTCTGAAACAAAAACTGGCAGACCAGATTATTATTTATACCTCAAATGAGAAACTTGCCGAAAAAGGCAAAGTAAAAACTTCACAACAAATGAAAAAACTTTACAATTGGCTCAAAAAAAATTATAGAGAAAAAAAACGATTCGACAAAGACATCCGATTAACAGGGTTTATAAGGCAATAATATGAAAAAAATCGAACTTATAGGTCTGCAAACGATACCGGAAATTAAGGCGGGCGACAATCTTGCTCAAATCATCTGCGATTGTGCAAAAAACGAAAACGTCGGGATAAATGAAAAAGACATTATCGTGCTGACCAGCAAAATAGTCTCAAAGGCTCTGGGACTGACAAGAAAAAAAACAGACGTCAAGGTAAGCAAAAAGGCGCTGAAAATCTCAAAAAAAACAGGCAAAGACCCAATATGGGTTCAGATGATTCTCGATGCAGGACACCAAATCATACTCGTTATTCCGCTAAAAGGAGCGCTGACTGACTATATAACCGCATCAAGCCGCCAGGCCGATAACAGCAGAAAATTGTGTGATGATGAAAAGGTTATTTTCGTAACAAAAAGCAAAAACGGCAGGATTTGCACCTGCGACGCAGGCATCGACGGCTCGAATCATCCGGCAGGAATCGTCAGCCTTATGCCGGAGGACCCGGACGCTGAGGCTGCAAAAATCAGGGCTGAAATCCGGAAAATTACAGGAAAAAATATCGCGGCAATCCTGGCCGATACGGAAATAGTACCGCTCGGAACTATCGATATAGCTGTAGGCTCTGCCGGCATAAACCCATGCTCGGCAAATTTCGGAAAAAAAGATAAGTTTGGAAAATCAAAATTCGGCGGTATCGACCTTATTGCTCACGAAATTACAGCGGCCTCTGCCCTGCTGTTCGGACAAGGCGATGCAGGAGTGCCGGCCGTGATAATAAGAGGCTGTGACTACGAAGTGAGCGAAACAAAAAATATCGCAAATACACTCCATTTCGAGGGCGGACACAAAGGCCTTATGAAAATATTAAAACAAGGCTTCAGGGACTCCTCTTATGTAGTGGACAACCCCTTCGAAAAAATTCTGTTCCGCCTCGGCTCGTGGATTATCCGCTAAGAACCGCCAAGGGTTTTTTTTCTACGCAAGATGTGATGATAGTGCTGGGCAAAGCGATGCGCCTCATCGCGAACATATTGCAATAGCTTTTTGGCAGGATTAGTGGCGGGCAGTTTCAAAGGTTCATTTTTGCCGGAGACATAAATAATCTCCTCTCTCTTGGCAATTGAAGTAAGTTTCGGCGGTACAACTTTCAATTCCTTAAATGCATCTTCGGCCGCGTGGAGCTGACCAATGCCGCCATCAACTAAAACCAAATCAGGCCAAAGCTCCTCCCCCGCCGCTGCGTGACGATAGCGGCGAACTAAAACTTCCTTCAAACAGGCATAATCATCTATTCCGCTGACTGTGCGGATTTTATATCTGCGATAGCCATTCTTAAAAGGTCTGCCATCAATAAACCGAACCAGTGAACCAACCGTTTCTGAGCCGCTGATATGGGCTATGTCAAAACCCTCTATTACACGTACAGGATTGGAACTGTCCAGTATTTTCTGGAGCTTTTCAAGGGCCTCTGACGGCTCAATTGCGAAAACCTCCGGTTGGACGTCCTTTCCAACACTACCTCTTTTATCCAGATTCTCAATCAGATGGATTCTATCGCGGTAAATAGCGGCTTTTTCATAATCCCTGCGGGCTGCTGCCTCGGACATCTGCTTTTTGAGTCGGCGAAGAACCACTGAACGCTTTGAATTGAGAAAATTTATCAAATCCTTAATAATCTTGCGGTAATCAGTTTTGCTTATCTTGTCCGCACAGGGTGCAGAACACTGCTTTATGCTGTATAAAATGCACGGTCTAAAGAAACGACGCTTGTTGTCAGACTCCGGAATATCCAGCCGACAGGTGCGAAACTTGAATATCTTCTGAAGAACTACAATCGCAGAACGTAAATCGCCTGCGTTTGCAAACGGACCAAACAGCCGACTGTTACTTTTCGGCTTTCTCGTTGCATAAATAGCTGGATATTCATCTCGAATTGTTATCTCAAGATACGGAAATGTCTTGTCATCCGTCAGGTCTGCGTTATACGGCGGACGAATGTCCTTTATCAGCCTTGCTTCCTGTAAAACAGCGTCAACCTCATCTTTAGTCTCAAGATAATCAACGGACCTGACCCTCGTAAGCATCTCGGCTATCCGCGGGCCACGGCTGGAAACCATATCAGCACCAGCCTGAAAATAACTACCGACACGAGAGCGAAGATTCTTGGCCTTGCCAATATAGAGGACAGTGCCGGCAGAATCCTTCATAAAATACAGACCCGGAGCTGCTGGAAGCTCCTTAATGCTCCTTCGCAGCCTGTTATAAACAGCCGATAAATCTTCCTTTTTCATTGCCTTTATTTTTAACCAAAAACCCGATGTAAAACAATTTTTTTCGGCCAGACCCCCCTACAACACCATAAAAGTAATTTCATCAATAAATACTCAAAAAATTTCTTTCACAGGTTCATATCCGACAAGGACTAACGAAATTTTGGTAAATTTTTCAGTTTTTCGATTGATTTTTGCCTTGCAAAAAGTAGTATATTTTATGGTAGCAAACATCAATATATTGGGGCTCAACCCCAGTATTTACAACATATTGTGTATCTCGTGCTATGTAGCGAAGCGCTACTTCGCAGAGTAGTATTAGCTGCAAGGAGGCTTATTTTTGCAGGGAGGCTTAAATGACCACGGTAAACAACTCGAACGGTTCTATGGAAAGAAATGAAAAAAACGGTCTGAAGAACTGGCAAAGCCCAAAGGAGAAAAGACTAAAAGGGCTCAAAATAAATCAAATTTTCTCCACGCCCACCGTGCATCCCTTCGATGAGATTGAATGGGAAATAAGACAAGCTAAAATCACAGGCGACAGCGGAGAAGTCATCTTCGAACAAAACGACGTCGAAGTGCCGGCCTTCTGGAGCCAGCTTGCTACAAAGGTCGTCGTAAGCAAATACTTCTATGGAGATATCGAAGGCAGTAGAGAGCATTCCGTCAAGCAACTTGTACATCGAGTCTGCAAAACTATTGCAGACAGAGGACAAAGAGACGGATGCTTCGCCACACAGACAGATGCTGAAAATTTCTACAACGAACTTACCTGGCTGTGCATCAACCAGTGTGGCGCATTCAATTCGCCGGTGTGGTTCAACGTTGGACTAAAAGATGTCTATAACATCGATGGCGGCGAACACAACTGGCACTGGGACAGTCAGCAGAATAAACCTGTTCAATGCAAAAGCAGCTATGAATATCCGCAGGCATCGGCGTGCTTTATCCAGTCGGTAAAAGACACTATGGAAGACATAATGAGACTGGCTGCGAACGAAGCAATGCTGTTCAAACACGGCTCAGGCACCGGCACAGACCTGTCAACACTGCGAAGCAGCAGAGAGAAACTGGCTGGCGGAGGAAAACCATCAGGCCCGCTGAGCTTTATGAGAGTCTATGACCAAATCGCAGCCGTCGTTAAATCAGGCGGGAAAACCAGAAGAGCTGCCAAGATGCAGTCGCTTATGGTTACACACCCGGATATAAAGGATTTCATCACCTGCAAAATGGAAGAGGAAAAAAAGGCACGAGCCCTTATCAAGGCAGGTTACGGAGGTCCTTTCAACAGCGATGCTTATAACAGCGTATTGTTTCAGAACTCGAACCTGTCGGTAAGGGTTACAGACGAATTCATGCAGGCTGCTGAAAAAGACGAAATCTGGACCACTCACGAAGTTACCACGGGTAAACCATCCGTGCAATACAAGGCCGGCGAACTGCTCGACCTAATCGCCGAAGCTACAAGACTCTGCGGAGACCCCGGCATTCAGTATCACTCCACCATCAACAGATGGCATACATGCCCGAACGCCGGCGCAATACACGCCTCCAATCCGTGCAGCGAATATATGTTCATCGACGATTCGGCATGCAACCTGGCGTCGCTTAACCTGATGAAGTTCAGAAACGATGACGGCTCGTTCGACGTTGAAAGATTCAAGGCTGCAATACGAATCTTCATCATCGCACAGGAAATTCTTGTCGATAACGGCAGCTATCCCAATGCCCCTATTACGGAAAACAGCCATAACTTCAGGGCGCTGGGGCTGGGCTACGCCAATCTCGGCAGTCTTGTTATGAGCCTTGCGCTGCCCTACGACAGCGACCAAGCAAGAACATTAGCATCGGCTATCAGCGCAATCATAACAGGAACCGCTTACGTCGTCAGCGCCGAACTTGCATCAATAAAAGGACCTTTCGCAAAATATCAGCAAAATGCACAAGCCATGCTGAACGTAATCAGCATGCACCGCGAACACTGCAGAAATATCTCAGAAGTATACTGCCCGGAATATCTGCTGAGCGCCGCAAAAGACGCATGGGACCAGGCTCTCGATGCCGGAACAAGATACGGCTTTAGAAACGCTCAGGTCACGGTCCTTGCACCAACAGGAACCATCGGATTTATGATGGACTGCGATACAACGGGAGTCGAGCCGGATATCGCACTTGTAAAATACAAACTGCTGGCCGGTGGCGGCATCCTGAAAATAGTCAACAGAACCATACCTATGGCTCTGGAAAGACTCGGATACAACGCTGAAGATATAAAATATATCTGTGACGATATCGACAAAGATGATACTATCGAAACCGGCAGAAAACTTAACAAAGAACACCTTCCCGTCTTCGACTGCGCATTTAAACCACAAAAAGGCTCTCGCAGCATTCACTATATGGCTCATCTGAAAATGATGGCAGCGGTTCAACCCTTCATCAGCGGAGCCATCAGCAAAACCATCAATATGCCAAAAGAAGCTACAGTTGACGAAATCAAATCAGCTTACATCGAAGGCTGGAAAATGGGACTCAAAGCTGTTGCCATCTATCGGGACAGCTCCAAAATGCTCCAGCCTGTCAAAACGGACGAACATAAAGATGATTCAAAAACAGCTACAGCAGTCACCGCCAAACCTTACAGACGCAGACTGCCGGAGACCAGAAAGAGCATCACACATAAATTCTCCGTCGCAGGGCATGAAGGCTATTTGACAGTGGGACTGTACGACGACGGCCAGCCGGGCGAACTGTTCATCACAATGGCAAAGGAAGGCAGCACTGTCGGCGGTTTGATGGACGTCGTCGGAACCTGCGTTTCAATGGCACTGCAGTACGGCGTGCCGCTGATTACACTGGTCGATAAGTTCAGGCACGCAAGATTCGAGCCGGCAGGAATGACCTCAAACAAAAATATACCCTTCGCAAAGAGCCTTATCGACTATATCTTCTGCTGGATGGGATGCGAATTCATACCAGGATACGCAGAAAAGAATACGCCGAACCGCACAAATACCGCTGACGTTGAAAACAAGACAGCGACAACCGCAAAAACGCTCGTCGAAAAGACAAAAGACCTTGCAAAAAAAATCGCTGAGGTAAAAGCCGTTCAGGCAAAACCACACATAAAACCCATTGATACCGACAATCCCGCCAAGCCGGAGAAAAGCAGATTTGCCGAGCTGACAGACAGAGCTGTTGCAATGGTAACCTCAGTCGTCAAAGGCGACAGCGATATACAGGCCGAAACTGCCGCAATGCAGCAGTTCAACGCACAGTTTGAACACTTTCAGGACGATGCACCGGCCTGCGATATATGTGGTGCTATCACCGTTAGAAACGGCTCATGTTATAAATGCTACAACTGCGGAAACTCTATGGGCTGCAGCTAACTAATAATAACAGACCGACTGAGCCTTAAAATCCTGACGTAACTCCAAAATCCCTGAAAAAATGCGTTGACAGCTCTTTTTGGGCGGTTATAATGCAACGTTCGCAAAATTTCAGAGAAATAGTCTATATGAAGAGTTTTCTGGCTAAAAAAGAAGAAATCCAGCGAAAATGGCTCATTGTCGACGCCGACGGAGCTATTCTCGGCAGACTGGCTGCCAAAATCGCACCTATACTGATGGGCAAAACAAAACCTATCTATACGCCAAACGTCGATACAGGCGATTTCGTCATCGTTATAAACGCTGAAAAAGTGCGGCTCACCGGAAAAAAAGACGAAACCAAACAGTACGACTACTATACACACTATCCCGGCGGACATAAATTCTTAAGCTTTCATGAAATGATGGCAAAGAAACCGCAAAAAGTAATCGAACTGGCTGTAAGACGTATGATGCCGAAAAACACGCTCGCAAGGCATATGATGAAAAAACTTAAAATTTACCGCGGTAAAGAACATAAACATACCGCTCAAAATCCGCAAATATTAGAACTGTAAAAAAATTACGGAAAAAAGGAATATGGCAGAAAATCCTATAAATCAGCCGACAGGAGCAAAACAACATTCACCGGCCGGGCAAAGTGCGCAAAAGAGTGAACCAAAAAATATCTTCATCTGGGGCACCGGAAGAAGAAAAACATCCGTAGCAAGGGTAAGAATCAAAGCGGGAAAAGGCGAACTTAAAATCAATAACAAAGAACTGACCAAATATTTCACAAGACCGCAGGATATCAACGCTGTTGTCGCACCGCTAAAGGCGACCGACACCCAAAAAAACATCGATGTGTTCGTCAATGTAAAAGGCGGAGGCATTACAGGCCAAAGCGGCGCCGTTATGCTCGGCATCGCAAGGGCATTGAAAAACTACGATTCGAATCTGACCCAAAAACTCAGGGACGGCGGATACCTGACAAGAGACAGCAGGATGGTCGAAAGGAAAAAACCCGGCCAGGCTGGAGCCCGAAAGAGATTCCAGTTTTCAAAACGCTGATTGCAAATTACACACAAGATTATTACAATGGCCGCGAAAGAGATGCGGCCTTTTTTTTATTTTGGGAGAATAAATATGTTAACAGTTGCCATCATAGGTGCAAGCGGATATACCGGCGCAGAAGCCATCGAAATTCTGCTGCGCCACCCACAGGCGAAACTTACCTACCTTACCGCACTGCTGGAAGAATGCGGCAACATTGCTGAAGTCTTTCCCCGCTTTAAGGGACGCTGCAGAGTCGATATCGAACCGCTCGATTTGAATAAACTTACGACAAAGGCAAAAACCGTCCTCTGCTGTCTGCCGCATAAGGTCTCGATGGAGTTTGTGCCAAAGTTGCTTAAAGCAGGTTTGAAAGTCATCGACTTCAGTGCAGATTACCGAATCAAAGATATCAAAGTCTATGAAAAATACTATCAGCCGCACAGCGACGCTGAAAATCTCAAACACGCTGTCTACGGTCTGTGCGAACTGTACCGCGATAAAATAAAAAATGCGAAACTTGTCGCAAACCCCGGCTGCTTCCCAACAGGCTTTATACTCGGCACCGCACCCTTGTTAAAAAATAAACTCATCGAGCCTTCAATCATCGTAAATGCCGTTACAGGCATAAGCGGAGCAGGGAAAAATCCATCAAAAACCTTCCATTTCCCCAATATGAACGAAAACTTCTTCGCATACGGTATCGGCAACCACCGTCACCAGCCGGAAATGGAACAAATCGCGACAGAAATCGCGGGTGTAAATATCGATGTGCTCTTCCAGCCACATGCAGGGCCGTTCGACCTCGGGATACTGTCAACAATCTACTGTAAGCCTAAAGAAAAAATTACAGCAGAAAAACTAACAGAACTATATAAAAACTTTTATAAAAACGAACGTTTTGTACAAATACTCGATAACGCACCAATGCTAAAAGATGTTGCCAAAACCAACTACTGCCATATCTATCCTGCCGTTTGCAAAGACAAGATAGTTGTCTTTACTGCTATAGATAACCTGATAAAAGGCGCATCAGGTCAAGCAATACAAAATATGAATATAATGTACGGTTTTGATGAAACTTTGGGGCTTTTATAGCAATGCCAATTCCCGGCCAGATTAAAGTCGCAACTTGTCAATTTCCTGTTACTGAATCTGTCCGGCAGAATGCAAAATATATTCATAAATTCCTCAAAAAGGCAAGAAAACTCGACGCTGACATAGTCCACTTTTCCGAATGCGCATTAAGCGGCTACGGAGGCGTGGATTTTGAAAATCTTAACGGATACAATTGGCACGAGCTTATTGAGGAAACCAAAAAAATTATGCAGCTTGCTGCAGAAATGCAACTGTGGGTCGCACTCGGCAGTTCGCATAAACTTACGCTGCCGAATAAGCCGCATAACTGCCTATATCTCATCAATCCACAAGGTCAAATTGAAGACAGATACGACAAACGTTTCTGCACCGAGACAGATTTAAATCATTATACCCCTGGCAATAGATTCGTAACTTTCGAAATCAACGGCGTCAAATGTGCCCTGCTTATTTGCTTCGATTTGCGTTTTCCGGAACTGTACAGAGAACTGAAAAAACTTAACGTCCAGTGCATATTTCAATCGTTCTACAACGCTCGCCAAAAAGAACAATCCGTCCACAAACATATTATTCGCCAAACAATGCAGGCAAATGCGGCTTCAAATTATTTCTGGGTAAGTTTAGCTAATGCGTGCGGAAAAATCTCGCCGTATCCATCATGCTTTATTCAGCCGGATGGCGTTATTGTAAAAGAGCTGAAATTAAACAGACCCGGCATAATGGTTAATACTGTTGATATATCGCTTACCTTTTACGACCCATCGGCAAAGTTCAGAGAACTTGCGATGAAAGGAATTCTGACAAATGGGTCGCAAAACCTTAACGACCCCAGAAGCAAAAATATAAAAAGCCTGTAATCAAACCGGAGAACAAAATGAAAAATATCACAATAGCGTCACCCAAAGGTTTTCTGGCAGCGGGAATAAGCTGCGGTATAAAAATCTCAGGTAAAAAAGACCTCGCAATTTTAGCTTGTCCTACAGGAGCAAAGGCGGCGGCAGTATTTACAACAAATAAAGTAGTATCCGCTGCTGTTGCCGTCTGCAAAAAACATATTAAAACCGGCACAATAAAAGCTGTCATCGTCAATTCCGGCAACGCAAATACCTGCACAGGGAAAAAAGGCCTTATTGACGCAGAAAAAATGTGTGCAAAAACCGCTCAACTCATTGGCGCAAAATCTTCCGATGTTCTGGTCGCTTCAACGGGCATAATCGGTCATCAATTGCCAATCGAAAAAATCAAGACGGGAATAAAACAGGCAATTGTAAAATTAACCAACAGCGCAAAAGCAGGAAACGACTTTACACAGGCAATAATGACGACAGATACCCGCTGCAAACAGGCCTTTGCAACAATTAATATCGACGGCGCTCAAATAAAAATCGCAGGGACAATCAAAGGAGCAGGAATGATTGGACCAAATATGGCAACAATGCTTTGCTTTATCACAACTGATGTCTCAATCAGCAAACCACTGCTGCAAAAGGCGCTTGCCGATGCTGTCGGCAGCTCAATAAATAAACTCACCATTGACGGCCATCAGAGCACAAACGATACGGCAATCATTCTCGCTTCCGGCCTTGCTGGCAATCGACCCATCATAAAAATTTGTCCGCAATACAAAAAGTTCGCTGATGCACTTTCACAGCTTTGCACCGATTTGGCAAAACAAATGGCACTCGATGCCGAAGGTGCTACAAGGATGTTCACTGTCGTTGTCAAAGGTGCTGTAAATAAAAATGATGCGACTAAAGCGGCAAGAGCCGTTGCTAATTATGACCTTGTAAAATGTGCAATTCACGGCGGAGATGCGAACTGGGGCAGAATAATCTGCGCGGTCGGAAGCTGCGGCGTAAAACTAAATCCTGAGAAACTGTCCTGCTCAATCGGAAATACAGCCGTTTTTAAAAACGGTCAGCCTGTGAAATTCGACCCGAAAAAAGTTTCTAAAATCATAAAGCAAAAAGAACATACAATTGCGGTAAATTTAGGTGCAGGAAAACACAGCGATTTCTGCTATGGTTGCGACCTAAGTGCCGAATACGTAAGGATTAACGCTGATTATCACACGTAACAGAGCTGCCAAGTCCTCATTTGCCGGATTTTTTAAAGAATAACCCTTGAAAACGGCGATAGTTTCTATTATAGACTGTCGCTAATTTCGCGCATACGCATACTCAACAAAATATTTTTCCAATATAAAGGAGTATTAAGGTGAATCATACAGGCACAAAAATGGGAATTTTGGCCGCTATACTATCCATCGCTGCAACTGCGATGGCACAAGAAAATATCGCTGCAGCCGCTGCAACAGCAGAGAGCATCCCCTGGATATGGTGGGTCGCACCACTGAGTTCGATAGCTGGCCTGCTCGTCGCCTACTACTTCTACAAAGCGATGATGACCGCGCCGAAGGGCAACGAGAAAATGGAGGCCATCGCCTCTTATGTCCGTGAAGGCGCCTATGCCTATCTTTTCAGCCAGTACAGGGTTGTTGCCATTGTGTTTTTTGTCCTGTTCCTCATCTTTGCAGGAATGGCATACGTCGGCATACAGAATCCTTTTGTGCCGGTTGCTTTCATAACCGCCGGCTTCTTCAGCGCACTGTCAGGCTTTTTGGGTATGAAGACGGCCACGCAGGCATCCAGCAGGACTGCACAG
>JBGOWI010000008.1:0-70412 GCA_041478555.1 Phycisphaerae bacterium
CATATCGACATCCTCGCTCGTCGTAAGGGCAAAGATAATAAAGTAAGACTCTCGGTATGGGAACTCAAAAAGCCCAAAGCATATGGCAAGGCTGCTGCTCAAGCTTATATATATGCATTACAACTACTTTATAATCTTCGCTCTGAAAGAGGGAACGAATGGTATAAATTGTTTGGCTTTAACAGGCCTGTGCCAAAGTCTCTTGAAATAGAGGCTGTTGTTGCAATCACTCGTGACCAGAAAGATGAATTTAATAAGGACCAAAAGAAGTTCGGAAAAAACATCTTAATAAACGGTGACAGTATCAAACTATATGCTGCTTATTATGAAGAAACCGCCGGAGATATAATACTTGGCAAGGATAGCTTCGAGAGGACTGATGAAACTAATCATTCATAGAGGTGCAAAAGAAATTGGCGGAAGCTGTGTAGAGATTCAATCAGAGAACTCGAAAATACTGATTGATTTCGGGATGCCGCTGGTTGACAAGAACAAACAACCCTTTGATTCGAAAAGTATAGCAGGCAAATCAATCGATGAACTGAAGACAGAAAAGATTTTGCCTGATGTCAAAGGTTTATATAAAGATGAAAAATCGCAAATTGATGCCATTTTAATATCGCATTCTCACCTCGATCATTATGGTTTATTGGATTTTGCGAATAACGAGATACCTGTTTATATCAGCCGGGGAGCAAAAGAGCTTGTTGAGGTAACGAATATATTCATAGATAAGAATATTCAACTATCAAATACTCAGATAATAAAACACCTGTCGCCATTTCATATAAAAGATTTCAAAATAACGCCGCATCTGGTTGACCACTCGGCATTTGATGCCTTGGCGTTTCTGATCGAAGCAGAAGGAAAAAGAGTTTTTTATTCCGGGGACTTCAGAGGTCACGGAAGAAAAAGAAAACTTTTTGACCAGCTAATCGAGAATCCGCCCAAAGATATAGATTGTCTTCTGATGGAAGGCTCGATGCTGGGCAGGGATGAAATGGCATATAAGGATGAGAGCGAAGTTGAAGCCAGAATTGTGGAGATTCTGAAAGGACAAAACAACATAACATTTTTATTTTCATCATCTCAGAATATTGACCGACTGGTTTCAGCATATCGAGCTTGTTTGAAGACAGGTACAACTTTCGTAATAGACATTTATACCGCTTTCATACTGCAGAAACTTGGAGAAGTATCCAAAAAGATTCCACAGTTCAACTGGGAAAAGATAAGGGTCAAATTTTTTAAATACCATGCGGACAAGCTCGCTGGGGCTGGTTATAAAGAACTGCTTTATATTTATAACAGGCAGAAAATTGAGATGGACGAATTAAATGAGAAAAAGAAGAATATACTTATGCTGGCAAAGGATAATTCTATATTCCCGCTCATTATCAAGAATATCAGTGACCCAGAAGGTGCAAAAATAATCTATTCGATGTGGGAAGGGTATCTGACTGATGAATTTAAAAATTTTTGTAGCGATAAAAAGATTGAGATTGAGCAGGTTCACACGAGCGGACATGCGGTATTAAATGACCTGCGGCGTTTCGCAAAGGCTTTAAGTCCTAAGTACCTGATTCCAATTCATACTTTTGAAGCGGCACGGTATTCAGAATTTTTTGACAATGTGAAGATAGTAAATGATGGTGAGCCGTTTTTAATTTAAATCTGGAAAATCTGGGGACACCATACCGGGGGAAAAGGAATCCCGATAAATCGGGAGGACTTACCGGCAACGCGGTAATTTCAATTCTTCCTGTCAAATCTCAAATCTGCCATCTAAAAAAACTTCGAGATAAAGTTAAAAATCTTGATTTTTTAAGATTAGGTTTGATATTCTATTAGAAATGAAGCTCAGCGGCGTAGCTGAGCAGATTTAAATGGGAAATCCCGGATTATACTCCTTTTGCCGAAATTTAATCACTGGCTTGAAACAGATATCACGGCAGCAATCGCAAAAATACAGGTGCACAGAAGCTGCAAAAAAATCTCAGGCAGCGGAGTCGAGTCGGCAATGGATTGTGTTCTTCCATCCTGCCTGTTTAAACTTCGACGGGGCAAAGTCCGTTTTGCTGCTGCCTGAGGCGTCCATCCGTGACCGCATTATTTACAGATTTCGACGGGCTCCGTTCGACCTGTCGAGAGCCTCGAGGTCGAGCGACAAGCTCACGGCCCGAGCCTGTCGAGGGCAATCGAGACGAGGAAGCAATAGTTTTTTCATCCGGCCGGGGCTGCAACTGCTGCTGTGCGGAAAGTATCGCCTGTGTCTGCAGAAGAACAAGAAATCTGATAAAAGCAGACGGCATGCAGCGAAACCCGGAAGCGAGTATTTTTTCTTCCACCATTGAAGCGACAGTTCTTGCGGTAGCACTGTCGAGATTACACTCAGTTACGAGGTCATTGATGATTTTTGATTTATTCCAACAGCTTGTCGGCTGGACGGCCGAACTCTGCTGCCGTTTGACGTCGTCAGAAATTTTCTGGATGTCGGATTTTGTTATTTCGACTCTTGCCCTTAAAAGGCTGCGTCTGTAGTGGTGTTCAGCGAGATTGGCTGCAGCGTCATTGTGTCCGGTGGATGAAAGAACAGCCTGAATTATCGACAGAATTTCGCTGCTTGTGATTTTACTTCTGCCGTATTTGCTATACAGGTAAAACGTAACTGCTTCGGCAAGCTCGCGGGCGACAGAAGTGTTATTCTCCGCAGGCTCCGCAAAGGCATTGACAAGCGTCGCAAGGACCTTTGTGTGCAAATAGCCTTCCTCTGTACCATCAGCTTTTATTACTTTTAGCTGCATTCGGCCGTCTTTATTCTGATATACCTTCAGTCTGTAAACAGCTTTGGCTGATTTATATTGTCAGACTCGAGAATGGCCTGACTTACTTCATCTATAAGCTCACCGGCATCTGTAAACTGTCGATAGACACTGGCGAAACGAATATATGCCACCTTGTCGACGGCTTTCAGATGCTTCATTGTGCTTTCACCGATGAGTTTTGAACTTACTTCCTTGTCAGAATACCTGAATATGTCTTCCTCGACCTTATCGGCAATCTGCTGTATTTGTTCGGCAGAAACAGGCCTTTTATAGCAGGCTTTCTGGAGGCCAGAAATTACCTTTTCCCTGTCATAGGGGACGCGTGAATTGTCCTTTTTGATAACGTTAAACTTAAAGGTTTCGCCGATTTTTTCATAGGTTGTGAACCTTCTGCCACAAGCCAGACAGTGTCGCCGCCGGCGAATTACCCGACCCGCCTCGCTTGAGCGTGAGTCAATAACCTTGTCACGATTTTCCTTGCAATATGGACATTTCACGAGCTTTTTCTGCCAGTAATACCACAATATTTTGAACCGGAATTATTCTAAACCCCATATATAGTATGTCAACCAAAAATATTTAAAAATTTTGTTTATCTCTCGACAAGCTCGGGACAAACAACGGGTCAGGATTGTTAATAATTTTTTTCTTTTCCATAAGATACGTGGTTTAATAAAGTAACAGCCGGTGTAATAAAGAATTCACAGCAAAATTTGTTCAGGTTTGTCTGAACGGATGAGATGAATCTGCCTGTGGCGGATGAATTTAAGCGCAAAAAAATGGGTCTCTGCGTCCCCTTACGGCAGAGACCCCGAATCAATGTATGAGCATATCCCCCCAAACAAGATGGTCAATCGGGACGCGTTACGGTTTTGGGCGGCCGACACATGCCGGCCTTAATCTAATGCGCCCCTGTCAGTTTTACTTATCACGCTGCAGCAGAAAACAAGCAGCATCGGCGAAGCAATTTTATAATCCAAAGCTTTTTTGAGCTTTTCAATTTCGCCTGCCCTGGTTAGTCCCCCCAAGGCAGGAAGCACAAGTTAAAGGAGGAGAGAAGAAGTCAATTTTGTCAGCGATTTATTTTTCTTTCGCTTCCATCCAAATTATAAGAAGCAAATTTGACGGATGCAAATCGCCGGACTTTTTATTTTATCAAGACTACTATGAACTTTTTAATTACTGTCTGTTGTTTTATTTTTTAACGTCGTCTTGTGACAGACAACAAGCCAAGACAAATGAAAGCGACAGTAGCGGGTTCCGGCATATGGAGCAGCGCAATGTCATAACCGTCATTACCGCCGGCATAGGTTAGAGCGTAATTATAAGCAGCATTTCCGAAACCCAGACTTACAAGAGCACCTTGTGCTGCAGAGCCGCCATTGAGCGAATCGAAGACACCATGGATGGCAGTAGCAGCATTAACGAGAAGAATATCTTCGCCTATCAGGGGTGCAGCAGTCAGGCTGACAATCAGTTTTGCGAGAGTGTTCGTGCCCTGGTTAATGTAAGCAGTGTTGTTAAGATTAATCGGGCTTACACCCTTTGAGCCGACCAGGAATTCGAGGGTGCCAATGCCGAAGTTGTATGGGTTGCCCGCGCTGACAGAGTCGCCGGCGATATACAGGTTCTTCATCTGAATTACAGGGGCATCGCCAACGACGACAAATGTGCCTTCACCATCCCGGGAGCCTATTATCAGTTGTCCTGCACAGGTCGTGTCAGCAGCATTATATGTAAGGATTCCGCCGCTCATGGTATAGATAGAACCCGGTTTTATACCGGCCCCATCACCGATACAGAGCTTGCCGGTTTCCTTGAGCTTTCTAAGGAGAATTTGTCCTCCAGACTGGTTCAGGATGCCAATCTGCTCAGCAGTACCGCTGGAATCACCGACACGAATCCAGCCGAAGCCGTTAAGTTCACTGCCATCAACGATGTTCAGCGTTGCACCATCGTATACTCTCAGCCTCGTGCCGGCTCCTGTGGAACTCCAGTTTCCCTCAACGGTGTCGAGCATAACTATAGAGCCGAGCTTCCTGATTTTGGTCTCATACAGGCCATCCGGCTTTGAAATGGAATTGCCTAATTCGTCCACCCAGTTCGCACCATCGTTATCATCCCAGTCGGCTGCCGCCCTCGCACCCCAGTTATATGAGGTTATTGCGGATGCGCCGCTTGTCATAAGGGCAACCAATAAAAATACGACCAACAAATTCAATTTCATATTCATTTTAATTTTCCAATTTATCATTGCACACTTTCTTAAATAAAACCGGGTTTATCGGCGTCGTCTTACGACAGACAACAAGCCAAGACAAATGAAAGCGACAGTAGCGGGTTCCGGCACCCAGAGCAGGGCGATATTATTACCATCATCACCGCCGGAATAAGTCAGGGTATAATTATAATTAACTGAGCCGAAGCCCAAAGTTGCAGAAGCACCTTGCGCTGCAGAGCCGCCATTGAGCGAATCGAAGACACCATGGATGGCAGTAGCAGCATTAACGAGAAGAATATCTTCGCCTATCATGGGTGCAGCAGTCAGGCTGACAATCAGTTTTGCGAGAGTGTTCGTGCCCTGGTTAATGTAAGCAGTGTTGTTAAGATTAATCGGACTTACACCATTTGAACCGACCAGAAATTTGAGAGTAGCAGTACCATTGTTGTAGTAGACATCGTTCGGGCCGACGGGGTCGCCAGCGACATACAGGTTCCTCAATTGAATTACAGGGGCGTTGCCAACTACGGCGAATGTTCCTTCACCATCGCGGGAGCCTATCATCAACTGTCCTTCACAGCATGGGTCGGCGGCATCGTATGTAAGGGTTCCACCGGTCATAGTGTAGGTAGAGCCTGGTAATATACCATACCCATCACCAAGGCAAAGCTTACCTTTCTCCTTGAACCTTCTAAGGGAAACGGTTCCTCCTGACTGATTGAGGATACCAATCTGCTCAGGAGTGCCGCTCTGCTCACCGATGCGAATCCAGCCGAAGCCGCGAAGGTCTGCGCCATCGACGATGTTCAGCGTTGCACCCTGGTACACTCTCAGCCTTGTGCCGTTGCCGGTGTAACTCCAGTTACCCTCAACGGTATCCAAGCTGGCTATTGACCCAGGAGACCTGATTTTAACCTCATACAGGCCGTTCGGCTTTGAAACGGGAGTGCCTAATTCGTCCAGCCAGTTCATTCCATCGGCATCATCCCAGTCGGCTACGGCATTGACAGTCCAGTTATATGAGGTTATTGCAGATGCACCACTTGTCATGAGAGCAACCAACAAGAATACTGCAGTCAGCAGTTTCAACTTCATTATCATTTTTTCTGTCATGTTTTTGCTCTTTCTTTCATGCGTTAAATCGGGCCTGACAAATCAGGTCTGATTGTAACCATGCAGTTAACGTTCTGGATATACCGGGCAACGCACCCGATACTTTCAAATGTCCAACTTACATAAACAATAAGAAATAAATTCGACAGATGCAAATTCGCCAGAAATTTTTTTTATTTATCAAGGCTGCGATGAGCCTTTTAATTACTACCTGCCCTGGTTAGTCCCCCCAAGGCAGGAAACACAAATAGTAGAAGGAGATAAGGAGTCCACTTCACACTTATATTCTGGCCCCGTTGAAAATATAAGAAATAAAGTATGGAAGTGCAAATTACCTGCGATGGAGCTGAAAATACGGTGAAAGGAATTTCAAAAAGGGTGATTACAGGACTGTCTGCTGAAAGGACTATCGCAAGAAGGCGCAAAGTTAATTTAAGATTGAAGATTTAAGATTGAAGATTTGAGGAAGATTATTAAAAGTTTACAGTGAACAGTTAACAGTTTACAGAAGAGTTGCCGGCATAATTTTATAAACAGTAAACAGTAAACTAAAAGGAATCTTCATTCTTCAATTAATTTCAGCCTTTGGCTTTGGCGTACCAGTCGGGGTCGCGGGAAAGTTTTTCCTTTGCCTCGGCAGTCATCATTGAAAACGCGGGGTGGGAGGACTGCCAGGAGCGTTTTTTAAAATCTCCATCCCTCATTTTTTCCACCTCGGCGGCTGCGTCCCTGAAATAGCTGCCGTAAATGTGCAGCGAGTCTGTTATGTCGACGTATCTGCCGACTTTGACAGGGCTGCGGATTTTTTTGGCTATTTTTTCTGCAATAATTCTCTGCAGGTCGGTCAGGGCGTATACATTCATAAACCATGCCTTGTAAAGATCTCTGCTTCGCCAGTGGGTGTTCATATTCAGGCAGAAAGTTCCATCAGGATTTTCGAGCAGTCTGCACCATATACGCTGCAGGCAGGGGGGGTCGTCGGTTTTGATATCGGCAGTGGGCATCCAGGTAATAGCCTGGGCACGTCTTGTGTATGCAGTTGCCGAAAGAGAATCGATTATGTATTGAATCTGATTGACCTTTGCAAAGGGTTTCGGGGATTTGGGATTTCTGATGTTTTCGACGGGGCAATATGCAAAAAGCCTTTCATGATAGGTGTAAGTCCATTTTCCGGCTGCGGGGTCAATCCAGTGGTCGTGAATGCCGTCAACCACTTCCTGGCGGTAGGCTTCAAGCTCTTCCGGTCCGCCGGGGAAGTTTTTGTGTATTCTCGGCTCGGCAAAAGGGTCAGTTACAGTAATTATTACTGTGGCATCCCTGCTGGGCGGGTCATTGGGCTTATCATACTGGGTTTTTATTTCAATGCCGTTGTCCCATACGGCCAGAACCGCTGCTTCCCATGCTTCCGGCAGACAGCCGGCCTCAATGGAAATTACAGGTATATTACTCATTTGACCTCCGTGCTTCTTATAGTCCAAGTTCCTCGTCGGTGAGGTTATATTGTTCGCGGTATCTTTCAGGCACCTGACGCAGAAGGATTTGCGCCTCCTGTGCGTATTTTGTGCCGGGATAATCTTTGATTACCCGTCTGCACCAATTGACAGGGTCCTGATATGCGTGGGATGGAAGCCTACCGCCGATTTTGAAAAAAGTCCTAGCGTTTGAGAGAAGCGTTTCTGCCTGATAATCGTCGGCGGAAAAGTCTTCATCGGCCTTCTGTTTTGCCGGGAGCGGAACAGTATTTGGAGTTGGAGTTGTTTGAGGCTGTTGGGTATTTACGGCGGTTTTATTTACATCGACGGTTAAGGTATGCGATGTATTCGGCTCTGCAGGAGGCAACTGTGCAGGCCGAACGGGTTCAACAGCAGGCAGATTTGATTCAGCGGCAGCGGGCGGCCGATTGGGTTCATTGGGTTCTGCAAACTCCTGTGGATTTGCCAGAATACGGCGAATAACCATCTGCGGCAGAAAGCCTTCAACATTGCCGGCATATCTGATTGTGCTGTCAGGTGCGATAATCAATAGAATCGGTTTGTCAAAACCGCTGCTAAAACATGAGAGCAATTTCTGCTGCCCCTCAGGGGAAAGAATAAAGGTTTGCCAGTTTTGAGGATTTTTGCTGAGCCAGTTTTCAAGATTTTTTCTTTTTGTCGGGTCGTTGAGATTAATTCCTATAAAGGTGATTCTTTTGTCTTTTTCAAACAGGCTCTGTAGTTTTGAAAATGCTTCGAGCTCGGGCATTTGTGTTTGCTGTAAATGGATTTCGGACGGCTGCTGGGCAACAGGCTCAACAGGCGGCGGGAGCGTATTTTCATCAGATGGCGCGACAACAGGTTCAGGAACAGGAGGGACGGGCAGGTTAGGCTCATGTGTGGGGGTATTCGGCTGGTTTGTTTGCACTGGTTTTACCACTTCGGCCGGTGCGAAACTGTCAAGCTCATCAGCGTCGATTTTCCACAACAGGGCACACACAGGCTGGCCTGCCGACCGCCAGGAAGGTGAATCGGCCTCAACAGGCTCAGGATGAAAATCAAAGACCTTGCCGAGCAGCTCTATCCTGACAGAGTTTACGTCAAGCTGAATATCGTTTTCGGTACTCTGCTGGTAGGACTGAGCATCAGCTTTGCCGGTTTGTGGGCTCGGCCGGTTATTAGCACTTTGTTCTGTTAATGCTTCAATTGCAGATGTGTAATCCTTATAAATCATGGAAAGGGCAAAACGTGTTTTGACGGTGTTTAGGTTTTGCGGAGAGACCTTCTGGCCTGAAGCGGCTTGTTTTAATGCCTTGTCCTGCTTATCGTCAAAATAGTACACCCATGCTGAAAGAATATGGTAAGTGCTCTTTTGTGAACCATTGAGCACCGGCAGATACTTTCTGTTTTTTGCGATGATTTTGAGAAATTCTTTAAGGTTTGGGTCGGAAGGTGTTTGGTCGGAGTTGACAAAGGCAAGAATTTCCCTGTACGCGGCATCGACTTCCGTCATAGCTGCCGCGGCCTCCTGTTGGAGCTGCTGTCTTCGCTCCTGGCTGGATTGTGCCTTTCTCGGTGTGGGTGTGTTCTGAGCCTGGGCAAAAACTTCAGAGGTATAAGCAATAAGTAAAATAACAGTTAAAGAAACGATTTTCGGCAGATTGCTGAATTTTCTCATAATTTATCCATTTTTTCCTTAAAACGACCTATAGTATAATACCATAATACCAATTAAACATTTTATTGAAAAGTCAAAAAAGACGTCGGCAAAAAGGTATTTGACAATCTGGTTTTGTAATTCATAATGTCTGTAATTAGTTGTAGATATTGAGGTTTTGAATGTTTACAGGACTGATTGAGTCGGTTTGTAAGGTGGTTTCTGCTGTCCGGACGGCAGGGGGGATAAGACTGGCGGTGAACCTCGGCAGGACCGGCGAAACGGTAGAGAGCGGCGATAGTATTGCCATTAACGGGGTTTGCCTGACCATCGCCTCTATCAGAGGGACTGTGGCCGAATTTGATGTAAGCGCTGAAACGCTGTCTAAAACAACGCTGGGAAATTTAAAAATTGGTTCGCCGGTAAATGTCGAAAGGGCGATGCAGGTAACAGACAAGTTCGGCGGACATTTTGTTCAGGGACATATCGATGCTGTCGGCAAGGTCAAAAAAATCGAAAAGAAAGGTGATTCCCGGCTGTTTGTTTTCCAGACAAATAGCGATGTTTTGGATTACATCATACCCAAAGGCTCAATGGCAGTTGACGGCGTTAGTCTTACTATAACTGATGTCGAAAAGAACGGTTTTGGTGTAGCTATTATTCCTGCTACTTATGAAAATACTATTTTTAAAAATTACAAAGTCGGCGATTCAGTAAATATCGAAACCGATATTATCTGCAGAATTGTAAAAAAACAGCTTGATAATATTCTGCCGAATAAACAGGGTCTTAGTGTTGAGAAACTTAAGGAAATGGGTTTTTAAACGACCCCCCACCGCAGGGGTGGGGGCTAAATAAATGATGGTTGAAAATAATAATAAAAATTTTGAGCAGCCGCTGGCAGTAGGCATAACGATGGGTGAGCCTTTGGGTATCGGGCCGGAGATTATCGTCAAGGCCCTGTACGACCCCTTTCTGCGACGGCAGGCAAAATTCATCATATTCGGAATGGATGAATTCCTCGAATATGCTGCGGACACCGCCGAGGTTGTGCCATACTGGGGAAGATGTCAGCACGAAAAAATCAGCAGAGATTATCCGCATAACGTTGTTGTTGCAGATTACGACGATTATTCAGTGCCGACGTGGATAAAAGGCTCAAGTAAAGCAGGAGGCGAAGCGTCATTGCGATTCTGCGTCGATGCAATCGAAGCAGCGAGGGCGGGCATAATCGATGCGGTAGTTACGGCGCCAATAAGCAAGGCAAGCTGGAAACAGGCAGGTGCCGAATGGCCGGGTCATACTGAACTTCTTGCTGCGCTGTGCAAATCACCTCGCAAGGTAATGATGTTTGTCGCAGGACCTTTAAAAATTGCACTTGCTACAATTCACGAGGCTCTTTTTGAGCTCCGGAACAAATTTACAATCGGCTGTGTTTATGAGCCGATAGATTTGCTCAATACCGCACTGCAGGAATTTTTCGGCATAAAAAATCCCAAGATAGCGGTAGCAGCGTTAAATCCGCACGCGGGTGAGGACGGGCAATTCGGCGATGAGGAACAAAGGATAATCAGCCCTGCAATTCTGATTGCTCAGGAGATGGGCGTTAACTGCTCAGGGCCTTATCCTGCGGATACGCTTTTTATGCGGGCGGCCGGCGGCGAATTCGACGGCGTTGTGGCAATGTACCACGACCAGGCAATGATACCGGTTAAACTGCTTGCTTTTAAGGAGGCGGTGAACGTTACAATCGGCCTGCCGATAATCCGCACTTCGCCTGCACACGGCACGGCTTTTGACATTGCAGGCAAAGGCGTTGCAGATGAGTCAAGCTTCAAGGCGGCGATAAAACTTGCGATAGAAATGGCGAAGTGCAGAATTCGGAATTCAGAACTCAGAATACAGAAGTAAGGAAGCAAAGCACAAAGGAGGGAAAAGGTAAAAGGGAAAAAGAATTAAAAATGTAAAATGAAAACCAGATTATTAGAAAAGAAAAGGTAGAATACTTTTTATGCAGACGAAGACGGAGATACAAAGGTTGTTGGCGGGGGCGGGAGTTGAGCCGAATAAACGGCTTGGACAGCACTTCCTCATAGATTTGAACCTTATGGAGCTTCTGCTTTCAAACGCTGCGATAACGGAAAACGACATTGTTCTTGAAGTAGGCTCCGGCACAGGGTCGCTTACGGGCGAACTTGTCAAAAGAGCAGGAAAGGTCATCGCGGTCGAATGCGATGATACGCTTGCTGAGATAACAAGACAGCATCTTCGTAACGCAAAAAATTTCGAGATTATAGTTGCAGATGTGCTTGAAAGTAAAAATACTATTAATCGACAGGTAATTGAAAAAATTCAAACGGCACAGCAGGAAATTTTCGGACGAGTTCTCCTTGTAGCAAATCTGCCATATAATGTAGCCTCGTCAGTAATGATGAATCTTCTGAATGGAGCTGTTGTTGCCGATGAAATGATTGTAACGGTGCAGAAGGAAGTCGCTCACCGAATGGCTGCCGAGGCGGACAGCGACGATTACGGGGTGCTGAGCATCTTTCTTGCAGCGATGGGGCAGTGCAGGGTTTTAAGGAAACTATCGCCGAAGGTGTTCTGGCCGCCGCCACAGGTGGATTCGGCAATGGTTCGTTTCGACAGAGAACCGGATAAGGTAGCTGAAATTCACAATATCGAACTGTTCCATCAGGTGGTAAACCTGTTTATGGGCCATCGGCGAAAGATGATGAAAGCCTGTGTCAAATATGCCGAGGGCAAACTTGCAGGTATTCATAACTGGCGGGACATTTTTACAAGGGCATTTATCGAGCCACATCACAGGCCGGAAGAATTGAGCGCAGCCGACTATGTCGCAATCGCAAATCTGTGTAATGAAACATTGGGATAGGGTATAGGGGGCAGGAGACTAATCCATTAAATTTCTACAGAGGCGTGTCTGTGGGCGTGGCATTCGATATTGACTGCGACGGGCAGTGAAGCGATATGGCAGGGAGCGGTTTCAATCAGGACGGCTAATGCCGTTGTATCGCCGCCAAGACCTGCCGGGCCAAGGCCGGTTGCGTTTATCTTTTTGAGCAAGTCTTTTTCGAGCTGAGCATAAAAATTATCCTTGTTACTGCCGTCAAGATGACGCAGAAGAGCTTTCTTGGCAAGCAGACAGCTAAGTTCAAAATCTCCTCCGATTCCAATACCGACGACAAAAGGCGGACAGGCGTCAGCACCAGCCTGTGCGACAACTTCTACAATCCATTCGATAATTTTCTCCTTATCGTCGGTCGGTAAAAACATTTTGAACTGACTTTTGTTTTCACAGCCACCACCTTTGGCCATTAAAGTTATTCTGATTTTATCGCCGGGAACGATTTCAGTATGAGTTATTACAGGGGTGTTTGTGCCGGTGTTTTTTCTCTTGTTTAAAGGGTCGGCAACAACACTTTTTCGCAAATAGCCTTTTTCGTAACCTCTTGCTACGCCTATATTTACGGCGCCGGCAACTGTAGAGCCGACAGGCTCGATAGTAACCTGTGAGCCGATTTGAAGAAACACAACCGCAAGGCCTGTGTCCTGACAGATGGGGATTTGCTGCTGTTGCGCTATTTTTGCATTTTCGATAAGCTGATTTAAAATTTTCTTTGCGGAAATACTCGATTCTTTTATTGCAGCGATTTCCAGTGCAGTCAGGACATCCTGCGGTAACTGGTAGCAGCTTTTTATGCAGAGCATTTCGACCTCTGAAGCGATTTTTTCAAATTGTATGGTTCTCATAGGTTTATTTTATGTCAATATCAAAGGTTTTGTACATTGTGTTGCCTTCGACGTCGGATACTTTTAACACGAGGACATGCTGACCAGGCTTTAAATCGGCTATTGTTATCGTAAAGTCTTCTTCCGTTGTGTCGAAGATGCTGTCTTTGGGCAGCGTCGAAATCCATTTTTCATTACTGTCGATTGCGTAGCTCAAACTTTCAATAACGCTGTACTGGTCTTTTATTTTTAAATCCAATACAGCTTTTGCAGCCGAGACCTGAAGGGTGTGCTTTTCGATGGCAGGTGCGGTATTGTCGACTGTTACGGGCTCACTTACTCTTGAGCCTGTAAGTTTTGTGCTTTGACTGTTGCTCAGTTCGTCCGAGGCGGTGATTCTGATTTCATAGATGCCATCCTCAACGGTCTTACTGTTCCAGTCAAAGGTGGGTTTGTCAAGTTCGTCTTTCAGTTCAATCCAGCCGCTGCGTCCTGTTTTTCTGAAGTCGATTTTATATATAAGCTGGTCGCCATTTTCATCTTCCGCGTGAAAATCGATTTTGAAAACGCCGGGATTTGCTTTTTTGTCTGTTTTGTCGATTGTTACCTCTGTTACTTTGGGAGGGAGGTTGGGTATCACAAAAGCCGCGGCAACCTGGCGTATAACCGGCGTTGAGTCTGCGTTGCCTTCGAGAATCAGTTTATACTGACAGAATCTGCCTGATGGTGCGGTGAGGTCGATTGGAGTTGTTATTTTTACCGGCTCTGTCCACGGAGAAAAGGTTGGGTCGTTGACATCTTCGACGTTTCCACTCCGGGCAGAAAGCAGCACTTTTGTCTGGTTTGGTATGTCGGCATCGAGCTGCAGTTTGCCCCATTGTGCAGGCTGACCGGCATCAATAAGAGCGGATTCGAAACTGCCCTTGACAGCATATTTTGACTTGAGCAATATGAGCTTTGCCGGATTTGCGGTGCAGAAATATACATCCGAACCTGCGCCGATTATATCGGTTATCTGAGAGGCGGAATCGTCTTCATAAATAAGAGTTTCAATTTCTGTCTGTGGGTTGATGCTGTACAACCGGGCTTTATTGCCGGTGCCGACGAGAAGATTATTGTTCTGCAAATGGAGGGCAAAAAAGACCTCAGTCCGGCTGAAAATATCAGTTACAAAGCCATTTGGGTCGATTTTATAGATATGACTTGCAGAGGATTCGCGGCCTCTTTGGAGGCTTTCGGGCGGTTTGGGAGGTTCGGCGGGCTGATTGTCTGAACCGGTATTTGCAATTTTAAGCGATGTCCCCTCGGCTGCGGGGAGTTTAGATTCTTCTTCTTCAGCATCCTTATTTTCCGGTCTGCCGGGAGCAAAGGGTTTTGGTTCTGAAACTTCTTTAAACTGAGCCTTGATTGATTTGTATGAAGTAGCGGCTGCATAGAGATTACCCTTATTGTCGAACAACAAGTCGGTAATCTCATTTTCGCTGCTGTCATAAAGAACCGAAGCGTTTTTCTTTTCAGGACTGATTTTATAGACGAGACCCCTTATATCAGTTCCGGCATATAGAAAGCCATCTTTGCCTGCGGCAAGGCACAGGACATTTTTGTCCTTACAGGTATAAATAAGCTGAGGATTTCGTCCCTTGCCGTCAAGACGCCATATTTTGCCGTGCGGGCCTGTGCCGAGAAAAATATTGCCGTTTTTGTCGAGCTCAATGGCAAATATATATGATGTGTCATTTGGCTCAGGCTCAAAGACTGTTTCGAAGTTTTTGCCGTCTAATCGCATAAGGCGGCATTTGTCGCCGCTTATGCCTGCGAGGACTTTGCCGGAAGAATCGAGTGCGAGCTTGAAAACGTGCAAGTTCTGCAGATGTTTTTCGGCAGACTTCGGCGAACTCGGTTGAGTCGTACTGCTTTTTGGTTCGTTAGGTTCATTTGGTTTGTTAGGTTCATTCGGCTCGTTAGGTTCATTCGGCTCTTTTGTTTGCTGCTCGCTCCGTCGCCATAGCTTTGGAGCGTCGGCGACTTGTAAAAGGTAAATGCATGTAGTTTTGCCGTCTTTGTACCTGTAGATTTGGCCATTTGGACTTGTGCCGATATATATTGAGCTGTCTTTAGTCTGTAAGATTGAATTTATTACCCAGACATCGTTGAAATCCTCAGTCAGCACTTGTGTTGCTCCTGCAAGTGTGATATTGCCGCGAGAGTTTATGACTGTATCCTTAGTTTTCCCTTTGGAAAAGTCGTCCATTGATTTATGTTTAGTGATTTTGCTTGTAACGGCGGAGCAGTCAGCGACGAAGGCGGCAATTATCAGAATGGAAAAGAATTTTTTCATAAGGACCTCATTAAAAAGAATTCAGAATTCAGATGTCAGGAGTCAGTCTGAAATCTGAAGTCTATTTATTTTTCTTCAACAGTTATATCCAGCGACCTGCTGTCGAGCACAATAGTGTCAACAGGTATAGTTTCTTCGAGCCATTGAGCAGCGGGTTTTGTAAGCGTTGAGCGTTTTTCGCTGTTCAAAAGCAAAGTTTTACTGAGCGGAAGCTGGGGCAGCTGGGCTGTTTCAATCGCAATACCGCCTGCAGGCAGAGTCAGAACCAGATGCAGGTTGTTTCTTTTTGTGTTGGCGATATTGTTTATGATACTTATCAGGCTCGGCAGATTTTCAGGTATATATCTGTACGGTGCCGCTTTTGTTATAAGACACATATAATCTTCTGTGCCGCCAAGCAGAAGTTTGTATTGGCCCGGCGGAATACTATCCGGGATAGTTATCGCCTGTTTATAGTTTTTGTGGCCGGCAAGATATGACTCCAGCGAAACTTGCGCTGTTATTGTCTGGCCGGGCTTTACCACTGTATCCGATACGTCAAAGCTCCATATATGTGAAACCGCTGTCTGGGGCAGTATTCTGACCTCGAAATCGAGAGAGGAGATTGACGGTCTGTCATAAGGGTTGTTCATAATAAGACTCAAAGCTCCGATACTGTCAGCCAGGCAATCATCAAGTTCAGCAAGGCTTGAGAAATTTTCCAGACAGACAGGTTCATGGCCTTCGATGCCGATACGGGTTTTGTATTGCACCGAATGGTCGGCAGGCAGGGGGCCGAGCAATGTCGCCGTCCCGGACAGACAGATTTTAGCCAAAAGCGGTGTAAAAAATCGATGCGATACGACCTGACAGTTGTACGTGCGTATTTTTTCATCATTGAATCTCTCAATCGTCAGACGCATTGGAATAGTTGCGGCCTTTTTGCCGATTGTGCCGACGATAGCGGTTGACTGGTCTGCATATACGGCCCCTTTGATATCAATTGTCTGACCGAATTTAAATGACCTTACGATATTTGCCACAACGGTATGGACATATCCAGTTGCCATCGGGACATCAATCGGTCCTTCGCCGAGAAAGCCATGACCGAAGGCATAAACCTTGTCGCCAACGACCTCGGTAATCGTGCCGATGGCACTGAGTTCAATATCGCCGTAAACGAGCGGCAAAGCGAGTATACCGCCGGGTTTCATCGGAATATCGGTATATTCAGAAAGCCTGCCGGAAGCGCCTGCTGATACTGATACAGGTAAAAGACCGACGGATTCAAATATGTCGGTAAAACCTGCAAAAGAAGTCTGAGGCAGAGAGGTGACTATCGGGCAGGGAAGCATACTTATTCCATTGGTTGCTGAAAATGCGGTTTTTTTGACGTTAATCGTCTGGTTATATGCGGTTTTGAGGTCAATCGGCTTTGAAAAATCCAGAACCGGTGCAATCCACGACTCGCCTGAGCTCGTCGAAGTCGGTTTTGAGTTGTAGAATTGTTTCTGACCTGCGCCCAACATTTCTTCTATGGGGGTTACGCCATAAAGAGGGTCTTTACTAAACATCCATGCAAAGGCAAGCGCTCCTGCAAGTCTATTGTTTATATATACGGGTGAACCGCTGCATCCTGCAACAGGACCGGTATGAATAAACCTCTCGTCAGTCCCCATAACGAGGATTGCATTCCTGCCGGCAATAATATCCCTGATAACATCTACGACTTTGAGATTGAATTTCTCTGGTTCGACACCTTTATAAACCGTAAGACATACAGCGTCCATGCCGGGGCTGATTTCATCAATCGTTATGTATCTTGTTTTGTCGATTTCGGCAAAACAAAAGGAAGCAAGAAGCAAAGAGGCAAGGGGCAGGAAGTAAGAAATAAGACAAAGTACTGCTTTTACAACACTTATACGTTTCTGAAACATCAAGTTTTTTCCTGATAAGTCCGGTTGTCTGTTCGTTAAGCAGAGATTTTAGTGATGTAAAACAGATATTGCAAGCCAAAAGGCAAACGATTATAATTGGCCACCAAGACATCCGCCTTCGTCCCTTAGGGACTACGGCGGACAGGCGCCGGCACGAAGAATTAAGGAAAGGTAAAAAATGAAAGCGGAACATCGCCATGAGTTGAAAACAAATGAGCTGGCCGACTGGATTGTGCATTTTCCGCAGTGGATTAAGGAAAATCAGACGACTGTAATTGTCGGAGCGATTATAGCCGCAGGTCTTATTGCCTATACAGTATTTTTTTACAGCAGGCAGGGCAGGGTCTGGGAGCAAAAGCAGGTCCTGACCACGGCACTGCTTGAACAACTTGTCTGGCAAAAAGAGACCGTTCTGCGGGGCAAAGTGCAGGGGCTGGGCATTTCGGATATCTTTCTTAACACGGCAGGAAGTCTTAGTGCCGCTGCCGGCGAGACTGAAAATCCACTTTTGTCCGCTCTTGCGATGATTAAAAGGGCCGAAGCTCTTCGTGCCGAGCTTCACTATCGGCCCAAGGTTGCCGAACCTGATGTGCGGAAATATCAGCTCGAGCAGGCCAAAAGTATTTACGAACAGGCACGAGAAAAGGCCAAAGGTGAACCTGACATAGCAGCTATGGCTGAATACGGAATAGCCTTGTGCCTTGAAGATGCGGGGGATTTTGAGGGGGCTCAGAAACTTTATGAAAAAATAGCCGATTCGGCAGAATATCAGGGCAGTTCATTTGCGGCAAGGGCAAAATTTCGTGCTAAAACCCTAAGTGACCACAAAGAAAAAGTCTTTTTTGCACAGGTTGAAAAACCAGAAATCGAACAGCCTGTTGGGCAACAAAACCGGCAGCAAATCTTTGGGCCGTTGAAGTTGGAAGCACCATTGACTGAAACAGATGTTACATCACAGAAGGATTTGGACTTTAATTTGGCTAAATAGCCTGCGATGGATCCCGCACCTTCTAAATATTCAATGTATCACGTATATCTTTTGAAGAATTGAATGGAAAGAAGGTGCGGGATGGATGAGCAAAGGCTTACAGGGGAAAACATAAACGAGCAGAACAATCAGGAATCGTTTGGCCAGTCCGAGGGTGCAGAACATCTTACCCTGCGAGTGAGCAGCAATATCAAACAGCGCAGACTGGACAAATACCTTCAGGGCAGGTTAAGTCAGTTCAGCAGGACAACCATCCAGAAACTGATAAAAGAGCAGGGGGTAACAGTAAACGAAAATTACGCCAAGCCCAGCAGTAAACTATCGCCGGGAGATGTTGTGGATTTGATTCTGCCGCCGCCTGAAATCAAAGAGATTATGCCGGAAAATATTCCCCTTAATATTATTTATGAAGACGAGGATATTATCGTTATCAATAAGCAGGCGGACCTGATTGTTCATCCTGCCAGAGGCTATAAGAAAGGCACGCTTGTTAATGCTCTTGTATATTATGCCAAACAGCTTTCAAAGGGCAGCGAAGATTTTCGGCCGGGCATTGTCCACAGACTCGACCGAAATACCACAGGTGTTCTTGTAGCGGCAAAAAACGATACCGCACACTGGCGGCTTGCAAGACAATTTGAAAAGAGACTTACCAAAAAACATTATCTTGCAATCGTGCACGGCACACCTGAACTTTCGGCAGATTGCATAAACAAGCCTCTGGCAGTTCATCCGGTAATACGTGAAAGGTTTGCCGTTCGGCCCGAGATTGGCAAAGAAGCAATTACGTTTTACGAAGTTCTTGAAAAGTTTCGGGGCTATAGTCTGCTGAAACTTGATATAAGAACCGGCAGAACGCATCAGATACGCGTCCATATGTCTTACATAAAGCACCCGATAGTCGGCGATGAAATGTACGGAGGAAAAATTGTCTATCGCTGGCAGATTGAAGATAAAGAGGCTCAGCCACAGGAGCCATTAATCGCAAGACCCGCTCTTCATGCCTGGCAGCTTGAATTGACGCATCCGACAACGAATAAACAAATGACTTTCGAAGCACCATTGCCAGATGATATGCAGCAGATGCTCGAAGAGTTGCGAAAATACAGAAAGGCAGAAGTATGAATTCGTTCAAGCAGTTTATTTTTGATTTTTGTATTTTTCCAAAAGCTCTTTGACCTGTATGCCATCAATAGTCATACCGTCAATTTGGCAGCCTTGAATTTTAACATTTGACAAATCGCATTTGCTGAAACTGGTGCTATTTAAGTCGCACTGGTCGAAAGTCAAGGGTCTTTGCTTTGCTTTTGGGCCTTCGGGAGGCAGTCCGATGTGTTGAAATTTTGTTCCTCCCATTTGTGCGGCTGTAAAAGAAACATCGCTAAAGTTAATGTTGTGGAAAGTGGCGTTGGACAAATTTACATTATCAAATTTTGCCTTAAAGAGATTGACATTATGAAATTCCGATTCAGCCATATTAGCATTTTGTGCGAGGTTTTTTCCGCACTTTATGGTTTCTTTCATTTTAGCCTTTCTATCTCAAAAGACAAATTTTGTATGGACTTTATTCCTGCGGTAGTCTGGCAAGGTCTGTATCTAAGCCGGTGACCATCAGGATATCGCCTTCGTAAATAACGGTGTCCGGCAGCGGAACATTTATTATTTCGCCTTTCTGTCTTGCATCCTCGGTTTTTTCGCCTCTTTTTATCGAGACAAGATTGATGCGGTATTTCTGGCGAAACTGCAGGTCAAGAACGGTTTTCTCGTGATAACTTGCCGGTGCAATCACGCTTGCAATCGAATAACCCGGCGCAAGGTCTATCTTGTCGGTTATCTGCGGAGTAAGCAGCTTATAAGCCCAGCGCTGGGCGGATTCAATCTCAGGATAGATAACTTCCGTAGCGCCGATTTTTGACAAAACCTGCCCTTCGATAAGGCTTTCCGCGCGGGCATAAATCTGCGGCACACCCATTGCCTTTAAATTGACAACGGTGAGTATTGAAGATTCAAAGCCGCGGCTGCCCTGACCTATACCGACGATTGCAACGTCGACTTTGTCAATCCCCTGGGCTCGCAGAGCATCCTCATCAGTGCTGTCGAGCCTTACCGCGTGTGTTACCTGGTCACGAATCTGTTCGATTATTTCGCGGTTCTGGTCGATTGCGATTACCTCTGCTTCGCTCATTGTAAGGGTAATGGCGAGCTTCTGGCCGAAACGGCCAAGACCTATTACTGCAAACTTTTTCATACTTTTCTCCTTTTGAGCAGATGTCCCGGGCAGGGACAGGTTTATCCCACAACCACCGCTTCTGTAGGATAATTATAACGAGTCGGCTTTATATTGAAAGTCAAAACAGCAAGCAGCGTAAGCGGCCCAAGTCTGCCAATCAGCATAGTAATAATGATAATGATTTTTCCTGCTGTTGTCAAAGACGGCGTAATGCCACAGGAAAGTCCGACAGTACCAAGAGCAGAAGTTGCCTCAAACATTATGGCGGAAGCGTCGAAATTGTTGTGTCTTTCAGTTATTGTCAGCAGGAAAGTTGCTGAAAACAGCACTACCGTGAAGAGCGATACGACCGTAAGAGCTTTGCCAATTGTTACCAGCGGAACGCATCGCTTGAAGATTTCCACTTCGGCTCTTTTGCGCACCGTGGCATACACCGCCATAACAATTATGGCAAGCGTTACGGTTTTAATTCCGCCGGCGGTTCCGCCAGGCGAACCGCCAATGAACATAAGTATTATAAGAATCATTTTTGCAGGAACGGAAAGGGCATTTATATCAATTGTGTTAAAGCCAGCAGTCCTGGCTGTAACAGACTGAAAGAAGGCGTCGGCAAGGTCGATATGGCTCTTGCCGGTATTATTCTGAATGATAAGCAATCCTGCCATACCTGAGACAATAAGTATAGCAGTTACAAGCAGGACTATTTTTGTCTGCAGTTCTGTTTTTTGGGGACTGCTGTGATGCAGTTTTTTTGTCAGCGAATGGAATTTTACATTGAATAGATATTTGATTTTGTTTGCAAAGATATCATAAAGATTTTTAAGAACGCCGAATCCCAAACCGCCAAGTATTATCAAAGGGCAGACAACGCCGTAAATACGCCAATCGAAATTATATTTGACAAAACTGTCGGGAAACAGGCCGAGTCCTGAATTACAAAATGCACTGACTGAATGGAATATCGAGCAGAACCATTTACTCCCGATATGCGCCGGCAGAGGAGCTGCCAAATCCCACATATTATAAAGACATATTGCACCTAACGCCTCAATCCCGATTGTTGCAGTAAAAACAAAAGCGATGATATTTGCTATTTTGCTCGTAGTCTGGGCGCTGAGCAAATCCTGCATCGCTGCTGCCTGGCGGACGTTAAGGGCCTGGCCGAAAAGCAGGGCGAAAACGGCGCCGAAAATCACAATACCCAGTCCTCCAAGCTGAATAAGGCACAGTATTACAGTCTGGCCGACAATGGAAAAATCCGTCCCGATATTTTGGGTGGCAAGGCCTGTTACACAGATTGCGCTTGTTGAGGTAAACAGGGCATCGATGAAATTTGCCGGCTGGGTGCAGCATCGCGGCAACGTTAGAAGGACAGCGCCGCCGAGGGTAAGAACCACAAAACTGCCTGTAAGCGCTATAGCGGGGCTTTTGCCTGCGGCTGCGAGATTTACCATAGTTCTGCATACCTTTGTGATAATCTGCAGCAGCAGATAAACACCCAAAGCCCATAAGACACCTGCCGAGAAGTAAAGCACTGCAAATAGAATGATAAAGACAAACTCAAACCAGAAGAAACGCAGGTAATCCTTTTTAGAACGGGCGTTGAAAAACCTTATGAATTTTTCCACTATGAAAAAAAATACGGCAGTAACAAGTATAAGATACGTCTGCGTATCGGAGAGTATCTGCTTATAGAAACCCAACTGCAATAAGGCTGTCCCCACAACAGCAGTGGTTACGGCAACATTTATAAATATCAGCAGCCGCTCGAGAATTTTGTTCTTATACAGAATGTCCATAACGACTTGAAATTTTATCTTAATTATTGGAGATTTCCAGATAAAAAGAAGGCTGCAAGATAATCTTGCAGCCTTGAAATTTTACCGAAATTAACACTTGCTATGCGGATTTTCTCCTGAAAAGGACAAGCCCTCCAAGTGTTAACAGGGCAATCGTTGCCGGCTCTGGAACAATCCTTGGAACCGCTGATATCTGAACTACAAAGTCGTTGTAATCCTTATCTGCCTGATAAAGATTGAGGTCTTCCATAAATATCAGCCATACTACAGTTTGCGGACTGCCAAGCCCCCCGATTTTATATGTTACCATGTGGTCTTTGCCGTCTGCGTTTTTCGAATTCATCGACCACCACTTCGGGTTACTCGACCAATCCCTATACCAGCACTGCTCATAGATATCCCACCAATGGTTGCAGCCATAATCGTTATCCCACTGCCACTTATACCGGTCGGTCGGCCAACAGCCCCAGAGAAAATCTCCGGAAATATTAAGAGTAACTGCTCGCTGGGTAGGTATATCTTCCTGCGTAAGCAATTCGTGATATGTAGTTCCTGTTCCGTCTCCCCCATTCCAGCCGAACGACTGATGTAAAGCAGCATATTTTACCTCTGCTGTTAATGTTGCCACACCATCCGTCCAGATTTGGTCTATATCGTCCTGAGTACCTGTGAGCAGATTCAACCTGTTGGCATCATTGCCGGCATCGTAAACCCGAAGAGCACTGATTCCTGCACTTGTGTTATAGTAGTTTACTCCGCTCTTTGTGAATGTTCCACCGTAACCGCCGTCAATGCTGTAAATTTGTTTTAGAATTTGGGCATGATTCGCTTCACCAATCGGCGGGTTGTATATAGAGGTATAACTTAAAGTGCCAAAAACAGCCGAAGATGCCGAAACAATAACCACTGCTGCCACCGCACAAATGATGCTTAAGTTTTTCATACTTCTTCTCCTTTTTATTTTTTTGTTCATTAACCAATCAGAAGGCCGGCTGGCACAAGGAGGAGATTTGTGCCGACTCAGTCCTCTTTATGGTTCTAATCGCTGGTCTTCTTATGCATCACGTTCTTCTTATACTTCTTCTTTCCTTACTTACTTCTTCTTCCTTCCTTTTTTCTGATAACGAGACTCAAAGCGCCAAGGCCGAGCAGACAAATCGTTGCTGGCTCAGGTATTGGCTGAGGCTGGGTGCAGTTTATTGCGGAAACACTGTCGTCGTTGGGCAGTCCCTGAATGTGAATTCCGATTCGCAGATTTTCTTCTGTAGTGCTGCCGCCGGCAGCGATTTCAGCGATTACGTCATCAATACCCCTGTTGTCTTCAAGTGTAAAAACAAGCTTGAGCCATTCGTTGGGATTTATGCCGTTGTGTGAGACCGGAGAATCCGAGTCGGCGCTGTATTCGGGTGTTTTGTCAAACTTTGGCGTAAGTTCTGCACCGCCGGGCAGAGTTGTCGGACTTGCACCCTTGCTGAAGGATACGCCCAGGCCGTTAGTTATTGTAACATTGCCGGTGTTCAACAGGCCGCTGTTGGGATATGTATCGAAGTAAATGTCAGTGATTGACGAAGTAGCAGTGCTGCTGTTGTCAAACTTAAAGCCTACCTTATGACTGCCTTCATCCGTTACTGTCAGTGTAAAATTGAGTCGCTGGTCGGTTTCGTATTTTGAGTTGTTGAAGATGTGAAAATTGTAAATCATGTTGGCGTAGGTCAGGGTATTTAAGATAAGAACAGCCAAGAAAATGAAAACAACGTTTCTTAAACTTCTTCTCTTCCTACTCACTTCTTGCATTATTACACCTCTTCTCTTGCCTCAAGCTTTCTCTTGTCTATCCCTGAACTTCTTCTCAGCCGTCCTGAAAGTGCTTTCTCCTTTTCCCTGTTCTCTTGTGCCAAAATTTAAAATAAAAACAGACCGACTTGAAAAACATTGGTAATCAAGTCGGATAAGACCAAGTGAATTTAAAAAAGCCGGTTGTCAAACAGCGCAAAGCTCAAAAAGCGCGCAAAGCGTGCGCAAAAGCTTTGGTGTTTTCTCCTTATTCAGCGGGTAAATGCCGAAAAACGCGCAAAAACCAACTGTCCCTGTAACGCGTTTTTCTCCTTACTCCCTATTCGTGTTTTCTCATACTCCCGTTTTCTCGTTCCACCCCTACTATAGCGGGAATTATACCAGAAACGATATGTATTGTCAAGGGGAAAATCGGATATTTTGAAGGAGATTTTACCGCGAAATTATACAGTATTATTGGACAGTGAACCGTGAATGAAAAAACAGGCCTTTGAGTGTTTTGCTCAAAGGCCCAATATGCTGGATTTGAGTTATCTCCTTTTTAATTTTTCACTGACCGATGAACAGGGCCGGATGGCCCTGTTCATCGGTTGTAATCACTGTTCTTCTTCAATAATCACTGTTCTTCTTATACATCACCATCACTGTCTTTCTTATGCATCACTACTCTTCTTCTAATCCTTTATTTATACCCGCCTGAGGCGGATTAACTCCATCCCTTATTTTTTTCTGCTAACGAGACTCAAAGCGCCAAGGCCGAGCAGACAAATCGTTGCCGGTTCGGGAATTATCGTTGCTCCACCTTCCGACCAGATGTCCAGTCCTTCGTAGCCGGCAGCATAGCCAACCCGGGCATAGCCGCTGTTGAGAAAGCCAAGATTGTTGTCGCCTTCACTGGCTGGATACCCCGGTTCACCTGAATAGCCTGAACCATTAAGGTCCATCGAAAAGAACGAGTAGACTTCAAGCACATCGCCGACGTTCACATCGACAACCTGATTGATGGAAGTATTGACAATTTGGTTTACCGGCGGATACATACTTGTTATTGCAGGAACAACGTCGGTATCGGTGTTCAATGTTGCAAGGTACCCTACACTCGACTTGTAGATATATGAATTGTAATGAACGTAACAGCCGCCGCTTGGTGAGCCTTCCAGTAGAATATTGCCGGCAAAACCGGACAGGAATCGTATCTGCACTTCCGCGCCAATCGGCAGTCCCGTATCGCCTGCGCCGATATGGAAATAGTCCGTCATATAGGCATCGGCACCTGCACCCGGGCCGGTACGACTGTAGATAGGAGCAGATGTATGGCTTAGAAGGTCTGCGCCCATTTTGCCCTGAGCCGTATCTGCCTCGAACTGCACCGAAAGCGTCCAGTATAAATACGGAGGGTCACTGTACTCGGATGAATCGGAATGCGCCAGTACCGTAGTACCCGAACCGCCATCGCTCCAGCCGTCCATATAGAAGCCGAATGTTGAGGCATAAAGATATGGTGCTGATTGTGCTGAAGGGATTGAAATTGCTGCAAGCACTAAAACTGACAACATAATAATTATGCTTTTCATTATTTTTCTCCTTATTTTTCTCAAGGCCGTTCTGCGGAGCACATAAAGTGCTCCGCATTTTTGGCTTCTCTTTTTTATTTCTTTCTTCGAATAAGACTCAAAGCGCCAAGGCCGAGCAGACAAATCGTCCCCGGCTCAGGAACTGGTGTTAGGACGGCGACGCCGTAGTGGCTCATCCCACTGTAAGATCCGCCCCAGGTCATAGTGCCAGGATTTTGACCGGCGGGAGCCCACGTGTCGTAAACCTGAATGGTACTTGTGTCGTTAATATAGCCGTAACCATACATTGTATGACCTTCCACCTGTATCAGCACGCCTCTGCCGGCATTAATTTCGGCCTTGTACTGGTCATAAGTAAAGCCTGCCGAAATCCCGCCGTAACCGTATATAAACTGGCTGTACAGCACTGCCGCATCATAGCCGGCATAATCTATATATTCGCCTATGCCATACATGCCGTCACTGTTGTAATAGCTGGGGCCAGCAGAATAGATATCACTCTCTGTAAGCGGACTATTGTCGTTATAGAACCAAAAAGTTGTACTGCCGTTGCTGTTGCCGTAGGCATCCTGACTTGTCCCCATAAAATCAGCCAGAGAGTTAAAACCATGCCACGGCGGGGACACATCATCACCGATAAGTCCATAGCCGGCGCCGGGGCTTAAGCCGCTGTAAAAGTCGTTAATATGACCGCTGCTGGCAATAGCACTATTAACCAAAGCGCCTGGATTGCCAAATGTGTTCGTCTCGGCATTACCACCAGGAACTAAATTTGGGTAGCCGTTACGGTCGTACCAGCCAAGTAACATTCCCGCGGAAGTTGGTGAACAGCCATACCACCAGTCATAAGTGCCCGGCCCGGGCAAACTGCCCCCAGCTTTGTGTGCAACGATTTCCCGGCCCCATGCCATCGTTGTTAAAACACATACTAAACAAATTGTAATTAACTTTTTCATAACTTCTTTTCCTTATTTTTTCCTCAGGGCCATCCTGCGGAGCACATAGAGCGCTCCGCATTTTGGACCTTTATCTTTTTTACTTATGCACGTTTCTTTCTGCGAATAAGACTCACAGCGCCGAGGCCGAGCAGACAAATCGTTGCCGGCTCAGGTATGAGCTGGATATCGTCAACGGCGGCTCCCGCCCAGAGGGTCTGCGAGGAACTGTGCCAGCTAATAGCCTCCCAGCATATTCCGACCTTTGCACTTGAAAGGTTAAGACCGGAAATTCCGCCGAAGTAACTCGCGTTCAGAGGAACATCAAAGCCATACCAGTCTCTTTCGTCGCTGCCGACAGAAGTCGTATAGAGTCCAAGGTCAACGAGGCTTGTGTATGTATCCTGGTGATTGTCAATCAGTAATGCAGCGGCTTGGTTTGTTCCATCGTCGAGCATCAGAAAGACCTCCTGTCCCCAGCCCCAGTAATAGTGACTGTAATTGGATATGAAGTCGGTAAGGTAAAGCTGGATTGATGTTACGCTGGACAGGTCCTGAGAATCTGACCACGCATAGGTGCGTGACCAGTCACTCTCTGGGTCCGAGTAGCCCGAGTAGTCACCAATAATGTAAGCATAGCCCCATAGAGCGTTGTCGCCCGAGTGATGGTAGGAACTGGTTACATATAGTTCATTGCTGTAGCCGTAGTTGGTGCCGTCATTTGTATACTCTGCGGTCCAGCCGGTCAGGTCGCCGGTTTCGAATCCGCCATTGGTTATATCGGCTGAAGCGATGTTTGGCAAAGCTGCCGAAATTAACGTAATTATGCAAATTGTAATTAACTTTTTCATTTGAATTTTCCTTTTACCAATTTATTTTCTTTTTTGTTCATTAACTGTTCGGATAAGAGGAGGGCTGAATCGCTTACTTGAGGTTCAAGCCCTCCTTCTGTTTAACATTTATTTCTTTCTTCGAATAAGACTTAAGGCGCCAAGGCCGAGAATACAAATCGTTGCCGGCTCAGGAACATCGCTGGTGAAGACGTAGGTTACGCCGCCGCCCGTATATCCCGGCTGACCTTCCATGGGCGTATAGTGCAAACCGTTCCAGCCATTCTCACTTCCTTCTTCGGGCACTCTCACCACATTGGTCCACTCCGTGGGAATTCCAGTGTCCGCCTTCTCATTAGCGCCATCGCTATTGTCCGAGTATACGAAAACGCAGGGGGGAGTGGCGACATCGAATCTCAAAATGTCACTGATCTTAGAGGTGGGGTTACCTAAGGCGTCAGGCTCGTAAATCACTACATCTCCTTCTACGACCTCCTCAGGGAGAACGTAATACAAGGTTGCGTGCCCAGGAATTCCCTCTGGCGGGGTGTCCACATCAGAGTAGAGCGGGGTCCCGTCAACGTCGCCGATGCCGTTCTCGTCGAAGGTGATGTTGACGATGTAATTACCCCATGCCGCCGTGGTTAACAGTGCACATACACAAATTGCAATTAACTTCTTCACAACTTTTACCTCCTAAATACTAGTTTTTACTCCGAAAAATGGAGGGCCGAGTTGCTGATTCGCGGCTCAGCCCTCTTTACATTTCTAATCACTGTCCTTCTTATCACTGTTCTTCTTATGCATCACTGTTCTTCTTTTACTTCTTTCTGCGGATAAGACTCAAAGAACCGAGACACAGCAGACAAATCGTTGCCGGTTCCGGAATCGGTGGAGGTGGTGTCGGCAGTCGGACTAAATAGTCCTGACCGTCAAGTGTGCTGGTTGCGGCAAGGTTCAAATCAAAATATTCTTCGTCGCCGTTTAATTCGCCAAGCCACTCATTGGCTATACCAGCCTTTTCGATCTTCGAGGCATGGAAACCTGTGCCGGTGTTAACGTCCCAGATAGGGTCGCTTTCGTAAATAATCTCCCATAAAGCGGCACCGAAGGCTTCGGCCATCTGCTTGTTGGCAGTTCCACCCGTTAACCACGACGAGTTAAAAAATCTGCCCCAAAGCTCACGAATGTAGTCGGCTTTGGTAGGTCCCATAGGCGTGCCGTACGCAGACGGCAGAGGCGCTTCGTCCAGGGGGATAACATACTGCCAGCCAGTATATGGACCTTGAATCAATTCTATACAGAAGCCCCAATTAGGAACCTGCGTACCCAAATCGGTACCACCTGCGTTGGTCCACGAATAGATGCCGGTGTAATAGGTCCCGCCGTTAAGGCCGCCGCCCCAGAGTTTGCCTGTATCGGAAAGACTGTTATTGTGATTCTGGATGTTTGCAGTACCAAGAATCGTCGCACTTGCTGTCGAAGTTAGTACAATACCAACCAGAACCACTACTGCTATTGCACAAGTTGCAATTAACTTTTTCATAACTTCTTCTCCTTATTTTTTAGCTTTCTCAAGGCCGTCCTGCGGAGCACATAGAGCGCTCCGCATTTTGGACCTTTATCTTTTTTACTTATACACGTTTCTTTCTTCGAATAAGACTCACAGCGCCAAGGCTGAGGAGCGATAATGTGGCAGGTTCGGGGATTTGCACCTCTGCTCCGTTGTATACACCGGCCTGAAAATACCCAGAGTCCCCTGCGTTAAACCATACTGCTACCGTCAATGTGCCGGCGTCCCCATCGGTTAGAGAACCGCCATCCGACACAGAATTTTCAAGACTTCGCATGTCTTGGTCCCACTCATATGTGCTATAGTTCTGTAAATATGACCCTGCTCCTGCATAACCATACGCCCATTCACCTACATCACCTGTAGATAGTTCCTGCCAGAGTGCGTAATCGGCTGAAAATTGTACCCATCCATCCGAATCTGCTGTGAAATTACCATAGCGATACGCATCGGCCTCAGCGTCCGCCCATGTTGTGGTAGCTTCATTTGCAATCGCATACACCCTTTCGTATAAATAGGAATCATCGGTAGAAGCATAACCCCATGAGTCGCCTATCCAGGCGTAAGCGTATGTGTCTACCCATCCCGGCTCCTGCCGGTAGTCCTCAGCCCAGCCAGTATCATCTGCTGCATAGGCGTATGAGTAACTGCTTTCATTACTCCACGTAATACCTCCGGTTATGGCCAGCGATGTCCAATTTATCTGTGCATCACTTGTTGAGAGCGCTTCAGCACGGACGCCGGCGGCAATGACCAGCACTAATAAACAAATTGTAATTAACTTTTTCATAACTTTTTCTCCTTTTACTATTTAGTTTTAATTTTTTGTTTTTCACTGACTGATGAACAGGGCCCGATGGCCCTGTTCACGGGTTGTAATCACTGTTCTTCTTCAATCACTGTTCTTCTTATACTTACTTCTTTCTTCTAACAAAACTTAAAGCACCGAGGCCGAGCAGAACCATAGTTGCGGGTTCAGGAATTGGCGTTAGAGCGACGACGCCCCATTGCTGCATCCCGCTGTAATATCCGCCCCAGGTCATACTGTGTTGGCCCAGGGTCCAGGTGTCATGTAATAAAACTGTAGGGGCGGTGGAAGAATCGTAGCCATAGCCGTACATGCTATGTCCTTCAACCTGAATTATTACTGGTCTGCCGGCATCTATCTCTGCCATATATTGTGCAAAGGTAAATCCAAGCGGCGTACTCGGAGTATAGATGTGTTGAGTGTACAATGTAGCGGCATCGTAACCTGCGTATTCGAGGTACTCACCAATTCCATACATTCCATCTAAGTTGGCTACGCCATTGTCAAGCGCATCGCTATCAGTAAAAGGTGCACCATTTGTCCAGTAATAGAAGGTGGTAGAACCATTCACATTCCCCACGCTGTCCTGACTGGTTCCCATAAAGTCAGCCAGGCAGTTGAAGCTGTGAAATGGCGGCGTGACATCGTCGCCGAAAGCCCCGTACCCACCTCTATAAAAGTCACTGATATGACCTGAACTGGCAATGGCGTTGTTCGCCAGGTAAGGACCAATGCCATAAGTGTTGTCCTCTGCCTGTCCGCCCGGCACAAGATTACCATAAGATTGGCCACCATATCCGCAGACGTCATAATGACCCATAATCATCCCGGCAGACGTGGGAGAGCATCCGTACCACCAATCATAGTCCCCCGGGTTGGACAAAGTCACTGCCCCCTCTTTGTAAAACGCGAGGCCGTCCGGAAGAATATCTCCCTTGGCCGCCATTACTGCCGATAACAAAACTACAGCTGTGCATAATTTCAATAACTTTTTCATTTGAGTTCTCCTATTTAATTTTTCACTGACCGATGAACAGGGCCGGATGGCCCTGTTCATCGGTTGTAATCACTATTCTTCTTCAATCACTGTTCTTCTTATGCATCACTGTTCTTCTTATACTTCTTCTTTTTTCATTTACTTCTTCTCTACTTCTTTCTGCGAATAAGACTCAAAGCGCCAAGGCCGAGCAGACAAATTGTTGCCGGCTCAGGCGCAATACCAAATTCACCAACAGCGAAATCGGCGCCATCGCATGCGACGCTGATTGTAACGATAAGGTCTGAACCATCAGCCCAGAAGCCATAGCCGCAAGCGCCACCCATTCCGGACACCATCTGTGCTACCGATGTGCCATCCCGTGAGGTAGCGGTAATTAGATAATCGCTCATCGGATTCGGTTCAGCATAGAGATCGAATGCAACCGTATCAGAAGGCATCGTCAGCATCACTGACAGTGGGCCATATGTTGCATATACGTCGCCCAGATAGCCGTGGCTCCAGGTCGCCCAGTCATAGCCAACAGTAGAGTGATATAGCGGGATGCTGAAGTCTACTGTTCCGCCCAGCGGTGAGGCAACCGACGTAACAAAATCATGTGGTTGTGGGTCGGGGTCGAAAGCGGTCATAGTGTATGGTCCGAGTGTTGAAGGCGGAGGGGCTGTGCCCAGGGCTACTCCCGTGATAGTTGCCTGGACCGGATACGTTGCGAACAATACTACTAATGCTACTAAACAAATTGTAATTAACTTTTTCATTTGAATTTCTCCTTTTACTATTTCGTTAATTTTGTTTATTGTTTTTTTCCGACGAATTAAGCTCAAGGCACCAAGGCCGAGCAACGACAGTGTCATAGGCTCAGGAATACATTTATCATGGACTCCGATGAACACCGGTGTGCCGTGGGGAGCATCAACGTTAAAATGGAAACTTACCCACCCGGGATTTCCAATATCAAAGCGTCCCCAATTTTCTCCCACCGGCTGGGTACCATATTGGTACCATCCGGTCTCTCTTGTATCAGCGTAATAAGCCTTATAACCGGGGAAGTGTATCGTAGAATCCAGAGCCATAGGGACATTCTCGATGTTTAAAACCGCACTTCCATACTCATAATCGAGAATATCCAGGTGCGTCAAAGCGGGACACAGTTGGGGAATTAAGACTATCAGCTCCCATTCCTTATAACGCCCTGGGTTTTCCATGTTCTCTATCCGGACCTCTATTACAGAATTAACCAAAGCTTCCATTTGTGGTATATCAACGGTGTAAGGGTCCGGATTGATGTCGTTGCTGTTTCCTAACTCAATTGTAATAATGGTGCCGAAAGAAGAGCTTATTACCGCAATGGCTAAACAAATACTTGTGATTATCAAAGCTTTATTCATTTGGATTCCTCCTTGTATATTTGTTTATTGTTTTTTCCGACGAATTAAGCTCAAGGCACCAAGGCCAAGAATACAAATTGTTGCCGGCTCAGGAATACATTCATCATAGAGCGAACACCACACTATCTCGCATTCGGGAACATCAGCGTAAAAATGGAAACTTACCCACGCAGGATTTCCAATATCAACGCGTCCCCAATCTGCTCCTACCGGCTGGGTACCATATTGGTACCATGCGTCCTCGCTTGTATCGGCGTAAGAAGCATTATAGCCGGGGATATAGTCGTCGGGATTCAGATCCGGAGCCATAGAAACACCAAGGATGTTTTTGACCGTATCTCCATACTCGTAATCGAGAATATCCAGGTGCGTCAGAGGGGCATACGCTTCGGGAATCCAGACTATCAGCTCCCATTCCTTATAGCGCGTTGGGTCTTCAATATTCTCTACTAAGAGCTCTATTTCGGAATGACTTGAAATTCCCATTTGTGGTATATCAACGATGTAAGGGTCCGGATTGATATCGCGGCTGTTTCCCAACTCGATTGTAATAGGGGTGCTGAAAGAAGAGCTTGTTACCGCAATTGCTAAACAAATACTTGTGATTATCAAAACTTTATTCATTGGATTTCTCCTGTAAAATATTTGTTTATTGTTATTTTTTCCGACGAATCAAGCTCAAGGCACCAAGGCCGAGCAGAGCAATCGTTGCCGGCTCAGGGACATCGCTGATGAAGTGGTAGGTGATGTCGCCCACTGTATAGTCCGCATAGTTAAGGCCACCCTCTGGTCCGATTTCGTTCACATACACGGGCCACAGCAGCTCCCGGGGAATTCCAGTGTCTGCCAGGTCTTTGCCCCATGGGTCGATATCTGTGTTGTCCGAGTATACGTAAACGCGGGCTTGAACTTGCTCTGGTGAAAGATAGATGTTTTGGAATCTCAAAACGTCACTGATTTCTTGAGCGGTGAACACAGGCTCCAGAACCGCGACGTCTCCTTCAATCACCCCGGGGCCAAATGGGGGTACTGGGAGTACGTAGTACAGGGTCTCGTGCCCAATTGGCGGGGTGTCCACTCCATAATTGAGTGTTCTCCCGTCGTCAGTCCAGCCCTTGCCGTTCTCGTCGAAGCTGATGATAATCCCCTGAGATACCGCCGTTGTTAAAACACATACTAAACAAATTGTAATTAACTTTTTCATTTGAACTTCTCCTTATTTCCTTTCTAAATTCCTTCAATTAACTTCTTCACGCTTACATACTTCACTGTCCGGCCTGACTGTTCGGCCTGCATACCCAATAACTTCTTCACACTCTTATACTTTTTCCCGCCTTCGCGGGAATGACATTACTGTTCGGCCTGCATACCTCCTTTCTACTTTTTTTGTTTATTACCTTGTCGGAAGGCTGGCCGGCACGAGGATGTTTGTGCCGGCTCAGCCCATTTTATTTTTGTAATCACTGCTCTTCTTCTACATCACTGTTCTTCTTGTGCATCACTGTTCTAACTTCTTCTTTACTTTTTTCTGCGAATAAGACTCAAGGCGCCAAGACCGAGAAGACAAATCGTTGCCGGCTCGGGGACGATACCAAATTCACCAACGGCGAAACCGGAATAGGCATCACCAAAGTAATCGACTTCAATTGTAGAGATTTGGTCTCCACCATCAGCCCAGAAGCCATAGCCGCAAGCGCCACCCATTCCGTTTACCATCTGTGCTACCGATGTGCCGTCCTGTGAGGTAGCGGTAATTAGATAATCGCTCATCGGATTCGGCTCAGCATAGAGATAGAATGCCTTTGTTTCGGAAGGCATTGTGAGAGTTACCACCTGGAATTCCAACGTATAGTACACGTCGCCGGTATAGTCGTGGCTCCAGGTTGCCCAGCCAGTGCCAACAGTAGTGTGATATAGCGGGACGCTGAAATCTACCGTTCCGCCCAGCGGTGAGGCAACCGACGTAACAAGTTCAGGATCATATGGATCAACTGGCCGTGGGTCTGGGTCAAAAGCGGTCATAGTGTATGGTCCCAGTGTTGAAGGCGGTGGGGCTGTGCCCAAGGCTACTCCCGTGATAGTTGCCTGGACCGGATACGTTGCAAACAATACTACTAATACTGCTAAACAAATTGTAATTAACTTTTTCATTTTTAAGCTCCTTTAACTATTTCGTTAATTTTGTTTATTGTTTTTTTCCGACGAATTAAGCTCAAAGCGCCAAGGCCGAACAGAGCGATAGTCGCCGGTTCGGGAGTACAGATCGTATCGACGTGAATGTAATCCAACACGGCCGGGGCAGACGTTCCCAGAATCATAAAGCCGATTTTTTCAACCTCCGGATTCGGCCAGATTTTAACGCCGAATTCAGCAACGCCTCGTCCGGAGAGGATTTCATAACTGTAGTCGCCGCTCTTGAGACCGTGGCCGACTGCCGATACTGCGATACTACTGCTTGCAACTACTGTATTGCCAATATCGACCCAAATCTCCTTGTACGGGTTGAGAGTATCATAGTTTGGAATTTCCAAACTAACGTAAATCCAATAGCTGATGATATTGCTGCTACCATCCCATCCGCCACCGGGAGAAATTGTTGCTACAACGAATCCCTCATCCGGATTGAATACGCTTTCAGGGTCAGCTGTATATCCATCGCCGGGGATAGCGGTGATGTAACCGGGGGTAAAATCCCAACGTTGATGCGTAGAACCAATGTCCCCTTCGTTCCACCATCCGAGACTTGTTGGGAGAGCCAACCCAACGTTTGTCCCTACACCGAGACAGGACGCTATTGTCAGAATGAAAAGTAGAATTAATTTTTTCATATTCTTCTCCTTATTTTTTATCTTTCTTAGGGCCATTCTGCGGAGCACATAAAGTGCTCCGCATTTTGGACCTCCTTTTTTTATGCACCTTTCTTTCTGCGAATAAGACTTAGGGCGCCAAGGCCGAGCAGGCAAATTGTCGCCGGCTCAGGAACATCGCTGGTGAAGTTGTAGGTCACGCCACCCTCCATATACCCCGCCATCGCCGGATCGAGCAGCGTAATAACCAAACCATTCCAGCCACCCTCAATTCCTTGTTCGTACGTTCCCCATCGGTTATCGAGCCACGGCCAGTCGGGAATACCGGTGTCCGCTAGGTCGCGCTCTACTCCATCCAGCTCCCTCTCCGAGTAAACGTAAACGCGGCCGGTGAGGCCACCAGTAGCGCCCTGCACGTTGAGGAATCTCAAAATGTCACTGATCTCAGAGGTGCTCTGAGGTTCGTAAAGCACCGCATCTCCTTCAACTATGGTCGCCGGGAGTTCGTAATACAGGGTTGGGTGTCCAATTGGCGGCTCGCCAATTCCATACACGAGCGGGGTTCCATCAACGTCGCCCTTGCCATTCTCGTCGAAGCTGATGAGCATCCCCTGAGATGCCGCCGTTGTTAACACACATACTAAACAAATTGTAATTAACTTTTTCACTGTTCTTCTCCTTATCTATATTTGTGTTCTAAATTTTTTTAATTAACTTCTTCACACTTACATACTTTGCTGTCCGGTCTGACTGTTCGGCCTGCATACCTCCTTTCTTCCTGTTCTAAATTCTTTCAATTAACTTCTTCACACTCACATACTTCACTGTTCAGTCTGACTGTCCGGTCCACGTATCCGCCTTCGCCAAGGCTTCCGTCTTCGGTAAACCTTCGGTGGACGAGTCGGCGGATAAGTTTATTTTTTTCCTATAAATATTGTGATTGTTGCCGGTTTGAGGATAGACATACTGCAATGGCGGGATGAAGGGGGGGAGCAATGGCGCAATGACAGCGCCGAGATGAAAATAGAAAGTATCCGTACAACTTCTTCTCTTCCTACTTGCTTCTTGCATTATTACACCTCTTCTCTTGCCTCAAGCTTTCTCTTGTCTATCCCTGAACTTCTTCTTAACCGTCCTGAAAGTGCTTTCTCCTATTCCTTCCCAGTTTTCTCTCCGGCCAAAATTTAGAACGAACAACGGCCATCCACCGACTTGAAAAACATTGGTAATCAAGTCGGATAAAACCAAGTGAATTTTAAAAAGCCGGTTGTCAAACAGCGCAAAGCTCAAAAAACGCGCAAAGCGTGCGCAAAAGCTTTGGTGTTTTCTCCTTATTCAGCGGGTAAATGCCGAAAAACGCGCAAAAACCAACTGTCCCAATAACGCGTTTTTCTCTTTTCTCCCTAATCTGTGTTTTCTCTCGCCCCGTTTTTTTCTCCCACCCCTATTGTGAGGCGAGTTATACCAGAGACAATATATATTTGTCAAGAGAAAAAATTAAATATTTTTAAAAATATTTTACTTAAAAATTTACGTAAACAAGAACCATCCTTTTGGCTGGCTATATGGGTTTTATATATAAGAATCCTTCTCCGCAAAATGGTCGGTTTTTGCTATTTTTTCTCTTTATGAGGGCAAAAGCTCCAGCGCAAAGCATGGTAGTAATTGTAGCAGGCTCAGGAACATAGGTGTAAGCCACTTCAACATAGCCGCTGGTACTAACAGGCGTTGTAATGGCATATTCGAGGTTATCGAAACTGCCACAATCAAGCCACGGAGCGATACTGACGACAACGTTGTATGTGCCTGTACCAATATAATCGTTCCAAGACATATTGTTGACAAGCCACGATTTGTCACCGCTTTCACTGCCGCCGCTATACTGCACCCCGTCAGGCGCTGAAGGGTCATAATCACCTTTTCCGTCCCCCACATTGCTATCGAGATTAAACACCCCGCTGTAAAATACCCAAGTTTCCAAAGATGAATCTGGCAGATTTACTTCAATTGAGCTTATGCTGCCCTGGATGCCAAATTCAAAAGTTCCGGAAACATTACTATCGCTGTCATTATCGATGATTAGTGTACCGCCCTCTATCTGTAGATTAAAAACTATCTCGACAGATGTTAATGTACCACTCATATTAAATCTGTCGAATGTCAGCGATGCAGGAGAACCGAAGACTGCACTGAAATCCTGTTTTTGAACTATTGAATTTGCCATAGTTGCAGAAACAGTTGTCATAAAAACAGCAAATATCGGGAAAATGATTTTTATCTCATTTTGTGTTTTTCTCAGAGAGGCTGATTTAGAGTTTAGGGGCGGGTCTTTGTTTGCCTTTTCGTTAGTGACGTACATGGCAGCCTTTTTTCTCTTTAGCCAGATAGTTCTACAACACTCCCCCAAATCCACGGTGCGTAAAAAAGGGGTCGGTTTTGTTTCTTCGCCCCTTTATGTATGAAAGACTTCTCCTGTATTTTTACTTAGCCGTGTTTTTTTTCTAAGAATTATCGCCGGCCCGCCCAGACACAGAAGTCCAACTGTTGTTGGCTCTGGGGCCTCATAGGTGTAAGTAACGGTCCCAGTCAGCTCCGCATACGTAAGCTGGCCAACCTCAATGTTGCCGCCGGTATAGGTCAGATATGTCTCCGTATAGGTGTTGGCATCCAGCACAATCGTGCCAGGCCCTGTGAACTCTGAAAGCACCGCAGAAGCAGTGTACAGGTCGGTAGACGAATCGCTTTTGGTGAGCAGGTCAGAAGTCAATGATTGGCCGCCGGCAAGAGTGTAGTAGAAAGTGGGGATTACCAAGTCAATTTCCGGAGAGCTAAGGTTAAGTCCTGAATCCTGAACAGTTACCTGCAAATGGGTGTAAACTTCGACGGATGACAGACCTGGCGAATGGTTTGTGGCAGTTATTACAGTGCTCATAGACCCGGAAAGGTCGAGCTGGACCATAGTTAGCGTTCCCAACGAAGAGTCAAACTTGGGGAACGATAACGTCTTTTGCCAGTCGGTCAACGCAGCCGAAATCGGCGTGGTCGTGGTAAATGGACCAGATATAGTGGCGATGGAAAGACCTGGTAAGACTGTTACAAAGAGGACAGCAGCAAAGATGATTGAAAATCTTTTTGTCATAATACCTTGCTTTCCGTTAAGTTTATCGCCTTAAAAACGTGCGCAAACTTCCTGACAAATAATTCTTCTCCGGGTTAAAAGCGTAAGGTTTGTTCAAAATCAGCGGTGTAAAGCAATGCTAAAATGCACGAGCCAACTTGGATGCTGTATAACTACTTCCCCATCTTTAGGTGTTTTCCCTTTCCATACCCCGATTTTTATATAATTATGCCACAACAACAGTTGGAAAAATGCGGCAGAAAAATTCACAATCTGCAAAAAAAGGGCCAGATTTGTTTCTCCGGCCCTTTATATATATAATTTCTCCAGTAATTTTTACTTGGCTTAGCGGTGTTTCTTCTTTCTAAAAAGTGTCAACCCGCCCAGACTCAAAAGACCGATCGTTGCCGGCTCAGGGATGGTATAGTCGTAAGTAACGGTTCCGGTCAGAGATGCATTTGTAACCTGGCTTACATCGGCATTACCGCTGGTAAAAGACACTAATGTTTCAGTAAACGTGTCGGCGGGCAGCAGAATATTGCCGGTTCCTGTAAACTCACTAAGCACCGCAGCATTTGTGTATGTGTCAGAAGACGAACCGCTCTTGGTTAGTGTGCCGGAAACTACTGTGCCGTTAAGATCAGTAAAAGTAAAAGCAGGGCTCATCAGGCTGATTGGCGGACTGTTGAGATTATGTCCCACGTCCTGAACGTTCACATCAACAGAAGTTTTTGCCCAGCCGGTTGCGTAGGTTGATGACGTAACGGTTATTACGGTACTTAAAGAGCCGGAAAGGTCAAGCTTTACACTATTTAGAGTTCCCAACGAGGGATTAAACTGCTGAAACGCCAATGTGTTTGACCAATTGGTTAGCGTCAAAGGAATCGGTGTGCTTGTGGTAATTGGGCCGAGTGTAGTGGCAGATGCCAAACCGGCCGTTACAAGGAGAGCAGCAGCAAGGAAGATTAAAAATCTTTTCGTCATCTCATACCTCAACTTTCTAATAAAGAGGTTATTTTATCGCTTTAAAAACGCGCGCAAACTCTCTGTGAAATAACTCTTCTCTCGCTTAAAAACATAAGAACTGCTCCAAAATCAGCGATGTAAAACAACGCAAAAAGTCAAAGCTCAAGTCAAATAGCGAAACAGCGCCTATTGGGTGTTTTCCCCTACCCCCGATTCTTACATTATTATACCATAGCAGCAGTATAAACGCAAGAGAAAAATCTGCTTTATTAAAAATTTTTTACGTTAAATCATCCATCATAAACAGGCTTTTTTCAAAAATTACCGTAATGACCGATAACCTTACATGACAGTTAAAACGGCTTATCAGCAGCATTGTGTGCAGGAATTTGTGCGAGAATTAGAGATGCCGGCTTAATTGTGATGGGTGAAAATTCTGCCTAAAAAGCCATGTTTGCGAGTGTGTATGCCGTGATGGATTTTTTCGAGGTATTTCTGTACCATTTCAGGCACTTCATAGGTATTAAAAGGTTTTACAATGTAATCGACGGCACCTTTGCTGATGGCAAAGTCGATGTCCCTGGAGTCTTCCTTGCAGGTGAGCATAAAGACCGGTATGTGCATAGTATTGCTGTTGCGTTTCAGTTCTTGGAGCACTTCCATACCATCCATTTCAGGCATAAGCCAATCCAGCAGTATAACGTCAATTTCCTGGGTTTTTGCAATATCCAGACCGTCATAGCTGTTGGAAGCGGTAAAAACCTTAAAACCTCTGCCTGTCAAGGTGTTTTGCAGAAGCGTTCTTATTACGGCATCATCGTCAATGACAAGAATTGTTATGGGTTCGTGCATAATATTGCTCGCCAGTTCAGGTTATCCTTAATATCGGTATAAATGTTTTGTGGTATTATCGAGAACCATACTCGTCATCGGATATCACAACAAGTAGTGCAGCGGGTAAAAATATTTTATAGCAGGTCCCATAAAATGTTTTGCAGCAATATATGGTGCTTGTTTACTTTTATAAGACAGCCGGTTTTTATGAAATCGGTTGGTAAAAAACAGTTTTTTTGGGTATAATAATTTTGATAAGGAGATAGGCCGGGAAATAAATTAAGCAATAATTTTTTGGTTCCCTTTTGCTCTTTCCCGCACCTATTTGTATTGTGCAAGAGATTGGAAGAATAAATCAGTTCGATAAAGCCTGGACGAATTTATTCAAAATTACCACTGTACAAACAGGTGCGGGATTTTTTTGCTGCTTGACGATTGTTGCCTGTTTGCATAACATAGCGGTGTAAATTGAGGTTTCGCAAATGCGAGCGGTAGTGCAGAGAGTCAGAAACGCACAGGTATCTGTGGATGGTAATATGGTCGGACAGATTAAAGCCGGCCTGCTTGTATACCTTGGCGTTGGCAAAGACGACGGCGAAGCAGATGCTGTATTTATTGCCGACAAGATTGCCAATCTGCGGATTTTTGCCGACAGCAACGACAAGATGAATTTGAGCGTAAAGGATGCGGCAGGACAAGTGCTGATTGTGAGCAACTTTACACTTTTCGGCGACTGCAGAAAGGGCAGAAGGCCGGACTTCGATATGGCTGCTGAGCCGGTGCAAGCCGAAAGGCTTTATGAAAAGGTTGTTGAGCTTGTAAAAGCAGAGGGGCTTGAAGTACAAAAGGGGGTCTTTGCCGCATATATGGATGTTACAGCCTCAAATGACGGGCCGATAAATTTTCTTATCGACAGCAAAAGACAATTTTAATAATAACTTTGCCAACATCATTTCCGTTGATTGACAGCGGTCTTTAGATTAAAATACTTTTCGTTGTTTTACAGGTTTACAAGAGGTACTTATGTCAGAAAACATAAAAAAGCAGCTTGAGCAGCTTGGGCGCGGGACGGTTGAGATTTTTAATGAAGGTGAGCTGGCAGAGCGTCTGACAGAGGCTGCTAAAGAAAGGCGTCAGCTCCGTGTCAAACTCGGCATGGACCCCACCTCGCCGGATATACACCTCGGACATACGGTTGTTATGCGGAAGATGAGACAATTTCAGGATATGGGACACAAGGCGATTTTGATAATAGGCGATTATACCGCCCGTATCGGCGACCCGACAGGACAAAACACGACAAGACCTATGCTTTCACCTGAGCAGATTGAAAAAAATGCAAAGACTTACCTCGAACAGGCAGGTAAAATCCTCGATACATCAGAAGACAGGCTCGAAGTAAGACCGAACAGCGCCTGGCTGGCGGATTTGAGATTAGCCGATATTATAAAACTTGCCAGCACAATGACTGTCGCAAGAATGCTTGAACGGGATACGTTTGAAATCCGCTATAAGGCAGGGGATGCTATAAGTATGCATGAATTTCTGTATCCGCTGATGCAGGGTTATGATTCTGTGATGATAAGGGCAGATGTTGAACTGGGCGGAACAGACCAGACGTTCAATAATCTCGTCGGACGCGACTTGCAGAGACTCGACGGCCAAAAACCACAGATTGTAATAACAATGCCGATACTCGTCGGGCTTGACGGCAAAGAGAAAATGAGTAAGTCAAAGGGCAACTACATCGGCGTAACCGATGAGCCAAGAGATATGTTCGGCAAAACAATGAGCATAAGCGACGATATGATGGAAAATTATTTTACGCTTCTGACCGATATTCCAGCCGATAGAATCAAGGAACTTGTTAACCCCCAGAAGACGCATCCGAAGGAAGCAAAGGTACTTTTGGGTAAAACAATTGTTAAACAGTTTTATGATGAAGCTGCGGCTCAAACAGCCGCTGCAGAATTTGAAAGGGTATTCGCTCAAAAGCAGCTTCCTGATGATATGCCGAGCGTGAAAATTTCTTCTGAATCTGTTTCGGCGGTAAAACTGCTTGTACAGTGTGGACTTGTCTCGAGCGGCGGAGAAGCTAAAAGATTAATAGCGCAAGGCGGCGTTACTATTAACGGCGGAAAAGTAAACGACCCGAATGAATCGATAACGCCGGCTGACGGAATGATTGTTCGGGCCGGAAAACGCAAATTTGCAAAATTATCAGTCAATTAAATGAAACTGCCTGAAATAAAAAATCCGGATAAGTATGTCGACCTTTATGTGGTTGACTTCGGGGACAGGAGCGGAGTCGGATTTACCGCTGATGAAGTGGCTGAACTGCTCGAAAGCGAGAAATTCAAAGATGTAAAGGTTTACAGGATTTATAACGCGTATCCCGACGGCAAAATAGAACTTAAAGGAATGCCGAATGAGATATTTCAGCTTGAGGCAGGGATGTTTTTCTATGAGTTTGATAAAACTATCGCCCAGGACGATTTTAAAAAGCTGATAAGCTCTGCTGTAGGTATTGCTCCGCCTGCAAGGGCAAAGGTTCATCTTGCAAAATACGACAGCGAAAAGTTCGTAACTGCAATCATTTTTCCGGCTGAGTACAACGACGAATTTGGCCGATGGCTGGGTGATATCAATTATGAAACAGAAGGCCCTGCTGAAGGGGGAATAGAAGCAGTAAAGAGGTATTATGCTGATGCACCAGAAATTTTGCAGAGGCATCAGTTGTTTGGACGGCAGAAGTTTGAAAGTAAAACAGGCGTTGAACTTCTGGCTGCGACAAAAATGGCGGTGGTAAGATAATGGAAAATCAAAAATCAAAAATCAAAAATCAAAATTGTGGAATAAAATTATTTTTATTGGGGGTAACAGCTTCTATTTACTCGTTGTTCAGACCAGAAGACCCTGTCGGCGATATGAAAAAAATGGAGTTTTCAAGTTCTTCGCAGAAACTGGGGGTATCCTTTACGGGAAAAATCCGCGGTATTTTCCGCCACCGGTGGATAAAGAGGGTTTAATCAGGCGTTTTTTCCGCAGCATTTTTTGTATTTTTTTCCGCTGCCGCAGGGGCAGGGGTCGTTTCTGCCAACCTTTGGCTGCTCGAGTTTTATCTGCTTGACCTTCGCTCCTTCGCCCTGCGGGGCCTGTGCGGCCGCTCGCTGCTGCTGTGCCATCGCAAATTGATTAACCTCATCATGTCTTGTCTGGCCTGACTGCCAGATACTTCTTGCCCTTGTGCCCGCATCAAGGCGAACCTTGAAAATTGTGTCGGTTACCTTGTCGTCTATCAAATCGAGCATTTCGCTGAACATTCGAAAACCTTCCTGCTTGTACTCGATTTTGGGGTCTTTTTCGGCATAAGCCCGCATAAAGATACTTTCCTTCAAATGGTCCATCGAATACAAATGGTCCTTCCATACGGAATCAAATATCTGCAGCAGGACGTACCTTTCAAGCTCTGACAATTCGCTTCGCAGAAAATCTGTGCCGATGCCGAGCAGTTTTTCTTTGGCAGAGTCTTTTTCCTGAAGTTCAACAGGCTCAAGCTCCGCCTTGAATCTCTGTTTTGCCCAGTCGGAAAGCCCCTGAGGGGTAAGGTTCGTGAGTTTTTCGTCAATCTCTTTTTCCAGGCCTGTCTTGTGATAATCTTCGCTGATTTTCAACAGCTCTCTATGAACAGCGGTCGGCGAGGTATTCTGAAGGTAGGAGGCGGAAAATTTCGCGTCGAATTTTTCATTTGCCCATTTGGCCAGATTTTCAAATGAGTAGACATTTATACTGTCGGGGCGGTAAGTTATGCTCATCGCAAATTCGATTGGATATTCAATTTCCCGCTGGTTGTATTTGGCCTGAATCTGCTCGGAAAGCTTGTCCTGAATCTGGGATGGTTTTAAAGTTTTGAGCTGGTTCATATCAAGTTTTACGGTAAATTTGTTGTTTGCCCAGTGAACAAATGTCTTAATCCCGAAATCGGGGTCGAGAAATGCGGTCAGAATGGAGCAGTCTTTCTTTTCAATCTGCTCTGATGAGGCATCAATGAGGTTTTGTTCGATTTGCGCTGCGGGCAATTGTCTGATTTTGCTGCCGGAAAGATTTACGCTGAATGTGCTCATTGCCCATTTGCACAGGGCATCAATATTCCAGGTGTTTTTGTCTTCGAAATCCTCAAGATATTCGCCCATTGTAATGGAGATATTATTGGCAGCTTCGCTTTTGGCGTTTTTCTTTATAAGGGCTTCAATTTGTTCGGCATCAAGACCTTCGATACGTTTTGGATTTATATCCACGCCGAAAGTTGTCCTTGCCCATTCAGCGATACAGATAAAACGATAGTCTTCTTTGGGCATATCAACGCAGGCCTTTTCGACAACTGATTCAATCATTTCAGTTATCATGTCCTTAAGGCCTATTCCGTTGATTATCTGTCTTCTGCGCGAATAGAAGGTTTTTCTCTGGTAGTCCATCACCTCATCGTATTCGAGCAGACTTTTGCGGGCTTCAAAGTTTCGCTGTTCGACTTTCTTCTGGGCCTTTCCTATGCCTTTGCTTATCTGACGGTGCTGAATCGGCATACCTTCTTCCCAGCCGACCCATGAAAGCGCCTTTACCGTCCATTCAGGAGAAAAGATTTTCAAAAGGTCATCGTCGAAACTTAAAGAGAACTGAGTTGAGCCGGCGTCTCCCTGACGGCCGCAGCGTCCCCGGAGCTGGTTGTCGATTCTCCTTGCCTCGTGTCTTTCCGTACCCACTATATGCAGGCCGCCAATCTCGGCGACTCCAGGTGCAAGTTTTATGTCAGTGCCGCGACCTGCCATATTTGTGGCAATAGTAACATTACCGCAAAGATTCCCTGAGCGGTCGGTGTGCTGCTGGCCTGCTTTTTCAACTATAAGCGCTTCTCTTGCGTGCTGTTTGGCATTCAATACCTCATGCTCTACGCCGTATTTTCTGGTAAGAGCGTTCGAGATAGCCTCGCTTTTTTCGACGCTTATTGTGCCGACAAGCACAGGCCGACCCGCAGAGCTTGTGTTATGAATTTCCTCAATTATGGCGTTGAATTTTTCGCCCATCGTTTTGTAAATCATATCATCATCATCCCTGCGGATACATGGCTCATTGGTAGGGATAGTAACAACCTCGAGTTTATATATCTGCATAAATTCTTCGGCTTCCGTAGCGGCAGTGCCGGTCATGCCGGCTATCTGGTCGTAAAGACGGAAGAAATTCTGCAGCGTTATAGTTGCCAGCGTCTGTGATTCCTCCTTGATTGTTACGCCTTCCTTGGCCTCGACCGCCTGATGAAGGCCGTCAGACCATTGTCTGCCGTGCATCAGTCTGCCGGTAAATTCGTCAACAATCACTACCTTGTTGTCCATTACTACATAGTCTTTTTCCTTTTCAAAGACTATATGAGATCGCAAACTTTGCTCTATAAGGTGCCTCCATTCCGTATTAGGACCTACGAAAAATGACCCAACTCCAACCATCTCCTGAGCTGCTCCTATGCCGTCATGGTTGAGATGAACTGCCTTTCGGTCGTATTCGACTTCGTAATACTCCACCAGAGAAGCAAGGCGAGCTTGGAGGTTTTCAATTTCCGAGCGGGTTTTTTCGATGACTGACCGGGCTTTTTGAGCGCGGGTGTCATCTTTTGCCTTTTTTGCTTCTGAAAGTTCGCCTTCAGCGTTTGCGATTGTTTTCTGTGCGGAGTCGAGCTGTTGTTTTATATGGTTATAGTCGCTCTGCATTTTTATTATCTGCCTTGCGACAGTGTCGGCCTTTTTGTATCTGCTGACATCGTCAAAGGCAGGGCCTGAAATAATCAGCGGCGTTCTGGCCTCGTCGATAAGGATTGAATCAACCTCGTCTATGATGGCATATTCAAGAGGACCCTGAGCGAGCTGTTCGGCATAGAGCTTCATGTTGTCACGCAGGTAATCAAAGCCGAACTCATTGTTTGTGCCGTATGTGATGTCACAGGCATATTGGTTTCTTCTTTCATCGCCGAGGGTGTCCATATCCGCCTGGATTGCACCAACAGTTAAGCCTAAGGCTTTATAAACCGGGCCCATCCATTCTGCATCGCGTTTGGCGAGATAGTCGTTGACGGTTACAATATGCACCTTTCTGCCGGTAAGGTAAACCAGATAAGCGGCAAGAGTAGCAACAAGGGTTTTTCCTTCGCCGGTCGCCATTTCAGCGATTTTGCCGTCGTACAGGACCTTACCGCCGATGAGCTGAACGTCAAAATGGCGCATATTGACGTTTCTTCTTGCCGCTTCTCGGACAACGGCGAAGACTTCGGGAAGGATTTGCTCCCCCTCTGCTTCTTGCGAAGCAAGAGAGGGGGCTTTTGCGAGACGGTCTTTGAATTCCTGCGTTTTGGCCTTTAAGGCATCATTATCAAGCCCGCCTGTAGGCGAGGTCTCGCCAGGGGCGGAGGTTTTTAACTGCTCTTCAAATTCGCCCGATTCGAGAGCGATGCGCATATAGCTTTTGACGAGCCTTTCGTTTCGGGAGCCGAAAAGCTTTACTAAAAATCTGCTTATTGTGCCGCCGGTCATAATAAAATTTCAAAAAAAATACAAAAATACAGCGTCCCAGTATCCCAGAAAAAAAACTGAAAGTCAAGAAAACCCCTCAGGCAAATAAGATTGGTTCTTGCATAGGAAATTCTCATCCATTATATTAAAGTACCTTGCTGAAAGGAAGAAAGGAAATAAAGAAGCAAAGAAGTAAGGAAGTGAAAAGATGGCAGAGCCCGTAAAACCAGATATTGAAGAAATTGTGCCTGAAAAGACGCCCAAGGACCCGTTTTTGACGGAGCTGGCAAGGCTTGCAAAGCAGAACAATAAGATAGCGCCGCAGCTTTATGAGCAGTATAACGTCAAGCGGGGCCTGCGGAATGCCGACGGCACCGGTGTTGTTGTCGGTCTTACAGAAATCGGCGACGTTCACGGCTATATCGTCAGCGAAAAAGAAAAGGTGCCTGTCGAAGGCAGGCTGAGATATCGCGGTATTGAGATAGAAGATATCGTTGCAGGCTTCCAAAAGGAGAAAAAACATGGTTTTGAAGAAACAGCTTATCTTCTCCTGTTCGGCGAACTTCCAAAGAGAAGGGATTTGACGAAATTCTGTCGACTGCTCGGAAAAAACAGAGCGCTTCCCGAAGGCTTTACTGAGAATATGATTCTTAAAGCGCCCAGCAATAATGTAATGAATAAGCTGGCACGAAGCGTTCTTGCCGGTTATTCGTACGACAAGACGCCGGAAAACCGGTCGCTTAAGAATATTTTGCGGCAGTGCATCGGATTGATTGCGAGGTTTCCGACATTTGCGGCATACGGCTATCAGGCAAAGATTCACTACTATGACGGTCAGAGCCTTTTCATTCACAGCCCGGATGAAAAACTTTCGACGGCGGAAAACTTTCTGATGCTCACGAGAGCCGATAAAAAATATACCAAAACCGAAGCTGAACTGCTTGATTTGTGTCTGGTGTTGCATGCCGAGCATGGCGGAGGAAACAATTCGACCTTTGTCACTCATGTTGTTACCTCTGCGGATACCGATGTTTATTCATCTGTTGCTGCCGCCATCGGCTCACTGAAAGGCTATAAACACGGCGGAGCAAATATTCAGGTCGTCGAGATGATGGAAAACATCAAACAGAATGTTAAGAATTATGACGACGAAGGTGAAGTGGCCGATTACCTTGCGAAAATCATCAGTCGCGAAGCGTTCGACAAAACGGGTCTGATTTACGGTGTGGGACATGCGGTATATACACTGTCCGACCCGAGAACGGCGCTGCTTAGAAAGCAGGCGGCAAGGCTGGCAAAGGAAAAAGACCTCGAATGGGAATTTAATCTTTATTTTCTGGTTGAAAGACTTGCTCCGGAAGTTTTGAAGAAAGTTAAACAATCCGACAAGGTTATATGCTCCAATGTGGATTTATATTCCGGATTTGTTTACAGGATGCTCGGCATCCCGGCGGAGTTGTACACGCCGCTTTTTGCGATTTCGCGGGTTGCCGGCTGGTGCGCCCATATTATCGAAGAAAACGTCAGCGGCGGACGTATAATAAGACCGGCCTACAAAAACGTCGCCGAAAAGAAAGAATACATACCTGTTTCAAAAAGGTAAAGAAGCAAAGAAGCGAGAGGCAAGCCCGCTTCGACCGCTAAGCGAGGCGAGAAGCAAATTACCATTCGCCGGGCATCAGGGCGTCAGAAACGGGTTTGTTCCACCAGGTGGGGTCTCTTAAATACTGTTTGGTCATCATCGCTGCATTTACGCCATCTCCAACGGCGGTGGCAAGCTGCATTGCAGCTCCGATTCGGCAGTCACCAGCGACAAATACGCCTGGAACCCTTGTTCGCAGGAAACCGACATCACATTTGACAAAGCCCGCATCTGTAAGGTCAACAAAACCTTTGAGAAATGCGGTATTAGGAACCGTACCGACAAAAATAAAAATGCCATCGCAAGGTAGAAATTCTTCTTTGTCTGTTTTTACATTTTTAAGTCTGACTCTTTCGACCTTTCGGCTGCCTTCAATCGCGGTGACGATGGTGTCAAGTTTCAGTTTGATATTGGCATTGGGGCCGGTAACCTTCTGCATAAGCTCCTCGAAGAGAACTTTTGTTGCCCTGAATTCCTGCCGTCTATGGACAAGCGTTAATTCCGCAGCGAATTTTGCCACGTGCAGGGCCTCTTCAACAGCGGTATTGCCGCCGCCGACCGCAACAACTTTTTTGCCTTTAAAGAAAGGTGCATCACAGGTACCGCAGAAACTTACGCCGGCACCTGCGTTTCTGAATTCTTCTTCGCCGGGAACACCAAGTTTGCGATAATCGCTGCCGGGCGCAAGGATGACAGAACGAGCGATGAAAGTCTCTTTGGCGCAATTTATCTGTATTTTGCCGTCCGAAAGTTTTAAAAGGTTTTTTACTTCGGCGCCGGTTTTGAATTCAGCGCCGAAATTCTCCGACTGCCTCTTCATCTTTTCAATCAGGTCTGCACCGGATATTCTTTCAAAGCCGGGATAGTTTTCTATCCTGTCTGTGTTTATTATCTGGCCGCCGGGATAGAATTTTTCCAGAACCAGGGTTTTGAACCTGTCTCTTGCATTATAGAGCGCCGCTGCAAGACCTGCAGGACCGGCACCTATGATAACAGAATCATAAATATCCGCCATTGTCTATTCCTTTAGTTCCTGGGTTTCTCGAGAATATATTGTTCAATCTGCTGAATTTTTTCGAGCCACTGAGGAAAATCTGTAATAAGACGGTCTCTTTCCGTTTTTTCGAGTTTGTACGAGATTTTGCCGTGCACCTCACTGAGCAGGATTTTGCCGTCACTGTCAAAATACGTTGTCTGATAACTTGTACTGCTGTCGAAAAATATGGCCTCGACCGCAGAAGCGGCATTTGGCTGAGCGGTTTTTTGCGGCTTGGCTCTGGTGATAATAACTGGTGTAATTCTGCCGTCCGAAAGAAGCGTATCGACCATAACAGAGTCAAAACTGCTTTGCAGAAAACTTTCGATGAAGATGTCGAAAAGAACTTCCGGCAGCATCGTTGATGTAAAAATAAAGTTTTGTATGATATTTCTCTCCGGCTCGGCTGAGCTGGCCGAAGTCTGAACAGTAATCACACCCTGCCGGTCAAGTTCGATACTTGTGTTCAAATCGCGGTTAATTAAAAGGCTGCTCTGGCGAGACATCCATTTGAAGCTTTGCAGGTTCGGCTCGGAACGGAACAGGCTCTGTTCTGCAAGGGAGTTTATGCCTGAATGGATAAAGTACAAATTTACAGCCACAAGCGAATTGGTATCCGGAGAATCAGTTTTTAAGCTGGTTGCATCGGTAATAAAGCCCAGACTCTGGTCTGTATAATTTTTTATATAGTAGTAATTCTGCCGGGCTTTTTTTTGCACAATATCTGCGAGGGCCTGTTGCCGGAAATTATTCAGCAGTTTACCTCCTTTAGCCAGAGGATTGTCAGGTGTAAAAATTACTGATGCAGCAAGAGAATTGAAGATTTTTTCGGCAAGGTCTATGTTCTGACCTTTCTGAGCCACCTCAAGCGTTAAGATTCTGCCGTCGGGTAATTGAGTTATGCCGCAGAAAAGCAGTGTTGCGTTTTTTTCAGAAAAGATACGAGCATAATCAAAGGTAAATTGTCCGAACTGTTTTGAGTCGGTTTTTTCGATACTGCCCGCAACGGCCAAAGCCTGAGCCTGGAATCTTTCAGAAACAGTTTTCTTAAACGGCAGAAGGAAATACCGCCAGTGCATCGACACGGCCGCATCGCTGCTTATCTGCAGAACACAAGACAGCCGAAATTCGTTGCCCTCATATTGAAAGCCGTCGGAAAGCTGTTTAAAGCCGCCGCCTGCCGGCACAGAGACAGCCAGCCCCGAACCCTGCAGTGCGACAGGTTCGGACAGTTTAAAATTGGTTCGCGAGGATATAATAAGCTTTGCGAAGAAAAAGCCTGCCAGCAGCAGAAGAAATAATGCCACCTTGTCGAGGCCGAAACGTTTTGATTTTTCACTGTCGGTCATGTTTTTTCCTGGATTGATTTTTCTGTTTGAGACTGTCAGGCAGAGTCAAAACAAAATCCCTGATTTCGTCACGTATTTTTCTGAAAGCGTTTATTATTATTTCTTCTGCACCCATAAGAACTGTCGGGTCCGCAAAAGGTTTGTGTATAAGTTTTGCTTTGCCATGAAATACAGGACAGCTTTCCCTCGCGTTGTCGCAGAGCGTAATTACATAATCAAAATCAATCCCGCAAAGCTCATCGATATGTTTAGGTAAATTTTCGGAAATATCCACGCCGGCTTCAGCCATTACCTGTATTGTCCGAGAGTTGAGCCTTGAGGGATTTACACCTGCCGAAAAGGCCTCAATTGAGTCAGACTTGAGCTTCTTTACCCAGCCTTCGGCCATCTGACTGCGGCAGGAATTGCCGGTGCAAAGAAAAAGTATGCTCAGTTTTTCCTTTTTATCAGTCAATTTATCATTACCTGTATCTCTTTAATTAAAAACTTAAAACTAAAAACTCAAAGCTGACTTCGACGAGCTCAGTCGAGTCGTGGAACGACCTTCGGCCAAAGTTTTTTGTTTCTAACAACTGTTATATTAGGCTATTTTGTCCAATAACTCAACAGCAGATTTTCCGGCCAGAAAACCGCTGGAAAAAGCAAACTGGAGGTTGTATCCGCCGCAGGGACCGTCAACATTGATTAGTTCGCCCGCAAAAAACAGGCCATTACACAGCCTTGACTGCATGGTTTTGGGGTCAATCTGAGCCGTACAAATGCCGCCTCTGGTAACTGTTGCCCGCTCGAGGGGCTCGGTAGAAACGACTGAAAGCGGGAAATTCTTGAGCTTTCCGATAAGATTTTTTCTCATATTCCTGTTTATCTGTCCTGCGTGGATTTTCTCCAGATGATTTTCGATACATAATTGCCGGGCAAAACCCCTTGGCAGGAGTTGCGCAAGTATTGATACAACAGTTTGTCCGGCGTTTTGAGCGAAACAAGCGGTGAGTTTTTTGTCGAGCTCATCAGATTTTATATCCGGCAGCAGGTCAATCGATATGGTCAGATTTTTTTTGCTTTTGTAGAGCCGGTCGACAATAATTCTGCTCAAGTTAAAAACTGCCGGTCCGCCGATGCCGTTATGTGTAAAAATCATCGGACCAGCAGCAGAGATTTTTCTGCCGTTGATTGTGCAGAAGATTCTGACATTTTTTACGCCTACGCCGGCAAGAGAAGAGCAGAATTTTTCAGCCGTTACAAGCGGCACGAGGCAGGCCTTCGGCTCTATGATGTTATGCCCGAAACTTTGAGCAAATCTGTAGCCGTCACCGGTTGAGCCTGTCTGCGGCCAACTTACGCCACCTGTGGAAATTATTACCGAGCGGGAAGATATTTTGAATTTTTCCGACAGGATTACAAATGTTTCATTGTGTTTTTTAATTGACCTAACCTTTGTGCCGTAAAGTATTCTGACATTGAGTTTTTTCAGTTCCTCAAGCAATATACGTTTGATATCGCCTGCTCGCCGGCTTTTTGGAAATACACAGCCGCTCGGCTCTACAATGGTTTCAAGGCCACGGCATGCGAAGAATTTTCTCAGATTATCCGGTGAAAGCTCATGGATGCAATGACGAACAAACCTGTCAAAGGGTTTGCAGGCCATTATAAATTCGTCAATCGTACCGGTATGCGTCAGGTTGCATCTGCCGCGGCCGGTCAGCAACAGTTTGCGACCAGCCGTTGTATTGGACTCAACGATGACGACTTTTTTTGAGCCGGCTGCAGCAAAACAGCCTGCCATAAGCCCGGCAGAGCCTGCACCGATGATACATATATCAGTTTCAATCATAATTATTTTGCAAAATATGAAATTCAGATTAGCATAATCAGCCTTGAATTTACAGTCAATAATGCTCTTAAGATGGGCAAACAGTGATAATGAAAAGAAATTCTGGAAAAATATATGCAAATGAAGGCGGACCGGGACAGGTTCTGAAAATTGCATTTCCGCTGATTCTGAGCACGTCCGCGATGACGCTCCAGATGTTCGTGGACAGAGTCTTTCTGATGTGGTACGACCGCGATGCGATGTCGGCGGCAATGCTGGGCGGAATTCTCAGCTTTGTATTCTTCAGTTTCTTCCTCGGCACAGCTACTTATGCCAATACATTTGTCTCGCAGTATGACGGGGCGAACAGGAAAAACAGAATTGGTCCTGCTGTCTGGCAAAGCGTTTATTTTTCCACTGCGGCAGGACTGATAATGGCGGCAATTTCATTTTTTGACAAGCCCCTTATTACCCTTGTCGGCCATGAGCCGGCAATTGCTAATTATGAACTTATCTATTTCAGGATTCTGGTCATCGGAGCGATGCCGGGGCTGGTTGACGCTTCACTTTCCTGTTTTCTTACCGGCAGAGGAAAAACATGGACTGTTATGTGGGTCAACGTTGTAAAAACGGTTGTAAACGCTGTGCTGGATTATGCGATGATTTTCGGGAAATTCGGTTTTCCAAAATGGGGTATCGGCGGCGCTGCGATAGCGACGGTTATTGCCAACGCCGCAGCCTGTGTGATTTATTTTACCATCTTTTTACTGCCTGCTCACCGCAAAAGTTTCTGTACCGCAAATTATGTTTTTGACAAAGAACTGTTCGGAAGACTTATGAAGTTCGGCCTGCCCAGCGGTGTGCAGTTTATGCTGGACATATTGGGCTTTACACTTTTTGTGGTTTTCATCGGCAGGATTGATGCAATTTGTTTTGCCGCTTCGTCGATGGCGCTTCAGATTAATACTCTGTCGTTTATGCCGATGATTGGTTTCGGCATTGCAACAACCATACTGGTCGGCAGGGCACTGGGAGCGGATAAGCCGCAAATCGCCCAGAAAGTTACGTTTTCGGCAGCCAAACTTACCTTTGGTTATATGATTGTTATTGCTGCCGGCTACTGGCTTTTCCCAAATATGTTTATGAAGCCGTTTGAACTGAAGGCCTCGGCAGAGCAGATTGAAGCAATAAGGCCGATGGTCAGAACGCTGCTGTGCTTTGTCGGTTTTTACTGTCTGTTTGATACGGGCAATATCATCTTTTCAGCGGCACTGAAAGGGGCAGGCGATACAAGGTTTGTGATGTATATTTCAATTGTGCTTAACTGGCTGATAATGGTTGTGCCGAGCTGGGCGGCGATAACTTTCCTGCACGGCAGGGCGAAACTCTATGCGGCATGGGTTGCGTTAACATCTTATGTCTGTGCTTTGGCAATATTGTTTTTCCTGCGGTTCCTTGCGGGCAAATGGAAAACAATGCGGGTGATAGAAAAAGTACCTGTCCTGACAGGTAATATTCCGGCGATGCCTACAGTGGAGACGGAATCAGTATAACGGAATATTTTTTTGCATTATCGCACTGCAGATATAGCTTTTATACAAATTCGATGTGAGTTTTGAACTTGGCGTCATCTGTTTCAGGCCAGTCGCCGCGAAAATGTGTGCCTCTACTCTCAGTCCGCATTTCCGCCGCCTTTGCCATCAGCAGACAAATAGTGAGCATGTTCTGACACTCCCAGCCGGCCGGTGAATCAAAAACCTTGTCGAGCACATACCGCTGCCAGAAGCTGATAATCTCCTGAGCTTCGGCGAGCGGCTTTGCAAAACGAATAATGCCGACATTCCGCCACATAAGCGAACGGAGTGAATTAAGCACATCAGCGGTATCGAGCCTGCTCCTGTCGGACTGCGGTATATCATAGCGGAATTTCCGCAAGCCGACGGTGCCATTGGTCTGTTTGTATTGGCGGACTGCCTGCCTGCCGGCAATTCTGCCGAAGACAAGGCCTTCCAGAAGCGAATTGCTGCCGAGCCGATTTGCGCCGTGCAGACCGGTAGAGGCAACCTCGCCGCAGGCAAAAAGGTTTGCAATGTTTGTCCTTGCAAGGCTGTCCGTTTTTACGCCGCCAACCATATAATGGGCGCTGGGACGAACCGGTATTAGGTCTTTACTTATGTCAATATCAAAACTTGCAACGAGTTCGCTGATAAGCGGAAAACGTTTTGCAAAGTAATCCTTGTCGAAATGTCTGATATCCAGAAAGACGTGTGTTGAATTTGTCTTTAACATCTGCTCAAGAATTGCTCTGCTGACGACATCACGAGGTGCAAGCTCTGCGTCGGGGTGATATTCAGACATGAAGGCATGATGGTTGATGTCGCGCAGGACGGCACCTTCGCCGCGAAGAGTCTCGGTAATAAGTGCTCTCGATGCGCCTGCAATGTAAAGCGTTGTGGGATGGAACTGCATAAATTCCATGTCTTGCAGAACCGCACCTGCGCGAGCTGCCATTGCAAGACCATCGGCAGTAGCTACATCAGGATTGGTTGTCTCGCGATAGAGCCTGCCTGCGCCGCCTGTGGCAAGAATAGTTGTTTTTGCCCGGATGATTTCCATCATACCCTTAGAGTTCTGCCCGATTACACCGACACATGCACCATCTTCGTTTTTGATGAGGTCGATGGCATAGTAATTTTCTATGATGGTAATGTTATTGAATTGTCTGACCTTGTTTACAAGGGCCTGCGCGATTGCTCTGCCGGTGTTGTCGCCGAGGGCATGAGCGACGCGTGCGTGACTGTGGCCGCCTTCAAGCGTAACTGAAACTGAACCGTCTTTTGTTTTGTCAAATTCGGCGCCCCATTCAAGCAGCTCTTTTACAAGACCAGGACCATCTTTTACAACCTGCTCGACAGTATCGCGATTGCATATGCCGCAACCTGTCGTCAGGGTATCTTCTGTGTGCGAAGCGAAACTGTCACCGGCGCCGAGCACAGACGCTATGCCGCCTTGGGCATTCCAGGTATTACTGTCTTCGAGCGTTTTCTTGCAGACGAGCACGATTTCACAGTCGGCTGCAGCTGCCTCTATAGCCGCACGAAGACCTGCAACGCCGGAACCTATTATCAGACAATCCGTAAAGAGCTGCTGGGTTGCAGCGGTGTTTATCGGGACAAGATACCGCCTGTGTTCAGGCCGTTTTAGTATTATCGCCTTACCTTCCATCATTGTTCAATTATTTTCAGCCAGTTAATGTTTTGCAGGTTTTTTAAGATTTTTTGGCCGATTACAAACTTTTTCATATTTGTGGTATCGTCAAAAGGCACTACGGCCATAATTTCAACTTTGCCTGATTCTTTTATGATTGCAGCATTGGTTTTTTCCGCAAGGTTTTTTGTCTTCTCATCATAACCGTTAATTATGACGCCTGCAAGCAAAAGTCCTGCCTGACGTATGGCATCGATGGTTAAAAGTGTATGATTTATTGTGCCCAGTTTTGCCCTTGTGACAATCACAATGGGCAGGGCAAATGCCTTTGCAAGGCTGAGGACGTCAATATTTTTTGTTATCGGCACACGGATTCCGCCGATACCTTCTACAATTACAAGGTCGGTTTTGGAACGGATATAATTATATGCAGTAGCGATTTTTTCAAAATCGACTTTTTTGTTTTCTGTTTTTTCGCAGGCAAACGGTGCCGCTGGTATTTCAAAAGTTATTGGATTAATTATATCAAGGGCAAATTCGCTGTCGGCACAGTGAGCCAGAAATTCTGCATCCTCGCTTACAAGACCTTGTTTTGTTTTTTTACAGCCTGTAGCAACCGGCTTAAATATGCCGACCTTTTTGCCTTTCTGCGAAAGGATTTTTGCAATCGCACCGGCAACCAGCGTTTTGCCTACGCCGGTGTCAGTGGCGGTAATAAAGAGACCTTTGTGTTTAGGGAACTTTAAATTCATTTTTCTTTTACAATTTTTGGCAAATCATTTTTGATTGTGTCGTAAGCGATATCCAGCAACTGCCGCAGCAAAGGTAAATCAATCGCAACGGGCGGCATAAGGACAATCACGTCGCTCAGCGGCCTCATCATTGCACCTTTAGGCCGCATTGCGGCACAGATCTTTGCGCCAATCAATTTTTCATAAGGGAAAGACTCTTTTGTTTTTTTGTCCTTTACAATCTCAATTCCTGTCATCAGGCCGCACTGGCGAACATCGCCGACAAAAGGCAAATCTGCCGTTCTTTTAAGATAATCAGCAATCAAATCTATCTTTGCAGGCAGAGATTCGATGATTTTATTTTCCTCAAAAAGTTCAAGCGAGGCAATCGCGGCGGCACAAGCTAATGCATTGCCGGTATATGTATGGCCGTGAAAGAAGGTTTTAAACTCCTCCGGCTCACCCAAAAATGCGTCAAAAATTTCCTGTGTTGTAAGTGTAGCTGCCAGAGGCAGACAGCCGCCTGTTATTCCTTTGGCAAGGCACATAATGTCGGGCTGGACACCTTCATTTTCGCAGGCGAACATCTTTCCTGTCCTGCCGAAACCTGTTGCGACCTCATCTGTTATCAAAAGCACATTGTATTTTTTTGTAAGTTCTCGAACGCCTTTTAAAAAACCTTTAGGATGAACAATCATTCCTGCTGCGCCCTGAACTAAAGGCTCAACAATGACTGCTGCGATATTGTCTGCGTGTTTTTTCAGGAGTTCTTCAGTTTTATCAAGCGAAAATTGTCTGCATTGTTCGGCAGTGCCATTAAATCTATAAGGAAACGGCGTTGGTACAAAGTAGGTTTCAAACAGCATCGGTTTGAAAATTGAATGAAACAGTTCTATGCCGCCGACGCTCACAGAGCCGATTGTATCGCCGTGATAAGATTGGCCAAGTGCGATGAATTTGTCTCTTTTTTGTCCTTGATTGTGAAAATACTGATATGCGATTTTTAATGCGATTTCAACGCTGGTAGCTCCGCTGTCAGAGTAGAAAACCTTTATCAGGTTTTTCGGCGTTATAGCGACAAGCCTTTCCGCAAGTTCGATGGATTTTGTCTGTGCAAGGCCTAAAAGCGTGCTGTGGGCGATTTTGTTGAGTTGATTTTTTATCGCGTCGTCAATTTTTTTAACTTTATGGCCGTGGACGTTGCACCACAGGCTGCTTATGCCGTCGATGTAACGTCTGCCCTCTGTGTCGGTTAAGTAAAAACCTTCGCCGGATTCAATAATCACCGGCTCAGAGGCCAGCCATAGCTTCATCTGTGTGAACGGATGCCAAAGATATTTTTTATCAAGTTCTGTCAGTTTTTTTGTTATTTGGTTCATGGCAATCAGATAAAAAATTGATTTGCAAAACTGTCTGTTCGAGGCAATTATTATAGTTATGCAGCAGGCAAATGAAAAGGACAAATTCGCGGCCGAAAGGCAGGTGATGGTTCGCAGGCAGTTAAAAAGCCGCGATATTACAGACCCTGCTGTTTTGAGGGTGATGGCTGATGTGCCAAGGGAAAAATTCATCCCTGCCGAGTGCCTCGACCAGGCTTACTACGACGGGCCGTTGCCAATCGGATGTGGTCAGACAATAAGTCAGCCTTACATTGTAGCTCTAATGACACAGGAATTAAAGGTTGACAGAGATTGCGAGGTGCTTGAAATCGGAAGTGGCAGCGGCTACCAGACCGCAATACTTGCAAAACTTGCGAAAGAAGTTTATACAATCGAAAGGATAGAATATCTCACACTAAAAGCGCAGCGGATTTTGGCGGAACTGAATATAACGAATGTAAGATTTCACACAGGCGACGGCACCTGCGGCTGGCCGCAAGACAGACAATTTGACAGAATTATAATTACCGCCGCCGCTTCAGATATGCCCCAGCCGCTGATTGAACAGCTAAAGACCGGCGGCTTGGCCGTCGCGCCGCTGGGCGCTGACTATGTGCAGGAACTTGTAGTAATGGAGAAAACCGACAGCGGCTTAAAAACGAAGTCCGTCTGCGGCTGCAGATTTGTAAGGCTTATAGGCAAATTCGGCTATATGGAGTAAATATGACATTGAAGTCGGCAAATCATCCTCAGCTTGATATGCCGGTTCAGTTTTTAAAAGGGGTAGGTCCCGCAAGGGCAGCGGCATTTGAAAACCTCGGTGTAAAGACCGCCTTTGATCTGCTCGAATATTATCCGCGCGACTGGTACTTTGCGCAGGCGCCTGTAAAAATCGAACAGCTGAAAGTAAACCAGACCGTTACACTGGCAGGAACTGTTGAAAGCACCGACCTTCAGTACTGGCGGCGACCATCATATTTTGAGGTCTATATCAGTGACGGAACAGGTGTATGCAGAGTTATCTGGTTTAACAGCAAATTTCTGCAGGGCAAAATCATGCCGGGTCAAAAGCTTATCGTCTGGGGCAAAGTCAGCCAATATAAACATCAGCTTCAGCTTACTAATCCAAAATTTGTCATAGTGGAAGACGATGAAATTACTACTGAGAGCTTCAGCGGGCCGGTTTATCCGGCAACGGCCGAACTTTCAAATGGTCAGATAAAAAGGATTTTCCACGATTCGCTTGATAGGCTTGTTGAACTTGTGCCGGAATTTTTTGAAAGTGCCTTTCTGAAAAAATCAAACCTTGTAGAGCGGCGGAAAGCCTTTAAATGGATGCATGACCCTGAAAACGACTCGCAGATTGCAAAGGCAAAACGCAGATTAAAATATGATGAGTTTTTTTTGATGCAGACCGCGCTTGCTTTGCGCCGCTATAAAGTAAGAAACTTTTCTAAAGCTGTTGCGTTTAAATGCACCGAGCAGATTGACCGCAGGATAAGAAAGAGATTTCCATTTCTGCTTACCGAAGACCAGAATAAGGTCGTCGATGAGATTGTTGCAGATTTGGCAAAAACTGTTCCTATGAACAGGCTTTTGCAGGGTGATGTAGGCAGCGGCAAGACAGTTGTTGCACTGTATGCCGCTCTTGTCGCTGTTGCGAATAAACAGCAGGCGGCAATAATGGCTCCGACAGAAATACTTGCAGAGCAGCATTTTATAAGTATTGAGCGTTATTTGAAAAACAGCAGCGTAAAGAGAGTCCTTATCACCGGCGGTATGGCCGGCGAGAAAAGAAAAGAAATTCTCGATGCTGTAAAATCAGGAGAAACTGATATTGTCGTGGGCACTGTTGCACTGCTCCAGGAAGATATACAATTTGCGAACCTTGCTCTGGTGATTATTGACGAACAGCACAAGTTCGGCGTTCATCAGCGGGCACAGTTGAGGAAAGATGCAACGCCGCACTGCCTTGTTATGACAGCAACGCCCATACCGAGAACGCTTGCGATGACGGCATTTGGCGATTTAGACATATCCGTTATAAACAGGTGTCCGCCGGGCAGAGGTCAGGTAATAACAAGATATATTCAGCCTAAAGATTTGCCGAAGGCCTATGATTTCATACGCGAGAAACTCAAAGCAAAGAGGCAGGCCTATTTTGTTTATCCGCGAATAGCCGACAGCGACAACGGCGACGTCAAGGCGGCAATCGCCGAATATGAAAACCTGAGCAAAAATATCTTTCCTGAATTCAACGTAGGTCTTCTGCACGGACAGATGTGCAGCGCCGACAAACAGAAAATAATGAATGATTTCAGAAAGGGAAAAATTCACTGCCTTGTCTCAACGGTTCTTATCGAGGTCGGCATTGATGTTCCGAACGCAACGATAATGGTAATCGAAGGCGCCGACAGGTTCGGCCTTGCACAGCTTCATCAGCTTCGCGGCAGGATAGCAAGAAGTTCATCAAAGGCGTATTGTCTGCTGGTAGCGCAGGCTCAGAGCGAAACGGCAGAAAGCAGACTTGAAATAATGAAACGCAGCAATGACGGCTTTGAAATTGCAGAGCATGACCTCAAAATCCGCGGCCCCGGTGAACTTTTAAGCACACGTCAGCATGGCCTACCGGACTTGAAAATCGCAAGTATAATAGACGATTTCGACCTGCTGGGCCTTGCAAGAAAGGATGCCTTTGAACTTGTCGAAAATGACCCCAAGTTGACTTGTGCCGAACATAAAAACATAAGAGCAGAACTTATACGAAAATTTGCCGACAGCCTCAGCCTGGTTGACGTGGGCTAAGATGGTAGGTGGAGTTCTTAACTTCTTTATACACAACAAGTTGTACAGTCTTTTTGTTTGTCAGTATTTTCTGCTTTTGGCAGAATTTGAACTGTTGTAGTTGACAAAGAAATAACGCAGGGCGTTAATTGGATGGTCGTAAAGACCTTTCTTTACGAATCCCTTTTCAAGCCTTTATCTTGGAGAGCGTCTTTTTGTCCTAATCGTGTGTAGTTCTCTCGGAATTTTCTGGAGTATTGCCATCCAAGATTTTGCTTTAACCCAATTTGTTCAAGAATTTCTTCCAGCGAAATTCCCTGTTCGGCTTTGCCAAGTAAACCAAGAACCCTAAATACAGCACTGTCGGCAGAGCATAAAAGCCATTTTTCTGGTTTATTCCAGAGAAATGCAAGCGTTTCACCTTCTCGGTGAATACTACCTTGATAAGTTGAGTCAAATAATCCCAAAAAACTTTTTATTAGGGGGAAGTTCTACATCCAGGATGGTCACGTTTAATTGAGATGAAGAAGTTAGATTAACCTTTTGGTCAGTATATTCAAAATTAAGCTTGATGACCTCATCAACAATCGCTGGGGTCATATATACATCGCAACTTTCAGTAAGTTTATTCCAAAGTTCGAGTTTTAGGAGTTCTAAAACTGGTCCAGCATCAAGCAACAGGAATTGAAATTTTTTCATCCGTAAAATCCTCGTCTTCCGTTAAATACTCCTGTGCTTTTTTATAGGGTATCCCCATAAATTTGGCGAATTGCATTAAAGACAATTTACCTTCTCTTAAAGCACGTTCTGCAAGAGCGCAATACCTTTCAGGTAATTTATCCGGCGTACTTGAAATTCGTGGTTTTTTATATCTTCTTGCAATCTCAATATATCTTTTAGTTTCAGACTCATCTTTTTTGCCATATATGTAATGAAGTCTTATGAGCAACGCTTCCAGTGAAACACCAAACTCACGAGCAATGTCGTCCAGTTTGTCAAACGTTATCTGTCCAGCATTATCTGAGTATCGCCGAATTTTATCCTTTAGCGATTCATCAGGCATTAAAAGAGCACTTGCAAATGCATTGGCAAGTTTTTCCTCAGAGCTGGAGGGCGTACAGCCCTCTGTTTTTTTGCGGAAAACATCCCATGTTAAAAGATGGAACAATTCATGAGCAAGATCGTAGTTTCTTCGCCATTCTTTAGTTGATTCGTTGCTATTGAGAAGGATTGCATATCCGAATTGATCAACGGTGGAAACTGCACTGCCCTCGAAAGGAAGATGGAAGATTTTAATGTAGTATTTTTCCTCTAATATCCGTTTTAAGGAACCGCCGGGTATATCTCCTAACGAGAACTCTTTTGCTGCCTTGTGTGCGAGCGTATATGCATCCCGAAATTGGAATTTATCTGAGTTCTTACAGTCTGGTTCAGGTAGTCGCATATCTCGCAGTTCGTCAGTCAGCGCCTCAAGCTTGTAGTATTGTTCACAAAGTTCTTTAAACTCAGCCTCTACTTTTTTTCTATCTGTCTCGTTAGCAGGACTGCTTCTCCATAGCAAAATAGGTTCGGCAGGGATAGTTTCAGAAAAGAAAAACTCCACAGACTTATGGTAAATTTCTGCCAATTTACTAAGCTGCGAAAACTTGGGTTCTCTGCCATTCTCAAAGTCGCAAATTGCAGATGTACTGATACCTGCTTTTTCAGCAACTTGTTCCTGTGTATAACCTATAGCTTTTCTTGCAATTTTAAGTCTTTCCCCGATGTTCATTTTTAATCCTCCTTAAATTCTGTTTTATAGAATATTATACGGCAAATTTGCTATAAATCTTCAAAGAATTTTCTAAATTTTAGAAAATTTTAGTATTATAAAGGTTTATAGACCCCTAATACCTTCTATTTTTTGCAATAGCTGACGAGCTGTAGTTTACAAAGAAATAGCGTAATGCGTCGATTGGATGGTCGTAAATGCCGTCTTTTAAAGGCAATTCTATCGAACCAGCAGGCGGATAATGATAGCACTGCATAGCCTCAATCAGTCTGCCGCAGCGGGGGCTTATAATAAGATTGTTTTGCCCGTCACCGCTGTGCAAGGCCCTACGGATAAGCTCTATGCCTTCAAGTATCGAACTTCTCTTATAACGAAGCTTTATTCCCATCGACCTTAACTGAGAAACAGGACTTGTGCCTGTAACATCATTTACGCCGACACCCGCAGGGTCACAGAAAGTGGCAATGACATTATCTTCGTTGTATGGAGCTTTGTTTTTTATCTCGTCTGCGTGCACATTAATAGTCTGTCTGCTTTTGACGTATTCGTCAATCACCCGCACAACTCCACTGCCGTCAACCTGAATCCACAGGCATACAAAAGGATTGACAAAGCCAAAGTCAATCGCACGATACAACGGCAGGGCGGGATTATAATCAACAGGTGCGATATGGATTTGGGGGTCGAACTCTGCAAAGACGACATTTTCAAGCGAAGGCCTTATACAGAGCATTTCAGATTCAAATGCGCTTCTGCTACTGCGGCGCATCTGTGCTAAACAATCATCTATTTTCAGATAGCCGTTTGCTTTCCTTGCTCTGCCCTGACAGTCGCTGCTTAAAGGACATCTTGAACAGCTTCTTTCAGGAGGACAGCATTCAATAACTTCCCAGACGCACCATTTGAATACCGGTGTTTCGCTGGAGGCTGCCTTGCTTACAAGCTCGTGCATAATGCCGAAAGGCTGATGCATTGTGCTTAACGTCTCCATTGCACCGACGATACCGTTGCTGCTTTTGGTAACAAACTTTGCCATTTCAAAAATTTGACGGTCGAATAGTTCAACCTCATCGCATCTTAACTTGTGAATATGACTGCCGCGGACAGAAGCCGCCGACTGTGTCAGGACCTCCACGTCTGAGCCGTTTAGAAAGGTGCATTTGTTTTTACGCTCCGGTTCAGCGAGAAAATTTTCAAAGCCGCCTTTGGCGAGACCTCGCCCACAGGCGGGGCCGCCTCGCAAAAAGCCAAGCAGATAATCATACATTCTCTGAGCCTGCAGCTCACTGCCTGCAAGGATTCTTACTTTACAGTTGGGTTTAAAGATACAATCCAGAAGCGTAGCGACGGCAGCGATAAGAGTTTTTCCGCCGCCGCGGCCGGCCCAGACGACACAATCGCCATTTGTACTCTGCCCGTCAAAATCGCTGCTGTAGCAGTGCCACAGATAATCCATAGGCGAGTTATGCTCAGGACAGATTTTTATATCGCCAATATCAAGACCAAGAAAAACCTTGAGGTAATTTTTCAAGTCGGCTCTGGTTTTCGGCATTGTTTTTCTGAGCGTTTCATAAATGCCGTTTGCTTCTAAAATCCGCTCGTACGACAGAATAATTGTGTTGTGCATAGAATGTCCTTAAAAAGGATGAAAAGTGAAAAGTTAAAAATGGAAAGTTAATGAAGTCGTCCGCCAAAGGCGGTTTGACAATTTTGAGTTTTAATTTTTTAATTTTGAATTTCTTTTACTGCCAGCAGTTGTTTGGGTTTGCCATGCCGCACTCAAGCCAGGTGTCGGCTATGTCCTTTAGCAAAGAAAAGTCTTCTGTATCGCCGACATAGCTTTCAGCCATCAGTGCAAAGTCAAAAGAGTCAACGTAACAATCGCCGTTTAAATCGCCTGCCGGCGGTGCAGGACAGGGATTGGCCGGTGTGGTTGTGTATTTAATGGTTGCATAGTCATAATTGTTTGCCGAACTCATACTGTAGCCGGTAACGTATACTGCGTCGCCATCAACCGCAATTGCAGTGCCAATGTCCGTCTGCGAGGCAGGACCATTGTAATTCATCTTCCAACTTTCAGTGCCATCCGAGTTATAGCAGATTGTAACATAATCAGTTGAACCTATTTCAAAACTTCTGCCGTGGACATACACATTGCCGGAACCGTCGGCTGCTATTGCTTCGGCAAAATCGGTTGAATTGCCTGCTCCGCTATACCTTTTTGCCCACATCTGGTCGCCTGTTGCTGAATTATATTTTACAGTAGCAATATCTGCTGTGCTGGTCGCACCTTGACTAAAGCCTGTTACGACGACATTGGCATCTGAATCGACTGCGATTGCGTAAGCTTCATCCCAGCCTGAAACTATGCCGCCGTAAAAGGCCGTCCAGAGCGGATTGCCGTCAGGAGAGTACTTAATTGTCACATAATCGGAGTCAGTTGCAGTCTCGATAGAGCCGGTAACATAGACATTTCCGGCAGAATCCAGCGCGATTGCCTCCAGCAAATCCCAACCGTCGGCAGGACCGTTGCAGGTCCGGGCCCAAAGTAAGGCGCCGCCCGGCGAATATTTTAACGTCAGACAATCCTGGTCTGTGCCGACGCCTGTTGATTCGCCACAGGCACAAACATTGCCGTTGCTGTCAATCGCAAGCTTATAAAGAATGTCCTGTCCATTTGCCGGGCCGTTATAGGTTTTTGCCCAGACAAAACTGCTGTCAGGTGTGTATTTTACTATCAGGCAATCGCCGGCGGTTCTGCCGATGGCGTAAATATTTCCATTAGCATCTGCTGCGACGTCATAAAAGCGGTCGTCACTTCTGCCTGAGTTGTATGCCTTTGCCCAGAGCTGGTTACCTGAAGAATCGTACTTTACTACAATGCCGTCGTAGCCTGTTGCTGTGATATAACCAAAACCTGCGACAATTATATTTGAATTTGCGTCAACCGCCATTGCCCTTGCGTAGTCGGGATTTGATGAACTGCGGTTATAGGTTTTTGTCCAGACGATATTGCCGTCGGGTGTGTACTTTATGGTAGCGAAGTCATAATTTGTGCTGGTGTTTTTCGCATAACCTGTAACATAGACATTGCCTGCCGAATCAACAGCAATAGCCTTTGCATAATCCGAATTATTGGCATCGCCATTATACCTTTGCGTCCAGTTAACCTGGGGAAGTGCTGACGGAGGAGTGATGTCAAATCCAACAAGGCTGTTGAGATAGACTTCCAGGTTTGTGTAGTCGGCGTTGAGGTTATAACCGTTGCGGTCGGCAGCATTGTTCGGATTCAGGCCATACAAGGTCTCCCACGCATCCGGCATTCCATCATGGTCGGTGTCTGTCGGAGCGGGCAGAGAATTGAGCGTCGGCCAGCCACCTTCAGGCTGGTAGTTCATATCGCGGATGGGGTGCCCCGTCTTGTTGAGCACGTCATTGACGATGCGGATATCGATTATGTCGCGCGTCGGAAAGCTTGCGCCGGCACCTGCAAGCACGTAGATTTTGGCCTGGTCCGGCGGGGTTGTGGTCACCGGTGCCATCGGGATAAGATATGAGCGTGCCTTATAGGCGGCTATTTCATTGCTGGTCATATTCGAGAAATTGACTATGCTCCATGGATCGCTCGGCACATTGCCGTCATAGGAATTGTCGGCAAAGTATCCGTAGGAAACCTTGCTTCTTTCACGAAAGCCCTTGCCGTTGTAGGTGGACTCCACGCCGGGGACATAGACGTTACCTATGAAATTATAGCGGCTGACAGCCAGGCTGCCGCTGTAGTCATCGTTGTATCCCGCGACGGTTCCATTCCAGTCGTAAACCACATTATTGCGGAAATCGAAATGAAGTCCTTCGGGGTCTGTGTAGGGGTCTATGTAGTTGCCCGGCCTGGGATTTCGGCCGCGGTTGTGTGCATACAGATTGTGATGATAGGTTTTGGTCTGTCCGTATTGGCCCCGGATGAGCGAACCATAACTGTGATTTTGATAGGTCAGGGCCTCGCTTATGAGACACCACTGAACAGTAACATCGTCGGAAGTTTCCTGACACGAAATTGTTTCGTCCCGCGAATAGGAGGCAGTAACATGGTCGATGATAATGTTGTTGCCAATGTCGATATCTATGGCATCGCCGTCCGAATTGGCAGCGCCCGCATCTATGCGTACGCGGATGTAACGAATGATAATATCATGCGCATGGTTCTTGATGTGAATGCGACCCTTGATGCAGATGCCGTCGCCGGGAGCGGTCTGACCTGCTATAGTTGTGTTGGATTTGGGCTCCAGAATAACGCCCCCTAACTCGATAGTGCCGGACACCCTGAAGACAATAGTACGGTCGCCCTGACTGACAGCGTCAACTATCGAGCCGGGGCCGCTGTTGCCGAGATTGTTCACTTCATAGACATCGCCGCCGCGCCCACCCCTCGCGGACCAACCCGAACCCTCGGCACCAGGAAAGGCGAACGACCTCTGGTCGATGATGAAGTTGACCTGCACCGTATGATTGGCGGTAATATTGCTAAGAATATAGGTATTGCTGCCGGTCTGTACTACCGAGCCGTCAATCAACCACGTATCTGTTATATAGCCTGTATCAGGTGTTGCCGTGAACAACTGGCTGTTACCATAGGTCTTGATAATAGTTCCGGATGGACGGATCGAGCCGTTCGCACCGGCAGAAGCTGTAATAGTGTACTGATTTGAGAAGTTAGCCTCCACAGCGTAATTGGCATCCATCCTAACCTTCGTGCTGGCCGCGTTGGGGTCAGTAACCTTGCCTGCTGTTACGGCTGAGCCTGTCCACTTAGCGAAATGATAACCTGTATTTGCTGATGCAACGATATTTGCATCAGTGCCGATGTCATACCAGTAGGTTCCTATGCCGGGCGTGGTTACAGTACCACCTGCCGTGGTAGAGGTTGTCAACGACCTCTGGATCTGGCCTATGGCAAAATTGGCCTGAACCGTATAATCGGCATCCATCAGGACGGTGGTGCTTGGCGAATTGGGATTGGCAACCTTGTTTGCATCAAATGCTGTGCCTGTCCAGTTGACGAAATGATAATTAACGTTTGCTGAAGCAACGATATTTGCGTTAGTGCCGTGGGGGTAATTGAAGTCCCCTATGCCGGGCGTGGTTACAGTACCGCCGGCAGTCGAAGTAACAGTCAAAATCCTTATGAGCAGCGTGGTCAGGGTAAACGTGCCGCTTCCCGAAATTCTTTTAACCACAATCAAAGCATTGGCATCGGCCAGCGGCGTGTAAGTGAAGGATTCGTTTATATCGTTTCCTGCCTGCGTGCTCGATGCGAGGGTTACAGGTGTGCCATACGAACTGGGTGCGGCACTATAAAGATATAAGTCAAAGTCGCCGCCGGCAGGAACTATAAGTCTCGGCTCAAAAGCTATGCTTTGCTGTAATTGAACTTTGCGTGCCCAGACTCGCCGGTCGAAGGTGCCTGACCCAAATGTGTCACTGCTTGACGAGTAGTTTGTGTAAGCCAGAGTTACTGCTTCGACAGCCGCATCAGGATTTATTATACCGTAACCCTCGTAGAGGTCCTTGCCTGCAGGAAAACCGCTTGGCCCACCAGAGGCACGCTGGAGCGTGGGATTATAGGTGCCGCTTTCGCGGTTGGCGTTCGTTTCAGAGGCAGTTGCACATAATACCATTTTGACGTATCGCGAGCACTGGCTCGAACTAAAATCCCACGTGGTGCCTTGTTGTTCCATAGCATCAATCACAAGGGCGGCAGCACCGGCTGCAAACGGGCTGGCCATTGAGGTGCCGGCCATAGAGCAATAGTCATTGCTCTGCTGGTCTGGAAATGCCGGGCCGTCCCCTAAGCCGCTGTCCACCGAGAGAATGTCGGTATAATAACCGGCAGACCCGCCAGGCGCCGATATGTCTGGCTTGTAATCCTCTTCCTGACCAGGTACCGAACCGGGACTGCCGAAACCATGACTTGTGTAATCCGTCAGCCGGTTTTCATCGTTACTGGCCGCTACCGTGAGTACCATAGCCGCTCGGCCCGGGTCATCGACCTCGCGCCCGCCGGCATTAGGTTCCGTGCCGTCGTTGCCGGCAGAGACCACGACGACAATCCCATTATTGACCGCCGAGTTAACTTTCTGCCTCAAAGTTGTATCAATACCCGGGTCGCCTACGGCGCCCAGGCTCAGGTTCATAACTTTAATGTTATTTGTCACACGCGTTGCCACCAAATCATCTACAGCTGCCGATATCCATGTTGTGATACCATCGCCGGCATTAGTGAATACTTTGGCGGCGGCCCAGTAGCATCCGGGCGCCACTCCTCTCAGTTTGTTAAACCCATCGCCGACGCCCGGGTAGTTTGTTACCGAGTTGGTGATAACAAAGTCCTTTACCGTTCCTCCGTTGCTCAAAAGTGCTGAAGAATACGCCCGGCTGGTTGAGCCGGTAAAAGTATTGGTCACCGTTAACGGTGAAGTCCCTGTTGCCGGGGGGGAAATAGCTGTCCAGTCGCTCGGATTTCCTTTGGTATGGTAGACCTGGTACAATGAAGTCGAGCCGCCTCCTTTCCACCGTGCAGTCGAAGAGAATGTTACCGATGCCGAAGGCAGGCCAAATGGATAAATATAAAATGCGCCGGACGGAACAAAAGTCAAGTCTCCTACGTCTGTGAAATAGAGCGTGCCGGTTCCTGAGCCACTCATTAAGCCGGTCCCCAGTGCTATACCTGCCACGTGGGAGCCATGCCCGATAATATCGGTGGGGCTGCTATTGCCGTCGCTCGAAAAATCCCGCCAATATCTCCCTCGACCCGCTAAATCCGGATGGTTAGCATCGATACCTGTGTCCACAATAGCAATTGTGATTGTATCAGCCCCGTCGAAACCTGCCGGATTACCCGCAAAACCGGATGCCCAGACGGGCCGAACACGCCCGGTTCGGGTAGCCACGTCGAGATGCAAAACGACGGGCTTTGCTTCCTGAATCAACACTAACGCTCCACCCATTGACGACGGGAGGGCATTAACCTCCTCAAGGGCAATACGGCCGTTCCACCCATACGATACCGCCTTGTAAATATAAGCAATCTGGCCTCCACGGTTCTGAAAATCGTCGATTTGTCGCTGCGTTACCTGGTTCTTGAAAATCAGTTCCACCTCCACGGTGCCCGTCAGCAGCGACTTTGCCTCATTTATCTCTTTTGTTGTTACGGCAGATTTCAGCCGTGTAGTCCCTGTAGCAACCTTGACCTCGAGTTCATCATCAATGGCATTCCGGTTCAAGTCATTCGAATAAGCCGTACTAATCAGAGGTGGTATCTGCGGCGGTGCAGGCGGAGCGAACGTCTCTCCTCGTGCCGCACCTCCAACACCCAAAATGCTCGCCAAACCGACTATCAACAGAACGCACAACTTATTTATGGGTGCTGTGTTTGCTCCCCTTGAAAGCAACTGAATTATATATCGCCAAAACGCGGCAGCTTTGAGATTCCTTCCGGTTGTGGTTAGAATTTTCCTCCCCTCGTTTCCGGATTTCTGCGCGGTTAAAGGCATGTTTTCCTGCCTCTTTGGGCCAGAAACAAAAAATTCCCGGCTTCACATCTGTGCAGTTTCGGCATCGAGCCGCCGAGTAAAAGCGTACAGACAAACACAACTAAAAATTTTTGAAAATCCGTTTTTCTGCTTCCATATAATGGTACAAGTGTTCGAGTCAAGACCTCAAGACCTACCCTATAGAGTCTCAGAGCCTCTAATTTTGGGTATTATACCACAAAAAGGCCAAAAAATCAAGGTTTAAATCGTTAATAAAGCGTTTTTATTATAGGACTTGCACAAAAAGACGGTTCTTGGTAGAATATAGAATGTAGAAGATAGAATATAGCAGATAATTCTGCCAACCCGTCCTCCGTAGCAGTAGCCTGCTACTGCGGAGGGTGGAAGGCGGTTTGACAGTTTTGAATTTTTACTTTTAAATTTTAAATTTCTTTTGTCTGGCGGGTCGGGCGGCCGCTGTCCCGATTTATCGGGATGGAGGAAAGTCCGGGCAGGACAGGGCACGGCGGTGGCTAACGGCCACCCGGAGAAATCCGCGGGAAAGTGCCACAGAAAATACACAGCCTTTAAGGCAATGGTGAAAAGGTGCGGTAAGAGCGCACCGCAGCGACAGTGATGCCGCTGGCAGGGCAAACCCCGCCGCCTGCAAGACCAAGTATGCCG
>JBGOWI010000039.1:0-22298 GCA_041478555.1 Phycisphaerae bacterium
CAGGGAAAGAGCTAATGACCTGCTTAACTATTTCCTTAAAGACCGCCGGCCTCTGAGCTGGAACCACTGGGCAGAAATCGTCTGGCGGGACCCCAATGAATCTAAATTTATCGGTGATATGCCTCATACATGGGTCGGCTCAAGTTACATAAACGCCATAAGGACGATGTTTGTATATGAACAGAATGCGGATACGACGCTCGTTATTGGCGCAGGGATACCTGAAGAGTGGCTGAAGGAAAAAGAGCCGATTGCCATCAAAAATTTCCCAACATATTATTGCATATTAAGTATGTCGATGCAAAAAGCTGACAACAGCGTAATCGTTGACATCCAGACGAAAAACAAGGTTTCGCCCGTTAAGGTCGTATTGAAATCGCCATTGGCAGCGCCGATTAAAAGTGTTGTGGTCGATGGAAAAACAATAACATCTTTTACGCCTGACGAGGCGCTGATTGACGATATTCCCTCTCGGGCGGTTATTTACTACTGAAAGCATGTTTTATTAGAGCCGTTGGCGTATAACCAACAAGGAGATATTTTATGAGGAAAAATGTTTTATGCGTTTTTGGACTGATTATGGCGATGGTTTGCGGGAGTGTATTTGGCAATTCAGTTTGTTCTAAACAGGATGAGCAGTATCTGCGTCAAATTCTTAAAGAAACCTGGGCATATTTAGACAGTCACCTTGCCAAAGAAACAGGATTTCCAACCGATTCTCAGAACGCCGGCGGCAATACAAACACAACAAATATCGGATTATATCTTGCCGCTATCGGCCCGGCACAAAAAATGGGCTTTATCACAAGAACTGATGCGCTGCAGCGCATACATAAAATAATCGAATCGCTTGAAAAAATCGAATCGCGCAACGGCTTTTTATACAACTGGATTGATGTCGGCGGCAATACAAAAATGCCCGATGGCGTTATGGCTGTATCGGATTTCAACAAACTTGTTACCGGCCTGATACTTGTTCGTCAATTCTTCCCTGAAATAGCCGACAAGGCCTCCCCATTGATTCAGCGCGTGCAATGGGGCAGACTGTTCGATACCGCAAGCGGCAATACATATTGGGGCTACGACCTGAAAAATGACAAACTTATAGGTCTCGGAAATTTCTGGCTGGCTTCAGATTGCCGGCTGGTTATGTTTTATATGATAGCAAGCGGAGCTGCGCCCGCAGAGATATGGGACAAGGCAAAATGCAATAAAATCCACGCCGACGCCCTCACTTTTTACGAACCGGGCTATTGGTTCGGCGGACTTTTTATGCAGGCAATGGATGCGATGTTTTTAGACTCCCCCGCAACAAAAGAAATGGGAAATTCCATCGCTGATTTCGCCTGGCATCAGATACGCCAGTCTCAGGGCCGCGGCCTTAAAGTATGGGGATGGTCGAATTGCAATATACCCGGCAAAGGCTATACCGAAGGAGGATTTCTGCCGTGGTGGGTTGTTACACCTCACGCTTCGGCGCTGGTGATAGAATATTATCCGCGTCACGTAATCGAAAATTTACGCAGACTTGACGCCATAGGATTGCGAAAACCTTTAACCACCGATGCCGCCAATTATGGTTTTCGCGATTCTATAGACCTGATAACAGGAAAAGCCGATGACAGATACCTCTCGCTGGACCAGGCAATGATATTTTTATCTTTAACTAATTTCCTTGAACAAGGTATGATTCGAAAATCTTTCGCAAACGACCCATTAGTCAAAAATGGTTTTAAATTATTGGGAACACGGCTTGCGCAGGACCCAAATCTCCTGGAAAAATGGGCAAAACGTGATGCGTCAGAACCTGAACCTTTATCGCAGCAAAAGCCCTCAAACTTTGTTCTTGATATGAAACATCCTGACGGATGTATCTTAAATTCAAATGCTGCCGGGGGTAGTAAAGTTGACTCTAAATTTACTGCCGAAGGTCTGGTTATCGATTTTACGACAGGAGACGAGCAAAGCAGCGAAATTAATACAGACATCACCTTTCCGCAAATAGACCTCAGAAATCTTGATAGTATTCAAATTAAATGCTGCGGCAGGTCAAAAGATGCTTTGGGCGGAATCAGGCTTTACTTATATGATGACCAGGGTCAATCTCAATACACATACATAGACGCATTATTCCCTGAAATGAAGGAATTCAATATTCCCGACTCGTCGATACTGGGAATGTTAGCCAAACCTAACGCGGTTAATAAATTAACGATAAAACTATGGCCAAAACCCTGGTTCTATACAAACCAGAATACAAAAGCAAAATCAGGAATTATCGTCATCGAAAAGATTACTTTTAAACAAAAATAAAAGGGGGAGGATTTAAAAAACCCTCACCCTTTTGGGTATTCACATTGCTTTCTATACTAATCCGCCGCCTGCGGCAGAAAAGCATTTTTGCCTTTGCGTGATAAAAATGCTTTGCCTTTTTTACTTTCAAATCGTTTCAAATACTTCGTATCCGGTGATTTACTATAGGTGGCCTGTTTGAATGTACCGTTTACAGCATCTACAACTACCGCCACTGAGCAGCCGTTATCTTTTACAAATGGCACTATGAAATAGCTGCATTAATACAATAATTAAAACCAGAAATAATTTTTTGCTCATCGGCAAATCTCCTTAATAATTGTTTTGTTTGCCGCAAGTCTTACCTTATATTCTGATTTTCAAGGAACACCATTTTGCGGATACTTTCAACCATCTTGCGACCCGTGAAAGTTTCTCAAAATAAATGTCGTAAAATGGATGATAGCCGCCGCAAAATGGTGTTCATAGTTTATGATGCTCTGATATAATAGGTGATACGTCCACATGATTAAAAATATTAATTATAAATTGTATGTAATAATTTTGTGCATTACCTGTTGCGCGTCAGCTCACATACCCGCGGACTTCACAAATGACAAAATTGTCAACATTTACGACCTGGCAGTAATGTGCGAGCATTGGCTCGCCGATGTTCAGCCGTATACTGACGGCGATGTCAATGGCAATGGTAAAGTTAATTTGCTGGATTTTAATGAACTTGCAGCGCAATGGTTTTCCAGAGATTGCAACTCTCTTACCGCAACCGCGTCAAGCCAGGAGAATTCAGATTTAGGGCCTCTAAGAGCCATCGACGGCAATTTTATGACACGATGGTCCAGCAGCTTTAATGACGGACAGTGGCTGACTATAGATATGGGGGAAACCAGACAACTGCAGGGGATAAAAATTTATTGGGAAACCGCTTATGCGTCGGCATACCAGATTTTGCTCTCACAAGACGCCAATCAATGGACCACCGTCTTTTCCACAAGCAGCGGAGACGGAGCAGTGGATGATATTTCCTTTACGCCGACTTATGCACGTTATATCAAAATATTCTGTACCACTCGGGCAACCGAATGGGGAAATTCAATCTGGGAAGTGCAGATTAATTCAACAGACAGGTGCTATAAAGATACATCGGATGCCGTCATTGATGGGCAGATTGAGTTTCTTATAAGCCAGATGACACTTGAAGAAAAAACCGAACTTATCCACGGCGAAACCGCAATGAATCTGCCCGGCATCGGTCGATTGGGAATTCCGAGCCTGTATATGTCAGATGGGCCTGTCGGTGTCAGATATGGAAACGCAACAGCATTCCCGGCAAGCATCGCACTGTCAGCAAGCTGGGATATCGATCTGGCCAAACAAGTCGGCCAGGCAATCGCCAAAGAATTACGCAACAAGGGCAGAAATGTTATCCTCGCTCCGTGTATGAATATAGTCAGAGTTCCGCACGGCGGAAGAAACTTCGAAACTTTCGGTGAAGACCCATTTCTCAATTCCAGAATGGCTGTTGCGTACATCGAAGGAGTGCAGTCACAAAAAGCCATTGCCTGTGCGAAACACTACGCCTGTAATAATCAGGAATATGAACGCGGCAGTATAGATATTCAGGTGGACCAGCGAGCTCTGCATGAGATATATCTGCCTGCGTTCAAGGCTTCTGTTGTCGAAGCCGGGGTATGGTCTGTTATGGCAGCATATAATAAAGTCAACGGATATCACTGCACCGAGAACAGCTATCTTCAGCAAACCGTATTAAAAGATGAATGGGGTTTCAAAGGATTTATCGTTTCAGACTGGGGAGCCGTTCATAGTATCGTACAAACCGCAAATAACGGACTTGATGTTGAGATGCCTTCAGGAGGCTTCTGGGACTACGGACAACTGCTGGAGGCAGTGAACAACGGCTATGTAAGCGAAGCTGCCATTAACGATAAAGTCCGCAGAGTACTGAGGGCAATATATAAAAGCGGTATGACCACGGAAGCGTGGGACGGCACAGATGAAATGATACCGGAACATAATCAACTCGCCCTGAAGGTGGGGACAGCAGGAATAGTCTTGCTGAAAAATGAAAGGTCTATATTGCCTTTAGACAGCAATTCGAATACTACTATCGCGGCTATCGGCCCAAATCTTTACGAAGCCAGAACCGGCGGAGGCGGAAGTTCTATCGTCAGTCCGTACTATTCTGTATCTCCGCTGCAGGGATTGCAAAATATGGCAGGGCCTAATATTACCATAACCCACTGTGCCGGTTCGCTTCTGAATAACTCCAGTCCGCTGTCTATCGACCCATCATATTTGTATGTTCCGGATATGAGCGGCCACGGCCTGAATGCGGAATACTTCAATAATATGACCCTGCAGGGTACGCCGGTCTTAACTCGCATCGATGCAACCGTGAACTTCGACTGGGCAGGCGGTTCTCCAGGCTCCGGAGTAAACGCTGATAACTTCAGCGTAAGATGGACCGGCAAACTTGTTGTCCCGACGAGCGGCCTTTATGAAATAGGTATGAACACCGACGACGGGTTCAGGCTTTACCTTAACGGCCAACTGCTCATCAACGACTGGAACGACCATGCTGCAAGATATACTTCGGTAAGTGTTCAATTAACCGCAGGTCAGCAGAATGACCTGATAATCGAGTACTATGAAAATGTCGGCTCAGCCGTCGCAAAATTATCCTGCCATCTCAATGATCTTCTCGAAGAAGCAGTCAATAAAGCATCTGCAGCCGATTTCGCCATTCTCTTTGTCGGACTTTCGAGCGATCTCGAAGGCGAAGGCAGCGACAAAGCCGTAATGGACCTGCCGACCAGCCAGATACAGTTGATACAAGCTGTCGCAGCGGTTAATCCTAACACTATCGTGGTCATTTTCAGCGGTCCGCAAGTGGGTATGAGCAGCTGGATAGATAACGTACCGGCTGTAATGCAGGCGTGGTATCCTGGGCAGGAGTGCGGCAACGCGGTCGCGAACATACTCTTCGGCAGAGAAAATCCGTCCGGCAAATTGCCCGTAACATTTATCAAACAGTGGCAGGACAGCCCCTGCTATTCAAACTATCCGGGCAATGTTTATACTGAAGGCATTTTCGTCGGCTATCGCTACTACGACCATGCAAATGTCGAACCACTGTTCCCATTTGGCTACGGTCTATCATACACAACCTTTGCGTACAGCAATCTCTCTATCGACACCAATTCTCTGGCGGCAAATGGCGTTTTCACGGTCGCACTGGAAGTGGAAAACACCGGCCAAACAGCAGGCAGCGAAGTTGTACAGCTTTATATCGCGGACATTGCCAGCTCAGTACCGCGGCCTCCCAAAGAGCTCAAGTCATTTAAAAAGATTTATTTGCAGCCGGGTGAACATAAGCAGGTATTATTCACTCTCGATAAAAGTGCATTATCCTATTACGATGCCGCAAACAGCCGATGGTATGCCGAACCGGGAGTATTTGAAGTAAAGGTTGGAAGCAATTCAAGAGACATCCGGCTTTCCGGCACATTTGAATTGTTCTAACAATTGAAACTATAAAGAGGGCTGACACCAGCAAATGGAGCCAACAAGATTCGAACTTGCGGCCTCTTGAGCAATCCCGAAGGGACTCTCCGCAGGACGCCTTACGGCGGAACCCTCAACCTTCGGATCGACAGTGTGAACAGTATTGAAACTATCGGAGGATAAAGTAATATGCATATCGATTCATACCAGTTCTCGGCGCTATTACCTCGAACCTGTCAAAATTAAAAAATATATCCGCCTCGGCGTTATTAGTAATGCCGTTATTTTTAAAGATAGGCCAAAGCTCAAAATTTTCACGCCAATAACCGAATTCCATATTAAAGCAGCGGTCAACCGGTTTATAATGCATCTGATTATTGAAGCGATGCCTGTCCGAAATTGTGCCTTTCCATCTCGGCCTTATAGACTTAATCTGCACAACAACTCCTTATTAAACTTGAAATAAACCTGAATATACTAATAATAATCGTAAAATATAATCATTAAAAGGGTTTTTTACCGTATTTTATCGACATCAGCCGGGAATCATTATGGCAGGCACAAATATCAACATTATTGACTGCGGCTTAAAGGATTATCAGAGCATATTACAAAAGCAGCTTCAACTGCACGAAAAGATTTCACAAGGCAGCGGAAATGATACTGTGATAATTGTCGAACATCAGCCGGTTATCACGCTCGGCGCAAGAAATAGCGCAAATAAACTTTCCAAAGACGAAGACACGATTAAAAAAGACGGCATAGAAATTTTCCAAATCCGAAGAGGCGGCGGAACCACTGCTCACAACCCCGGCCAACTCGTCATATATCCAATCATAAATCTAAAAAAATATTCGCTCGGCGTAAGTGATTTCGTCCATCTGCTCGAAAATATCGGTATTGAATTTCTCGCCGAACTCGGCGTGAAATGTGAAACAAAAAAAGGACTGCCGGGTTTGTGGGTGTTGAATGACGCTTTACGTTTGACGCAACCGATTCGAGCATCGCACCTGTCCTCCGTAGCTTTAGCGAAGGAGGAACCGCAACCGTTTAACGCAACCAATGATAAAAAGATAGCTTCTATCGGCGTGCAAATCAAAAAATGGATTACGATTCACGGCATGGCAATAAATATCAATAATGATTTGAGTATCTTCGATTTAATTGTGCCCTGCGGCCTTGAAAATGTTAAAATGACCAGCGTAGAGAAAGAACTCGGCAAAAAAATAAATATGGATGACACAAAAAATACCTTAAAAAAAATCCTGTTAAAACATTTTACAGGCTGAAAAAAGCTTGCATTTTCAGGATAGACAGGGTATCCTGTTATAGTCGAGTTTTTACAGGAGTTTAGGAGGATTTAATTGTGTTTAATACATACCGCAAGGTATTAGTAATTGCCGGTCTTGTCTTTTGTTTATTTTCATCAGTTTTCGCCTACTCCGGCGGAAGCGGTACAGTAGCTGACCCGTACCTAATTGCAACACCAGCGGATTTGAATTCTCTTGGAGCAACGCCCAGCCACTGGGGAAAATGCTTTAAGCTTGTGGCCGACATAAATATGGCAGAGTTCACCGGCACACAATACAAAATCATAGGCACGTCTTACGATTATAGTTTTAGAGGTATATTCGATGGTGATGGTTATGTTATTCGCAATCTGACCTATACGACAACCGCCTCGATGCATTATGTCGGTTTGTTTGGTTATGTCGGCTCCGGCGGCCAAATCCGAAATTTAGGGGTTAAGGATGTCAATATAATCGGTGGGGGTTATGTTGGCGGCCTAGTAGGACAAAATTATAATGGCAACATTACTAACTCCTACGCCACCGGTTCTGTTCTTGGCCGTGATAGTAAGTATGGCTGTGCCGGCGGCCTGGTGGGGCAAAATAATGACGGTGATATTACTGCCTGTTATGCCACGGGAACTATTGACGGAAGAGAAAAAGTCGGCGGTTTGGTGGGAGGTAATAGCGGCACTATCATCAATTGTTATGCTACGGGAGCGGTCAACGGAAATTACGGAGTTGGCGGCTTGGCTGGATATAATGGGGGAGGCGCTACTATTACCAATTGTTATGCCGCGGGAGCAGTCAACGGAAAATACGAAGTCGGCGGCTTGGCGGGAGATAATGGAGGAACTGTTACCAATTGTTATGCTACGGGAGCGGTCAACGGAAATTACGGAGTTGGCGGCTTGGCTGGATATAATGGGGGAGGCGCTACTATTACCAATTGTTATGCCGCGGGAGCGGTCGATGGCAACGATTATGTCGGCGGCCTGATCGGACTAAGTTATAATGGCAATATCATTGCCTGTTTTTGGGACATAGAGACATCAGGCCGGACCACAAGTGCCGGCGGTGGAAGAGGCTTGACGACCAGCCAGATGAAATCTGTAATTTTTTATCAAAATGCCGGCTGGGCAGATAATGGCTGGGTCATCAATGATAGTGTGGATTATCCTCGCCTGGCTTGGGAAAACACCGGCGGTGTGCCGATTCCACAGCCACAGCCTCAGCCTATACCTCTTTCAGGCAGCGGGACGGAGGAGGACCCTTATCAGGTCTGGACAGCCGAAGATTTCGCCCTGCTAAGCTGGTATGTATCTGTTCAGGATAAACACTTTACCCTAATGGCCGACCTCGATTTATCTGGAATTATACTTTATCCCATTGGCGACTCGGGGTTTTCTTTTACAGGTTTTTCAGGTGTCTTCGATGGTAACGGTCATACCATTCGCAATGTGAATATAAACATGCCCGGCAGTAATAATATCGGCTTGTTTGCTTCCGTAAATCCCGGCGGTCAGGTCAGAAACTTGCATATAGAGGATGTACATATAATCGGAGGCAATTATGTCGGCGGCCTGGCAGGAATGAGTGATGGCAACATTACTAACTGTTATGTCACTGGTGTGGTTACCGGAAATAGCGATTATGTCGGCGGCCTGACAGGAGTAAATCACGGCCGCATTACTGCTTGTTACACTGCAGGAACGATCAGCGGAGGTGAACATTATATCGGCGGCCTGACAGGAGTGAATTCCGGCCGCATTACTGCTTGTTACACTGCAGGAGGATCGGCCAGTGGAGGTGGTAATTGTGTCGGCGGTTTGATAGGGTGGAATGGCGGTGACGTTATTGATTGTTATTCCACAGATACAGCGAATGGGATTATTCAGGTCGGCGGACTAATAGGATATAACGAAAATAGCACCGTCACAGATTGTTACGCCGTCGGTGCAGTTACTGGAGGCACTTATGTCGGCGGTCTGATAGGAATGAATTTGAATTACGGCCGTATCACTGCTTGTTACTCTACAGGGACGACCGACGGAGGCGGTAACTGTGTCGGCGGTTTGATAGGGTGTAACAGCGGTGACGTTATTGATTGTTATTCTACAGATACAGTGAATGGGGCTATTCAGGTCGGCGGCTTGGTGGGATACAACTACGATGGAGGCAGTATCAGTAATTGTTATTCGACGGGTGCAATCAACGGTTATTCGGGTGTAGGCGGGCTGGTGGGATGGAACTATGGCGCCGGTATCAGCAATTGCTATTCAACGAGTGCGGTCAGCGGAGACAGTAATGTTGGCGGCTTGGTAGGAGATGGTAACGGAGTTACTACTGTCTCTTTCTGGGATGTAAATACATCGGGACAGACAACAAGTGCTGGCGGAGAAGGCAAAACCACAACTGAAATGCAAACACTTTCTACCTTTACTTCGGCAGGCTGGGATTTTTCTTATACAGATGGAGATAAGGCTGATTGGTTTATACAAATCGATGAGTATCCGATTTTAACATGGCAGATATCGCCTGCGGATATTTATACCGACGGCAAAAATAATTTCAGAGATTTTGCAATATTTGCGCAGTATTGGATGAGAGAGGATTGTGCGATATATAACTATTACTGCGATTGGGCGGATTTGGATTTTAACGGCTCTGTCGATATCGATGACCTTATCATACTTATGAGCTATTGGCTCCAGTCAGGAATATATAACTGAGTCTCAGTTTAGAGTTTACTTCTCAATGGCTCGGTAAATGGGAAAATCACACCGCAATTTTTAATTTTTAATTATAGACTGTTAATTACGTATGATTCATGGCGAACAAAAAAAACGACTGCCCGATTGGCTAAAACGTCCCCTGCCAACAGGTGATAATTACAATAATACCAGCACAATCCTTGACCGGCTCGGCATAGAGACAATCTGCACCAACGCCAACTGTCCAAATAAGGGACTATGCTGGAGCAAAGGCACTGCAACCGTACTTATACTCGGCAATATCTGCACGCGAAACTGTAAATTCTGCTCAGTTACAAAAGGAATGCCTTTGCCGCCGGACAAAACCGAACCGCAAAGAGTCGCTGAACTTGCAAAGGAACTGAATCTCAAATACCTTGTGATTACCAGCGTAACAAGAGACGATTTGCCTGATGGCGGAGCAGCGCAATTCAGGGATTGTTTAAATATCACACGACAACAAAACAAAGACATAAAATTTGAACTTCTTGTGCCGGATTTTAAAAATTGTCAAAAACAAGCCCTCGAAATACTCTCAGAGTCCCTGCCGCTTGCCGCGGTGCATCGCAACGGGTTTGTGTTCGGACATAATCTCGAAACCGTGCCAAGACTCTACCAGACCGCAAGAAGCGGTGCAAACTATCAAACATCTCTTAAACTCCTCGAAATGGCAAAAAAACTTCTGCCCAATATCCTTACCAAATCAGCTATTATGCTCGGCCTTGGCGAAACAGACGATGAAGTAGAACAGGTGCTGAAAGACCTGCGGACCGTAAATTGCAACCGCATAGCCATCGGTCAGTACTTGAAACCTTCAAAAAAATCGCTCGATGTTGTCGAATACATACATCCTGAAAAATTCGATTACTGGGCAACCCGGGCAAAACAGCTCGGATTCAACTGGGTGATGTCCTCGCCTTTTACCCGAAGCAGCTATAATGCCGACAAATAAAAAAGGCACACTACAGCAAAAATACATAGGAAGTAAAGAGAACTCATCGGTTACGTATTTCGTTCATCGGTTGCGATGCTCGTTTCGTCAGTCGTCTTACGGTTGACGTAACCGATACGAGCTTCGCAACCGCAACCGATTGACGCGATTCTTTACTTCCTTACCTCCTTACTTCCTTTTTTATCGGACAACAATTCCCCCCCTATATGATTATTCATTTGTTATACTTTATATAGGCCTGTTTGGGGGGTTTTTAAATGACTCAAACTGCAAAGCAGAATGGTATCGCGCTTATTATCACAATGGTTGTGCTTGCCATCATCAGTGCCCTTGTCGTGTCGCTGGCTGCTGTCTCGGCAGCAAATCTACAGATAACCGAAAACCGCCAGAATGCCTCAAAAGCGCTCGCCTCCGCCCACAGCGGAATAGAAATCCTGCGACACTTTCTCAATGGAATAAACGCCGAACCAGGTTCAGGATGTATTGATTCAATAATAGACGAACTTAATATTCAACTTACACCAGCTGAATTTGACAACATCCATCCCCAGTTGATAAGCGGACAGATAAATTTTGGGCCAGTAACCATCGACTCTGCGCAAAACCAGAGTTTCATTGCCAGACTCAGCCCGGTCGTCGGCAGCAGCAACACTGTCAGACTGTCCGTTGCAGGCGTCTGCGGTAATATTAATAAAATGACCACTGCTGATTTTAATGTAATACCAGGAGGAGGCATCGCTTTCGACTATGGTATTGCAAGCAGAGGTGCTCTGCAAATGTCGGGGCAGGCTGAAGTTAACATCGCTATCGACTCCAGCGTTTACATTGCAGGGCAGCTTCCGGGAAACTCTTTTTCCATAACTAACCAGGCTTCCGTAGCAGGAAATGTCTATATTGCCTACCCTTACGCAAGCTATTCTATCGGAAGTCAGGCTAAGGTCGGCGGCGAAAGCATGCCCGCCGCAGAAGACCATGTCATCGTCGGATACGACGAACCTGTCCAATTCCCGACGCCCAATCCGTCTTTCTTCGAACCCTTCGCCACAGGACAGGTGATAACACCAGGAACTACAATCACCAGCTCCGCAGTCCTTAACAACGCTAAAATCGAGCCAAATACAAACCCAACGTTTGCCGGTCATGTTACAATCAACGGTGTGCTCTACATTGAACAGCCTAATGTTGTAACCTTCTCAGGACAAGCCACCGTCAGGGGAATCATCGTCGGCGACGGCGTAGTCGGGCCAAGCACACCACAAAATAAACTCGTCTTCAGCGGACAGGTACATTGCTACGATGTCAATGGACTTACGGGGGCCGAATTTGACGACATAAAAGAGCAGACCGGAACCTTTATACTCGCACCGGGCTTCAGTGCCGAATTCTCAGGACAAACCGACATAGACAACGGCGCAATCGCCGCAAGCGGTATCAGATTCACAGGCCAGGCCGGCGGAACTATCAACGGCTCAATAATAAACTACTCCGATACCCAGCCGGTAATCCTCAGCGGCCAGAGCAGCCTGTTTTTTAACAAGTCCGGCATCGCGACTAATCCTGCCGGCTTTTCACCAACCACACGACTCAACTACCTGCCTCAAACCTACGCTGAACCAGCCATCTAAACATTAAAAAATCCGACTTTTAATGCCGGCTTTTGCGCATTTACATATTGCAATTACAGCAAATTGTTTATAATACCGGCACTAAATTTTATCCGCCAGAGGCGGGTTTATTTTTGCTGTGCCGGCAGAATGAAACCAGTTGGAAACACAAAAAATCATAAAAGCAATGTCAACGAACAGGAGCTTTTGCACCGCTATGCAGCCGGTGACAAAGAGGCCTTCAGGGAGATTGTAAAACAATATAAAGACCCGCTTTATGCATTTCTAAGGAGATTCCTCAATCAGCAGCAGCTCGTGGAAGAGGCCTTTCAGGAAACATTTCTTCAACTTTACAAAAGCAGAAAAACCTTCGAAAAAGACAGACCCATCCGGCCATGGCTGTTCACAATCGCAGCAAATAAGGCAAGAGACGTCCTGAGAAAGCAGCAAAGACAGGAAACTGTCTCCATCGGCTCTATGGCCGAACCTGCTGAACTGAGCATCGATGACGTCGTAAACTCCTTAAAGTCTTATGAAATAACGCCTTATGATGAAGCCGAAAAGGCCGAACGTGCTGAAAAAGTCCGAAAAATTATTGCTGAAATGCCGGAAAATCTTCGCGAAATCCTCATTTTGGCCTACTTTGAACAATTTTCTTACAAACAAATGGCTGACATCTTGAGTATACCTATAGGGACGGTGAAAAGCAGGCTTCATACAGCCATTGTGTTTTTTACCAAAAAATGGAAATCGACCAGCGATGACGGAAATTTTTGATGGATACACTCACAAAGGAACAGCGGGATATTCTGCTTGACTATTATTTCGAATGTGCCGACCAGCAGGAAACTGACATAGCAAAAGAGCTTCTGGAAACACACAAAGGCGCTGTGGAGTTCTACAATAAGCTTCATCACTCACTTTCAGCGCTTGACCATCTCGACCACGAAACCCACGCAAGCTGCCCCGACCATCTGGTTGAAAAAACACTCGAAAGACTTTATTTACATCATACCGAAACTGTTGAAAGCGGTTGGCTTGAAAAACTCCTGCGGGCTGAAAGCGAAAAAATAGTTACAAGACGTCCGAGCTTCTGGAGAAATTTTGCCCAGGCAGCAGCAATAGCAGCCGGGATATTCATAATCGCCAGCCTCTTTATTCCTGTAACAAGGCAAATGAGGGCACAGGCATGGAAAACCGCCTGCCAGGCAAACCTTTCAAAAATAGCGCTGGGACTCACACAATATGCCGACGAACATAACGGTTTCCTGCCGGCCGTTGCCACAAAAGCAGGCAATCCCTGGTGGAAGGTCGGCTCAACAGGTCAGGAAAACCAGTCAAATACCAGACATCTCTGGGTGCTCGCAAAACTGGATTATCTCCAGCCGAACGTCTTTATATGCCCGGGATACAGTAAAGGCAAAATAATAGTAAAACTGGACCGCTCACAAATTGCCAACCTGGCAGATTTTCCCGACAGGCGATACATCACTTACAGCTTCAAGCTCATCTGCGAACCGAACAAGGCCGTCAGGTCGGATTCAAGAGTGCCCATTATGGCAGATGCCAACCCCATCTTCGAAACACGCCTGAAAAATCCAAACTACCAGGCCTCTACGCAGTTTGAACCCATCAAATTAAGCGGAAAACTCCTGACAATAAACAGCATTAACCACCGCCGGGCCGGCCAGAACGTGATGTTCAGCGATGGAACAGCAAAATTCCTCACCGAAAGACTCTTCGACCAGAACGATGACATCTTTACCGTAAGAGACCTCGATACCTACCGCGGCACAGAAACGCCAAGCGAAGAAAAAGACATCTTCCTCGTGCCGTAGTAAAATCAAAATTGCGGGACTCCGCACCTAAGACGTTTTAGGTGCGGGATGTTGATTTTAATGTTTTTTTTAACCCCCTCTCTTGCTTCACAAGAAGCAGAGGGGGTTTTTTATTTCTATTCTTTGAATCTTTTCGACAAAATGCGCAAGAAAAAACTTGCGCATTTTCAAAATCTCAAAAAATTTTCGCCCTTTTCTGACAAGCACTTACAAATTCAACCCAAATAATTTTTAACCAAAATTCGTCAAAAACGCGCAAGTTTTTGGGTAAGGGTAGAGAGCCACAAAGGCACAAAGGCACCAAAAATAAATGATTTGGAATTATGATTATCTTCGTGTCTTGGTGACTTGGTGGCTGCAAAAATTTTCCTATGACCAAATATTACCTTCACATCCCTGCCATCCCTGTTTTTGTTCCTGATAGTCTGGACAGGCTGATGATTAGACTTGTTCTTCGATACCGACGGAGACACTATGGCTTTGCCTTTCGGAAAATTAAACTTTCGCAGGGAAAATACGCTATCGTTGACGTGGAAGATTACGAAAAACTAATCGGCTATGTCTGGTATGCGGCAAATGCCCTGTGCACTTTCTATGCACAGCGAAATGAAAACGGCAAAAGCGTAAAGATGCATCGGCAGATTATGAATCCTGCTGCCGGCCTTTTTGTTGACCATATAAACCACGAGGGCCTTGATAACCGCAAAGCAAACCTGCAAATCGCCACACCTGCGGAAAATACCTACAACAAAAGGAAAGAAAGAGGTTCGGTCAGTTCAAAATACAAGGGAGTTTCGTTTCGTAAAAGCCGAAACAAATGGACTGCATATATCAGTTATCGAGGCCGAAGAATAAATCTCGGCTGTTTTGATGATGAGATAGATGCCGCAAAGGCTTATGATGAAGCGGCGAAACTACTCTTTGGCAGATTCGCTTCACTGAATTTTGAAAAGGATAGCCACTAAGGCACGAAAACACGAAGATTTTTTTAATCGCTGATTACGCTGATTAAACAGATTTTTCGTTCACCACGAATGAACACGAATTATGCATTAAAATTTTCAATCTACAATCTTAAATTTCTTTCCCCTGTTCCCCTGTTCTCCACCTTTTTAACCGCCGATGATTTGGGATAGAGAGTCGCGCAGTTCCGGCAGGTCCTTGTGCAGGATTTGCCATATAATTTCAAGGTCAATGCCGAAATACTCGTGAACAATCCGGTGCCGCAATCCCACAACCTTGTACCATTTTATTTCTGAATATTTTTCTTTGAATTCGTCCGGCAGCCGGTTTGCGGCCTCCCCTATAATCTCAAGATTTCTGACAACAGCATCAACGGATTTCTGGTCTTTGGAAAATGTGTCATAAGACAGGTCTTTGATATATTGCTCGATTTTGCCAATAGCGCCAAGAATATCGTCCAGCAGCAATTCAACTGGTCTTTTAGACATAAATCAGTTCCTGCTCGATGAATTTGAATGTTTTGGGAGTAACTGCCCGGCTGGATACCAAGTCAACAGATGTCTTAAGTATTTTTTCAAGTTTTTCGGCCAGTGTTACAAATTCAAGGCCTATTGTCGGGTCAACCTCGACAAGTATATCTATATCGCTGTCCGGCCGCTGGTCTCCTCTTGCCCAGGAGCCGAACAGAGCCATTTTGCGAACCTTAAACTGCTTTTGCAGTTGCGGCTTGTCCCTGGCAAGAATTTTAATGATTTCTTCTTTCGTCATAGAATATAAGTTTAAGTTCAACGTAATCTTATGTCAAATATAAATTTGCAGTGCCACTAAGACACCAAGACACAAAAAATTAACCACGAATTTTCACGAATTAACACGAAATTTTTAAATCGCAGATTACGCTGATTTTGCAGATTAAATTGTAAGGTACGGTGAACAGTGAACCCGCCACAGGCGGGTAAACTTCGCCGGGCGAGAGGCGTTAGGAAAAAAATATCAAAAAGAAAAAAGAATTTTTCCAACTGCATCAATGGCTCCAATTTCTCACTATGCTGCATTGCAGTATACTGCATACAAGTATAGCAGCTGAATATTTTTTAGCTGAAGGATTTTTTGCGGAGGAGATTTTTAATTTAATTCCGCCGGCCCGCCGGAGGCGGGCAAACTTCGCCGGGCAAGAGGCGTTAGTAAAAAATATCATCCGCCTTCGTTAAAACTACGGTGGACGCTGACGCGAATGATTTTTTCAACTGCCACAATGGCACTATTTATCAGCCTTAGTTTTTTCGCCGCTCCATAGCCCTAATCGGTTTTCTTTTGCCTGTTTCTCCAAATAATCGAACTGCTTCATAAACTGGAACGGCTCGTATATATAGTTATAAGCGAAACCTTCCTTGATGAGTTTAGCGTTGATTAAAGTGCCATCTTCCAAAAAGACATATCTTAGAAGCCTATTGTATTTATCTCTATTTGAATTCATTGGGTCCGGGATTAAATAGACCGATTGCTTTTCCAAAAGCTGCTTGGCATATCGGGCAGCTTCCGGGCCAAAGTAATCCTGCCGAGGATTAGCAGGATTTGCTATCTCAGGAGTATCTATTCCAATCAGCCTTACATTTTCAATTTCTCCTCCAATATCGACTTTGATAGTGTCACCATCAATTACTTCCACAACCCGGTAAAGAGCCGGGGCTTCCTTGATAGACGAAGAATTGAGAGCCAAAATTTTGATTTGTGCGGATTCATTAAGAATAATCTGCGACCGACCTTGATAAGCCTTAATCAAGCCGGTGATTTCCACGGTTTTGCCTTCGTATTGTTTTGGATTAGAAAATTTATATGCGTCTGAAACAAAAATTACAGCTTCGAATGGGCAGGTTTTATAATCGGGACAGAAATTTATAAATATAATGCCTTTTCGGGAAGTATAAACATGGTCTACTCTGCCTGCCACGCAGGCATATTCTCCAACGTGATTCGGCGCTTCAGTGTAATCGATGCGTATGGTGGGCTGTTGCAGCGGTTCTGCTGATTCCGGAAATTGTGGTGGTTCAATTGTTTTTGGTAACTGTGGCGGTTCGGCAGTTTTTGGTAATTGCAGCGGCGTTGGCCGCCTGTCAATTCCACTCTGTGGCCCGACCGGTGCCGGCCTGTTTGACAGCCATATCGAGCCGGCAATTATAAACGCTGCAACGATAATAGTTATGGGTATCTTGTTTTTCTCAAAAAAATCTTTCATATAGTCCCTCTAATTAGTCCTCCTGTATATAAACAATTTTAACCACGAAAAGGCATAAAAAAAGCAAAAAAAGAATAAAAAACAGGCTGAAAAACGGTAGTTGACGAATCCGCTGGAGGCGGAACTGATTTTTACACTGATTTGTTCTGAACTTCGCCGGGCGATAGACGCTATCAAAAATATCAATCCGACTTCTTCTATTGAGCAGGAGATTTTGGGGCATCCGGTATTCCAACCGGCGTAATTTTAATGATGTGAATAAGAGCCTCCAAAACTCCTTCTTTCTGATCCTCCCGGCGCCAAGCAAAAACATCTCCTTCCTTAATAGGGTAATCACGGAAAGAGGGGCTAAAATTTAATGGAAAGTCCATCTCTTCAAAAGGCTCATCAGTATCGACGTACATAAAATTGCCGTTTGAGCTTCTTATCTTACAAGTATTATCTATCCAATCGCCAAATTCAACCACAGGATAATGCACGTTCGGCCATTCCTCATCCGGCTGCCAATATTCTTTTGTTTTCATTATTTTTCGGCCGCTCAACCAATTGTCCGGCTCTTTAGACCTGCGAAAACGCCAATCAAATTCTATCATTCGATGCCTGTAAGCCTTTACCGTTACCTCTGTTGTCTGTCCTAAAACGACCACAGCAGATTGGCCGGGACCTCCAAAAGCATCATTTGAGGCTATTCCTACACTGTATCTCCCCGGGCCAACTGAACTGAACAGGCAGGAGCCTTCTTTTACAGGCTCAGTTTTCCCCGAGTAAAAATCAGAAACTTTCAAAATCACCCCTGCATTCATCAACTCTAACCCTTCTTCAGCTTCAACCTTTACCATCAGATTGCCGCAGAACTTTTGGGGAATAGAACGAACAATAATCTCACCAAATGCAACCGCTTTTCCTCTTTGTACTTCTATTTTAAGTTTTGTCGGGTAATGATATATACCCCCAATTATTATGTCGCCAATAGATGAAACATCTTTATTGTTCGAATCAGATGCATGGTAATTCCAGAATTCTGAACCAACAAATACCGCCTCTCCGCTCTGACAAGTTCCAACCGGCGAATACCCGCCGCCTTGATATATATGTATTTGATTGTCCGAACTCCGGTCGGACCTCACCGAGGGAATTTCAAGATTTTCATCTTCAAAGATTACACGTAATACTGCTATCCCTATCCTGCCTTGTCTCTGTGAAACCATCATTTCTGCCTTTGACATATATTCTTGCCACAGTTTCGTTTCCAGACGCGGAGGAACAAAAAAGTATTCAATCTTATCTTCGACCTTAATGCTTTTGGTCATTTTTCCAATTTTCTTTGCAAGTTTATGAATCCTTTTTGAATACATCTTATAAAGATTTGTGCCGGAAAAGTCCTTTTGAAAACCGCTCAAAATAAGTTTAGCTCTTATATAATCTTCATCATCAACAGAAGTCTGCAGTTGTAATAATTTTTTCTGCGCTTTATATTCTTCTTCAGGCGTGGATTGGCCGGCTAAACAGGGTTTGGGGAAAAACACACCTGCGATAATAGCGAATAAAAGTGCAGCAAAAAACGAAAATGCTTTGTTAAATAAAAAATTAGAAAGACCGTTCACTTTAGAATAGCTACAAGAAATCATATTAAGATTCCTCAAAATTTATGCCTCAAGTTTTGCCTCTATTACTTATAGATAATTTTATACCCAAAACGGTTCTGGAAGCAAGAAAAAAACCATAGGACAGGTCAGAAGCAAGTAACACCAAAATATTGCAGTAATACACGGTTTAAAAATAAATTAGCAAATAAAGCTTTTTTTGTTAGAATTTTTGTTCCGATATTTTTATATTATATAGCGTAAGTTTTTCTTTGGACAACAGTTATGGCAGATGAATTATCGAAGGTTTATGAGCCGAAGGAAATAGAACGCCTTGCGGACGAAATCTGGCTCAAAGGCAACTATTTTCATACCGAACCGCCGGCCAAAGGCGGCAGAAAAACGCCAGCATATACCATTATGATACCACCGCCAAATGTTACCGGCGCACTGCATTTAGGACACGCGATTGACAACACCCTGCAGGACGTCCTTATAAGATTCAAACGTATGCAGGGATTCAATACACTCTGGCTGCCGGGGACCGACCATGCGGGAATAGCAACACAATCAGTCGTTGAAAAAAACCTAAAAGGCCAAACCGGCCAAACAAGACACGATGTCGGGCGAGAGAAACTCGTCGAAATGATTTGGGACTGGAAAAAACAATACGGCAACAGAATACTCGAACAATTAAAAAGAATCGGGGCAAGCTGCGACTGGCAAAGAACTCGATTTACACTTGACGAAATTTGCGCAAAAGCGGTAAGGCATACCTTCGTAAATCTCTTTAAAAAAGGTCTGATTTACCGAGGCAAAAGACTTGTTAACTGGGACGTGGTTTTGCAAACGGCTGTGGCGGACGATGAGGTAGTTCATAAAACAATCCAAGGCAATTTCTGGTATATACATTATCCGCTGGTTGACCCGTCGCAAAGCGACGCGGCAGGCGACTCAGGATTTGTAACCGTCGCGACAACCCGGCCGGAGACAATGCTTGGCGATACAGCAGTTGCGGTAAATCCGAAGGATAAAAGGGCAAGGAAACTGGTCGGCAAAAAAGTTCATCTGCCGTTGACGGGCAGACAGATTCCCATTATTGCCGATGATTATGTTAAATTAGGCGAAGGCACAGGCTTTTTGAAAGTAACACCCGCACACGACCCAAACGACTACGAAATCGGGCTGCGGCATAAACTTGAAATGCTCAATATCCTCACGCCGGACGGAAAAATAAACGAAAACGGCGGAAAATATGCAGGATTAGACAGATACGAGGCCAGAAAGGCAGTTGTCGAAGACCTAAAGGCACAGGGACTGCTCGAAAAAGTCGAGCCGAGAGAGCACGAGGTCGGCCATTCCGACCGCAGCGGCGATATAATCGAACCATATCTTTCTGACCAGTGGTTTATAAAAGTTGAGCCGCTGGCGAAAAGAGCAATCAAAGCAGTTGAGAGCGGAAAGATAAAATTCCACCCGGAAAGATTTGCCCGGACCTATCTTGACTGGCTGTATGGAATCCGCGACTGGTGCATAAGCAGGCAACTCTGGTGGGGGCATCGTATCCCGATTTGGTATTGTCAAAAGTGCGGGCATATAAACACCGGCGTCGAAGACCCAGACGAATGCGAAAAATGCAAATCAAAAAACCTGCAACAGGACCCGGATGTGCTGGATACGTGGTTCAGCTCGGCACTCTGGCCGCACAGCACATTAGGCTGGCCGGACGAAACAGAAGAACTGAAATTTTACTATCCGACAAATACGCTGGTTACCGGCCGCGATATTATCACGCTGTGGGTTTCGAGAATGGTGATGATGGGGCTGGAAAATATGGACGAAGTGCCGTTTACGGACGTCTTTATTCATCCGACAATACTTGACGGCAACGGCGAAAGAATGAGCAAAAGCAAAGGCAACGGCATCGACCCGATTGACATCATCGAAACTTACGGCTCCGATGCGATGAGGTTCAGCCTGTGCCAGATGACAACGGAAAGTCAGGATATCAGACTGCCTGTTATAACAGACAATCTCGGCAGAAACATCAGCGACAAATTCGACATCGGCAGAAATTTCTGCAACAAGCTGTGGAACGCATCAAGATTTGCAATGATGAACCTCGAAGGGGTCGACTTTGACTCGTTCGACAGGAAAAAAATGACGATTACAGATAAATGGATACTGTCGAGACTGGCACAGACCGTAAAAGAAGTTACGGCAATGCTCGATGAGTTCAAAATAAGTGAGCCGCTGATGGAAATATACCGATTCTTCTGGAACGATTTGTGCGACTGGTATCTCGAATGGATTAAGCCGAGGATAAAAGATGCCGGGCAAAAAGATGTTCCACAGAATGTCCTTGCGTTTGTGCTGGATATGACGTTGAGACTTCTGCATCCGTTTGTGCCGTTCATAACGGAAGGCATCTTTCAGAAACTAAACGAAATAGCTCCCAAAAGAGGGTTAAAAAATATAATCGAATTCAAAACGACAGATGCGCTGATTATCGCTGATTGGCCGATGGGTTCGACCCATTCGACAAGCTCAGGGCAGGCAGGCTCACCACAGGCGAATATGGATGATTTTATTGAGCCGGAAATTGAAAACGAGATAATAACCGTGCAGGGAGTTGTCCGAGCCATACGAGAAATCAGGAATAAATACACCGTGCCGCCGGGGAAAAAACTGACTGCAACTACAAATGCGCCGGCCAAGATTGCAAAAATTCTCAATGACAACGCGGACTTAATCTGCGACCGAGCAGGACTTGATAAATTCAGCGCTTCGCCGAAAGAAGTAAAGCCTCAAAATGCCGCTGCCGCGATAGTCGAACAGATTCAGGTCTTCGTTCAGGGCTTGATTGACGCTGAGGCGGAAAGAAGGAGACTTGAAAAACAGAAAGAAGAAAAACTTACGGCCGTGAAAACAAACGAGGCAAAATTAGCTAATGCAAACTTTATAAGCAGAGCAAAACCTGAAGTTGTCGAGCAGACAAAACAGAGACTTGTGGAGTTAAAGAAGCAACTTGAGGCCATAGAGAAAAATCTGGCGGAATTGAAGAATTAATCACGAATTAACACGAATGGACACGAATTATAATGGCCACAGAGAAAAGGAATAATTATATTAGCCACAGAGCTCACAGAGAACACAGAGAAATAAATTATATTAGCCACAGAGCTCACAGAGAACACAGAGAAATAAATTATATTAGCCACAGAGCTCACAGAGAACACAGAGAA
>JBGOWI010000089.1:0-4444 GCA_041478555.1 Phycisphaerae bacterium
AAACTTGCGGAGCTTGTAGAACAAACTGCAAAAGAAATCGGTATTGAATATGAACTTGAAAAAGTTACAAAAATTAATGATATAATGAAGTTCGGTGTAATGGTTACGCCGGCTCTTGTTGTTGATGGAAAAGTAAAAGTTGCGGGCAAAGTACCTTCAATGGAACAGTTAAAGGAAATGCTGAAATGAGGAACGCCTGGAAAGTAATTATCGTATTGATTCTTGCGTCGTCTGTTGTTGCAGTTGTATGGCTGAAAAAGACAGAAAATACGTCCAAGCAGTTTCGGGTAACTACAAATGATTCTAATACTACGGCTGGACAGACTTCTCAAATAAGTCAGATGCAAAAACTGCCGAGGCTGGTTGATTTGGGCGCTGATAAATGTATTCCCTGCAAAATGATGGCCCCGATACTTGAAGAACTCTCAGCAGAATACAAAGGTAAACTGCAGGTAGTCTTCATCGATGTCTGGAAAAACCCCCAGGAAGGCCCTAAATACAAAATAAGAGTAATTCCGACACAGATTTTCTTTAACGCAGACGGCAAAGAACTTTTCAGACACGAGGGTTTCTTCTCCAAAGAAGATATATTGGCTAAATGGAAAAAATTCGGCATAAATCTTGAGAAAGGAACAAATAATGAAAAAAATTAGTGGTTGTTTTTTAGCTTTTACCGTAATCACAGGTCTTGTGTTTATCCCCTGCTTTGCTCAGGAAAACACTTCGGACAGTGTCAAAACCGTAGAACAGCTCTATCCAAATCTTGCAGCCGGCGTGCTGACATATGCAAAAGTCGGGACATTACCTGAAGGCATTTTACTGAAAACTGATGGGATGGAAATCGCTCAGAAGGACATTAATCAGACTATCTCGCAGCAGCCGGAACAATCCTGGCAGGAACTGCAGAAAAACGCTTTCTTTGTGCTTGAGCAGGAGGCAACCGGTAAGTTATTAGTGAAAATAGCTAAGCAGGAGTTGGGCAAACAGAATAAAACCGTTGCTGCAATGCCGGACAACGAGCTTGTAAAGGCACTTTTTGAAAATCTTGTAAAAGATATCAATGTTACTAATCAGGATGTTGAAACTTTTTATAAAGAGAATGAAAGTGTTTTCTGCGGCACGCCATTGGATAGCGTCCGAAAACAGATAGTATCTTATGTATTGCAGGATAAGCAGCAACGCTTTGTTGACCAATATGTTCAAACGCTCGGACAGAAGATAGAAATTACCGTTTCCGATTCCTGGACAAAAACTCAGGCCGAACTCGCTAAAGACAATCTACTGGATAAAGCCAGAACCAGTGGAAAACCAACGCTTGCTGTTTTCAGTGCAAAAAGCTGTTGCGGGCCCGACAAGATGCTTCCAGTCATAGGTACGGTTCGTGGAAAATACAATGAAAAAATCAACATCGTTTACATCGAACCACAACAGGAACAGATACTTTCAGCCCGATATGGAATTCGTTCGATTCCTTCGCAGGTATTTTTCGACGGCAAAGGCAAAGAGTTTTACCGGCACAGCGGATTTTTCTCAGAAAAAGATATTACTGATAAATTAAGCGAAATGGGCATCAAATAATATGCAGGAGCTTTTTACCACACTGACCCGCGCAGTTGAGGGAACACCTGCCATTGCAATCGGCGCGGCATTTATCTGGGGCGTTTTGAGTATTCTGCTCAGTCCCTGCCATTTGGCGAGCATTCCGCTTATCGTAGGTTTTATCGACGAACAGGGAAGGATTTCTACAAAGCGGGCGCTGGCGATTTCCACATTGTTTGCAGTGGGGATTTTAATTACTATTGCGATTGTCGGAGCAATCACTGCCGCAGCCGGCAGAATGATGGGCAATGTCGGCAGATACGGCAATTATTTTGTAGCGGCAATTTTTTTCCTTGTCGGACTGCATTTGCTCGATGTGATACCAGTACCGTTTGCGGGGCTGTCAAATGTCGGTATGAAACAAAAAGGTCTGTTTGCCGCGTTTGTTTTAGGTCTTGTCTTCGGAATCGCTCTGGGCCCCTGCACATTTGCGTATATGGCTCCTATGCTGGCCGTTACATTTAAGGTTGCATCGACAAATATCGTTTATGGTATTTTGCTTTTGGTTTTCTATGGCATCGGCCATTGTTCGGTGATTGTTATTGCCGGTACATCAACCGAGCTTGTTGAAAAATATCTGAACTGGAATGAGAAATCAAAAGGTGCGGTAATACTCAAAAAAATCTGCGGCGTGCTGGTTCTTGCCGGCGGGTTATATATGATTTATACTGCCCCCTGATGGAAAACAATCGAAAAAGTGCCGTAAGATTCGTCGTACTTCCTTTGCTCGTTTATGCTCAAAAACGCCTTGCCGGAGAATAAGCTGGTTAATAACATTTTTTTCTGATAAGATAATTCCGCATCGACAAATTTTGTTTAAGGACAAGTAATGAAACTTACTTTTCACGGCGCTGCACGCGAAGTTACCGGCTCGGCTCATATAGTTACAATCAACGGCAAAAATATCCTGCTTGACTGCGGGCTGTTCCAGGGCAAAAGAAAAGAGGCGTTCGAGAAAAACCGCAATTTTCTCGTTGACCCTGCCAAAATTGATGTAATGCTTCTGTCGCACGCCCACATGGACCACAGCGGCAATATCCCGACATTGGTTAAAAAAGGTTACAAAGGCAAAATCTTCTGCACTGAAGCTACCGCCGATTTGTGCAAAATAATGTTCAGGGATTGTGCCCGTATCCAGATTTTCGACGTTGAGTACGTCAATAGAAAACGCATCAGACAGGGCAGAAAACCCTTTGAACCGCTTTATACAAATGAAGACGCAGATATTGCCAGCGAGCAGCTTGAGCCTGTTGCTTATTCAAAGCCTTTTACACTTTTTGACAATGTAGAAGTTTGTTTTCACGATGCCGGCCATATCCTTGGTTCTGCCTTTACGGAAATAATTTTCAGGGAAAACGGCAGCACGAAAAAACTGATGTTCACAGGCGATATAGGCAGACGCGATATACCGATTCTCCAGGACCCTGTCGTTATTAAGGATATTGATTACCTTATCACCGAGAGCACTTACGGCGACCGCAAACACCCCCCTGCCGCAGGTGTCAAGGATGCGCTTAAAAAAGTTGTCGATGAAATTTGTTCTATAAAGGGAAAACTGATAATCCCGGCCTTCAGTATCGGCAGAACGCAATACATTATCTATCTGCTGAACAAATTACACAGTGAAGGTCAAATCTGTCCGCTGCCGATCTTCGTCGATTCCCCGCTGTCCAGTGCCGCCACAGACGTCTATGCAAAGCACAGGGAGTGCTGGGACTCGGCCGCGGTGGAATTTCTGATTAACAGCCAAAGGCCTTTTGATTTTGAAAATCTGCGATATACCGAAAGCGTCGAGGAGTCCAAGGCTCTTAACGATATGTCCGGCCCGATGATTATCATTTCTGCATCGGGTATGTGCGAAGCAGGCCGAATCCTTCATCATTTAAAGAACAACATAACTGACCCAAACAATATAATTCTGATTGTCGGCTATATGGCCGAAAACACTCTTGGCCGAAGGATTGCCGAACATCGCAGTGAGGTTAAGATTTTCGGTACGCTCCTTCCGCTGCGGGCAAAGGTCGAAGAAATCGCCGCTTTAAGCGCCCATGCCGACGAGTTCGAGATGCTCGACTATTTTAAAAGGTGCGGCGCTTCTCATATTGAACATGTCTTTTGTGTTCACGGCGAGCGGAACGCCCTTGAGTTTTTTGCCGAAAGACTGGTTGAGGCCGGAATGAAAAACGCCCATATTCCCGCTCCGGGTCAGGTTTTTGAGCTGTGAGATTGCACGATTTGGCTTGCGAAAAAAGCAGCTTTTTTATAAACTTACTTATTCAAATGCCAACGTAGCTCAACGGTAGAGCTCCGGTTTTGTAAACCGGGGGTTATCGGTTCGAATCCGATCGTTGGCTTTCAGGCAGAACCGTATTCCGCCAAAAAGTCGATAAAAAGCAAATCTTTCTTGACCCCCCAAGATGACAATATATATAATCGCCGGTTTACAAAATAGTGTTTTTCGGAGATAAAAGGTGAAAAGAGCGATTGAGAAGGCAAAAGCGCTTGTTGAGGCAATGGAATATATTCGTCTGTTTCGCGGCAAAATCGTCGTTGTCAAGCTCGGCGGAAGCGTTCTCGACGAGCCGCAGCTGCAGAAGAAGCTGCTGACGGATGTTGTCTTTATGGTTACTGTCGGCATCAGACCTATTCTGGTTCACGGCGGAGGCAAAGCCATCACAAAGGCTATGGACGAGTCGGGCCTTGAGCCTCAGTGGGTCAACGGCAGAAGATATACCGACGAGCACACAATGGCTATCGTTGAACATACGCTTATACACGATATAAACGCTTCCATCTGCGAAACGATAAAGCAGCTTGGCTGTGATGCGATGGGACTGCATTCGCT
>JBGOWI010000022.1:0-33887 GCA_041478555.1 Phycisphaerae bacterium
ATTTGATATTGTTTCGTATTTCGGATTTCGTGCTTCGAGTTTAATTACAAAAATTTTCAATTTTTCCCGTGGATAAAATTTATTTACCCATCCCTGTTCCGAAAGTTTTCAAACGCATCGGCGTATGGGTTTTGCTGCGCTACAGGAAAATCCGCTACGGCGAATCATTCAGGCTTATCAAGCTTACACAAGGCCAATACGCAATAGTTGACCAGCAAGACTTCGAGACTCTTAATCTATTCAAATGGTGCGCAGCAAAAGATTACGATACTTTTTACGCTATACGGTATGCACGCATCAATAACAAAAATACTACAGTAAAAATGCACAGACAGATAATGAACGCAAAGGAAAACGATATTGTCGACCACGAAGACAAAAACGGGCTTAATAATACAAGAGAAAATCTTCGAATCGCAACGGCGGCACAAAATAACGCCAACAGCAAAAGAGGTATGAACAGAGGAAAGTCAAAATACAAGGGGGTCTGCCGGGATGAAAAGTGCGGTAAATGGCGGGCAGGCATAAAATGCCAGGGCAAACACATACACCTCGGTATGTTCGAAGATGAAAAACAGGCAGCAAGGGCATACGACGAGGCAGCGAAGAAATATCACGGTGAATTTGCAGTATTGAATTTTGGTGACAATCAGGGTTTAGGGGATAGGGGATAAAATAAAACGGTTGCTGGTAGTGTGTAGTGCGTTTAGACGGGGATTTTGTCGCAGAGGGAGAAAAAATACAAGTAGGCGCAATGCGAAAGAGGCAGTAAAATAAGCTGTAGTATGGGCAATCGTGGATATATTGTATGTGCAGCCGTTGTAACGGCAATTTTGCTGGCGGCGATGCCGTCTTACCATTCGACTTCGCTCATGGCAGGCAGCCAGAATGAACCCAACGAACCTAAACATTTTACTGAGGTGATGTTAGGACTAATACCTGACCGAATATCCAACATTGTCCGCAGTCCGGACCAGCGGCATATAGCTTTTATTGCAGTGAAAAATAACAAGTCCCAGGTCGTTGTCGATGGCAATGCCGGACCGGTGTACGATATAGTCGGAGAAGGCACTCTTGTCTTTAGTCCGGACAGCAATCACATGGCGTATGCGGTCCTGAAGGGTAACAAACAATTAGTCGTTGTCGATGGCAATGACGGAGCAGCATACGACGGCATTTGGAAAAACACTCTTGTCTTCAGCCCGGACAGTAAGCGAATGGGATATACGGCACAGAAAGGCTACAAACTGGTGGTTGTTGTCGATGGTCAGGCAGGACCGGAATACGACAGCATTGTGATGAAAGGCATTTCTACTCCTATCTTCAGCCTGGACAGCAGACGCGTAGCATATATGGCATGGAAAGATGCTCAACGGCTGGCTGTCATCGATGGAGAGGCAGAACCAAGATACGACGATATCGGCTCTCTTGTCTTCAGCCCGGACAGCAGACGCGTGGCGTATGTGAGCCGCAAGAGTATGAAACGGCAGGTCATCGTCGATGGACAGGCAGGACCTGCATATAACGATATCGGAAAAGACCCTCCTGTCTTCAGCCCGGACGGCAAACGCATCGCATACAGGGCCCGGAAGGACAACAAATGGCAGGTCATCATTGATGGCCAGGCTGAGCCGGAATACGATGATATTCCGGAAGGCACTGTTGTTTTCAGCCCGGACGGCAAACGCGCGGCATATGTGGCCAAGAATAACCGCAAACAGATGGTCATTGTCGATGGTCAGGCCGGGCCAGAGTACGACATCATCAGGGAAGGTCCTCCCATCTTCAGCCCGGACAGTAAGCGTGTGGCGTATGCAGCCAAGAAGGACGACAAGTGGCAGGTCGTCGCCGATGGCAACGCCGGACCAGAGTATGACAGTATTAAGGAAGGTTCTCCCGTCTTCAGCCCGGACAGTAATCGCATGACATATGCAGCGTGGAAGGGCAACAAATGGCAGGTCATTGTCGATAACCAGAGCGGGCCGGAATACGATGATATTATAGAAGGCTCTCTTGTTTTCAGCCCTGACAGCAGGCACGTGGCGTATACAGCCAGGAACAATTACAAGCAGACTATCGTTGTTGATGGTAACGTCGGACCGGAGCATGACAGTATTAAGAAAGGTTTTCCCATCTTCAGCCCAGATAGCAAACACATAGCATATATGGCGCAAAAGGGTAACAAATGGCAGATTATTGTCGATGACAAGGCCGGTGCGGCATACGATGATACTCTGGAAGGCACTCTTGTCTTCAGCTCTGACGGCAGGCACGTGGCTTATATGGCCAAGAAGGGCAACAAACAATTAGTCGTCGTCGATGACCAGGCTGGGCCGGAATATGACGGAATTACCAGTTTTCCGACGGTTCGTGGTGAGGGATTTGAGGCGATTGCCATTCGCAGCAAGACGCTTTACCGCATGTTCTGGAAACCGTAACGTAACATGCCTATAGTCCGCCTTCGGCGGATTATTAGAAAAATTGCCTTAACTCAAAATAAATTCGCTATCGTTGATATCGACCATATAAACCACAACGGACTTGATAACAGAAAGGCAAAGCGGCAAAAGCCTACGATGCTGCAGCAAGAAAATTTCACGGACAATCCGCTGTGCTGAATTTTAGTCGTTAGTTGGCGGTGCTGCCTGGGAGTAGACTTTGAGCAGGTCGTCCACCATCGAGCTTACGGTATTATTGCTGCGGAGGTAATCCTGTGCAGCAGACGCTATTGATTTTGCAAATTCCCTGTCATCAAGAAGCTTCTGCAATGCCGAATAGATGCTCAATTCGTCGCGGCTGTCGAAAAAAACGGCGGTTATATTACCCTGCAAAAGATTGTCTGCATTACTTTTATCGGTAGCAATTGCTGAACCTGCACCGGCGGCCTCAATCATTGCAGGGTCAAAGCTTTGTGTAATAAAGGGGTGAATAAAAATATCCGCACCGCGAAATACCGCTCGCAGCGGCCCTATCTGAGGCGAGATATTGACGGTAGAAATAAGTCCAACGCTGCGAATAAATCTACGGATATCCCTCTCCGCAGGGCCAGAGCCCACCAGAACGACAAGAAATTCGTAGCCGTCAACCGCGAGATGTCTTACGGCACTTAAAAGCGGCTCCAAATAGTCAAAACGCAAAAAATCCGAGACTATAACCATACCGGGAATCCGGCCAGGATTCGAAAAACATGCACAGGTCTCATTAACAAATGTGCCGGTATTTACCTGCCTGACAAGGGCTGCAATACCAGGGTTCCGCTTCTTCAGCAACTCGGCGATACGCTCAGAAGGCGCCACAATTGCTGAAAAACCTTTACTTATTATCCGGCGCTTCAAAAAATTCTGCTGTGAAGAATTTGCTGTCAGAACAACAGGAATATTAAAAGCACGACCGAGGGCCTTTGCAAGCAGCGCCTTTGCAGTGCCAAGGCAGTGAATAATTGTGGGACTGAACTTTTCTATCTGCGAAATCAGACGTCTGCGGTTCTGCCAATAAAACAAAGGGAACCGCCACGCCGGATATTCTATTATCTCTATGCCCGGCCAGAGGAACGATTCTATCTGACTTTCAGGAGGCACAACAACACAACAAGTAATATCCTGAGCCTCAAAACCAAAAAGCAAATGGCGCAGCGGCGCACAAAACTGCTGCGCAGCCTCGCTGTCAGAAACAATCAGCGGACGAATAACGCCAAGTTCGCTGTGGTTTTGAGCTGTTGTATCGTTTTGCGACATAATAAATCGGGCCTTTGGCGGATAAATCAGGTGACCAATCGTTTAAGTTTATCGTGCTCGCCGGCTTTCATGTGATAACAGTGAGCATCGTCAGGATAAAGGCGCTGCTTAACGTGGCTGTCATATAAAGCAACCGCCTCGATGCACGCCCTGCCGATATTGGCGAAACTTTTAGAAAATTTCGGCACGGGGCCAGCCTTGAGATTCAAAATGTCCGGCAGAACCAATACCTGGCCGTCACAATCGGGGCCTGAGCCGCAACCTATAACCGGAATCGGCAATCGCTGTGTGATAATTTCAGCAACTTCCCTCGCGATACCTTCCAGCAAAAGCATCTGTGCACCTGCCTGATGCACCTTATCAGCAAGTTTTATAAGCTGTGCCGCTATCTCGGCGGTTGCACCCTCCGCCTTGTACCCGCCCGTCTGCGGCCTTATACCTAAATGCGGCATAACTGATATGCCGGCATCAATAACAGTTTTTACCGCATCAAACTGCTCGACAGATGTTTCGATTTTTACAATGTCGACACCGGATTCATTTACGAATCTTTGCGAGTCCTTTATTATCCGCTCTGTACCGGCTCTGCAGGATTCGTAAGGTAAATCAGCCACAATCAAACGGTCAGGAGCTGCCCTTCTGACCGCAGCGGTTATCGCAGCCATAAAATCCATTGATACCGGCAAAGTGCTATTAAAGCCGAGCATAAACTGAGCTGCTGAGTCGCCTGCCAGCAAAACCTCAACACCTGCAGCGGCGACAAGTTTTGCGCTGGTGTAGTCATAACAGCTTACAGCAGAAAACTTCCGACCTTCCTTTTTTGCCTGGCATAATGTGGAAATAGTTACTTTCATATAATCGTTATTCAGCCACCGGTTAAAGGATATTTAAAGGCGGTTCAATTGGCAAGCAGATTTTATCGGGCCTTTACGGCTCCAAACATACCTTTGATAAAGCAGTAAATTCTGCTGAAAAATTACAAAAAAATACTTGATTTCAGCATTTGGACTGTAATAATTGGACAAGGAGAATCACAGCAAAAAACCAAAATATTAGTTGGTCGGTATATTGATCTTTTCATCACCCTCCTCCGAAGCCAGATTCTCTTTTCGAGGTCTGGCTTTCTTGATGAACTTTCCTGTTAAGCCAGAAAAGACAGGTACTTGGGGCAAAATCTCTCTGTCTAAATATCGAATTTTTAAACGCCAGCCAGATAAAAAACACCAAAAAAATAAAAAAACAATATTGTAATTTTTCATTTTTTGCCTACAATTTCGTATATTATAAAAAGACAGAATTATGGCAGTTAAACTATCCAAAGAAGTACAGTTATTAAGCGATATGGCAAGGGCTTTTGCCGAATCGCTGGATCTTGAGCTTACACTGAAGGCGATTTTAAAATCGCTCGACACACACGTCAAGCTGCAAAGAGGAACTATCACCCTGCTTGACCCCGGAACGGAAACGATAAACATAAAAGTGGCTCACGGCCTGAGCGAAAAATCAAAACAATTAGGCAGCTATAAAATCGGCGAAGGCATCACCGGCACAGTCGTCCAGACAGGCAGAGAAATCGTTGTGCCGGATATTTCAAAAGACAGCAGATTCCTTCACAAAACCCGCTCCAGAAAAAAAATATACGGCAAACAAATCGCCTTTTACTGTGTGCCTATAAAACTCGAAGGAAAAACAATCGGAACCCTGAATGTCGACAGGCAGGTCCAAAAAGAAGATGACGTCGAAGCAAATCTAAACCTCTTAAATGTCATAGCAACAATGGTTGCACAAGCGGTGAAACTAAATAAACTTGTCGAATCCGACAAAAGACAACTTTCAGAAGAAAACCTGCGATTAAGACAGGAATTAAAAACACATTTCAATATAGACAATATGGTCGGCACAAGCAATGCCATGAAAGAGGTCTACAGACTTATCGAACAGGTGGCCGACAGCAACGCCACCGTGCTGATTCGCGGCGAAAGCGGCACAGGAAAAGACCTCGTCGCCCACGCAATACACTACAACAGCACAAGGGCAAATAAACCTTTCGTGAAGATAAACTGCACCGCCCTGCCGGAAACCCTGCTGGAAAGCGAGCTTTTCGGCCATGAAAAAGGGGCTTTTACAGGTGCAACAGAAAGAAAGGTCGGCAGATTCGAAAAGGCAAACGGCGGCACGATTTTCCTCGACGAAATAGGCGATTTTTCCATAAATCTGCAGGCTAAACTGCTCAGAGTCATCCAATTCAAGGAGTTCGAACGGCTTGGCGGAAGTGAAACAATAAAAGCAAATGTACGAATTGTCGTCGCCACCAATAAAAATCTCGAAGAGCAAATCAAAGAAAAACTCTTCAGAGAAGACCTTTATTACAGAATAAACGTTTTTCCAATTTATCTGCCGCCGCTGAGAGAACGAAAAGATGATATAATGCTCCTGGCCGATTATTTTCTCGAACAGTTCTCAAAAGAAAATAACAAAAGAATTACACGCATCTCAACACCCGCGATCGAAATGCTCACAAGCTACCACTGGCCCGGAAATATAAGAGAACTCGAAAACTGCATCGAAAGAGCCGTACTTTTGTGCAACGATGACGTCGTGCGCTCAGAACATCTGCCTCCATCACTGCAAATGATTAAAAAAAGTGATACGCCGCTGGGACGGTCGCTTACGGAAATCATCGAAAACAAAGAAAGAGAACTTATTATCGACTCGCTCAAAAAATGCGGCGGACAACAAATAAAAGCAGCAAAGGAACTAGGATTAACAGAACGAATACTCGGATACAAAATCAAAAAATACGGCATCTTTCCAAAGTTGCTCTCGTAGGCGTTAAATACAATAATGTTTATAAAAGGTCATACTTCTACGTTATTGTAGAAAAATCAAACAACTCACATGCTACATATCTCATTTCTTAAAACCATTTCGAACAAGCACTTGTATCTTTTTCCAGAATTATAATTTATCCGGCACAGATATTGCTTAATACATAAGGTGACTATTTCTTTACAGGAATTGGTATAAGAAAAAGTTTTTAAAAAATACAATAAGGAGAACTAAAAATGTGTAGACTTGTTCCACTTGCGATTCTGGCAGTTCTGCTCGCAGTTGTGCCGGTACTCGCTGAGGAGACTGCTCCAGCAGCACCCGTCCCTAAGGTCGATAGCGGCGATACCGCCTGGGTGCTTATCTCGGCAGCTCTTGTTATGATAATGACGCCCGGCCTGGCCTTCTTCTACGGCGGCCTTGTCAGACGAAAAAATTACCTCAGCGTTCTTATGCAATGCTTCATTGTCCTGGCAGCTTTGAGCATTCAATGGGTACTGATTGGTTACAGCCTGTCATTTGCGCCCGGAACAGGCTGGCTCGGCGGCTTTCAATGGTTTGGACTCAAAGGCGTCGGCCTTGAGCCTTATGCCGGTTACAGCGCAACTATTCCGCATCAGGCATTCATGATTTTCCAGGCGATGTTCGCTGTGATAACGCCGGCCTTAATCATAGGCGCATTTGCCGAACGTATGAAGTTCTCATCGTTTTTAGTTTTCACACTGCTGTGGGCGACTTTTGTGTATGACCCGCTTGCACACTGGGTATGGGGCGTCGGCGGATGGCTCAGGAATATGGGCGCGCTCGATTTCGCAGGCGGAACGGTTGTGCATATCAATGCCGGCTTTGCTGCGTTGGCTACCGCGATTGTAATCGGCAAACGCAAATGCTTTGATAAGCATACAGTGCCGCCGCACAGTCTGCCTTTCAGCGTGCTCGGCGCGGCGTTACTCTGGTTCGGCTGGTTCGGCTTTAATGCCGGCTCCGCTCTCAGCGCTGGCGGACTGGCGGTAAATGCCTTTGTTGTCACAAACACCGCGGCAGCAGCGGCTGCTCTAACGTGGGCACTTATCGACTGGGCAATTAACGGCGCTCCTACAATGCTCGGCACTATTTCCGGTGCAATTGCCGGCCTGGCGACTATAACGCCTGCGGCAGGGTTTGTCGGTATAGGCGGTGCAATCGTAATCGGTATAACGGCAAGCATCTTTTGCTTCATAGCGGTCAGCTACATAAAGCATAAATTCCACTACGACGATTCGTTAGACGCCTTCGGCATACACGGTATCGGCGGCACGTGGGGCACACTGGCTACCGGCCTGTTCGCCACAAAAGCAGTCAATGCTGCCGGTGCGAACGGCTTATTCTTCGGAAATCCAAAACAGCTCTGGATACAGTTTGTGGCCGTGATTGTCAGCATTGTATATACGTTCGTTGCGACATTAATTCTGTATAAGCTCGTCGATCTGGTGATTGGCGTACGCGTCAGCGAAGATGACGAGGCAATGGGCCTCGACCTTACGCAGCATAACGAACATGCTTATACAATATTAGAATAATAAATTTGGAATCCGCGTAATCCGCGGTTTTAAGGAGATTAAATATGAAACTCATAATCGCGATTATTCAGCCGCATCGCCTCGAACAGGTCAAAGAGAAATTATACAAGGCTGAAGTAAACCTTATCACCGTAAATGAGGTCCTCGGCCATGGCCGCCAAAAAGGCGTTACCGAAGTGTATCGCGGCTTTAAGGAAACAGGAAACCTCCTGCGGAAGATCCGCCTTGAAATCGCTGTTAACGAAAATTTTGTCGAACCTACGATTAATGCAATCATCGCCGGTGCAAAAACCGGACAAACCGGCGATGGAAAGATTTTTGTAGTAGACCTACCTGAATGCGTAAGAATCAGGACAGGGGAACGCGGCGGCGAAGCTATAGGTTAAGAAACTTAAAGTTTAAAGCTGCAAACCCAAAACCAAGGGAGTCATCACCGCAATACAGCGATTCCAAATTTTGCTTCTACAGACAATTCTGTAGTAAATACAATAATGTAGATTTATATGTAAATATCTACAAAAATGTAGGTGAGAAAAAATTTATATTGAATTTATATATTTTTGTAATATCTTTTAAGACAGCACTATATGAAAATTTTTACACCGAAAGGCTGATTGGTATAATTATTGCATACTTGTCTATCATTGAGCCGATTACCGAATGTGTCTGTACAGGTAAAAATAACGGAACGGCTATGAGTAAAAAGACAGAATTTGTTTGAAAGGAAATAAGAAATGACCCCCAAAGAATTTTTTGAATTTTGCAAAAAAAATAATGCGAAAATGATTGACCTGAAATTTGTCGACCTGCTCGGCACATGGCAGCACTGTTCCTATCCCGTAGATACACTGGACGAGGATGTCTTCACCGAAGGTCTGGGATTCGACGGCTCATCCATACGCGGCTGGCAGGGAATTCATATGTCCGATATGCTCGCAGTACCTGACCCCGATACTGCTGTAATAGACCCATTCTTCGCCGAACCTACGGTGAGTGTTATTGCAAACATCGTCGACCCTGTAACACATGAAGAATACTCTCGTGACCCACGTCATGTGGTACGAAAAGGCGCTGCATACCTCAAGAAAACAGGTATTGCCGATACCTGCTATGTCGGACCAGAACCGGAATTCTTCATCTTCGATGAGGTTCGTTACGAACAAAATCAGCATACAGGTATGTACAAGATAGACTCAATTGAAGGGGCGTGGAATACGGCAAGGTTTGAAGAGCCTAATCTCGGCTACAAACCGAGCTTCAAGGGCGGATACTTCCCGGTAAGCCCGACAGATACATATCATGACCTGCGGGGCGAAATGGTCTATGAAATGATGAAGGTCGGCATTGCCGTTGAAGCCCACCATCACGAAGTAGCTACCGCCGGTCAATCAGAAATCGATATGAAGTATGCTGACATAGTAAAAATGGGCGACCAGTTTATGTGGTACAAATACATAATTAAAAACGTTGCCAAACGGCATGGAAAAACCGTAACGCTTATGGCAAAGCCCATCTTTGAAGACAACGGCAGCGGAATGCATACGCATTTCTCGCTGTGGAAAGGCGGCAAACCACTGTTTGCAGGCAAAGGATACGCAGGCCTGAGCGAACTGGGACTTAACGCCGTAGGAGGCATACTCAAACATGCACCGGCGATCCTCGCTTTTGCTGCGCCGACCACCAATTCGTACAGAAGACTTGTGCCAGGTTTCGAAGCACCAGTCAACCTCGTTATGAGCGCAAGAAACCGCTCGGCGGGAGTAAGAATACCAATGTATTCCGAAAATCCAAAAGCAAAAAGAATTGAGTTCCGCTGTCCGGACCCCACAGCAAACGGTTATCTTGCCTGGACAGCAATGTTGATGGCTGCCATCGACGGAATACAAAATAAAATCAATCCGGGTGAACCGCTCGACAGAGATATTTATGAAATGAGCGACGAAGAACTCGCAAAATATCCAAAGACGCCGGGCACACTTGAGGAAGCAATCCAGGCTTTGGAGAAAGACCACAAGTTCCTTATAGCCGGCAACGTCTTCACGAAAGATGTGATAGAGGCATGGATTGAGTGGAAACGAACCAAAGAACTTACACCTATGGCAATGCGACCGCATCCTTACGAGTTCTTTCTGTATTACGACTGCTAAGACCGATAGCACAGCACCGTTATTTCGACACACAAACCCCCCTGCCGGACTGAAAAACCAGCGGGGGTCGGTGTGTCTATAGAAAATAATAAAAAGGATTAAAACAAACAAAAGAGAAAAAATTGACGTAAACTTTAAAATCAAGCATAAAGTGCCAAAAACTGCGGAGGAATTTACATAGCAATGGTATCGAGACAGATAGATAACGGTCTGTATGAAGTACGGCGTGAACATGACGGCTGCGGTATCGGTGCTGTTGTAAATATCTGTGGCAAAGCAGACCACTCCATAATAGATTACGGCAGGGAAATCCTGATTAACCTTCACCATCGCGGAGCAGCCGGCGCCGACGAGACCACAGGCGACGGCGCCGGAATCCTGTTTCAGACTCCGCATGAGTTTTTTTTTGCACAGACTCAAAAGCTGAAAATTAATCTGCCACAGCCGGGCAAATACGCTGCGGGCATGATATTCGCTCCAAAAGATAACGAGCTCCGCGAAAAATGCTTCTCCATACTCCAGCAGGCAATCGAGCTTGGCGGAATGAAGGTTCTCGGCCGGCGAAATGTGCCGACAAAACCGGACTGCCTGGGGAAAATCGCACTTGAAGCCGAACCGCATATCAGTCAGATTTTTGTCGACGGATGCGGCGCGAAATCAGAAGAGTTCGAAAGAAAACTTTTTCTCGCAAGAAAACGAACCGAAAAACAGGCAAGAGAAAATTTCGGTGCTGCGGGGAGCGATTTCTATATCTGCTCACTGAGCAGCAGAACCATCTGCTATAAAGGAATGTTCATGGCCTTGCAGCTGTTCGCTTATTACCCCGATTTGGCAGACGAAAATATCAAAAGCGCACTGGCAATAGTCCACCAACGATACAGCACAAATACCTTCCCAAACTGGAGGCTGGCCCAGCCGTTCCGCTGTATTGCGCATAACGGCGAAATCAACACCCTGAGTGGAAACAAAAGCTGTATGCAGGGGCGAGAATATAAAATGGTCTCCAACCTGCTCGGCCAATACATGTCCGATTGTCTGCCGGTGCTCACGCCGGACGGAAGCGACTCGGCCTGCTTCGATAACGCACTCGAACTGCTGGTGCAGGCAGGGAGAACCCTGCCGCACGCTATGATGATGATGATTCCTGAAGCCTTCGGGCAAAAATACCATATGAGCACAGATAAACGCGCTTTCTACGAATATCACTCCACCATAATGGAGCCGTGGGACGGCCCTGCTGCAATGGTTTTCACGGACGGCCAGATAATCGGCGGGACATTGGACAGAAACGGTCTGCGGCCGTGCAGATACATCGTTACAACCGACGGGCTCGCTATCCTGGCAAGCGAAGTCGGCGTCGTGGAATTTCCACCGGAAAAAATCCAAAAGAAAGGACGTCTTCAGCCCGGACATATGTTCCTCGTCGATACCATCGAAGGCAGAATAGTTACAGACAACGAAATAAAAAGCAAAATCTCAAGACAAAAACCATATCGACGATGGCTCGAAGAAAACCGCATCGAACTGCGAGGGCTTTTCGACAGCCCCAAACTGGTGCCAAGCGACTCCGATACCATTTTTCAGAGACTTCGTGTCTTCGGATACACCCGTGAAGAACTCAAGATGATTCTTACTCCGATGGCTGTCTATGGGCAGGAACCGGTCGGGTCTATGGGAAACGACAGCGCGCTGGCGGTGCTGAGCAATAAACCAAAACTTTTGTTTAACTATTTCAAACAGCTTTTCGCTCAGGTTACAAATCCGCCAATCGACCCGCTGAGGGAAGGCCTGGTAATGAGTCTGATGATGTTCACAGGCAGAAAACCAAATATTCTCGAAGAGACACCACAGCACTGCAGACAATTAAAACTGCCTCATCCGATTCTGACCAATGAAGATATCGAACGACTGCGCTCAGTCAAAAGAGAAGACTTTAAAGTTGTTACAATCTCTGCACTTTTTGACGCAAACATAAACGACCCGGCAGGCTCTCTGCGGCACGGCATCGACAGACTCGTAAAAGACGCTCAGAATGCCGTAAGAGGCGGCGCAAGTCTGGTAATCATAAGCGACAGATTCGTATCCCAAAGTATGGCGCCAATTCCTTCATTGCTTGCCACCGCCGCAGTTCATACAGGATTGCTTAAAGCCGGCCTGCGGGCCGAAGCAGGCATTATCGTCGAAAGCGGCGAACCGAGAGAAGTCATGCATTTCTGCCTGCTGTGCGGATACGGAGCAAACGCAATCAATCCATACCTCACCTTCGAGTGCCTCGATGAACTGCAAAGACAAGGCGAATTGCCTGGCGATATGGAGCCAGTGCAGATTGCGGACAATTACATCGCAGCAATCAAAAAAGGCATTCTCAAAACAATGAGCAAAATGGGAATATCAACACTAAGGAGCTACCATACCGCGCAGCTTTTCGAAGCAATAGGACTCAATAAAGAGTTCATAAACGAATTTTTCACAAATACCAGCTCGCGCATCGGGGGAGCCGGACTTGAAGAAATAGCAGAGGAAACAATCCGGCGGCATAAATACGCGTTCGGGCCGAGAAAAAGCGGAGAACTTGAACTCGAATTCGGCGGCGAATACCACTTCAGACAGACGGGCGAGGTGCATCTTTGGAATCCGACAACAATTTCGCGCCTTCAGCATGCTGTAAAAAACAATGACCAAAAAGCATACGATGAATATGCAAACGCGGTCAACCAACAGGGCGAAAAACTGTGCACACTTCGAGGACTTTTCGAATTCAAAAACGCTCAGCCAATTGCGATTGAAGAGGTTGAGCCGGCAGGCGAAATAGTAAAAAGATTCTGCACAGGAGCGATGAGCCACGGCTCAATAAGCAAAGAGGCACACGAATGCCTTGCAATCGCCATGAACAGAATAGGCGCGATGAGCAATACCGGCGAAGGCGGCGAAGACGAAAGCAGATACATCGAGAAAAAGGGCCAGATTTCAAGAAACTGCGCTATAAAACAGGTTGCAAGCGGAAGATTCGGAGTTACGCTAAATTATCTTTCACACGCTGCCGAATTGCAGATAAAGATGGCTCAGGGCGCAAAACCGGGCGAAGGCGGACAACTGCCGGGACATAAGGTAACGGAAGAAATAGCAAAACTGAGATACTCAACGCCGGGTGTTACGTTGATTTCGCCGCCGCCGCATCACGATATATACTCAATCGAAGACCTGGCACAGCTTATATACGACCTTAAATGCAGCAATCCGGGCGTGAGAGTTTCCGTCAAGCTCGTCGCTGAAGTCGGCGTAGGCACCATAGCGGCAGGCGTCGCAAAAGGCAATGCCGACGAAGTTCTTATCAGCGGACACGACGGCGGAACAGGAGCAAGCCCATTAAGCTCAATCAAACATACCGGCTGTCCCTGGGAACTGGGACTGGCAGAAACACAACAGGTGCTGGTTGGGAACAACCTGCGAGACAGAATAAGCATACAGGTTGACGGACAAATGAAAACCGGCAGAGATGTCGTTATAGGCGCCCTGCTCGGAGCTGAAAGATTCGGATTCGGGACGGCAGCCCTTGTTACGCTGGGCTGCACGCTTCTTCGCAAATGCCACGAAGGGGCGTGCCCATTCGGAATAGGAACACAGGATAAAGAGCTGAGGGACAGATTTGCAGGAAAACCGGAATACGTCGAGCGATTTATGTTCTTCGCTGCGGAGGAAACCCGGCAGATTATGGCCCAATTAGGTTTTAAGAAATTCGAAGACATGGTCGGCAGAGTAGATATGCTGTGCACCAGAAAGGCAATCGAGCACTACAAGGCAAAAGGGCTGGATTTTTCGGCTATCTTTTACAAGCCTGATACATCAGACGGCAGAGCTATCAGAAAAATCAATCCTCAGCCGGATAAACTGGCTGACCATCTCGATTGGCAGATTCTTGAAAAAATAAAGTCTGCGATTGACAGCGGACAAAAGGCAAAACTCGAAATGCCGATTCGCAACGTCAACAGGACTGTCGGCACAATAATAAGCAACTATATTGTAAGAAAACATGGGCCGAAAGGACTGCCGGACGACACCATCGAACTTGCCTTTGCCGGCTCGGCAGGTCAGAGCTTCGGGGCATTTCTTGCACCGGGCATCACGCTGAAACTGACAGGACAGAGCAACGACTATTTAGGCAAAGGCCTGTCAGGCGGCAGAATCGTTGTAAAAACGCCTGAAGGTTCGCCGTTTATGGCATACGAAAATATTATTGCCGGCAATACGCTGCTATACGGCGCAACAAAAGGCGAGGCGTTTATAAACGGTATGGCCGGCGAAAGATTCGCGGTTCGCAACAGCGGAGTAATCGCCGTTGTAGAAGGCCTCGGAGACCACGGCTGCGAATATATGACCGGCGGAACAATCGTGGTTCTCGGCAAAACGGGATGCAATTTCGCGGCGGGTATGAGCGGCGGAATCGCTTATGTGCTTGACGAAATGCAGTTATTCGATACCCTGTGCAATCTCGATATGGTTGAATTAGAGAGTATGAGGCTGGCGGAAGATAAGCGGCTTTTAAAAGAGCTTATTGAAAGACATTATAAATGGACGGGCAGCAAACAGGCTGAAAGAATTTTAAGCTCGTGGCAAGATATGCTCGGCAAGTTCGTAAAAGTCGTGCCGATTGATTACAGAAAGTCATTGGAAAAAATGAGAGCGGCAGAACAGCGGCATACTGAGACAACACCTGCGACCGAAGAGGTGTTCTATGGCTGAGATAAAAGGCTTTTTAAAATATAAAGGCAAAAAAACCGCTTATCGGCCAATAGAAGAAAGAGTAACCGATTTTAAAGAGGTCGAGCTGACTCTTACGCCGGATGATATTATCCAGCAGGCGGCAAGATGTATGGACTGCGGAATACCTTTCTGCCACGGCGTCGGATGTCCTTTGGGAAACAACATACCAGAATTCAGCGATATGATTTACAAGGGACAATGGCAAAAGGCCTGCGAGATACTTCACTCGACAAATAATTTTCCGGAGATTACGGCGCGCGTCTGCCCTGCTCCGTGCGAAACAGCGTGTACGCTGGCGATAAACGATGAGCCGGTTCTTATCAGACATATCGAATACCAGATTGTCGAACGCGGATTCGAGGAAGGATGGATAAAACCAATCATCGCAAAAAAAAAGACCGGCAAAAGAGCAGCTGTTATCGGCTCAGGGCCTGCAGGACTGGCTGCGGCACAACAACTTGCCCGCGCAGGACACAGCGTTGTCGTCTTTGAAAAAGATGACAAAATCGGAGGTATTTTGCGGTACGGAATACCGGATTTCAAGCTGGAAAAACATATTATCGACCGCAGATTAGCACAGCTTACTGCCGAAGGCGTTGAATTTCAGACCGGAGTCGAGGCAGGCAAAGATATATCGGCCCACTATCTGAGAAAAATGTTCGACTGCATCTGCCTTACAATGGGAGCAGGTGAGCCGAGGGACCTGGCTGTTACCGGCAGAGGATATGAAAATGTCGTCTTCGCGTGGGATTATCTGGTGCAACAAAATAAAATCTGCGGCGGCGAAAAACTCGAAGGAAAAATAATTTCGGCCAAAGACAAAACAGCAGTAGTCATAGGCGGCGGCGATACGGGCAGCGACTGCGTCGGCACCGCCCGCAGACAAGGGGCTAAAAGGATTTATCAGCTTGAAATCCTGCCAAAGCCGCCGGAGGCAAGACCTGAAGATACTCCCTGGCCGATGTGGCCGAGAATTATGAGAACATCATCATCGCACGAAGAAGGATGCGAAAGAATCTGGGGCGTCAAAACAACCAGGCTTTCCGGCGCCGAAACAAGCGTAAGCGAACTCCACGGCTGCCAGGTCGAATGGATAAAAACCCCCAGAGGATGGAACATCAAGGAAATAGGAGGCACAGGGTTTTCAATAAAGACAGACCTCGTGATACTTGCGATGGGTTTCCTGCACGTAAAACACGAAGGCCTTGTGAAGAGTTTGCAACTGAAACTCGATGAGAACGGAAACATTGCAATAAACAATTTCCAGAGCAGTAAGGCCGACGTATTCGCTGCCGGAGATTCGGTGCAGGGAGCTTCGCTGGTAGTAAAGGCCATCGATACAGGCAGAAAAGCCGCTGACAGAATCGATAAATGGCTTATGGACAGAATTTAAATAAGCTGTAAAATGACACAAAAACGGAAAATTAGATGAGCTTAAAAACAGGTTTAGCACAGGTAAACACAACCGTCGGGGATTTTGCGGGCAATATTGAAAAAATGAAGCTGATGTACAGCCGCGCAAAACAGGAAAAAATCGAGCTGCTTGTTTTCCCGGAATTGTGCGTCTGCGGCTATCCGCCGGAAGATTTGCTTTTGAAAAAATCCTTTCTTGCTGAAAACAAAAAAGCCATCGAACAACTTGCCGCAGATTGTCCCGGTATGACCATCATTGTCGGCTTTGCAGAAATCAGTGACGGACTGCCATATAATTCACTCGCTGTACTGCAAAATGGAAAAATCGCTGCCATATATCGAAAGGCACTGCTGCCGAACTACGGAGTCTTTGACGAAAAAAGATACTTTGCCGGCGGCACTGAGCCTATGGCAATAAAAATAAAAAATTTATCCGTCCTATGCACTATCTGTGAAGACATCTGGGACCTGAACTGGCTGAAAAGATTTCTGTCCGGCATATCTGAAAAAAATCTTATCATCAACATATCGGCATCGCCATTTCATGCGGGTAAGATAAAACAAAAAATGGCGGTTCTGCAAACCTGCGCCAAATCTTTTGCCTGTCCGGTAGCTTACTGCAATATCGTCGGCGGTCAGGATGAACTTGTCTTTGACGGCAGAAGCATATTCGTTGACTCAAGCGGCAAACTCGTCTCCTGTGCAAAGGCATTTGAAGAAGACCTGCTCATTGCCGACATTGATAAAGACGGACGGATAAAATCAGAATCCGCCCAGATAAAAGTCGATTACATCGAGGAAATCTATCAGGCACTCGTGCTCGGAACAAAAGACTACGTAAGAAAGAACGGCTTTAAAAAGGTCCTTGTCGGCTTAAGCGGCGGAATAGACTCCGCTTTTACGGCTGCAATTGCCACTAGCGCGCTTGGAAAAGAAAATGTCATCGGCGTTACAATGCCGACAAGGTTCAACACGGCTGAAACGATAAACGATGCCGAAAAAGTCGCGAAAAATCTGGGTATAGAATTTCATAACATACCAATCGAAAAAGTACTGCAAAGTTTTAACCAGGAACTCGGAAGAATCAGCGGCTGGAACGAAAAAGGTCTGGCCTTTGAAAATCTGCAGGCGCGAATCAGAGGCACGATACTGATGTCGATGAGCAATCAGTTCGGATACCTTGTTCTGACGACAGGCAACAAGAGCGAAACCGCGGTCGGATATTCGACACTTTACGGCGATACTGCCGGCGGTTTTGCCGTGATAAAAGATGTGCCGAAAACGGTTGTCTATCAGTTAAGCGAATATGTAAACAAACTGCACGGCAGAGAAATTATTCCGAAAAGCGTTATCACAAGAATACCTACCGCTGAACTCCGCTTCGGACAGAAAGACAGCGACACCCTGCCGGAATATGAAATACTCGATGGGATACTCAAGGCCTATATCGAAGAAGAAATGTCACTATCGGAAATTGTCGAGCAGGGCTTCGATGCCGAGACCGTTCTAAAAGTCATCGGGATGGTTGACCGGAACGAATATAAGCGGCGTCAATGTCCGCCAGGTGTTAAAATAACGCCAAAAGCCTTCGGAAGAGACAGGAGGATGCCGATTACCAATCTTTATCGACAGCAGATTCCGCGACAAAATAATTAGTTCACAACTCGGATGTAAAAAATGCCCAAACGCACGGATATCCACAAGATTATGATAATAGGCTCCGGCCCTATAGTAATAGGCCAGGCCTGCGAGTTCGATTATTCCGGCGCTCAGGCCTGCAAGGCCCTCAAGAAAGAAGGATTCGAGGTGGTGCTGGTCAACAGCAACCCGGCAACGATAATGACCGACCCGGAACTTGCCGACCGAACTTATATTGAGCCGATTACGCCTGATATGGTGGAAAAAATAATCCGCAGAGAAAAACCGGACTGCATCCTGCCGACACTCGGCGGACAAACAGGACTTAATACCGCTGTCGCACTTGCAGAAAGCGGCGTCTTGAAAAAATACAACGTCAAACTCATCGGTGCAGACCTTGCCACTATAAAAAAGGCTGAAGAACGCGACAGATTCAAAAAAATCATACTCAATATCGGCCTTGAAGTGCCGAAAAGCGGTTATGCTCACTCATGGAAAGAGGCACAAAAAATCATCGAACAAATCGGCTTTCCGGCAATCATTCGACCATCATATACACTTGGCGGAACAGGCGGAAACGTCGCATATAATACCGAGGAATACAACGAATTTGTACACTGGGGACTGAACTTAAGCCCCAAAAATGAAGTGCTAATTGAAGAATCGGTCCTCGGCTGGAAAGAATTCGAGCTGGAGGTAATGCGGGACAGAAAAGACAACGTTGTGATTGTCTGCTCGATAGAAAACCTCGACCCGATGGGAATCCATACGGGCGACAGCATCACGGTAGCACCGGCTCAGACGCTTACCGACAAGGAATACCAGACGATGCGCGATGCAGCACTGAAAATTATGAGGGCTATCGGCGTCGAAACAGGCGGTTCAAATATTCAGTTCGCTGTCAATCCCCAAAACGGCAAAATGTATGTAATAGAAATGAATCCGCGAGTTTCGAGAAGCTCGGCACTGGCCTCAAAGGCTACGGGCTTTCCGATTGCAAAAATCGCTTCGCTGCTTGCCGTGGGCTATACGCTCGACGAGATACCAAACGACATAACCAAAAAGACGCCCGCGTGTTTTGAGCCGACAATCGACTACTGCGTAGTCAAATGGCCAAGATTTACCTTCGAGAAATTTCCGGCAACAAAACCAGAAGTGACAATCCAGATGAAAAGCGTCGGCGAAGTAATGGCTATCGGAAGAACATTTAAAGAGGCATTCCAGAAGGCTATCCGCTCGCTTGAAATCGACCGATATTCGCTGGACAGAAAACATATCGATTCAAAAATAGACAACGAACGGCTCAAACAGATTCTACACACCAACCGCTGGGATAAAATCTGGTACGTGGCAGAGGCGCTTCGAAGAAAACTGGCCGTCGATGAAATTTACGAGCTTACAAAAATCGACCCCTGGTTCCTGAACAATATCGGACAAATCGTTCGGTTCGAAGACAAAATCAGCATCAAAAATCTCAGACAGGCAAAAAAACTGGGCTTCAGCGATAAATATATCGCTTCAAAATTAGAAATCAGCGAACCACAGCTTAGAAAACAGCGAATTGCTGAAGGCATTTGTGCCGTCTATAAGATTGTCGATACCTGCGGGGCGGAGTTTGAGGCGCATACACCTTATCTGTATTCAACATACGAGGACCAGTGCGAGGCAAATCCCACAGATAAAAAGAAAATCATCATTCTCGGCAGCGGACCAAACAGAATCGGGCAGGGAATCGAATTCGACTACTGCTGCTGCCATGCCGCTTTTGCGCTGAAGGAAATCGGAATCGAATCCATTATGATAAACTGCAACCCTGAAACGGTAAGCACCGATTACGACACGTCAGACAGACTGTATTTTGAGCCGATTGTTTTCGAAGACGTAATGAACATCGTCGATACGGAAAAACCGGACGGAGTTATCGTACAGTTCGGAGGACAGACGCCGCTGAAACTTGCAAACGCACTGGCAAAAGCCGGCGTAAAAATTATCGGCACAAGTCCGGACAGCATCGACGCTGCCGAAGACCGAAAACGGTTCAATAAAATAGTTGAAAAACTCAAGCTCAATCAGCCGCCGAGCGGTACAGCAATGAATTATGGGCAGGCCGTCAAAATTGCAAAGAAACTCGGTTATCCTCTGCTTATACGGCCGTCGTTTGTTCTGGGCGGAAGAGCAATGCAAATCGTATATGACGAAAAGGAACTGAAAAACTGTGTTGAAAACGCCATCGCAGTATCGGAAGAACATCCGATACTCATCGACAAATTTCTCGACGATGCAACTGAACTCGACGTCGATGCAATCAGCGACGGCCAAACCATCGTTATCGGCGGGATTATGGAACATATCGAAGAGGCGGGCATACACTCAGGAGACAGTGCATGCTGTCTGCCGCCGTTTTCCCTGAGCTCTGCCCTAATCAAAGAAATAAAACGTCAGACAAAGATGCTCTCGCTGGAACTTAAAGTCAAAGGGCTTATGAACGTCCAGTTTGCAGTAAAGGATGACCAGATTTACATACTTGAGGTAAATCCGAGGGCTTCGAGAACAGTTCCTTTTGTAAGCAAGGCTATCGGCGTACCGCTGGCTAAACTTGCCGCAAAGGTAATGGCGGGCAAAACACTCGATGAACTTGGATTCACAAAAGAGGTACACCGCAATTACTTCTCCGTCAAGGAGGCTGTTTTTCCATTCTTAAAATTTCCCGGCTGCGATACGCTGCTGGGGCCTGAAATGCTCTCAACCGGAGAGGTAATGGGATTATCTGATGATTTCGGCATCGCTTATGCAAAATCGCAGATTGCGGCCGGCAATTCACTGCCGATAAGCGGAAATATCTTTATAAGCGTTAAAGATGCCGACAAGCCAAAGGCTGTTGAGATTGCCAAAAAGCTCCACCAGATGGGCTTCAAACTTCTTGCAACAAAAGGAACCTGCATCGAGCTGATTAAGAACAATGTGCCCTCGGAATTCGTACTGAAAATGACTGAAGGCAGGCCGAATATCGTCGATTTAATTATCAATAATCAGGTCGCACTGATTATAAACACCACTATCGGTAAACAAACTATTAAAGATTCGTTCGCGATAAGAAGAACCGCTCTCGACCGCAATGTGCCCTATACCACAACAATCAGAGGCGCTGCGGCGGTTATAAAGGCAATTGAGTCAATGAAACAAAAGAAAGTAGACGTAAAACCTATACAGCTTTATTACAGATAAAGGAAGGCAAAGTGAAAGGCGTATTACTGCTTGAAGATGGGACACGTTTTGAAGGCTGCGGATTCGGAGCCAAGGGCAGAAAGTGCGGTGAGGTCGTCTTCAATACCGCTATGAGCGGCTATCAGGAAATACTTACAGACCCTTCCTATCACGAACAGATTGTTACAATGACCTATCCGCTTATAGGTAATTATGGCACAAATACACTGGACATCGAATCCGACAAGCCTTATCTGAGCGGATTTGTAGTAAAAGAAAAATGCAGCTTCCCGAGCAACTGGCGAAACGAATTTTCGCTCGATGACTACCTTAAGAAACATAACATTCCCGCAATCGAAGACATCGATACCAGAAAATTAGTTATGCATATTCGCCAGGCAGGCGCAATGAAAGGGATTATCTGCACAGACGGGACGAATATAAAAACTCTTAAAGATGAGCTTGATGAATATCCCGGACTTTTAGACAGAGATATCGTGGAAAACGTCAGCACGAAAAAAAGCTATTTGTGGGACAAACCTGTCGAAAACGAATTCGGACAAAGTTTTAAATCCGAAGCAAAATATGATGTGATTGCCTTTGACTACGGAATCAAGCAGAATATTCTGCGGCTACTGGTTTCGCACGGCTGCAAAGTTACAGTTGTGCCGGCAAAAACGACCGCTGAAGATATACTCAAACAAAAACCTGACGGCGTATTTTTAAGCAATGGACCCGGAGACCCGGGACCAATAAGCTATGCGATAGAGACAACACGCAAACTGCTGGGCAAAGTGCCGATATTCGGAATATGTCTCGGCCACCAAATCCTCGGACTTGCCGTTGGCGGAGAAAGATTTAAACTAAAATTCGGTCACCACGGCGCAAACCATCCGGTCAAAAACCTTGTCACTGGAAAGATTGAAATTACCAGCCAGAACCACGGCTTCTGCATCGACCCGGATTCACTGCTCGATAAAGATGTGCAGATTACACATATAAATCTTAATGACAATACGCTGGAAGGATTCCGCTGCAAAAATGTGCCGGCTTTTGCCGTTCAGTATCACCCCGAAGCATCGCCCGGCCCGCACGACTCAAGTTATCTGTTTAACGAGTTCATAGAATTGATTAACAAGGCAAAATAAAAAACGTGACGGGTGAATTTTTAGGCGGATAAACCACGCCATTCCGCCAGAGGCGGATAAAAGGCGGGCAAGATTTAAGAATGTGTCATGCGTAGTGCGTAGTGCGTGAAGCGTAGTGCGTAAAGCGTAAAGAAAGTCAAAAATTAATTTCGCGGCGGGTAAAAAATAAACAACCCTGATCATTCCTTCAATATTAAAAATTAAAATGCAAAACCACAATAAAAAGCAACCATGGATTATGTGGGTTCCACAGATTTATTCTTGGCCACAAGATTCTTTGGCCATATTAACTTCTTAATTCTTCCCACTAGGGCATTGATTTGGCTTTCCACTACTAATCTTTTTCTGCCTTTTATCCTTGTAGAACGAGAAGCTAAATAAAGTCCTGGTGCGAGTAGTTGAGCTCCACCCATAGAAGTATTATCTTTTATTGCAATTAAATAATAGATAGTTTCATAACGGTTAGATTGAATGTCCCAGTAGAGCAATTTTAGATCAAGCCCTATGACCCATAAATCTCCGGCGCGATATTTCCATGAAAACATTCCCTTTGAATCGATACCTATTTTTTCACCCGAAGGCAAAATGTGAAGAGGTTCTTGGATCATATAAGCACTAAAAGGCGCATCAGGCTCATGTATATGCCATCCCTGACGTATATTAAGGAATGCACGTATACTCAAAGCAGGACCTCTTCCAACATTTCTTAATGAATTTACTTGAATTTCTCCAACCATATTATTTTTATCAACGAAGGTCCATCCATCTAATATTAAGTCCGGCCTTATTGAATCTAATGCAACTCGCTTTTGTTGGGACCAAATGAGCCAGCTTGCCAATGCTGAAAAGCAAGCAGCTATTGACGCAACAATTGTTGTATAAATCTCAGTATTCACTCAAATATTCCCGTAGTTTTGCACTTTGATTTTTAAATTTATTGCAGCCCTGTTGCTCCTCAAGGAAACAGGAGAATTATAGCAGGGAAATGTTAAAAGTAAAAGAAAAAAAGAATATAGAAGGTAGGAGGTAGAAGACGGAATTGCCACGGCCAAAGGCCTCGCAATGACCGAACCCCGCCATAGTCCGCCGAAGGCGAATAAATGATGGCGGGGCTAACTGAATTTCATTGCAGTTTTTCATAAGGCCACATTTCGAGGCCGCCGTCGAGAACTTTCACATCCTTAAAGCCCTGATGCTTCAATATAATCGCTGCCTCATAAGCCCTTGATGCCGCAGAATCAGGGTCGGTATCGACAAGCTTTTCTGCTGATGTCAATGTGCGAAGAGCACGCTGCCATTCGGTAGCGGCAAACTCCTTCATATCATTATTCCCTCGCGATGAGCATTTCGATACAGAGGACAATCGAGTGATTCATATTCTGACGGCGCGACAGGTTTTGCACTGATGCGTCGCCCAATTTGTAACGACAAGGGATAAAGGGCCTTGAGATTAGTGTCCAAATCCCGGCCATAATCAACCGGCCCATCAAGCAGGACAAGTATGTCAAGGTCGCTGTTTGCCCCGGCCTGGCCACGCGCCTCTGAGCCATAAAGCACAATGCCTCGTAAACGCTGATGATATACATCCATCAGGCAATATTTAATTTGTTTTAACAGGTCTTCTTTTTGAGCCATAAATTACACTTTCAACTCTTCAGACATCACTTGCGGTTATAATTATACCCGATTCTCAAAATATGGTCAATCTTGTCTATAGAGCCAATTGGTTATTGTAGTTTTTCGTAGGGCCACATTTCGAGGCCGCCGTCGAGAACTTTCACATCCTTAAAGCCCTGATGCTTCAATATAATCGCTGCCTCATAAGCCCTCAGCGAATAATTACAAAACGCCACGACGGGCTTATTTCTATCAAGCTCAACAAAACGAGAACGCAGCGAGGCAAGAGGAATAAAAGTTGCACCGTTCAGACGCTCGCACTGATACTCGGAGGGCGTTCTTACATCCAACAATACAAAATCTTTCTTTTCCTGTATCATCTGCCACAGATTCCTCGGACCGATACCGTCCATCAGGCCATCAAGTTTATTTCGAGCCACGTTGGCGGCGGTTATGATATTGTCAATAACCGGCGAATAAGGCGGAGCATAACACAAATCGAGATTGGCAATCTGCTCGACCGTCATCTGCGAAGCGATTGCCGTCGCTGCAACATCGATTCGCTTATCGCCATTGCCGGAACCTATGGCCTGCGCACCGAGGAGTCTGCGGCTCTTTTTGTCAACAACAAGTTTCAACATCACAAGCTGAGAACCGGGCACAAAATGCTCTCTGTCCGGCGCAGGCACAAGAACCGTAACAACATCGAAGCCTGCCTGTCCGGCTGTATGCTCCGTAAGACCCGTAACGGCAACATTATAATCAAAAACCTTGCAGGCCACAGTGCCGAGAATCGGCGAAAATGTATCGTTCCCGCCGCAGATATTCACCGCGGCCACCCTGCCCTGCTTGTTCGCAGTCGAACCAAGAGGCACGTAACAGGGTTTCTGTGTAACCAGGTCAATATTCTCAACGCAGTCGCCGGCGGCATAGATATTCGCATCAGAGGTTTGCATTCTCGGACTGATTTTTATCGCACCGGTTGAGCCGATTTCAAGACCCGCCTGCCGCGCTAAAGTTACATTAGGCCGGTTGCCTATCGCAATTATCACCAAGTCCGCAGGATATGTACCCTTGTCGGTAACAACCGATTCGATAGTGTCTTTGCCCTGAAATTTTTTCACCTGAGTATCGGTAAGAACCCTGACGCCGTGCGATTCGAGCTGATTTTCGACGAGCATTGCCAATTCAACATCGAGAAGACGGAAAATCTGCGGCAGCTTTTCGACAATCGTCACCCTGCAACCCTTTCTAACAAGGGCTTCTGTCATTTCAATTCCGATAAGGCCGCCGCCGACAATAACGACATCGCGTGCCTTGCCCCTGTCGAGCGCAGACTTTATGCCTTCGGCATCGGTTACGCCGTGAAGAGTAAAAATATTGCCGAGTTTGATTCCCTCTATACCAGGCATGACAGGCTCCGAGCCGGTTGCGAGAACGAGCTTGTCGTAATCGAGCAGCAATTCTGCTTCGTCGAGCAGACGTTTTACGCGAACCTGCTTCTTTTTACGGTCAATCTCAACCGCCTCGGTCTGATTCATAAGGTGAACATTCTTGACCTGCTGGAAGAATATCGGGTCGCGCACCACACCGGCAGGCGAACTCATCAGTTCACTCTGGTCCTTGACGGTGCCGCTGATGTAAAAGGGCAGGCCGCAGCCTGCATAAGAAAGGAGTCTGCCCTTTTCGACAATTGTAACATCGGCATCAGGGTCAAGGCGCATGATTTTGGCGGCAACTTTCGGTCCTGCCGCCACTCCGCCAATTATTACTACTTTCATTGGCTTTTTCATTTTTTTATCTCCCGGGATTCTTTCTGCCGCGCCCTTTGGCACAGCTCTGAGATTTACTACAAGTTCAGCTCCGCCGAGATGCGATTTCTCGACATAGACATTTCCGCCCGCGGCGTCAACCATCGCCTTTACAAAGGCAAGGCCCAGTCCTGTGCCCGGCCGGGATGAGGCGTGAGCGCCGGGCGTTCTGTAAAAGGGCTGAAAAACTTTTTCACGATTTTCCTCTGAAATGCCGATACCTGAATCGGCAATTCTTATCTGATATGTATCTGCTGCTTCATCATATAAAAGAAGCATTTCAATCCTGCCGTTGTCAGGCGTATATTTAACTGCATTTGAAAGAAGAGCTTCGAGCACCTCTGTCACTGCCGCTTCAGTCCCAACAGCCCAGGCAGGTTCAGCATCGATTTTCGTTGTGAGGGTAATATTATGCAGACGCGCCTGCTGGCTCCAGGCAACCGAGCTTTTGCGAACAAGCAGGGAAAGTTCAACCTTACCACTGAATACCTGCGGGTCGTGAATAGCCTTTGAGATTGCAAGAAGTCTCTGAGCGGCAAGCAGCGATTCATCACAACGCCCAATTGCCCTCTGCAGGAGGTCTTTCTGCCTCGGCGTAATCGGGCCGGCAAATTCGCCGACAAGCGTCTGCAGAATCGCACTGATTGCAGAAACCGGTCCCCTGAGCTGATGAGCCACCAGCGACGCGAATTTCAGAGGGTTAGACATAATGTCTTTCATATTCATCACATTATACTTTAGTCCCACACCATATACAACAATTCAAAATTGTCAGGCATTTCAGATTATGCTATACTAAAATGTATGGCTATCAAGGACGAAAGACTGTTTGAAAAATTATTGATTCCGGTAAAGAAAGTTACCTTTCAAAAAGGTTTTTTCCAGCTCACAGACACGCTCAGCCCGGCAAAAATTAGAATATATCGCAAGAAAACAATCAAAAACAGCGAGGGCCATCAAATAAAAATCCACACAAAAGGCATTGAAATATTTGCTGCAACGGACGCTGGAGCATACTATGCCATACAGACTTTAAAAGACCTTGTGGCAATCTATGGAAACAGACTGCCTGCGTGTCTGATAGAGGACGAGCCGGACTTTAAAAGGCGAGGCGTTTATCTCGACTGCTCCAGAGGAAAAGTGCCTAAACTTGAGACGCTCAAAGGACTGGTTGACCGGCTCGCACACTGGAAGATAAATGAACTGCAGCTTTACGTTGAAAATGTTTTTACTTTCAGGAAACATCCCGACATCGGCAAAGGTTATAGTCCATTTACGCCGAATGAGATTCTTGAACTTCAGGATTACTGTCGAATGCACCACGTAAGGCTGGCTGGTTCGCTGGCAAGTTTCGGTCATCTGGAAAAAATCCTTGCCCTTCCAAAATACTGTCATCTTGGCGAGACGCCGGGATTTCGCGGATTTGGCGGCGGGACGACACTCTGTCCGACTGAGCCCGGCTCAATTAAACTCATCAGCGAACTTTACAGCGAATTTGTGCCGCTCTTTGTTGCAGAGGATTTCAACGTCTGCTGCGACGAGACCTTGGAACTGGGCAAAGGCCGAAGCAAAAAACGAGCAGACCGCATCGGAACAGGTCGAATCTATCTGGAGTTCCTTTTGAAAATTTATCGCTTGTGCCAAAAGCACGGAAAGCGAATGAATGCCTGGGCAGACATTGTTCTAAAATATCCCGAATTACTGAGCAAATTACCTCATGATATAGTCCTGCTGAACTGGGAGTACGAACAAAACGGGGCAAATATCGAAAGAACAAAAGAAATTGCACAGGCCGGGATTGACTTTATGGTTTGTCCCGGCACAAGTAGCTGGCTGACTCACGGTTCGCGTTTACCCAATTCAATGGGTAATGTAAAAAACTTTGCCCAGCAAGGCCGAAAATTTCACGCTGAAGGTCTGCTCAATACAGACTGGGGCGATAACGGGCATCGAAATTTTCTGGGAGTAAGTCTGCACAGTTTCGCACACGGAGCAGCCTGCGCCTGGAATGGAAAAGCGGTTGACAACCCAAAATTTACAGAGAATTTTTGCTTCCACTTTTTCGGCGAACATACAGGCCGATTAGCTGACGCAATCCGTTTACTGGGAAGCACTTATATCACCTGTGGAACCAATGTTCCAAACAAGAGCTGGCTGTATTTTGCACTCGTTGAGCCGATTCTAAACAAAAATAACCAGGCACAAAGCCCCATTGACTTAATGAACGCTGAGGGACTGCGAAAAATAGTCGAGCATTTTTCGGACGAATCCATCTGGCCGAAACTGCTGCAATCGACAGAAAATTTTGAAAAAACCGCTCTCGAAGAACTGAAACTGGCTGCAAAAATGGACTGCCTTTCCGCAAGACGGGCACTTGCTGCAAAATCGCTGCGAGCCGGCAAAAATGTAGAAAGAAAAGAATTGCAGCTTTTAAACAGACAAATGCAGAATGTCGCGAAAGACTTTGAACGGCTCTGGCTGTTGCGCAACAAAGTTTCACGTCTGAAAGATAATCTGCGGTTATTTCAACGAGCATGCAAAGGATAAAAACAATGCGTATAGTCGGTTTAATGTCAGGCACGTCTGCCGACGGTGTTGACGCTGCCGTTGTAGATATCAATAAAAACAAAATCAAACTGCTGGCTTTCGATACTTTCAAATATCCGCAGCAATTAAGAAAAAATATCTTGGAGATTTCCGAACAGAAAATCTGCAGGGCTGCGGATATATCCAATCTAAACTTCCTGCTCGGTGAGGTTTTTGCTGATGCCGTTATCAAACTGTGCAGAAAAAATAAAATCAACTTAAAGACTATTAATGTTGTCGGTTCGCACGGACAAACCATTTACCATAATCCGACAGGCAAATTCCGCTCAACCCTTCAGATTGGCGAACCATCAATAATAGCTTACAAAACCGGCATAACCACAGTAGCGGATTTTCGGCCAAAAGATATAGCTGCCGGCGGTCAAGGCGCTCCTTTAGTACCCTTTGCAGATTACTGGCTATTTAAGGATAAAAAACTAAACCGAACTGTTCAGAATATCGGCGGAATTGCCAACGTAACTTACCTGCCGGCAGGATGTAAACTCAAAGAAACAATCGCTTTCGATACAGGGCCGGGCAATATGGTCATCGACCGAATCGCAAATGTTCTCAGCAAAGGAAAATTACATTACGACAAGGCCGGAAAAATCGCTGCGAAAGGTAAAGTAAATAAAAAGTTGCTCGATGAAATGATGCGGCATCCGTTTTTGCGAAGACCGCCCCCGAAATCAACCGGCAGAGAAGAATTCGGAGAAGCTTACACCAAAGAATTTATAAAAAAGGCCAAAAAGCGGTTAATGTCCTTTGAGGATATGCTTGCTACAGCTACTGCTTTTACCGCTGTCAGTATCGCTGACGCATATCAGCGATTTCTTCCTGATATGCCGGACGAAGTAATACTCTGCGGAGGCGGAGCCAGAAATAAAACATTAACTAATATGTTGAAACAAAATTTCAACAAAACTATAATCCGATTCAGCGATGATTTCGGTATAAGCTGCGATGCAAAAGAAGCCGTTTCGTTTGCTATTCTGGCTTATGCAACCATTAAAGGTATCGCAAATAATATTCCCGGTGCAACCGGCGCAGAGAAACCGTTGATTTTAGGAAAAATAATACCGGCACAATGAAAAAACACAGACTACTTCCGGCAACAGAAAAGGCCAACAGCAGAACAAAAAATATCGACAGGCTTACAACCGGCCAAATCGTGAAACTCATCAATGCTGAAGACAGACTCGTTGCGCCGGCGGTCGGCAAAGAATATAAACAAATTGCTGCGGCGGTCGATATGATAGTAGAGCGATTCAAAAGAAACGGCCGATTATTTTACGTCGGAGCAGGGACAAGCGGCAGACTTGGCGTTCTGGATGCTTCCGAGTGTCCGCCAACATTCGGCGTAAGTCCTCTGCTGGTACAGGGAATCATTGCAGGCGGAAAACGGGCATTAGTACGAGCAATCGAAGGGGCTGAAGATAAAACCAATGATGGAATTGCCGCTATAAACAAATATAAAATTTCTGCAAAAGATGTTGTTGTCGGCATTGCTGCCTGCGGACTAACGCCTTTTGTGAGGGTTGCGCTAAAAGAGGCAATGAAAAAAAGAGCGGGCACAATCTTTATCACCTGTGCGCCGGAAGTCGTCAAAGATATTCCGGCACAAATAATTATTAATCCCATCGTCGGCCCGGAGGTTATTACCGGCTCAACAAGAATGAAGGCAGGCACTGCAACGAAACTTGTGCTTAATACACTTACTACGACCGCTATGATTAAGATGGGCAAAGTTTATGGAAATCTGATGGTTGACCTGATGGCGACAAATAACAAGCTTCGCAACAGGTCCGTCAGAATTGTTTCTCAATTGACCGGCCTTTCACGAATAAAAACTGCCAATCTGCTCAGGAAAGCAAAGGGAAAAGTCAAAGCTGCCCTCGTAATGCATTTTCGCAACGTCAATCTGCAACAGGCTGTCGAGATTCTCAATGACAGCGGGCAGCTACTGAGAAAGGCTATAAGGCCGGCCAAATGAACGAAGCTGCTCCGGTACAAAATCTGTCAGGCTATCTAAACGGTATTGATTTAATAATAGTCGCATCGGCAGTTTCTCTCCTTTTTGTCATTTCTTATATTTTTGGACGCAAAGAAAAAGATACAAATGATTTCTTTCTCGGCGCAAGAAAAATCCCTTTGATTGCGGCCTGTCTGTCATTTGTCGCCACCGAAGTCAGCGCGCTGACAATCGTCGGGGTGCCTGCAATTGCCTACAGCGAAAACTGGGAGTACCTGCAATTTTTCATCGGCTCGGCAGCAGCACGCATCCTGGTAGCGTTTTTGTTCATTCCTGTTTTTTATAAATATAACTGCACGAGTATCTATGAATTTTTAAGGCATCGCTTCGGCCCACAAACTCAATATGCGGGGTCGATTTTTTTCTTCATCACACGTCTGACAGCATCCGGCGTCAGGCTGTATGCCGCCTGTCTGGGTATCGGGATTATTATGGGCTGGAATCTGGTACAAACGCTTATGGTTTTTACAGCAGTCAGTATTATCTTCATCGCATTCGGCGGCATAAAAGCGGTTGTCTGGGCCGGTGCATATCAGACAACTATTTTCTTTTTGGCAGGCGTTGCATTACTAATTTATCTTTTCCTGCATATCCAAGGCGGTTTATCTACAGCATGGCAAATCGCAGATAGTGCCGGACGACTAAGCGTTTTTAAATTCGATTTCAATCTCAACGACCCTATGACTTTCTGGGCCGGCACAGCCAACGCTTTTTTTATCGGCTTGGCCGTCTTCGGCACTGACCAGGAATTGATGCAAAGATTACTTACGGTCAAGACCAGAAAAACAAGTCAAAAGGCAATTCTCCTGACAATAGCAACGGCGTTTCCGATTCTTTGCATATACCTGGCAATCGGCACTTTGCTTTATGTGTTTTTCCGGCAGAACCCTGCGGCAATCCAGCCGGAAAAGGCCAAAGAGGTTCTTTCGCATTTTACGGCAAATTTTCTGCCTGCCGGACTAAAAGGATTAATACTTTCAGCAATCATTTTGGCCAGTATCGATTCGCCGCTCAGTTCGCTTAGCTCCTCATTTGTGATGGATATTTATCGGCCGCTTATCAAAAGAGGAGCAACGGAGAAACATTATTTATTTATCTCACGAACAGGAGTAATAGCCTTCGGTTTAATTTTGGCAGTTATCGCTCTGGCTTGTGAGCCGATAGAGAATATTCTCTGGTTTGCCTTTGAGATGATTTCTCTTACCGGCGGAGCTACGCTGGGCGTTTTTCTGTTCGGCGTTCTTACAAAAAGAAAAATAAATATCGGCAACGTTATTGCAATGATTATCAGCACCTCGTGTACGACGACACTTCTACTGCTGTCTCATAAAGGATACATCAAACTGGCGTGGAGCTGGCTGATAGTCTTAGGAACGGCAGAGACATTTGCATTAGGTTATCTTTTCAGCTGTTTTAATAAAAAACGGAGCCAATGAGATTCGAACCGGTGACTCCTTACGTATCATAACCCTTCGGCAAATACCACATCCTTCATTGACGTTCGACCTCTACCTGTCCTGCCAGGCAATCCCAAACTCTGCGAAGTCCAGGAAATTGACAATTCCACTGGCGTCAAAATCGCCCGGAATAACTGTGTCCTGTGACAACCAGTTGTCGGCTATCACAGATACATCGCCCCAGCCGATAGAGCCGTCGCAGTCAAGGTCATAAATATTATAGGCGATGTAGTTCTGGTCATAATAGTCAGCCAATACCTCAACGTAGCCGGTCTGGTTCGGCTCAAACGTGTAGTATTTCTTTGTTGGGGTCACAGTCCCAGACCAGTTATAATCCACCCAGACCTCATAGAAGCCATTAACATCCGTTATCGCTTCGCCTCCGCCCATATTGGCATCAACCAGCACACCAGCTATCGGCACGTTGCACTCATTCTTAACGTAGCCGGAGATTTTGAAAGTAAGTAAAATTCCATTGAAGTCCTGATACATAGTCCAATCTTCTTTTACATTCTGATAATACCTGCTGTTAGGGTCAAATGTGTATGCATACTTCATTGGAACAACATTCCCCGACCAGTTGTAGTCCACTAACACTTCGTAGTAGCCGTTAGCATCGGTCATATCAGAACTCCCGCCATACCTGCTTGTCCATTGCCCTCCGCCATTCTCGGCACTGATATTGACATCGCTTAGCGGTGTAGCATAATTGGGTTCAAATACATACCCGGAAATGACAAACGTATTTAACGTCGCTGTGTAAATCACATCATTATAATCCTGCGTAACATCAGTATAGATATACCTGTTCGGCTCAAACACGTATCCCTCCCTTTGTGGTGTTACGATACCCGACCAGCCGTAACCAACCCACAGTTCATAATAGCCGTTGGCATCTGAAACGGTATTAATATCATTATTGTCAGCCTGTATCAAAACATCTTCGACCGGCATGTTGCCGTCAGGCTCTATGACATAGCCAGAGATAGTTATCTGATTGATAGTGAAGTTCGCTATTACAGTCTTATTGCCGTCCATAGTTATCGTCTTGGGATTGTCGCTTCCGCCGGCGTCGCCGCTCCATCCACTAAACGTCCAACCTGTAGCGGGATTGGCCGTCAGTTGAACTGACTCACCAGGATTATATGTGGCCTTGTCAGGACTCTTCGTAACTGTACCACTGCCTGATGTATTTATAGTCAGTGTATACTGATTCTGAGTACCTGTTATCTGCACATTGTCAATGTAAGCATATCTGGGGGAGGAACCAGCGGTGGTGCGGAATCTGATGCGGAAATTAGGATCGTTATCGGCAGTAGTGCCCAAAGCCCAATCTTTGGATGCCCATGAGGTAGAGCCGCTCACCGTTTCAAGAGTAGTCCAACTGCTGCCGCCATCGGCAGACCAGTCAACAGTCAAGGTTATACGAGATGCACTGGTGACTTTTCGGTCATATTTGACATGAATTGTATTATAGTCTACAGTGCTTTTGTTTTTTTGTATCGAGTTTGACCCACTACTCCACGGAATTCTTGCGCCATAGGTGCCTGTGTAGTTAGCGTCATTCCTAACGGTGGCAGTGCCCCCTACTGTCCAGCCGCCTGCGGTGAAGTCACCGCTTTCGAAACCATCGCTCCACGGCAAAGCTAGAGCTGTATTAAAACTCCAGACCGCACCGGTTGTTTTACCACCGGGTCCAAGTTCATCGATACGCCAGTAATATGTTGTATTGTTATTCATCGTTCCAGGGTTGAAGGTTGTCGCTGTCTGATTGCCTTGGAAAGTTCCTGGACTTGATGTACCGAAGTACACATCGTGCGATGTTGTATTTGAACCAGCTGTCCAACTGAGAACTGCATTTTCTCTTACACCGCTTGCGCCATCTGCAGGACTTGGGCTGGAAGCCTGACCTGGTAATGGAGCTGTAGTGAAGCTCCAGATCAGACCTGTA
>JBGOWI010000069.1:0-9775 GCA_041478555.1 Phycisphaerae bacterium
ACAGCTGGCTTGAGTTGTAATCCTTGGGGAATGTCCCTGATGGACTAATCGAGCCGTTCGGGCCGGCTGTAGCCGTAATGTTAAAGGTCTTTATCTTAAATGACACGGTCACAGTATGGGTGGCCGTGATAGTACTCAGTGTATAGGTAGTGCTGTTGCCATCGACTATGCCGCCATCCACTCTCCATTCGTTGACATCATAACCGGCAGCGGGCGTTGCCGTGAACAGCTGGCTTGAGTTGTAATCCTTGGGGAATGTTCCGGATGGACTAATCGAGCCATTCGGGCCGGCTGTAGCTGTAATGTTATATTGATTTATGAGAAAATTGGCAACGACTGTATAGTTGGCATCCATCCTGACCTTCGTGCTGGCTGCATTGGGGTCGGTTACCTTACCTGCCGTTACTGCCGTGCCTGTCCAATTAACGAAATGATAACCTGTACTTGCTGATGCAACGATATTTGCATCACTGCCGAGATTATACCAGTAGGTTCCTATGCCTGGTGTGGTTATAGTACCGCTGCCTGTAACAGAGGTAGTCAATGACCTCTGGTCTATTGCGCTAGGGGGGTAGACATGCTTCATTACGCAGTGAATTGCACCGGCTGCCGGGATAATAGCGACGCAGTCAATTTGGATAATTTCGTAGCCCGGCATAGCCGCCTGAAAGACAGCCAGTGCATTCGCATCGTTGGTCGCGTTGTTATACCACGGTATAAATACTTTGTTATTTACAATTGCTGCGTTTGTATATGTGTAATGGGTGCTGCCGCTGTTCCAGGCAGGCGTACGGTAGACGGTGTAACCTCTCGATGCCATGTCGGTTGCAGCAGCATCTGTCATAGGTTTGCCAGCGCCGCTTGCAAACCGCGATATGAGAACTTTATTATTCCCAAGCGGCAAAAACCACATATCGATATGGCCCGTGGCATCAATAGAGCTGGGCAACCTCGTGTAGATTGTTTCGTTAACATCAAAGTAATCGTGGAAAAGCTGTATAATCTGAGCCTGGGTTCTCGTGGGATTCTCCTCGACAACCAAAGTACTTGAAAATCCATCTCCGTTGGAGAAGCAATGAAAGTTTCCACCGCCGTGGATAAGGCTGTTAGCGTCCGTGTCACCACCGAGGTGGTACAAAGGTTCAACCTGAGGAAATGGAACGGTGCTATTTGCGCAAGCAGTAGGAAATGCGTCATCGTACGGACGGCTGGCTCGGTTATATTTGTGGTCGATGATAGCCGGGGCGCTGTTCCCAAGGATATACCGCGGGCCATAGTCGCGAATCCAGACAGAGTCTGTTGTGCAGACAATAAACGCAACGTTATTCATATCAGCGCCGGCAGTTGTCAACGCAGTAGTAACACTTGTTCGCTCAGAGGTGGTGTCGACAACTACATATACCTTTGCATTCGTATTAGATTCAGACACCTCTTTAACGAAACTTGTCAGCAGGGGTGTGTAGCCATCCCAGGCCACCAGCACACCTTGAAGCGGTTCATATTCGGCGGGAGCATGAATTGTTCCTGACGGAGGTGCAGCCAGCGGCACCACTTCTCCCATTTTTATAACTTCTGGGGGCTTGATTTCCTCCGGATGCTCCAGCATCCATTGCTGTTCTTCCGGCGTCATATACGCCGGCAGTCCTTCAGGGTAATTTGCCTCGATAATTTCCTGCAAGCCAGGCGGCAGAGCATATGCACTAACAGACAGTGAAAGAACTATAAGAGCGCATAACACCAGCGCGCCAGCCTTTATTTTTGTGATTGTTGATAACCGCTTCATTCTTACTACCTCCTAAATATTTTTAAGATTAAAGAAAAAACTTTCTCCGGGTTGTGTGTACACAATGCACATACTCTCTTTACACATCCTTGTGTGGGATATTAGAAAGGAATGAGTAGGAAAAGCCTCCCCTTTGTTTCGGATGAGTCTGGCCCGAAACACAACAGGTTACCTTCCTCCACCTTACATCTTCATCGCCTCTCTATCGCTCCTTCAATTCTTCTTCTTACTCTATATGCCGTACTCGCAGGCATAACTGATTTTAATTATTAAAATTATATCAGTTCTTTCCATAAATGTCAATAATTAAATTGAGGAATTAAAGGTTATTAAAGGTGTTTTAGTGCGGGATTTATGATCTAAAATTACTCAATCTTATTTATTATGGGAGCTATCCATCTGTACCAAAATCTGCATCAGCGTTTATCAGATGGTCCTTGGTCAGTTTTCGGCGGGTTCTCGGTTGTTTCATAACCCCTTATTATGACTGTCATAAACGACTAATTCACAATTACTTCAAACCCTGATATTGGACTGTCGAGCCGAAGGTTGAGGGTTCCGCCGTAAGGTGTCCTCCGTAAGGAGTCCATAGACTGTGGAGAACCCCTTCGGCCTCGCTAAGTAAATGGTTTTAGGGTATGAACTCGTAGTCTATCCTTGCTTTTTTTGTTTACCTGCCGAAAATACTAAACGTTCATTTATTTAGAAAAAACTTCAACTCTATTTTAGAATTTGGTCTATTTTATGGGAGGCTCAAAGTGGATGAATTCGGAAAGCGAAACCAGAATTTGAATGGAATGAGTGTTTATTTTATCCTGTTCATTATTTATTCTTTATTGGCAGCTGGTTGCACGTTGCCTGCCGGTGCAAAGCAGAGTGCAACAGCCACAACCGACTTGCCGTTTCGCGTGCCGGACATAACAGAACCGAAGTTTCCAAACAAGACTTTCCGTATCACAGGTTATGGCGCCATAGGCGATGGACATACAAAGAACACCGAGGCCTTTGCCAAGGCAATTAAGGCTTGTGCAGATGCCGGCGGCGGATGTGTGATTGTACCTGCCGGGCTGTGGCTGACCGGCCCAATCCAGCTTAAGAGCAATCTGAATCTGCATGTCGAAAAAGGTGCGGTTGTCTTGTTCAGTGGTGATTTTGAGGATTATCCTTTACTGAGAAGAACTGCGGGAGGGTTGCCTGAGGTCTGTTGCATGCCGCCGCTGTTTGGCGAGAACCTCAAAAATATCGCCCTGACAGGTCCCGGGATTTTTGATGGCGCCGGTCAGGCGTGGCGACCCGTTAAAAAGTCCAAAATGACAGACTTCCAGTGGAAAAAACTTCTCGCCTCCGGCGGAGTGGTAGATGATACAGGAGAAATCTGGTATCCGTCAAAGGAAGCCTTGAATGGAGCCAAAACCGTTGCCCAACTCGATGCGCGAGGCGCAGAAGTCAATGAATATGCCGCTGCACGCCAATACTTGCGTCCGGTTTTGGTCGGGCTGGTTCAATGCAAAAACGTATTACTTGACGGGCCCACTTTTCAGAATTCTCCTGCATGGAATGTTCATCCACTGATGTGTGAGAATATGATTATTCGTAATATCAACGTCAGGAATCCCTGGTGGTCCCAGAATGGAGATGGGCTGGACCTGGAATCCTGTCGCAATGTTGTTGTTACCAACTGCTGTTTTGATGTCGGCGATGATGCCATTTGCATGAAATCAGGCAGAGATGAATATGGCCGAATGAGAGGCAAGCCTACTGAGAATGTTGCTGTTTGGGATTGTGTTGTCTATCACGGGCATGGTGGATTTGTGGTTGGCAGTGAGATGTCCGGCGGTGTTCGCAATATCTATGTTCGCAATTGTGATTTCCTGGGTACTGATGTCGGACTTCGGTTCAAGAGCAGACGCGGTCGCGGCGGTGTTGTTGAGAATATCTTTGTTCAGGATATTCGTATGAAAGATATACCTACCGATGCCATTCAATTCAATTTGTATTATGCAGGCAACGTTCCCATTCCTGATGACGACACAACTGACGGCAGTTCAGAAGAGGCCGTCGCCATCCCTCCGGTAACCGAGGAAACCCCGAAGTTCCAGAATATTCATTTCAAGAACATTATATGTAATGGTGCCGCCAGGGCTATGTGGCTACAGGGACTGCCTGAAATGCCGATTCAAAAGCTCAATTTGAATAATATCGTGATTTCTGCCAAAGCCGGTGTAACATGTATTGAAGCGGATGACATAAAATTCAAAAACGTCAAAATAATGCCCGCCAAATCTCCTGTCTTTGAATTATACAATAGCCGAAACTTTCTTCTGGAGGATGTAACCTTCCCGGATTTCAAGGAGGTTTTCATAAAACTGGATGGCGGCAGGACACAGGCAATCCATCTGAAAGGTGTTGATGCATCTGTAATTGAAAAAAAGATTCAATTAGGCAAAAATGTAAAATCAGATGCCATTATTGCGAAGTAAGTTTACTTGTTTGTTTGCTCCAGTCCTTCGACCACTGCGTTCTCCAATACGAACGGCTGGCCCCGCTGTGTTTCAATTTTTACGTTATTAAGTTTGATTGCCTTGGCATTGCGAATCGTCAGGCCTTCGGGAGCAGAGATACAGACGTTTTCCAATACGATATCCGACACTTCACACTCGGGCAGGCCGACGATGATGCCGGCACTGCGCGGGCTGGTGGCCACCAGGTTCGAGATGCGAATGTTCCGATAGATAGGCGTTCGAGGCGTCATGGGTTGTGCCGAATCTTCCTTGGGAACTTTGGGATAGTAAGCTGTGATGTTGATAGGGATTTTCACGTTCTTCATCGTGATGTCACTATAGGTGACGTTTTCGACGAGTCCGCCTCTGTCGCGAGCGGATTTGATTCGGATGCCGTTTTCGGTATTTTCGAAGGTGCAACGCTGAACGGTCAGCTCTCGCACGCCGCCCAACGTTTCGCTGCCGATGGACATGCCGTGGCCGTGAAGGAACGTGCAGTCGGTGACAGTGATGTCTTCACAGGCGGCGTTTGGGTGCGTTGTGTTCGCGTGACCGGATTTGATAGCGATATTGTCGTCGCCGACGTCAATAACGCATTTGGAAATGCGGACATGGCGACTGTTGCTGGGGTCAATGGCGTCCGTGTTGGGCGACTCGTCTGGCGCGAGGATAGTCACGCTCTCGATGTTCACGTCCTCACAATCCTTGGGGACGAGATGAAAACTCGGTGAATTGGTCAGTGTGACGCCTTGGATGCGCACGCCTACGCAACCAGACAGGAGCACCATTCGCGGGCGGCGACGCGGCTCGGGCTGTTTGGCCTTCTTGGCTTGGCTGGCCGGCCCCCACCAGCGGGCGCCGGAACCGTCAATTGTACCTTTGCCGGTAATAGCCACGTTGGTGAGCGTATTGCCATTCACGAATGCCAATGGTCCTTTGCCGTTTGGGTCCGTAAAATCGTTTGGTTCATCTGTGGCTTTCAGGGTCGCACCCTTATCAAGCTGGAGCGTGGTGTTGCTCCTCAGGAAAATGGGTTTGCTTAAATATGTGCCTGCAGTCAGCCGCACGATACCGCCGCCGGCCTTGCCGCATTTGTCGAGTGCCTTCTGAATCGCTGCAGTGTCGAGGGTTTTGCCGTCGCCTTTGGCGTCAAATTGACGAACGTCAAGAACCTTTGCTTCTGCTGCGTTCATGTCGCCAGCGGGTTCGCTGCGAAGGCACGGCTTCAATTCCGGCACGGCGCGGACCAACTCCTCGACGACAAGGCGGGCAAATATAACGCTGCCTTTGGCGTTGAGATGTGTGTTGTCGTACTGATTGTTATCTTTAACAGGGCTGAACTCATAGCACTTTTCTTTTCCCCACTGTTCGCACAATTCTTTGCTGCGGGCGTGAAGGTCAACGAGCGGTACGTTTTTCTCCTTTGCAAGTTTTTTTACCGTTTCGACGTAAGGTGTCAGGCTGGAGTTGATTTTGCTGCTGCCGGATTTGTCCCACTGACGGCGCACGAGCGAGGTGACCAGAATCGGTTTAGCGCCGATTGCACGGGTCTCGTCCACATAGCGAGTCATGAATTCACGATAAGTAGTATTGGGGTCTGTCGAGCGGTCCCCTTTGCCTGGTTCGTCATTGTGGCCGAACTGGATTAAATAGTAATCACCTTTGAAGGCAAGTGCCTGCGTCCAGCGTCCCTCGTTAATGAAGCTCTTGGAACTTCGGCCGCTGGCGGCCGCGTTGATGCACTTTGCGCGGTCGGTGAGGAATTGCTTGAAACCAAGCCCCCAACCCTTGTTATCTGTGACCGTCGAATCGCCCACGAGAACGATGCACACCTTGCGGTCCGGTGCCCCGGCTTTCTTGGCACGAAGCGGCGAGGCATTTTGGGCCGTACATCCGGTTAAATGAAAAATACAAACCGCCAAAACAAATCCCGTTAGAGACAAACCTAAGGCTGACGGCCGACAAGGGCGGCCTGTCTCTAACGGGACGAATCCTATAATCTTCTTGCAGTTCATAGACATATTCCTTCAACAAAAATTGCTTTATAACCAATCATTTAATCTCTATGGGTTTTAATGTGCCCAGTTTGCAGGATATTATGGACGGTTCGCCTGCAATATTAACAATATATGATTCAGTGAATTTATGCCAGTATATTTTTGACCTCAGAACAGCATCAAAAAAGTGTTAATCGCTATTGTATATTCACTTGTCAACCTGAATAATCGGATATAAGGTATTTCAGTGACAATATGTTCATAGACAAGGAGCATTCTCAATGAAGAGGCTAACTCTAATTGTATTTGTGGCTATCTTGTCCGGCCATTTATTGGCGGCATCCTTCGGCATCGCTCAGGACAGGCAGGACAGTAACAGCAAAGTCGAGAAGTGGGACTTTTATGAGGTATCGCTGCCCGGGCCAACGGCCGGCGGATTCGACAAGCTCACCGCAGGCAACCCGTTTATCGGAATTGCGTTCAGCGCTGTCTTTAAGCAGGGCGAGCGTACTTTTGAGCCTGATGGATTTTATGATGGGAATGGAGTCTTTAAAATCCGTTTTATGCCCGACAGGGAAGGGGTTTGGACCTTTAAGACAAAGAGCAACTGCGAAATGTTGAACGGCAAAGAAGGGCAGTTCGTATGTATTCCTTCCTCGCCGGATAATCATGGCCCTGTGCGGGTGAGAAATCAATATCATTTTGGTTATGAAGACGGGACGCCGTTTTTCCCGTTCGGGACTACCATTTATGAATGGCCGTTTCAATCCGACCAAATAAAAAACCAGACCATTCAAACCTTAAAAAACTCACCTTTTAACAAGGCCCGCTTTCTGGTAATACCACCCTTCAAGGAGCGTTATGTGGATGGTCCGGACAAGCTGGATTGTTTTCCTTTCGAAGGAAATTCAAAGGAAAACTGGGACTTTTCACATTTCAATCCTGAATTTTTCCAGCGATTAGAACGATGTGTGGCACAACTGCGAGACATCGGCGTAGAGGCGGACGTTATCCTGTTCAGGCCTTACGATAAAGGCAAATGGGGATTCGACACGATGGATGCCGAAACCAATGACCGCTATGTGCGTTATGTCGTTGCCCGTTTTGCCGCCTTCCGCAACGTCTGGTGGAGCCTTGCCAACGAAAACAGTTTTATCAAGCATTTGACCGACGCCGACTGGGACCGCCTTTTCCAGATTGTGCAGGCAAAAGACCCTTATCAGCATTTACGCTCGATTCATAACGCCAATCGGCTTTATGATTATTCCAAACCGTGGGTGACACATGTCAGTCTTCAATATTATATGGCGGTGCGTTTCTTTGGGGTCTCGCCGCTTTTGCGGGACATTTATAAAAAGCCGATAGTGCACGATGAAATCAACTATGAAGGCGACATTGACAGCCGATGGGGGCAGTTGTCCGCTCAGGAGATGGTTTATCGTTTCTGGGTAGCGATAGTCGGCGGGGCTTATGCCACACACGGAGAAGCTTTCAAGAGTCCGCAGGATGTGTCGTGGATATCAAAAGGGGGTACACTACAGGGGCAGAGCCCGAAGCGAATAGCTTTTCTGAGGGAAATTATCCAAGAAGGACCGGCAGAAGGACTAAATCCGATTGACCAGTATTATGAAACTAATATGGCCGGTCAAGGCGGAGAATATTATCTGATATATTTCGGCAGGGAAAAGGTAAAAGAATGGGCGTTTCGTTTGCCGGCCAAGGGCGATACTCTTAAAGCGGGGATACGATTTGCGGTTGATATAATCGATACCTGGAATATGAAAATAACTCCTGTTAAACAGCAGTTTGTCATAGAAAAATTGAACCGTTACACATACATTGACAAAAACAAATCAAAAATCGAACTGCCCGGCAGACCTTATATGGCTTTAAGAATACGTCGGATTAAATAATCAGCGGTTTTCAATATATGATAAAAAGCAGACTAAGCCTGATTATTTTTGTTGCCCTGTTTAAGGCTGCCGTTTTGGCTAACGTGGGCGACGAAAATGAGCCGGTGCGGTATATCGGCGATGTCAACACGTCCAACAGTGATTATAAAAACGGCTATCACGATGGGCAGATGCGGCCGGCTGTCGGCGTGCAGAATTATCAAATCCTGCGGGCAAACCGCACACACCCGGAATGGTCGGATGGTCTGGGATGGACGTATAATCACGCGCCTATGCTGGCTTACTTTAACGGCCAATTTTACTGCCAGTATTTGACGAATCCGACCGGCGAGCATATCCTACAACATAAAGAACATTCTCTTTTGTCAAATCCGGTTTGGCCTGACCGGCATTTTTGATTGTCTCTGCTTGTGCCCCGGCGGACAGAACAACAAGTCCCGTAAGGCAAATTATAAACAACTTATTCATGATTAACCTCCATTGCATCATCAATAATTAAAGTTTAAGTCTTAATTTCCAGACAATCCTTTAAATGATTCAGATAAGACTTGTAGATTATATCATTCTGCAGTTCATAGGCAAATTTTCAAGCTCTATTTTTCTGTTATTTGCCTGTATGAACAGGTTGAAGCTCAGTGGGTAGTTTTTCGGTATTGGTTTTGACTTTTAGGTGTTGGTTGGCGGTCTCACAGGTTTTTCACTGAACTCTCAGGTTTCCGATACTGGTTACATTCGAGGAATTAACCGGCATTTGGGATTCGCTGGTATTGATAATATTTGCAATAAATTCCGCAGTTGCGTTGGGGTCTATCAGCAGGAAGGTATCGACATAATTTGTTACATCTCCGCCTATACAGCTTAAATTAGCAGTGCCCCGTACATCAAAGGCTGCGGTGCCTGCCTTGCCGTTATGGAATAGCTGCAAATCGAGATTGCCGCTGTTGACGACAACGCTATGGTCGGGAATTCCCCAGCAGGCGGTATTGAACAGACTGATAGTATCATCGAAAGAATTGCCAGTCTCAATATAACGCCCATTTACGCTATCGACTGTAACGAGCTGAGTATTAATAAGGTCAAGGCCGGCAGAACCGACACCATCAATCTGCATTGCTCTTGTTGCCTGGTCAATACCCATTCCCATGCAGTATCCTGAAGGTCCGATGCCGCTTTCTTCAATCAGATGCATACCGTAAAGTGCGCCGAAGACAAAATTCTGGTGAAGAACCTCGCCGCTCATATTGCCGAAAACATAAGACATAGAATTATTCCACAGGTATTGATGAATGCCGTCAGATGCGTTTGGCGGAATACTTGCATAATATGCCGATGCGTGGGTAAAGGAAGAAGGATTGAACTGGCAGTTATGTATCTGGCCGTTTGCGGAACCTGCGCCGACATGAATGCCGGTCTTTAATGCCGTGGAATGGATATAGTCAATGTAATGGTTGTCACAGCGATAAGTTGCCAAATCGAGCAGTTGATACGGAATTGTCGCAGCGACATTAATCACATAAACATTCGCTCCCAATCCGCGAATCATAAACGGGTATGGAACCATACCGTAATTGACCGTATCAC
>JBGOWI010000020.1:0-37300 GCA_041478555.1 Phycisphaerae bacterium
GGCAGCGGCGAGGTGTTCCCTCTGGCGCTCGCGCTGACAGGATACGAGAAATGAGCATATCACTTTCACCAAACACGCAGGCAATCCTGCTGCTGACGGCGCCCCTAATTGCGGGGCGAAGTGAGCCTTCATCCGATTTATTGACGCCGGGTGAGTACAAGCGGCTGGCGCGATTCCTCCGCGACAAGCAACGACAGCCGGCCGATTTGCTTGCTCTTGATGCGCAGGAATTGCTCGTAGAGTGCCAACATCTCATCGACAGCGATAGAATCAAACGCCTGCTGAATCGTGGCTTTCTTTTGAGTCAAGCGACCGATCGCTGGCAGACGCGGGCGATCTGGGTAGTGAGCCGCGCTGATGGTGAATACCCGAGGCGATTGAAGACGCGCCTCAAGGAAGATGCGCCGCCGGTTCTTTACGGCTGTGGGGAGGCGGCGATTCTGGATACGGGCGGGTTGGCTGTCGTCGGCTCCCGAAATGTGGATGATGCGCTGCTCGAATACACCGAGGGCATCGGCCAGCTTGCAGCCAAAGCAAGGCGCACCCTTGTTTCGGGCGGTGCGCGCGGCATTGACCAGGCCGCCATGCGCGGCGCGTTGGGAACTGGCGGCAAGGTGACGGGGGTCTTGGCTGACAGCTTGGAACGGGCGGCCCTGAATCGCGAGCATCGTAACTTCCTGATGGATGGGCAACTGGTCCTGATCTCGCCCTACGATCCCTCGGCCGGGTTCAACGTGGGACACGCCATGCAGCGTAACAAGCTGATCTACGCGCTGGCGGATGCGGCGCTTGTCGTCAGTTCGGATTACGAGAAGGGAGGTACCTGGGGCGGCGCGGTCGAGCAACTTGAGAAGCTGCAACTCGTAACTGTTTATGTCCGATCGAACGGGGAAACCGGCACGGGGCTGGAGGCCCTCCGATGCAAGGGCGCATTGCCCTGGCCCAATCCGGAGACGCCGGAGGACCTGGCGGAGGCGCTCGCGGTTGAGGTGAGTCCGAGGAAAGCTGCTCCCAGACAAAACGAACTCTCTTTCTCGGTTCGCGAGGAGCCCAAGCAGGCCCATGAGAACCCGCCGAGTACGCTCCCGAGCGATGACTCCGTCACCCCACAGTGTTTGGAATCGCCCTTGACGCCTGCCGATGAACGGTTTGCCAAGGTGCGGGAGTTGCTTGAGAAGATGACAACGCCCAAGACCGACGCCGAGGTGGCTGCGGATTTGCATGTATCGAAAAGCCAAGCGAAAGAGTGGCTTCAGCGATTGGTTGAGGAAGGTGTAATGGAAAAACATACCAAGAAGCCCGTAAGATATAGGTCGAAGTTACAGCGTTCTTTCTTGGAATAGAGTGTGTGCATAACAAGGCGCTGCACTCAACGGCAATTCCGCTGCGCTCCATTGCCAGCCGGTTATGCGGAGCGTTAGCTGACCTAAATCTGCCTAAATCTGGGGACATACCTATTTTTTATTTGCGTCAGGCATGTTGCCGCCTATGATGCCCGGCGGCGGATAAATAAACTGCGATTTTGTTTGAAAAACTCCCGCATATCACTATAAATACCTCTATGAAACCACTTTATATAAGCGCGACCGGCCAGGACAGCGGCAAGACCGCCGTTATATGCGGTCTGATTCAGTATCTGCGGAATCAGGGCTACAATCCTGGTTATTTCAAGCCTGTCGGCCAGCGTTACGTTCAGTATGACGGCCACAGCATCGACGAGGATGCGGTTCTTACCCACCAAGCCTTTGGTTTTGAGGACCGCCCTTCAGACATGAGTCCTATTGCCGTTGCAGAGGGTTTTACGGCACAGTTTATTTTAAACCCTGATGTTTCAACGCTCGAGCAGCGGATAATGGACAGCTTCCAAAGGCTCAAAGAAAAACATCCGATGCTGATAGTGGAAGGCACAGGTCATGCCGGAGTTGGAAGCTGTTTCGGCCTGTCAAATGCACGCGTCGCACAGATGCTCGGAGCGAACGTCGTAATAGTCTCATCCGGCGGTATTGGCAGGCCGATTGATGAAGTCTCAATGTCTCTTGCCCTTTTTAAACAATACAATGTCAGCGTAATTGGCGTGATACTCAATAAAATTTACTCGCACAAATACGAAAAAATCCGTGCGATAGCGCCCAAAGGGCTTGAGCTTATCGGCACAAAGCTGGTTGGCACTATTCCTTATGATTCATCGCTTTCGTTTTTTTCTGTCGGTCAGGTTGCCGAGGAATTTGACTATGACGTACTGTGCGGCAAAGAGGCGCTTTCCAACAAAATCGGCCATACCGTCATTGCCGCAATGGAGCCGCAGAATGTGCTTCATTATATCGATAAGAATACCCTGATAATCACGCCGGGCGACCGCATTGACAATATCCTGCTTACCCTTGCCTTATCTGAATCGACCGATTTTCATGACAAGTTGTGCAGTTGCGGCTTGATACTTACCGGCGGCTTAAAGCCCGATTCGACTATTTTGTCTCTTCTTTTAAAAAGCACTATTCCGGTGCTTCTCACTGGTGAGGACACTTTTACCGTTACAGCCAAGATGAAGGACTTACACTTTAAAATCCGTTCCGACGACCTCGATAAAATCGTCCGAACCTACGAACTTCTCCGCGATAACGTCAATGTCGATGCCATTTTGGCTGGTTTGGACAGGTGAGTTTCAGCACAATTAACACCAATTTACCCCTCAAATAGCAGAATAAGTCAAAAAAAACGCTCTCTGTTTATATCAATTTGGATATTTTTAGACGAAAATTGCCGTTATAAAGTAATATCTCTGTGTTCTCTGTGCCCTCTGTGGCTAAAGGATTACATAAATGCTTGACCCTACAAAACTTAAGGACTGGCAGATAGCCGAAGCTGCCGAGTCAAATGCAAAACCCATTCTCCGGGTTGCCGCCCAGCTCGGCATCAGGGCCGATGAGGTTATCCCTATGGGTAGGCTCTTTGCCAAGATTGACTATAAAAAAGTCCTCAACCGCACTGCTTCGGCCCACAAGGCTAAATACATCGACATTACAGCTATAACCCCCACACCTCTCGGAGAAGGCAAAACTACTACTACTATTGGTCTTGTTCAGGGCCTTGGCAGGCTTGGCAAAAAGGTTTCCGGAGCGATTCGTCAGCCCAGCAGCGGCCCAACATTCAACATTAAAGGCTCAGCTGCCGGCGGAGGTCTGAGTCAATGCATACCGCTCGCCCCCCTTTCAATCAGATTTACAGGCGATACCGACTCAATCACCAATGCTAATAACCTCGCGATGGTTGCCCTTACCAGCAGAATGCAGCACGAGCGAAACTATGACGATGAAAAACTTGCCGGAATCGGGCTTAAAAGGCTCAACATCGACCCAAAAAGAATACAGATGAAATGGGTTATAGACTTTTGTGCGCAGGCGTTGCGGAACATCATTATAGGCAGAGGCACAAAATTAGACGGCTTTGAAATGGAGTCCGGCTTTGCAATATCCGCTTCGAGCGAGGTTATGGTGATACTTTCTGTTGCAAAAGACCTTGCGGATTTGCGAAAAAGAATGGCAAAAATCATTGTCGCGTATGATAAAAAAGGCGGCGAAATCACTACCGCCGACCTCGAAGTTGACGGAGCGATGACAGCCTGGCTCGTTGATGCAATCAATCCGAATCTGCTGCAGACCATTGAAGGCCAGCCCATCTTTGTCCATGCAGGTCCCTTTGGAAATATCGCGATTGGGCAAAGTTCCATTATAGCTGATATGCTCGGCACAAGACTTGCCGATTATCATATAACTGAAAGCGGCTTCGGCACGGATGTAGGCTTTGAAAAATTCTGGAATCTAAAATGCCGCCTCTCAGGCCTTACTCCCAATGCTGTCGTTATTGTCGCTACAATTCGAGCCTTGAAGATGCACGGCGGCGGCCCTGCCGTCAAACCCGGACTGCCTCTCAGCACGGAATATACGAATGAAAATCTCCGCCTTGTCGAAAAGGGCTGCGAAAACCTTCTCGCACATATAGAAATCGTCAAAAAAAGCGGCATAAAACCCATCGTCTGCATTAACAGTTTTTCTACCGATACAAAGTCTGAGGTTATGCTGGTCAGAAAAATCGCCGAGCAGAATGGGGCTTTGTGCGCCGTCTCGGAGCATTGGCTCAAAGGCGGCGACGGCGCAAGAGAGCTTGCCGAGATAGTCGCGGCAGTATGTGAGGAAAAAAATAATTTCAAATTCCTCTATGAATTGGCCTCTCCCCTCAGGCAGAGAATCGAGCTTATCGCAAAAGAGATTTACGGCGCCGACGGCGTCGAATTCACCCCGCAGGCGTTAGAAAAGATAAAGGCTCTTGAAAAAGACCCGCAGTCGCAGGAACTCGGCACCTGTATGGCCAAAACACATCTTTCACTTTCGCACGACCCGAACATCAAGGGCAGGCCAAAAGGCTGGACACTTGGCGTCAAAGATGTTATGGTTTACAGAGGTGCAGGCTTTATCGTCCCGGTGGCAGGCGATATAAAGCTTATGCCCGGCACGGCCTCGAATCCTGCGTTCAGAAGAATCGACGTCGATGTCGAAACCGGAAAAGTAAAAGGCCTATTTTAAAAAAAATTAAAAGTCAAAAATAAAAAATCAAAATTGTGGAATCGGCCTTTGGCCGAAATTGTTTTTATTTAATTTCTCTGTGACCTCTGTGTTCTCTGTGGCTAAAAATAATGAATTTTCTCTGTAGCTTTTGGAGTTTCATAAATGGCTGCCAAAATCATCGATGGCAAAAAAATCGCAGCTGATATTCGAAACGAATTAAAAGCCGAAGTTGAAAAACTCAAAGCAAAAGGCATAATTGTCGGCCTCGGTGTGATTCTTGTCGGCCAGGACCCTGCCAGCGTTTCTTATGTTACTGCCAAGGAAAAGGCTTGCGCGGAAATAGGCATTTATTCCGACGACAATCGTCTGCCTGAAAATACCACAGAAAAACAGCTTCTCGAACTTATTTCGAGAATGAACAAAGACCCGAAAATCAACGGCATTCTTGTTCAGCTTCCGCTTCCTAAGCATATTGACGAGCAAAAGATTTTGCTTGCAGTTGACCCAGTCAAGGACGTTGACGGCTTTCATCCGGTAAGCGTCGGCAAAATGGTAACAGGCCGTAAAACGTTCCTGCCCTGCACGCCAAATGGCATTGTCCAATTACTATTGCGCAGCGGCGTAAAGCTCGAAGGCGCTGAGGTTGTTATCGTCGGCAGAAGTAATATCGTTGGCAAACCTCTTGCCAATATGCTGATGCAGAAATCTCCTGCCGGCAACGCTACCGTAACAATCTGCCATACGAGGACGAAGGACATTGCCGCTCATACGAAAAGAGCTGATATAGTCATTGCCGCTGCCGGCAAACCAAATACTATAACAGCCGATATGATAAAAGATGGTGCCGTTGTTATTGATGTCGGCATAAACAGGGTTGACGATGCGACAAAGAAAAGCGGCTTTCGTCTCGTTGGCGATGTCGATTTTGAGGGAGTAAGTAAAAAGGCAAGTTTAATTACCCCCGTCCCCGGCGGCGTCGGCCCGATGACAATTACAATGTTATTGTTTAATACCGTCGAAAGCGCTAAAACCGTTTCCGGCGTTTAATTTTCGACACTAATTTACACCAACAAAATAATCGGATTTTCCGTTTGTAACGTGTGTTTTTATGCTATAATATGAAATTATGGAAAAGGTGTTGGTAAATTCCGACAAATATAATGGCAAATATATAGTAATGGTAAGCGCTGAGGATAATACAATTATAGGCTCAGGCAATACGCCACAGGAAGCCCTGACTGTCGCTGAAAACAAAGGGTTCAAAAATCCTTTTTTGTTTTTTGTCCCTGCAGGTGATTTAGTGCATATCTATTATGCTGGTTGAAGATTACCCATTTACCGCAGCACGACCGGGCGATATGGCAAGGCCTTATCTGCCGGTTACAATTATCAATCCCGAAAATAAAAAACAGTTGAATGTCTTTGCTCTGCTCGATACTGGTGCGGATGAATGTGCTTTGCCGGCATCTTTTGCCGCTCCTTTAGGCCATAATTTACAGTCCGGCTATCAGAAGAAAGTAAGCACCGGCAACGGCATTACCATAGCTTATGGCCACACGGTGAATATAAAAGCCTTTAACTTCACAGCAGAAAACGTAATAATTGATTTTATGCCGAATTTATATATTCCGCTGCTCGGCGTTAAAAGCTTTTTAGGCAATTTTATAGTTAAGTTTGACTATCCAAATAAGAAATTTTCCATCATATAATTACGGCGTCGGCCCTATGACTATCACTATGTTATTATATAATACTGTCGAAAGCGCAAAACTGGCTTCTGGCATTGTTTAGTGGTTAGCCCTGCCATCACTATGGCAGGGTTCGTCTGCCCTCCATAAATTCAATTTGCTCATTTTCAAAACTCAATGTATAATCTTAATAATGCCATAAGGAGAAATGTATAAAGTAAAAGAAATCTCAAAAATGCCTGATTATAGCAGAAATCATTATGTGCCTAAATGGTACCAATATCTTTTTCTACCTGACGATGTTCGGGAAAAAAAGTTTTTCTATTTAGATTTAACTCCAGACACCATCATTAGTGGCAAAAAGAGATACGAACGAAAAGCATTACTGAGATGGGGGCCTCCTAAATGCTTCTACGAGCGAGATCTTTACACAACTAAATTCAGAGAATGGAAGTCTACAGAAATAGAGGAAAAATTCTTTGGAAAAGTCGATAATTATGCCAAAGCAGCTGTTGAATATTGGGCAAATTTCAAGCATCCAAGCGTTGATTCTAAATCCTTTAACAATTTATTAACATATATGAGTTTACAAAAGCTTCGTACCCCAAAGGGATTGAAATACCTTTCCAACCTTGTGAAGCTCTCAAATAAGAATATGGTTTTGTTTAAGTTGCAGGAATTGCAAAATATTTTTTGTGCGTTATGGACTGAATGCGTATGGAGTATCATAGACGCTTCACAATCAGAAACAAAGTTTATTATTTCAGACCATCCGGTAACAGTTTATAACCAAGGGTGTTTTCCTCGTTCTAAATGGTGTCTAGGTGCACAAGACCCTGGTATTTGGATGAATGGGACGCATACAATATTTCCATTAAATATTAATAAGGCATTGCTTTTGACTAACCTATCTTGGGTTCGAAATCCATATGATAACCCATTAAAAGAAAGGCCTCACCCTAATCTTTTCAGGCCCGCAATGTTTAATTTCTTAGGAATCCAAACAGATCGCATACTTTCTGAGGACGAAGTTGTTGTCATTAATTACATAGTTAAGGAGCGTGCTTATCGATACATAGCTGCTGCCAAGGAAGAGTGGCTATATCCCGAGGAAAAAATTAATTTTAAACGGTGGGATGATATAGGACGAGCATACACCTTAATGCCAGATCCAAGATCAGTTTCTTTCTCATCTAATATTTTAATTGGTTACGAAAATGGAAGATCTGAAGCATTTGATGAATATGGCAGAAGACCGTGGCATAAAGATTATAATGATAGAATGCGTCATGATTATGAATGGATAACTTTTCACGCATTCCAAGGAGAATATGCTAGATTATTTGGTCCCAAAAGAAGAGGTATTACATTTGAATTTGATAACAAAGATAAATCTGAAGATAGTGCAGACTTCCATGCGTACCATCTTAGATTGGAACAAAAATTTAAACCATTTGTAAAGAAAAAGGTAAAGCGTCGCAGAAAATAATAACAAGGATTAATTAGGTATCCGGCTATAAATCCTCTGTGGCCTCGGTGAACTCTGTGGCTAAATTTATTTGTGCCTTGGTGTCTTCGTGGCTATTGCCTAAAATTTAAAAATGCGTATTTCCCATACAGTTCTTTCGCGGCCTCATCGTAGGCCTTTGCGGCATCTATTTCATTGTCGAAAGAGCCAAGATGTAAAACCTGACCCTTATAGGTAATTATAGCGCGATATCTATTATTTCTTCTGTCCCGAGAAACACCCTTATATTTTGAGGTGCCCTCTCTGGCCATTTTTCTTCTGTTATAGCTATTTTCGGCGGCTGTTACAATGCTAAGATTATCCCTTGTATTATTCAGGCCATTACCATCCTGATGGTCAACGACGAAACCTTCCCTGCCCTGAGCGGACCTGTCCTGAGCCTTGCCGAAGGAGTCGAATGGGGGCAACTTCATAATTTCCCGATGCATCATTAATCGTTTTCTGACGCCGTTAATGTATACCGTACGAATCGCATAAAAGGTGTTATTGTGATTGTTTGTCGCCTGCCATTTGTGCCTGTTTACTGCCTCGAAATCCTCCGGGCTGACAATAGCGTATTTCCCCCGCGTCAGCTTGATTTTTCGAAATGCGCAGTCATAGCGTTTCTTCCTATAGAAAAGCAGTATCGCAACGCCGAGGCGTTCTATAAATGAAGGATACCAGATTGGAAGATAAGATTTAGGCATAATAATAAATTGAAGAATGAAAATTGAAGATTTTATATAATTAAACCCTAAACCCTAAACCCTAAACAAACTCAAAATACAAACTACCAAATGTTCAAAACCGCGTTGTTTTGGTCATTTTTAGATTTTGGTAATTAGGATTTGCCTGCCCCGTGAGATGTCCCTTGGACTATCTCTCTGGGGTTTAGGATTTAGATATTAGAAATTAGGATTTTTCATCTATGTATCTGCCTCCATATATAAGGAAAAACTTGCGCGTTTTTGACGAAAATTCGGTAAAAATCCCGGCTTGATTTTTCGTAAGTCCTTGTCAGAAAGGGACGAAATTTTTTTTATTTCGGCAAAACGCGCATGTTTTTTATTGCGCGTTTTTCCTTATTCGGATAAAATCGGTTGAGTTTTTCTATAAGCCCGGATATGATACCTGTAAATCCGCCCCGCCCTGCCTACGGCGGGTAAAACATAGGCGGACAAGTTTTTCTGGTAATTCCAATTCCAATTTGTATAATGGCAGGGCTGTTTTTGAAGAAAAATGCATATAAACAGGGATATATAAAGATGAGTGATAAATACGTTGCCCTCACCAAAAAACAAATCGAGCAGCTTGAAAAACAGAATTGTCAGTGCAGTAATTGGAAAGACGTCCTTGTATCGCCGGATTTCAGGCCTGATACAATCAAAAACACAACATTTTCAGGCAAAATCAAGCTCGGCAGATTCGACAAAATGATTAGCTTTTACGGCGGCGTAACCAAACCGGCCGGCATTTATAATGCGTATCTTCACAACTGCACGGTCGGCGGAAACGTCTATATTTCAAATGTAACTAATCATATAGCAAACTACATCATCGAGGACGACTGCATAATCGACCATATAGACCTGCTTGCGGTTGAGGGTAAAAGCTCATTCGGCAATGGAATCAAGGCGGTAGTTATAAACGAAGCCGGCGGCAGAGAAATACCGATATTTGACGGCCTGACCGCCCAGATTGCTTATATCATAGCTCTTTACAGACACAGAACAGAGGTTCGCAAAAAACTCGAAAAGCTGATAGCACAATACACTGAAAGCGTCAAATCCGATATCGGCACAGTAAGCGCAGGCGCCCATTTGTCAAACTGCGGCACAATCAAAAACGTAAAAATCGGTCCTGCTGCCATTATCGGCAATGTAAGGCGTCTTGAAAACGGCACAATCAAAAGCTGTCCGCAGGACCCGACTGAGGTCGGTGCAAGTGTAGTCGCAAAGGATTTCATTATTGCTGAAGGCGTTAAAATCAGCGAAGGCTCAGTTATTTCCGATTGTTTCATCGGCCAGTCAACAAAAATGACCAAACAATTCTCAGCGGAGAATTCGGTTTGTTTCGCCAACTGCGGTTTTCATCACGGCGAGATATGCTCGATTTTCGCAGGTCCTTACACGGTCAGCCACCATAAGTCCACTCTGCTTATTGCAGGATTATTCAGTTTCTTCAATGCCGGCAGCGGAACAAACGAGAGCAATCATATGTACAAAATCGGTTCGGTGCATCAGGGCATATTTGAGCGCGGAACTAAAATGACTTCAGATGGTTACGTTATGTACCCGGTGTGGATTGGCGCGTTTTCAGTGATAATCGGCAGGCACTATGCCCATCCTCAAACGGCCGATTTGCCGTTTTCATATCTCTTCGAAGAGAACGGAAAAACTTTTGTCGTGCCCGGCATAAACCTGCGAACTGTCGGGACTGTTCGTGACAGTGAAAAATGGCCCAAACGCGATGAGCGAAAAACGCCGCAGAAAACTGATTTGATTATCTTCGATGTGTTAAGCCCATATACGATGCAGAAGATTATCAAAGGTCTTGACATATTGCTTAATCTTCAGCCGCCACAAACCCATGTATCAAATGTGATTGTCTGCAATAACCTGCATTTCAGGACTCCCGCGCTCCACAAGGGTATAGAGTATTATACAATTGCTATAAATAAATTCCTCGGCGATTGCCTGATTGAGAAACTTCGCAGTTCGCCTCTGAATTCGGCTTCTGATTTGCAGAAAATCTTTCAATCGACGGACCCTGCCGGCATGGGCAAATGGCTGGACCTTGCGGGCCTGCTCATACCTGAACAATGTGTGAACCGGCTGCTGGACGATATTGAAAATGAAAAATTACATACACTCGAATCAATTACCGACAGGCTCAAGCGTTTTTATGACGGCTATAGTGAATATAAATGGGCCTGGGCCGCCCAGAAAATTTGCAACATTATGAAGAATCAGCAGCAGAATTTATCGCAGGCTGAAAAAGTGATAAAGATTATTAACGACTGGGCAGGAACTAATGAAAAATTAACCTCTCTTATTCTGGCCGATGCAGGCAAGGAATTTTCAGAGGAGCCGCGGATTAGTTTCGGTATCGACGGCGATGAAAAAACAAGAGATGCCGACTTTGATGCGGTAAGGGGCACTTTTGAAGGTAACAGTTTTGTCCGCGAGCTTAAACAGCAGAACGAATCCACAAAAAAGACGGCAGAAGAATTTATAGATAAAATCAAATCGCTTTCGGCGGCAGCGAAATCGTCAAAGAAATAAATGAAATCAAGTTACTTTCGGCGAAATAAGGCGGCTATTATTGTTCATAGCGGTCAATCGGCAGGGAAAGGGTTTGCGGGCGGGTAAAGGTAGAGAAAAGGGCTACAAGCGTTATGCTCACAGCCCTTTAATTTCATACCCGGGTCGATGAAAAATTAGGGTTTATATGTTTCCAGCCAATCCTGGACAAAGATTGCAACATCTTTAAAATTTACAGTACCATCTTGATTAAGATCAGTATTATCGCACCATGAGTTTAGAACAGAGCAAGTGGAATCCATCCAGTGTTCGGCAAAAAATGCAAAGTCATAAAAGTCCACACCATCGGGGCATCGAAAATCAGGTTTTGGTATCTGCCAAATCAACCGAGGGTAATTGGTGCCTGGGCAGACAGCCCAGGTATTTTCAAAATCCCACCCGGCATCGGTAAACGTGCTTTTGGTTTTCATTTCCGCCGTTGTCTTGCCCGTCCCGCGGCCAGGTTCAGGTTCATCCCAGCCCGATGTTTCAGTGTCCCAGAAGCCGCCGATAACAGAACCGAGGCTGTTGTCTCCCACAAGGCCGCCGGCATCAAAATCTCCATCGACGTTGCCAGTGGAATAACAATTGGTAATACTGCCTGATCCGCCATTATCATTATAGCCATTTCTTCCTACCAGCCCGCCGATGTATTGGTAAACATTAACATCGCCGGTGGCATAACAATCAGAGATAGAACTTGTTGTTCCATTAGTATAGCCGTTTTGTCCTACCAGACCGCCGGCAGTATAGGTTCCGCTGGCTTTTCCTGTGGCCCAGCAGCGACTGACGCTACCACCCGAATCATTACACCCGATTAGACCGCCGACATTAAAGTCTCCAATGGCTATTCCTGTAGTGTAACAATCAGTAATGCTTCCTCCGAAATTTTCTCCCGCCAGACCGCCAATACAAGCCTTTCCCCTGACTATGCATATCGCGTAGCAGTCAGTAATGGTTCCCTGATTCCATCCCGTCAGACCGCCGGCATGAAGATGTTCTTCTAAAAAATATCCGGCGCCCGGTCTAACCGTTGCCAAAGAATGACAACTGGTGATTGTGCCGCAATTCTTCCCTACCAGGCCGCCGCTATAAGTATTTCCCCAAGCTTCGCCCGTCGTGTAGCAGTTCTCAATGAGTCCATGATTTTCTCCCGCCAGAATGCCGATACAACTGTTTCCGTATACATTGACATCTACACCTAAATCCTTAATGTGGCCGCCGGGACCGATATAGCCAAACAGGCCGACATAATTCGTGGCCGGCACAATTTCTATAGCCGCTCTGAAAATGATATGTCCATCGCCGTCAAAGTCGCCCGTAAAATTGGTAGCGGGGTTGCCGATAGGTGTCAGCGGATAAGCCCAAGTCAGGGGTAAATCCGCCATCAGGATAAAATGCTCATCCCAATTCGCCTCCCCCTGAGAAGACATCAAATAGGTCCAGTCGTCGAGCGTAGCAATCTGATACGGGTCTACCTCTGTGCCCGAACCGCCGGAGTAGTCGTAGGCAAAAACTGATGAAAATGAACAATAAATAAGACCAATAACTACCAACATTTTGTACGGTGTGTTACACATAACAAGCCTCCTTAAAAATATAACCTTTGTTTCATTTCCTTTTTTCCGCAGATTCTCTCTGTGGCTAGAAATCTTCGAGGGAAAGAGCAGTCATTACGTTCTCATATTCTTCTTTCTCCTAAATAAACTATTTGAGCATCAATTACCTCTTGTCTGGCAAAAAGTCAAGTAAAATGCTGCAATTCTGTGGGATAGGCAAGGAACATCGTATCACTCAACTGTAGAAAAATACCCTCCTTCGCTAAAGTTATGGAGGGTTACCCGCCTTTTGCAAAGGCAGGTAAAAAACATTAGGAAAACAGGCTGGGGAGTGGGAATAACAAGGTTTCTACAGCTTCTCTTTAGTATCTGTCAATCGGGAGGGAAAGGGTTTGCGGCTGCGTGAGGTCGATAAAGCTGCCTTTCTGTGCCGCTCTTAACTGAACCGTTCCGAGTTCCTGATAAGTATTGTAAAGCAGCGTCAGTTTTTCTTCGTCTTTTGCTTCGAGATGCCTCTGCCATTCGCCTTTTTTAGCGCCCCATTTTATTTCCGTGCCGTCTCTGGCATAGAACACTATATGAGGCTGTGAGGCGATTCTTCTTCCGTCGAAATTGCTCATATCTATCGACTTTATTTCGGCAAGCAAAGGTTTATTCGGCACAATTTCGCTGTCCATTCTTTCGAGAAGCGCCAGCAGCTCAACGGCAGCAGCGACGTCATCCCTCTGCCATTTTGTCCCGACGTTGCGCCAACTTAAAAGATGGCCTGGCACACCCGTAATTTCGACAATCGGCATTTTGCCCATCGGAACGTAATCGAGCACAATAAGTTCGGAATCCACATAAAACTGCTGGTCATGGTCCTTTATAAGCCCGACAGGCTTGCGGTATTTTGCACTTATGGTTATTGCCTTGCTGCTTACCTGGACTTTGACATCGTAGAGCCACGCGAGTATCGCGAGGTTTTCACCGATTTTCATAGCGGCATCTTCGGTGAGTCTGAAATCATCCGGCGATTTGCCTGCCGCTCTAATTATCTTTTGCTTAAGTTCGGTACCCGCCCAGCCGGGAAAATCAACAAGCTGGATGGGGACTGTTTTTTCGTTCAGGTTCAGATTGCCCTTTACATATCTGCCGAGAAATACAAAACATAAGCCAGCTGCTACAAATATCGCTATAAAGGCAAAGATTATAGCCGTAGTGCGAACAGCCGCAGACCGCTGTTTTTCCTCTGTTTTTGTAAGTTTCTTTTGCGGACCAAACCAGAATTTATTTTTTTTAGTCACGAAAAATCAGACCTTTTTCAGTTAGCCGCTCTCTGAAGTGCGGATTTAATTATTCTTAAACACAATTGACTCATATCGATACCGGCCCTGGCGGCGGCCTTGGGCAGAAGCGAATGTGTCGTAAAGCCCGGTATAGCGTTTATTTCGATTACATAAGGAATATTTTCAGCCAGAATCATATCCACCCTGCTGAAATCCCTGCACCCGAGCGCATTGAAACTTTTCAAAGCGACGTCGTTTATTCTCCGTAAAGTAAGCCTATCGGCAATAGTATCAAACAAGAACTGAGTGGTATCGTCGTTGTATTTTGCATCATAATCGTAAAACTGACGGGTCGTTTTAATCTCGATAACGGGCAAGGTTCTATTTTCCAGAATTCCTACGGTAATTTCTCTTCCTGCGATGAATTTTTCGAGCATACAATCGCCGAACTGCTGCAGACATTTTTCGGCAGCGTTTTTTGCATTTTGAGCGCCTTCGACAATTTGAACGCCGACGCTGCTGCCCTGCCTGACGGGTTTTATTACGAATTTTTTGCCCATTATTTCGAGCTTTGAATCAATACCAGCCAATTGGTCTGTGGTTTTAATTTCTATTGCCTCCGGTACGGGCACTTTCGCCTGTTTGAGGATTTTTTTGCAGGCTATTTTGTCAAATGCCAATCTGCTTGCCTTTGAACCGCATCCGGTAAAAACGAGTTTCTTCTTTTCGCAGATTTCCTGCATTTGGCCGCCTTCGCCGAATTCGCCGTGAAAGGCAAGGAAAAAAACATCTATGCTTTTGTCGTCGAGGATTTCAGGTCTTTGCGGCTGATAATCCTGTTCGATCACTTCTAATAGTTTCGTCTTTTTGAGGGCATCAGCAATACATTTTCCGCTCGCCAGACTAATCTGTCGCTCCTCGCCAACGGCCCCCATCAGAACAGCAACTTTCAAACCGCCCGGAATTTCAAAATCCATTTATATTATGCCGTTAATAAATTGCTACCAGATTTCGATTTCAAGTTCAAGTTCGACGTCGAATTTTTCTTTTACTTTTTTTCTGACTTTTTCGATAAGCGCGATTACATCGCTGCTTTTACATCCGTCCTCGGCAGTGATAAAGTTTGCATGCTTTTCGCTGACAACGGCGCCGCCGATTTTAGTGCCTTTCAGTCCTGCTCTGTCTATCATGGCTCCCGCGCTCATGCCTCGCGGATTTTTGAAGATGCAGCCTGCGTTTCTGGTATTCAGAGGCTGTGTATTTTTTTTGTAAATCCAGACTTCTTTTACGATTTTCAGAAGCTGCTTCGGGTCGGATTCGTATAGTTTGATTTTTGCACTGAGAATAAATTTTGTGGTAATATTGGTGCTTCTGTAATCGAAGGAAAGTTCCGGTTTTGCCTTTTCAAAGATTTTCCCTTTGTTGTCCATAAGTGTAACGGACTCGACAGCGGAGCCGAAGTCGCCGAAGTGTCCGCCGGCGTTCATTTTCGCCGCCCCGCCTATAGAGCCCGGTATTCCGGCAAGCGTTTCAAGGCCTCCGAGTCCTTTTCTTACACACTCAAACACAAGTTTATTTAATTCCGCTCCTGCGCCGGCAGTCAGGGAATTGGCGTTGAATTCGACGCCGGCAAAATCGCTGCCGCCCAGCTTGACTACAGCACCCCCGACACCCTTGTCCTGCACAAGCAGATTTGAGCCGAGACCCAGCACCCACAGCGGCAGATTGTTTTCATGGCAGCGTCTGATAACATCAGCCAGCTGGTTTGTGTTTCGAGGCTGAATAAGATAATCGGCATTTCCGCCGAGTCCGAACCATGTGTTTTTGCCCAGCGGGTAATTCTTCTCAACTATTTTTTCCAAGCCACTGAATATATCCATCTGCCACCTTCCAGACGTTTCCGGCGCCCATACTTATCAGGATATCGCCGGATTTTACATTATCTTTTAGAAAATCGCAAATTTTTTCAAATGAATCGATAAATACAGCCTGACTGCCTTTTTGTTTTATTGCATCCGCGAGCATTTGTGAGTTAACTTCGCTTTTGCTCTTTTGGGTATCTCTGACAAAATAGATTTCCGGCACAATGGTGATATCGGCGAGTTTGAAACTTTCCGCGAAATCCTTCAGGAGGAATCTTGTTCTGCTGTACTGGTGCGGCTGGAAGACACAGAAGATTTTTTTATTGCCGTATTTCTGCCTGACGGCTTTAAGGCTGGCCTTTATCTCAGTGGGATGATGGGCATAATCATCGAGAACAACAACCCCGTTAATCTGGGCTTTCTTCATCACCCGCCTGTCCATTCCTTCGAAACCGCCCAGGCAATCGATAACTTCCTTCGCTTCAAGTCCAAGGGCCTGAGTACAGGCCAGAACGGCAAGGGCATTTCTTACATTGTGTTCGCCGGCCAGTCTGATTTTTGCCGAGCCGAGCATATTGCTATGATGGAAACAGTCAAACTGAGTAAAGCCCGGCGAATATTTGATATTTCGAGCCGAAATGACTGGTCCTTCCGCGACGCCGAAGGTCAGAACTTCTTTTTTGCCGCTCATTTGGGCCAGGATTTTTGCGACATTTACGTCCTGTGCACCTGCGACGAGAACGCCGTCCTGGGAAATATTCGATGCAAAATCGGCAAAGGCCTGAACAATTTCATCAATGCCGGAATAATAATCGAGATGGTCCTGCTCAACATTCAGGATAACACCGATTTTGGGATGCAGATTGAGGAAACTCCTGTCGTATTCGCACGCCTCAGCGACGAAAATATCGCTGCTGCCGATGCCTGATGACGAGCCGAACTGCAGAATGTCCGCTCCAATCACGAAATTAGGCTCGATACCGAGTTTTTTTAATACAAAGACAAGCCAGCCGCAGGTAGTGCTTTTGCCGTGAGTGCCCGCGATAGCGATTCCTTTGTATCTGTCCATAACCAGGCCGAGCATCTGTGCGTACTTGTAAACCATTATTTTTCTCTGCCTGGCGGCCTGCAGTTCGGGATTGTCGTCTTTTACAGCCGCCGAGATAATGACGCCATCCAGAATTTGGGGCAGGTTATCGGTGCTGTGTCCTATTACAACCTTCGCTCCGCTTTCCGAAAGCCGTCCGGTAAGTGCCGAGCTTTGCATATCCGAGCCGGTGATAATTGCCTTTTCCTTCATCAGCACAGCAGCCAGAGCGCTTGTGCCGACACCGCCGATACCGATAAAATGATATTTTTTGTTTTCTGCCGGCGATTTTTTCGTCATATCTTTGTTACCAATCGGCACAAAATACTGATGAGCACATTTCACAGGCTTATAATCAGTTATCTGCACAATAGTCTCCGTTTTCATCAGATTTTGAGACTTTATTTATAGCCTCAAAATCTGTTTTTGCAATAAAAAAGCCCCCGTATTTTACGGGGGCTTTCTAAATTTGAGTTCCGGAGCTTGCTTATTCGTAGAAGGTGGTGGATTCAGTTTCTTCAACGTCTCTGTTGAGCTGGTCGCTCTTCATCTTGACCCTGAACCGTACATCCGCTTGGGCTTTTGCTTTAACGGTGACTTCCCACGTCGCCCTTGACTTTGCTGCAAGCGAAGGCAGCGGAGCAAAGGTAACTGTATCTCCAGCAAGTGAACCACTTGTTGCACCGGCGCTGCTTACATACTCCATCTGCGACTCAAGCATAGCCTTTACAACGATGTTGGTGCCTGTAGCAGAGCCCTGGTTTGTAACCATAATTCTGTAAGTTGTGTTATTACCGATTCTTATGGGGTCGGCCAGGTCGATAACCTCAAGCAGAGCGGCCGAGACGCCTCTGACCTGGGTCTGTGTGGTAGCTGTAACAGTATCGGCACAAACTGCCGATGCTCTTATGGTATCGGCTACTGTCCCAATATCCCTCGGCATATATGTAACCGAAGTCTTTGCGGCAGCACCCGGGTTGAGCTTTGCGACTTTCCACATAACCTTATTCTGTACGAGGACGCCGCCCTGGCTCGCCTTGACAAAGGTGGCTCCTGCAGGAATCTCGTCTTCGATGATGGTATCAACAGCGGGCCAGTCGCCTGTGTTGGTTACAGTGATTTCATAAGTAACCTCCCTGTCGATGTACTGTGTTTCGGGGCCGGTCTTTGTGATATTCAGTTTCGGCTGTTTTACAATTGTTGAAACCTGCGGCGACTGAATATTTATATTTCCATCGGCAGATGCAACGGCATTATTGGTGTATGTGCCGCTCTTTTGAGCCTTGACGGAAACCGAGATATTTCTGGCAGTGCCTGCAAGCAGAGTGCCGATGGGGATTTCAATCCTGCTGCTGCCCTGAGTGGCTACAAGGCCGCTCGGCAAATCGTCGATAATTTTGACGTTGTTTGCCGGCCCTGTGCCGGTATTTTCAACCCTTAAAGTGTAACTAATCAGGTCGCATATCGACACTTCAGCAGGAGCGGTTTTTGTGATAGAGACAATCGGCTGAATGCTTACAGTCTGCAGGCAAAGCGGCATTCTGTAGGTTACATCGACACAGTTCTGCGCAATTCCGCTTGCTATGGCAACGGCAGTAACGCTGATTTCCTTTGATTCTTTTACTGCAAGACCTGGGAAGACCCAGATTAGCTTATTGCCCTGCACGTTTGCCGGCGGATTTGAAGTTTTATACTGCATATTGCTGATGAGCGTATCCGTCACGACAACGTCAGCCAGAGCACAGTTGGTGAGGTTTGTAACTCTTATTTTATATTCGAATTCCGCGCCCGTCTGCACCTGTGGAGGCATACACTTTTCGAGCTTTACAACTCCACAGCCTTCGCAGGGATAGGTTTTTGTTGAGCAGTTGGGAACAACCGGCGGAGGCGGTGCAGGTTTGGGGCAGGGTTCACACTGTGCAGGCAACGGCATCGGAGCCGGTCGACAGCCTTTTTCCCACATCCATTTTACTGACGGGTCTGCCGGCTTTTTGCCCTGGAGGGCCATCCACTGTTTACAACAAATACAGCCGCTGAACAATACGCCAGAGACAAGCAATAATATCAACAAAATCTTCTTCATAACCATCCTCCTTCAAATGATTGCTATTCTTTCTTTTTCTTGTAAAAACCGCCATATTATAACACCTATAACCAGAGGAAAAAATGATTTTTTAGAAAAAAGTTTCCTATTTTGACATCAGGATATTTATGGTCTTATTACCGGACACAAAAAGTCTTTAATTTGTTTCCGCTTACGGCGGACATGTTTTTATAGCTTTTGACGATTTCAGATAGTAAAGCTATAATTTTCAAAAAGGCAATCTTTCAGGAAACAATGAATGGCTCAAGCTCTTGTTGTTGTGCTCATAATAGTTGTTTTAGCTGGGATAGCGGTTTTGGTATGGCTTGCTCAGTCTTTCGGGAGCATCCGTTCGCTCGGCCAGCAGCTTGAGGCTATGCGGGCCGCTCAGGACAATCTGTCTGCCAGTCTTCAGAAATCTCTTATTTCAGGTCAGGATGTTGTAAATAAAAACCTTCAGTTCCAGGTTCAAACTTTAGAGAGGCTCAACACCCAGCTCGGCCAGCTTCAGGAAACAGGCAGGAGGATAATGGATTTAAGTTCAGATTTAAAAAGTCTTCAGCAAATCCTCGCCAGCCCCAAACTTCGCGGCGGATTCGGCGAATGGTCTCTGGAAAAAATTCTTTCCGCCCTGCTGCCTGCCGAAAGTTTCACTCTTCAATATACTTTTCGTGACGGCAAAATAGTTGACGCGCTGGTGAAAATGCCCGGGTATTCAGTTCCGATAGATGCCAAATTTCCATTGAGCAACTTTGAAAAGTTCCAACAGGCGCAAAGCGATACCGAGAAACAGAAACTCCGAAAGGAATTTTTGAAAGATGTGCAGAAACACATCGACAAGATTGCCGAAAGCTATATCAAGCCCGATGAAGGAACACTGGATTTTGCGATTATGTATATACCTGCCGAAAATATTTATTACGAAGCGATGGTTAAAAACGCCGATGATACGATAAGTATTCAGGATTATGCGATGGAAAGGAAGGTTTTCCCTGTTTCGCCGAATTTGCTTTATGTTTACCTTATGACGATAGTGATGGGCCTTCACGGCCTTCAGATAGAAAAACAGGCTGCACAGATACGTCAGAATCTCAAGACTCTTAATGTTTCATTTGCAGATTTTATCACGCTGTGGGACACTCTCGGAACACACCTGCGGAATGCGCACGGCAAACACGACGAAGGCCAGAAAAAACTCGACAGATTCGTAATGCAATTAGGACAAATACAAAACGAAGATAAGGTATGATATACGAAGATTTAAAAGGTAAAAGGGTTTTGGTAACCGGTTCGAGCAGCGGCATAGGCGCAGCGACGGCAAAGATGTTTGCCCAGCAGGGCTGCTTTGTCGGCATCCATTACTTCAGAACAAAAGAAGGCGGCGAAAAAACATTTGCAGAAGTAAAAAAAATCTCGGCTCGACTGAGCTCGCCGAAGTCCGATGGCTGCCTGCTCAAAGCAGATATGCGGGATAAAAGTGAGATTGTTAAACTTATCGCAGATTTTGTCAAAAATGCCGGCGGAATTGATGTCCTTGTTAATAATGCAGGCTCGCTCATAGACAGACAGTTCTTTGCTGATGCAACTGAGGAATATTACGAAGATGTCTTTGCGACAAATGTCAAAAGTGCATTTCTTGCTGCACAGGCGGCTCTTGAGCATTTAAAGAAAACAAAGGGCTGTATAGTCAATATCGGTTCTATAGCAGGCCATAACGGCGGAGCAGGCGGCGGCGGAATTTATGCCGCCGCAAAGGCTGCGGTTGCAACAATGACGATTGCGATGGCAAAGGAGTTTGCTCCTTTCAGCATCAGGGTCAATTCCGTCATGCCCGGCCTGATTGAGACGCGTTTTCATGAGCGGTTCAGCACTCCTGAGCGGAGAAAACAAGTAGCCCAACAAACACCTTTGGGCAGAAACGGCAAAGCCGAGGACGTTGCAAAGGCGATTTTATTTCTCGCAAGCGACGCCGCAGGCTTTATCACCGGCGAATACATCGCCGTCAACGGCGGATTGTATATGAGGGCGTAAGGGAAATGAAAATCAAAAATCAAAAGTAAAAAATCAAAATTGTGGAATCGGCCAAAGGCCGAAGTTTATTTTATTTAGCCCGCCGTTTTACGGCGGGTTTGGAATCTTGATATTTTTCATTCGAAGGTATATGAAAAAGACCAATACAATAGTAATGTGGATTGCCGGCATAGTTTTGCTGGTCGCGTCGGTATTAAAGATTCATCAGCTCGTTACTGAGCCGATTATCAGCAAAAGCTTTTGGGAGTCGTGGGAATTCTTCCTTATTCAGATACCGCTTGAGCTTGGTCTTGGCATCTGGCTTGTCAGCGGGCTTTTTAGAAAGGCCGGCTGGCTGCTCGGCTTAATCGCCTTCGGCGGATTTATTGTCGTTACGTTACATAAGGGCCTTATCGGCGCCGAATCCTGCGGCTGTTTTGGCACTGTCCGTGTCAATCCCTGGATTACGCTTTCTGCAATAGATATACCGATATTTATATGCCTTGCGATATTTCGGCCGAAAGGCGAAAAATTGCTTCCTCCGCCGTGGCCAAAACCGGCTCATTTCTTCGCCATTGCGATACCAACCTTTATTTTACTGCCGATGATTGAATATGCCCTTATCACAAATAAGCCGCCATTGAGGACTGATAAATATGAAGTGGTCGATATAAATCAATGGGCTAATGAGGCAATTTGGCCGATGCTGAAAGATATTGATATAAAGCAGCAGCTCCAAACCGGCCTGTGGGTAGCACTTTTGTATCACTACGATTGCCCCGACTGCACTCAGGCTATACCGAAATATGAGGAAATGTATAAATCGCTAAAAGGCAACGAAAATGCCATAAACTTTGCTTTTATTGAGATACCGCCGTACGGCAACGAAAAGCAGCAATTGATAAGTCCAGACAGCAAGGTTACCCGCGGCAGATTAAGCGATGCAAAGAAATGGTTTTTGCAGACGCCTGTTGTGGTGGTTCTACACAATGGCGAAGCTTTAAAAGCCTGGGAAGGCACCGCTCCCGGCCTTGACGAACTTCTCAATGCCGCTTTCGGCCAGTGAGTTAGAGTTTCAATTCGATTGAATCTGCGATGCGTTTGCCGTCAGCGGTGAAACAACTCGCCTGCAGGACATAAGTTTTATCGCCTGCAAGGTCGATATCGAGGTTAAGGTCGAATTTATAGCACCTTAAATAATCCTGCCATAAGCCGTAGTTTGTCTTTGCATCTGCAAGGTCTATATCCGGCCAGATGTAAAGTCTTGTTCCTTTTGGTTCGGCAGAACGCGGCACATATTCGTGAAGCTCAAATCGCCAGATGCCGGCAGCCTTTATGCGCGAGCCGAACTGGTCGAGCATATCGACGTAAGCTGTTATCTGCCAGTCTTGTGCAAATTCAGTAAGCTGATTGAATCTTATTTTTTCCGGCACAAAAAGGCAAGATTTCTGAGTTTCAATAACCGGAAAGTCAGTCTGTTTAGTCTGAGTTTGCTCTTCGCAGCCACAGACAATTATCATAAAAAACAAAACGCAAATAAAAATCAGATGTCTCATTTTATAAATCCTCATCAAGAAAATGGCCGAGTCGATATTTTTTCGTTTTCAGATAATTTACATTATGCGGCCCGGGTTTCGCCCTTAGCGGAATCTGCTCGACGATTTTGATGCCGTAAACTTCGAGCCGTGAAATTTTTTTTGGATTGTTTGTCAGGATTTTTATCTGTCTAAGGCCAAGGTCTCTTATTATCTGTGCCCCGATGCCGTAATCGCGTCTGTCTGCACGGAAGCCGAGCCGCAGGTTGGCCTGTACGGTATCAAGTCCCTGCTCCTGCAGCTTGTATGCGTGCAGTTTGTTGGCAAGGCCAATGCCTCTTCCTTCCTGTCTTAAATAGACTACTGCTCCGCTGCCTTCTTTTTCAATCATCTCCATTGCAGCAATGAGCTGGTATCCGCACTCACATCTTTGCGAATGAAACAAATCGCCGGTAAGGCACTCCGAGTGTACGCGAACCAGCACCGGCTCATCGATAACAACGGGATTTCCTTTTTCGTCGAGCTTTCCGACATTTCCTTTGCATAGTGCCAGATGCGGTTCTGCGCTGGTTATACTCTCGTATCCGATAAGCTGAAATTCGCCGTAATCTGTCGGCAGAGATACGGATTGTATTCTTTTTATCTGGCTTTCTCGTTGTAATCGATATTCGATGAGCTTGGCTATTGCGGTAATTTTCAGACTATATTTTTTGCAGAACTCCAGAAGCTGCGGCACACGTGCCATAGTGCCGTCTTCATTCATAATTTCGCATATAACGCCGGCGGGCTTTAACCCAGCCAGTTTCATCAAATCGACAGCCCCTTCTGTTTGTCCTGCTCGTGTGAGGACTCCGCCGTCTTTTGCCCGCAGCGGAAATATATGCCCAGGCCGCACAAGGTCTGAAGGTCTTGCCTTGTCTGCGATGGCGGTTTTTATTGTCCGTGCCCGGTCTGCTGCGCTGATTCCTGTGGTAATTCCCTCGGCAGCATCGATACTTACGGTAAAGGCCGTGCCGAGCCTGGCGGTATTTTCAGTCGTCTGCGGATGCAGGGCAAGCGAATCGCACTTTTCACTCGTCAGCGGCAGACAGATAAGTCCCCTGCCGAACTTCGCCATAAAGTTGATTACTTCGGGCGTCACAGCCTCTGCTGCACATACGAGGTCTCCTTCGTTTTCCCTGTCCTCATCATCGACAAGAACTATCATGCTGCCGGCTCTAAGCTTTTTGAGTACTTCGGGTATCTCACTAAAATTTGTCATAAATTTTATTTTTTATTCTTTGCGCTTTTGTGGCTACTTTACAAATTCTTCAATATACCTTGTTCCTGTGCGAATGTAAATAAGGGTTGTGATAATAGCGGTTCCTGCCGCTGACCACCATAAAAATCTTAAAAACCATATCCAGCCGGTTGCGGTTTTGGATATTTCCGGCGCAATCAGGATTGCGGCAACCATAGTAAGCTGCAGGACTGTGGCTATTCTTCCGATTAAAGCAGGCGTTGGTTTTACCTGGAAAGTCAGAAAATGAAGTATAACAAAACCAATCAGCAGAAACAGGTCCTTCCCGATAATCAGAACGGCAACGGTCGGCGGCAGTCGAAAACCGACAACAGCGGTTTTTTCAATGGACAAAAGCAAACACGCACAGGCCATAAGCAGTTTATCGGCCGTCGGGTCGAGAAAGGAGCCGAGCGGCGTTGCCTGTTTTTTCTTCCTTGCGATATATCCGTCATAAGCATCGCTGAATGCCATCACCAAAAAAATCAGCAGCGACAGATACCGAATGGGTGTTCCCATTGTCGGATGATTGATTTTCAGCATACAGATTACAAAAGGCACAATCAGCAGTATTCTTAGGATGGTTATCCTGTTTGCGTGATTGAGTTTCATATACTCCGTCCTCCGTCAACGTTGATAATCTGGCCTGTGATGTAGTCGTTTTCGATAAGAAGTCTTACCGCTTGGGCAACTTCCTCCGGTTTGCCTGCTCTGCCTGCCGGGATGCGGGTAAGGATTTTTTTCTTTTGTTTTTTAGTAACATCTTTTTGCCAGTTTATAATTCCCGGCGAAACGGCATTAACGGTAAAATCCGGCGCCAGTTCTTTTGCGAGCGATTTTGTCGCTGCGATAAGAGCCGCCTTTGATGCACAGTATATACTGAACCCTGCCGGCGGTCTTTGAGCGGCTATGTCGGCGATATTTATTATCTTGGCAGCGGGTTTTTGTTCTTGTTTGATTTTCTTACGGACAAGTTTTACAAATTTTTGCGTCATTTCCATCGCTGCGGTAAAATTAATATCAACTGTTTGGCTGATGTATTCTGAAGAAATATCTTTGATGAGTTTCTTTTCAAAAACAGCGGCTGCATTGATTAAAATCCGCGGCTTTGCGACCTGTGGTGAGCCTGCCGAACCCAATCTTTCGATATCAGCAAAGACTTTTTCGATATTTTCCGGCACTGTCAGGTCGGCCTGAATGAAAAGGTTTTTTGTCCTTAATTTTTGCAAAGCGGTTTTGAGTTTTTTTGCTTCAGTTTTGTTTTTGTGGTAGATGCAGACACAGTTTGCGCCGGCTTTTGCCATCATCAGGACAATTGCCCCAGCCAGTCTTCCGGTAGCACCGGTGATTATTGCTGTTTTACCCTTAATTTCCATAGTCTATAATACTAACGTCATTTTAAGGCTATGAAAAGCGGTTTTTCGCTTGCTGAGCAAATCGCATCGAGTATAATTTTTATTAAATTTAGCGACTAATTTATGACTCATTTAAGTGTAAATCTGAATAAAATCGCCTTGGTCCGCAATTCGCGCACGCTCGGCATACCGAGCGTAACAAAGGCTGCGAAGACCTGTATCGCGGCCGGCGCTTATGGCATAACGGTTCATCCGCGGCCGGATGAGCGGCACATAAGATATTCCGACGTTTATGAATTAAAACCTGTTGTAAGCGAAGTTGAGTTCAACATTGAGGGCAATCCGTTCACCGGCAGGTATATGGAACTGATGCCGGAAATTTTGCCGACCCAGGCGACCCTTGTTCCAGATATGCCCGGCGCAACAACCTCCGACCACGGCTGGGATTTGAGCAAAGAAAATTTTAAAAGGCTCTTGCCTGTTATAGACGAGCTCAGGAAGCTTGGAATAAGGACAAGTCTTTTCGTCGACCCTGTAATTGAGACTGTCGAAAAGGCAAAACAGCTCGGCTCAGATAGGATAGAGCTTTACACCGAGCCTTTCGCACGAGCCTTCATAGAAAAGAAAAACCTTGAGCCTCTTACCGCCAGGTATGCGGCAGCAGCCAAAAAGGCTGCCGAAATCGGCCTTGGCGTAAACGCCGGCCACGACTTAAATCTTGATAATCTGACATTTTTCTGCAAAAATGTTAAGCCGGTAATGGAGGTCTCTATCGGTCATGCACTTATATCAGATGCGATAGATATGGGCCTGTCCAATGCGGTAAAGGCATACTGTAAAATACTGAAGGAAAATTCATAAGGAGGTAATCATGTTCAGCGGAGCAATGGTAGCATTGATAACGCCGTTTGATAATGGTCAGGTGGATTTTAATACTCTCGACGAACTTGTGGTGTTTCATTTAAAAAGCGGCATAGATGGAATAGTCCCCTGTGGCACAACAGGGGAATCGCCGACATTAAGTCATCCGGAGCACAGGCAGGTTATTGAGCGGGTGGTAAAAACTGTCGGCGGCAAAGTGCCTGTAATAGCCGGCACAGGCTCGAACAGCACAGCCGAGGCAATCGAGCTCACCGCCTTTGCAAAAAAGGTCGGCGCCGATGCCTCGCTTCAGGTAACACCTTACTATAACAAACCGACTCAGGAAGGTTTCTATCAGCACTTTGCAACGATAGCCCAGGAGGTCGATTTGCCGATGGTCCTTTACAACATTCCCGGCCGATGCGGAGCGGGCCTGACACCTGCCACGGTTGCAAGACTTTCGGAGATTGAGAACATCGTAGCGATAAAAGAGGCGACCGGCCAGCTGGATTTTGCCAGCGAGATAGCGAATCTTTGCGATATTACGATACTTTCCGGCGACGATTCCTTGACGCTTCCGATAGCTTCAGTCGGCGGCAAGGGCATAATCAGCGTTGTGGCCAATATTGTGCCTTCCGATGTAAAGGCGATGACGGATTTGATACTTGAGGGCGATCTTGTTTCAGCGAGAAAATGGCACAATAAATTGTTTAAATTATCTAAAACTATGTTGAGCCTTGCTACAAATCCGATACCGGTAAAAGCTGCTATGGCAATGCTCGGCATGGCTTCAGAAGAGATGAGACTGCCTATGACGCCGTTAAATGCCGCCCAGAAAGAGGAACTGCGCAAACTGCTGAAGGATTACGGCCTGAGTGTTTAAATTTGAAAATCACTGATTATTTAATCCCAACTACCCGGTCGGGACTTTTTTATCGGCATGTTTTTGACGGACAAAAGCTTATTTCGTCGTTTTTCCCTTGTTCGGGGGCCGTTTTTGCCGTAAAATGGCATTTATTGTTGTATTAGTTATCATGTTCTGATATAATTAGTCGTTTGTAGGGATATTATTTCATCTCTTGATAGTACTTCCCGGCAAATGTAGGTAGAGATATTGGTTGTTTTATTAATATAGTATAGGAGATAAGCAAGTGAGTACAGGTAAAGTAAAATGGTTTAATGCGAATAAGGGATACGGTTTTATTACACCTGATGATGGCGGTGCTGATTTATTTGTCCATCATTCGGAGATAAAGACTGCCGGTTACACATCGCTCGAGGAAGGCCAAAAGGTTGAGTTTGAGGTTGGTCAGGGCAAAAAAGGTCCATGTGCGACGAATGTAAAGCCCTGCTGACAGATAGCGCAATCTGAAACCCGAAAGGCCCTGCCGTTGCAGGGCCTTTTTTATTCGTTCTTTCTCTGGTGTTTATTTTTGCACATCCTCACTTCAAAATTCGTTATTCAACATACGTCCGCCGCAGGTCTATCCGCATAGGCGGATTTGCCGAAGATGGATGGCTATTTACTCAATAGAAAAGCCCGGCCGACTTTGCCGGGCTTCCAAGAATCTACTTATATGTGATTAGAACTCATTTCATAACCTCTAAAACTCGAAAAACAGCGTTTCCAGTACTGATAAGGCGGTTACGGCAGATTATGAAATGGCTCAACCCGAAAATTACATTGCAAAAAAGTATAAAAACAGTAGCATACCACCTTTATATCTTTCGGATGAACACAGAATAATACGATTCTATGTGGATTTATCTCGGTATATTTTCCGCTATATTTCTCGGAATGTATGATGTAAGCAGAAAACATGCATTACGGCAAAATGCCGTTCTGCCGGTACTGTTTCTCTCGACCGTCTTTGCCGCATCGCTCGTACTGCCCCTGATATTGCTGTCCAGATACCTGCCTGAACTTTTGTCGAATTCAAATTTTTATGTTCCGCCCCTTTCGGCAACCGGACATCTGCACATATTCGCCAAGGCGGTAATCGTATCGGCATCGTGGATACTCGGCTATTTCGCACTGAAAAATCTGCCGATTTCGATTGCATCGCCTATCGGCGCTTCCGGACTGGTTTGGACGCTCATCGGTGCGGTAATACTGTTTCATGAGCAGCCTACAGTCCTGCAGTACCTGGGACTCGGGCTGATGGTTGTTTCGTATTATGGCTTTTCGGTTCTCGGCAGCAAAGAAGGCATTATCTTTTATAACAATAAGTGGGTGGCGTTTATCTTCCTTGCCGCACTGCTGGGCGCTGCCAGTGCAATGTATGATAAATTTTTAATTCAAACGGCAGGTTTCCCGCCAATAGTAGTACAGGTGTGGTTTTCCATCTACCTTGTGCCGGTGCTGGGACTGGTGGTTCTTCTGAGCAGGCTTGCCGGACTTCGACGAGCTCAGTCGAGCCGCAGAAAAAAATATACTCAGTTTGCCTGGCGGTGGAGTATACCGGCAATTGGAGGCTTTCTGCTTATCGCAGATTTTTTCTATTTCAAAGCGCTAAGTTACCACGGTTCGCTGATAGCAGCGATTTCGACGCTGAGGGCAAGCTGTATTGTGGTTTCCTTCCTTGTGGGGGGACTGTTATTCAGGGAGCTGCAATTGTCTTCAAAAGCAATAGCCCTGGCAGGAACTCTGGCAGGAATATGTCTGATGCTGCTGTCGAAATGACACCGGCCGATTATCAGCCTGCGGCAGTATAAACCAGCGACTGTGCGGCGGGCAATGTAAACCTCCACACCTTTACAGGTGTGGCTTTGCCTGTTTCTCGCTTGCGCGAGAGAATAATCGCATTCATCCACGGCTTTACAGCCGTGGCTTTCTGCAAAGGTGTGGGGGTAAACCAGAATGTTGAGCCGGCGCCAAACACCGATTCGGCCCCTATCCGGCCGCCGTGACGCTCCACTATCTTCTTGCAAAACGTGCCTGCAGCCTGTAAAGTATGCCAAGTCCGGCTATTAAAGCGGGTTTTTCATTGTTTAAGCTATTGCAGAAAAAGCATTTGAGGGTGTAGCTCAGTTGGTAGAGCAACGGCCTTTTAAGCCGTAGGTCTTGGGTTCGAGCCCCAACACCCTCATTTAGTCGTTAGTATTTAGTTGTTAGTTTCCTGAAGTCAAGTATGAATGAAAATTCTACCTCCGTTGGTGCTAAGCTGCCGGCATGGCATTTACATAAGCGCCTTTACAACTGGGTTCTGCACTTTGCTCATACAAAACATGGTGTGATTGCCCTGTTCTGCCTCAGCTTCGCAGAGTCAAGCTTCTTCCCCGTTCCGCCGGATGTGCTGCTTGCGCCGCTTTCGCTGGGTGCGCCAAAAAAATGGCTGAAGTTCGCATCTATTTGCTCAATAGCCTCGGTTTTCGGCGGCATTCTCGGCTACACCATAGGTATGTTCCTGTGGGCAGGGGTAGGCAACTTTTTTCATAATTACGTTCCCGGCTTCTCGCGCGATAAAATAGTTTTAACAGATAACACGAGTCTGGAAGGATTTATCAACCACCGCTCCCTGAAAGTAATGCCGGCATTAAAAGTTGTCCCCGCTTATCCGCTCAGTTTTACCGCAAAAGACAAGACTGAACGCCTGCTAAATGAAAATGAAATTAAAGAAATCCAGCTCAATGCCTTCACAAAAGTCGGGATGCTATACTCGGCATATGACTGGGAAATTGTCGCATTTGCCGGTTTTACACCGTTCCCCTACAAAGTCATAACAATAACATCGGGAATTTACAAAATTAATTTTGTAATATTTATCATTGCCTCGGCACTAAGCCGAGCTGCAAGGTTTTTTATGGTCGCAGGACTGTTCCGCTGGAAAGGAGAAACCATCAGACCGTTTGTCGATAAATATTTTAACTGGCTGACTCTTGCTTTTGTTATTCTGCTGGTTGGCGGATTCGCCGCGATAAAACTATTCAAATAAAATATGACATACGAGCAAAAAAATACATTGTTGTCCGTTGCGAGAGACGCTGTAACAGCAGCGGTGGCAGGTAAAAACCCTCAAAAAACTTCCTCCAACGAGCCCGAACTTAACGCACACTGCGGATGCTTTGTAACCCTAAAAAACAAGGGCGAACTCCGCGGATGCATAGGCCAATTCATCTCCGATAAACCCCTCATCGAATTAGTCAGCGATATGGCCGTCGCAGCGTCAACAGGCGACCCGAGATTTATGGCTGACAGGATTACGTCAAAAGAAGTAAATGACCTCGATATCGAAATCTCAGTTCTGTCGCCTTTGAAAAAAACCGATGACCCGCTGAGCCTGCGGCTCGGCATAGACGGGGTATACATAAAAAGAGGCTACGCCAGCGGATGCTTTCTGCCGCAGGTTGCAACCGAGACAGGATGGGGCAAGGAAGAATTCCTGTCATACTGCTGCAGTCATAAGGCAGGACTTAAACCGGACGCATGGAAAGATAAAAATACCCAGGTATATCTGTTCACCGCGGAAATTATCGAGGAAGAAAAATAAAATATGTTGAAAAAAATTTCAGCGATAATCGTTCCAATACTAATCCTGACCCCGTTAGAAATCCCATTTATCGGATTTTGGTCGAAACCGCAGGACGAGATTATGCTCAAACAGTCTGCAGAAATGACCGGCGGAATGAAATTTCTAACGGGGCTGACAGGCGGATGCAGTTGCTCGGCAGCTTCATTATCAACCATCGAAGGCATGATTGAATACGTCGCTCCAATACCAGCCGTCAAGAAAGTTGAAAAATGGGACAATCCATACAGCGACGGCCTGATTATCGAAACACAACACTACCGCGTCCACACAACAATGCTCGAACCATTGATGCTCAAACAAATCCCGGCTTTCGTCGAGGCCGCGTGGAAACAATATCAGAGCCAGCTTCCCGTGCCGGTACAAAGCGAAGATAAATTCATCCTGTACCTCTTCAAAGACCGGGCACAATGGGAAGATTTCACGAAACAATTCGCAGGAGAACAATGGCCGATATATCTGAAAATAAAAAAAGGTGCGTACTTTCTCAACGGCGCCTGCGTCGCGTATAATATCGGAAGAAGCAGAACATTCAGCGTCATCGGACATGAAGGATGGCACCAGTTCTGCAACAAACACTTCAAATACAGACTGCCAAGCTGGCTCGATGAAGGTATTGCACAGCTTTTCGAACAAAGCGAATTCGACAACGGCCGGTTTGTATTCAGCCCGGCAAAAAACCTTCAAAGACTCGGAGCACTCCAAATCACATTCCAGAACAACCAGATTATCCCCCTGCGAGAGCTCATATCTCTAAATCCGGGAGAAGTCGTAATGTGGGAGGAATCCGATAAGGCCATTATGGCCTTTTACGCACAGGCCTATGCACTCGTAAGATTTTTACGCGAAGAAGGTTACGGAAAAAGACTTTCAAATTATCACCAGATGCTGCTCGGAGCACTGGACGGCACCTGGCCGCTCGACGAAAACGAAGCTAAAATAGCATCGGACAGAAATATTCCCCTGACCACGACATGGAACAGATATATCGCTCAAAAACTGTTCGATATCTATATAGGCGAAGGAATTGAAAACATCGAGCCAGAATACCAGGGATTCTGCAGAAAAATTGTCTATTACGTCAGGGTAAAAACAAAATAGCTGTTAGTGAGAAAATGCGGGCTATCAAACACTCCTTTATCCTCGCATCCGCTTCGCCAAGAAGAAAAGAACTGCTCAAAAAGGCCGGCTATAATTTTGACGTAGCCGTCTCAAACATCGACGAGTCAGAAATTCCAACCCGAGGATTAACGCCGAGGCAGTTCGCCTGCGCGGCAGCACTCGCAAAGGCAAATGATGTAGCCCGGCGACTGCCCAATAAAATCGTCATTGCCGCCGATACCATCGCCGACTTTGACGGAGAAATTATCGGAAAGGCACAAAACGCAAAACAGGCTGAACAGATAACAAGAAAGCTATTCAGCAAACCACATAAAGTCATCACTGCTATTGCCATTGTCAAAAAAAATATCGGTCTTGAACTTGTCGATTACGACACGACAACTGTCTATCCCAAAAAACCAACCGAAACCCAAATCGCCGAGCATATCGCATCAAAATTATGGAAAGACAAGGCCGGAGCATACGCAATCCAGCAAGGCGGCGATAAATTCATCGACCACATCGAGGGCAGCGAAAGCAATGTCATGGGCCTGAGTATGGAGCTGTTTGAAAAAATGATAAAAAAAGTTGACTTTAACCCAATATCCAACCTTTAAGATAACTCCATAAATTAAAAGAACTTGTATGGCACCCCGATAAACATAAATAACTTGAACAACTTTGCATAATGGGTATAATTGTATTAATACAGGTAAAAAATAGAAGCAAGAAGTAAAGAAGCAGGGATGTAAAGAACTTAAAAGTTAAAACTAAACAGCAGTTACGGGGAATAGGTATGCCCGGAATGTTTTATACATTACAGGAAGTTATAGAAAAGCTCGGGAAAACCGAGGTCGAAATTAAAGCTCTGGTCAGAGAAGGAAAACTCAGAGAATTCAGAGACGGTGCAAAACAACTTTACAAGGTTGAAGACGTAGAAGCGATTGCAGCCGCGCCAAAAGGAGATACCACCATACTCGATGATTCACTGCAATTAGCCATCGATGAAACAGGCGAAGTATCCCTCGCCCCGGAAGAGCTCAATATGCTGATGGGCGACGACGATAAGAAAAACGAATCCAAATTCAAACTCGACGAGACCGGCGAACTGCTGGCCGATGAAGCTTTGGACAAATCCGAAAAATCCGACCTCGAAGCAATCACAAAGGAAGATACAAAAACCAGCCGGCCGCCACAACAAGAAACCGCTCCTGCCGCTGAAAGCACCGATATATTCGCAGAACCAGCAGAGAAACAACAAGTAACAAACGGCGATACTAAAATCTCTTTAAGCGGGGATTCCATCAATGTGCTCAGCGAATCAGATACCGAATTCAAGATAAGCGAGGACACCAGCAGCGAGACAAAACTCGTCGAAAAAGGACCAAAGGCGCTGGACGAAAAAAGCGAAGACGAACTGAGCGTAGCGAGACTCGACGAAGATGTAAATCTCGAAGGCGTCAGCGGAAGCGGCTCAGGTCTGCTGGACCTGTCTCTCCAGGCAGACGATACCTCACTCGGAGCCGTGCTCGACGATATCTATCCCGAAAGCCCAGCCGCACCGGCTGAACAAACTCCTCTGCCGGCAGGCGCCGCTGTGGCTCAGGAAGCTGAAAAAATCTTCGAACAGGCTGAAGCCCAGCCGGCCGAACAGGCCGGATTGGCGGAAACAGCGGGTGCGCCGGCAGCAGCCGCAGCGTTTATCGCAGAGGTCCCGGCCGATGCCGCCAGCAACACCTTCGGAATAACGCTCTTTGTGCCGCTGCTGTTCCTGATTTATACCGCCATCGTGGTTGCCTCAGGATACAAGCCTATATTAGACCTGAAGATACTGTCTTCAATAGAACCAATTATCTGGTATGTGGTCGGCGGAACAGCCGGGCTGGTTATCCTCATCGTACTTATCGGCTCATTTATATCAACAGGAGGAGGAGGCACAAAACCGCCAAAAACCAAACAGCCAAAGCCGGTAAAGGAAAAAAAGGTTAAAAAAGAGAAAAAAGCCAAAAAGGAAGAAAAAACGCCCGCCAAGGAAGTATAAAATCAAACAATTTCGGCTATTTTTCTCTGGCTTTTATAATCGTGCAGAGGTAGATTCATATTCGACTGTTTTGCCAAATAAGGGATTTTTTTCTTGTCAGGAAAGGACATAAAAATGCAGGCCTTCAAATTCACTTTTACATGCGTCGTTCTCTTAACAGCTGCGATTATCCTGAGCGGATGCATCCCACAGGAAAAATACGACGATTTGAAACTGCGAAACCGCAGCCAGCAGCAGAGAATAGACGAGCTCGAAAGTCAGCTCAACGTAACAAAATTAAAACTTGCACAAACTGAAAAACAATTTGCTGAAGCACAGCAGGCCTGCACCGCAGACACCGATACTCTGAATAAAAAAATCGAAGCGCTTCAGGACGATATCAACAAGAAAACCGCCCTTATCAACAAAATGCAGGCCAACCTTGTCAGAGGAGGAGCCGCCCTGCCGCCGGAACTGGCAAGCGCACTTGAAAAATTCGCTGCCACAAACGGCGATATGATTACATTCGACGAAGCGAGCGGCATGGTCAAATTCAAGAGCGACCTGCTCTTTGAAAAAGGAAGCGATGTCGTTGCTGCCGAAGCCGCAGAACCCATTAAAAAACTGTGCGAAATAGTCAATTCCAAAGATGCTGAAGGCTTCGATATAATTATCGTAGGACACACGGACGATATACCCATCAGAAAAGCTGATACGATGACTCTGCACCCGACTAACTGGTACCTATCAGTCCACAGGGCCATCGGTGTAGAAAAACTCATGGAAGCAAACGGAACAAAGCCGACACGAATGAGCGTAAGAGGGTTCGGAGAGTACAGACCGCTCGAAGCCAACGAAGCGGGCAAAAAAGGAAATCCAAAGAACAGACGCGTAGAAATTTACCTCGTGCCGGCAGGAACATAGTTCTTAATTTTTAATTTTGAATTGAACGAAGGATTCTTAAAATCCTGATGGTTGAGCGAACTTTGATAATCATCAAGCCGGATGGGGTGCAGAGAAGACTTGTAGGCGAAATTATTGCCCGATTCGAGAAAAAAGGCCTCAAAATCGCCGCCGCCAAACTGATGAAAATAACGCCCCAATCAGCTAAAAAACTCTACGCTATACACAAAGACAAGGACTTCTTCGACAGACTTGTCAAATATATCACCTCAGGGACTGTGCTTGTTATGGTCCTCGAAGGCGAAAAAACAATCGAAATTACTCGAAAAATGATGGGAGCAACCTTCGGCTACGACGCTTTGCCGGGCACCATTCGCGGCGACCTTAGCACATCCCAGACCCGCAACCTAATCCACGGCTCAGACTCAGCTAAATCGGCACAAAAGGAAATCAGCCTCTTTTTTAAGCCAAGCGAAATACTCCACTACAAAATGACAGACGACCAGTGGCTGTAAACCCCCACACCTATTCGCATTGTGTCGGCGGATAGAAAATTTGGCAATACTGTTTTCTTCAAAACGTCCTGTATTTTCTGTACAACTGTGCAAATAGGTGTGGGGGTAAAGATTCAATAAAACTGGCACCTTGCAAAAAGCGCTCGGGGAACATAACATTATCTGTTATGAAATCAGCCATTGAACAAAAAATCAAGTCGCTCAGAGAGCAAATTAGAAAACACGATTACCTCTACTACGTCCTCAATGGACCCGAAATCAGCGATAAAAAATACGATGAGCTTTTCAGCGAACTAAAAAATCTTGAACAGCAACACCCCCAGCTTATAACGCCGGACTCGCCTACACAAAGAGTCAGCGGCAAGCCCATAGAAGGCTTCGCACAGGTAAAACACGCCATTGCCATGCTGAGCATCGATAACACATACAGCCCGGATGAACTTAAGGCCTTTGACGAAAGGGTTGAAAAAGGGCTCGGAACAAAAAACTACCAATACGTCGTCGAACTAAAAATTGACGGACTGGCAGTAAGCCTCAGATATGAAAAAGGGCTGTTGGTAAAGGGCGCAACAAGAGGCGACGGTTTCACAGGAGATGATGTTACAAATAATATCAGAACAATAAGAGCTATTCCTCTATCGCTCGAAGGCGGTGTGCCTGATGTGCTGGAAGTTCGCGGCGAAGTATATATGCCTAAAAAAGCATTCGAAAAACTCAACAAGGAAAGAGAGCAGCAGGGGCAGCCGCTTTTTGCCAATCCGCGAAACGCTGCGGCAGGCTCGCTCAAACTGCTTGATGCAAAAATTACCGCTCAACGAAAGCTTTCATTCTTTGCTTATGCACTGGGCGAGGTGAACAAGCCGCTTGCGAAAACACACTATGAAAGCCTTGAGAAGTTCAAAAAAATCGGACTGCCGGTAAATCCCAATATCAAAAAAGCGGAAAATATCGAACAGGTGATTGAAATATGCAATCAATGGGACAAAAAACGGTTCGAACTGCCTTACCAGATTGACGGAATGGTTATCAAAATAGACCGCTTTGACCAGCAGGACTCCCTCGGCGCAACCGGCAGAGCGCCAAGATGGTGCATATCATATAAATTCGCCGCCGAGCGGGCACAGACAAAAGTCCTGTCAATAGATGTGCAGGTCGGAAAAACAGGAATCCTGACGCCTGTTGCAAACCTCGAACCGGTACAACTGGCAGGTACAACTGTAAAAAGGGCTTCTCTGCATAACTTCGACGAAATTGAAAGACTCGATGTGCGTGTCGGCGATACGGTAATTATCGAAAAAGCCGGTGAAATCATTCCGCAGGTTGTAGAAGTAAAAAAAGAATTCAGAAAGGCAGGGACAAAATCCTTCAAACCTCCATTCAGGTGCCCGGAATGCGGCTCAAAAGTGGAAAAAGACCAGGATGGCGTTTATATCCGCTGTGCAAGCTCAAACTGCCCGGCACAACTGAAAGAACGACTGCGTTACTTTGCCGGCAGAGACCAGATGGATATTGAAAATCTCGGGCCGGCAATAATCGACCGGCTCGTCGATAAAAAAAACGTCAAAGATTTTGCAGACTTGTACAGCCTCGATGTAAAACAGCTTGCTGAGCTTGAAAGAATGGCAGAAAAAAGCGCACAAAACGTCATCGACGCATTGGAAAAAAGTAAATCGCAACCGCTTGACAGACTTATCGCAGCACTGGGCATCCGACACGTCGGAGGGCAAAATGCCGAGATACTCGCTGAACATTTCGGCTCAATAGAAGCAATTAAAAAAGCAACTATCGAAAAACTTACCGAAATTGAACAAATCGGGCCGGTCCTGGCAAAGAGTATCTACGAATACTTCCACGACAGCACTAACCTCAAAGTTATCGATAAACTTATCGCGGCCGGCATAAATCCGAAACAGAAACAAACAAAACAAAGCGATAAACTGGCGGGTAAAACATTCGTCGTTACCGGCACACTTGAAAACTTCAGCAGAGCAGAAATCGAACAGACCATAAAACAAAACGGCGGAAAAGTCTCATCAAGCATCAGCAAAAAAACCGATTTTGTTCTGGCAGGAGCTGAACCCGGCAGCAAACTCGACAAGGCACAACAATTAGGCGTAAAAGTCATCAATGAAAAACAATTCCTCCAGATGATAGGCAAAAAGTAATGACCACTGATACCAGATTCATGCAAATCGCGATGACTCTTGCCAAAAAAGGTGTCGGTAAGGTCGAACCTAACCCGGCTGTCGGATGTATCATCGTAAAAAACAATAA
>JBGOWI010000060.1:0-13620 GCA_041478555.1 Phycisphaerae bacterium
AATAAGCTTTTATATAAAAATTTAAAAATTAATGCGAATTTTTTTTGCAAAATTAAGAAAAACACCCATATATTTACTTTCTTATTATGAGGCCCGAATTATAATATTAGTTACTGACTTTACAATGTCAATGAGCTTTTATATAAAAAAATTTAAAAATTAATGCGATTTTTTTTGCAAAATTTCTGAAAACAGCTACGCTTAATGCGTTGTGTGGGTTTTTTGCAGCAACCTTGATTTTTAGCTCAAGGATGAAGGTGTCTTGTTAAACTGAGGTGTCTTGTTAAACTGAGGTGTTTTGTTAAACTGAGATATTTTGTGAAACTAAGATGTTTTCTGGCAGTTAGTACCCTAATTTTTAGACTAAAAACTGTGTTTATGAAAACCTGTACATCGCGTTATGCGTAGCTTCCTTTAAAAGAACATACTTTAAAACTAATTAAAACGTTAACTATCGAGGTTTTCTATGGTCAATGCAAAAAAGTATTATGGATTTTTTATTTTGGTGATTCGCGCTTTTGTTCTTCTTTCCATCATATGTATAGTTACCGGCTGTTCATCAAAAAAAGATGAAACAAATGCCGAGAAACCCCGTCCTGCCAAAACCGATTATAATACCCCTTCAGCAGACAAGGAGGCTCAAGAGCCCGAACCGCCCACTTTGCCCACTTTACCATTGCCTGTCGCCAATCAAACAGCAGATACCAACCAAGCTGATATCAGTCAAACAGAAACCAGCCAAACAGTAAAAAAAATCAATGAGCCCTGCGAAGTCAGAATATCCACCGATACTCTGCTGAATGAATTTAACAGGACAAGCAACGGTGAAAGAAAGGTTGAACTTTTGCAGTCTTTATCTGATATGGCGTCCGACCGGGACCCCTGTGTAATCAGGGTAGTTCAGACGGCGGTGGCAGAGAAGGATGCCAACGTGGCTCTGGCAGCGATTGAGTTATTACAGGGATATGAAAGCCCGGAAGTTCTGCCTGCAATAACTAAGGCAATGGCACATCCGGATGAGGAGGTCAGGCAAACGGCAGTGAACCTTCTTTTAGACATTAACGACCCGCAGACAGGCAAACTGCTTTCCGACGCATTATCGGACAAGTCGGAAGATATACGAAGCTCCGCCCTCGACACAATCAAATATAAGGACAATCAGGTCCAATTCAAAGTGCTCGAAACGGCAATTTCCTCTCCATATAGCGATGTAAAGGAAGAATCTGTTTTTATGCTGCAGTATATTGGAGGACCTCAGGCCGTGGATACTTTGATAGAAGCCCTGCGGGACAAAAACGCTGAATTTCGCGAAGAAGTCAGCTCCGCTATTAGCACACTGATCGATAAGGAGTTTGGATCATACCAAGAAGCAAAAAGCTGGTGGAAGAAAAACAAGGGCAAGTATGATGAGGATTTATCCCTGATAGAGGAGGAACAAAAACCTAAAGGCAATTAAGTGTGGCGGTTTTCCACCGGCTATAAAATTCTGTAATTTGGTGCCTGTGCTGTTTTCTGCATATCTTGTAATTACAAATTGCGTCTGATTGTCACCGCCGAACAGAAATTTCTGGCGGAATTGCCTGAGCCGATTGTTAGTGTAATTTGCACGTTTTTTACATACACCAGATTGGAGTCGTCAACAGCGGTTGTCCTGTCAAATCTGACCAAACTTACATTTTCGCAAAGAATATGGGAAGTTGATGTTGATGTATCGTTATCAACAAGATAAAGTTTTCCTTCGTTCTGATTGAAAAGATATGTAATATCATTTCCTTCCGCCGTGTGCATTGCGCACTGGTTATTCTGCTCGGAATTGGTATCAACATCAGCAGCGCATCGCAAATCGGCGGTTATCCTCGAAAGCGCCTGATTGGCCTTTATAACCGAATCTGATATATCCTTGTTTGCCTCATAATTTGCAACACACGCATCAAATGCAATCGCAACAGCAGTCAGAACAATCCCCACTATTGCGAGACAAATAAGCAGTTCAACAAGCGTAAAAGCTGATTTCAATTTACAGGTTTTCATATTTTTTTTAATCAGCGCTTCTTATCCAGCTTGCTTTTGTTATTTCGTTATTCTGATAGAGTATCCTGACGGTTACGCGAACAAAAGGACTGTTGGGGTCTGCAACTGGCTGCTGAAAATTATTGGCACTTACGCTTTCAACTGTAACAGCCTGGCTGTAACCTGAAAAACCTGCCAGTTGTCTTCGCTGGCAATCGATAACAGGATTGAAAACCATCCCGTTAAAGTCATCAACGTCATCATATAGCGCAACCCCTGTTTCTCCCGCTTCCGGCCCGAAACCTGCGCCGGTGTTGGGGTCTCTCATCGGCAATAGTGTCGTAAGTTCGCGAATCTGTTCGATGAGAAATTCTGCCGTTGAAAGCTGTGCTGCCTGAGCCGTTGCCTGTGTGAAAGCTACGTTTGAAGCCACGATAGCCGTCATAGCCATTCCAAGCAGAACCACCACTATCAGAATCTCAATAAGTGTAAATCCCTTTTTAAAACTGCATATCTTCGAAGGCATTTTGAAATCTTCAATTTTAAATCTTAAATTTTAAATGCTTTTCAATGTCCCATCATTGTCGACATTTTGAATATCGGCAGGACAATTGCCATCGCGATAAAACCGACCACCAGACCCATTATGATAATCATAATCGGCTCAATCATGCTTGTTACCAGTTTGATGGTAGCTTTCAGTTGTCTGGAGTAGAATTCGCTGACGTCCTCAAGGACCTGTCCCAGCGTTCCTGATTCTTCGCCGCTTCGAATCATCTGTATTGCGGAACTCGGCAGCAGCGGCTTCGGCCCGAAGCTTTGTGCAATTTTTTTGCCCTGTTTCACTGATTTGTATACCGTGTGCCACATTATTTTGTAATGTATATTTCCGCTGACTTCAGCGGTTATTACCAGCGTATCGAGAATCGGCACACCGGCATTAACAAGCACGCCCATCGCATGAAACGAGCGTGCGATATAAAGACTGTTGCACAGCGTCCTCATCAGGGGTATTATGAGTTTTGCCTTGTCCCACCAGTAGCGTCCGACTTTTGTACTAATTCCGAAAACAAAGCCGCCGATTAGAACAGCCAGGCCGGCAAGAACACCTGGCCAGTAATGTTTCAAAAAGCTGCTGACCGCCATTATTATAATGGTTGGTTTTGGCAGCATATGTTCCTTGCCGACGAAAATATGCGTAAATCTGGGCAGCACAAATATCAGCAAAAAAGTTGTGCAGGTTACAGCCATAAAGGCGATGATGGCAGGATATACCATCGCTCCGACAACCTGCGAGCGGGTCTGAAGTTCCTGGTCGATATAATCTACCAGTTTACGAAGCATCATGCTCAGCGAACCGCTCATTTCCGCAGCAGCAATCATATTTATATAGAGATGTCCGAACACATTGGGATATCTGCCAAGTGCCTGCGAAAGGCTTTCGCCTGCCTCAACTCTGTTTTTTATGTCAAAAATGATTCTCCTGAATTTTTTATTCTCGACCTGCACTGCGATTGATTCCATCGCCTCAGGCAGGGATATGCCGGCCTTGACCATCACTGATAACTGATTGGTAAAGTTCAGGACGTCCTTCAGAGACGGCCCGAGCTCAACGCTGAACCCCGATATTTGCTTAAGAGGTGATTGTTTTGGGGCGTTGGAAGTTCGGCCTTCCGGTGCCGCTATCTTTTCCGCTGTTATAACAGCCGGCATAACTTTATCCTCCGTCTGATTTCCAGTTCTGCTGATTTTTCAGAAAGTTTGTGCGATTCTCGGCCACCAGCAGTTTTTCCATCCTCTGCGGATGAGCCGAACAGCTTACAGCATCATTTCTTTCGATAAAGCCTTTGAAATATATTTCAGCGATGCTGGTATCCATATCCTGCATGCCGATTTTACGCGACGTGGTGATGATATTTGGAATTTCGTAGATTCTGTTTTCTCTGATGCAGTTTCGCACAGCGGAGTTGCACAGCAGTATCTCGACTGCCGGCATCATCCCGGGCTGGTCCATTCTCTTGAAAAGCGTCTGTGAAATAACTGCTTGTAAGGTGTTTGCGAGCATGGCACGAATCTGGTTCTGCTGCTGAGCCGGATAAATATCTATTATGCGCTCAACCGTCTGCGCAGCATTTATCGTATGCAGTGTGCTCAATACCAGATGCCCGGTCTCGGCAGCGGTAATGGTAGCGCTTGTCGTCTCAAGGTCTCGCATTTCACCTACGAGTATCACCTGCGGGTCCTGCCTGAGCGCATGTTTGAGTCCTGAAGCAAAGTCCGGGCAGTCAGAACCTACTTCGCGTTGTTCAATCATTGACAGATTATTTTCAAAGGCATATTCAACGGGGTCCTCAAGAGTGATTACTCTTTTTCGCCAGGTGGAGTTGATTAAGCCTATCATTGCCGCAAGTGTTGTGCTTTTTCCGCTTCCTGTATGTCCCGTAACCAGGACCAGCCCTCTCGGCAGCACGGCCAGGTCTGTAACAATAGCCGGCAGATGCAGCCCGCTTAAATCCGGTATCTGATTTGGTATGAGCCTGAACGAAAGAGCGATTGAGTCCTTCTGATAATGTGCGTTAGCTCTGAATCTGTTTCCGTCATCAAGGGCTGTCGAGAAATCATAGTCGCGCTTTCTTTCAAAGGTTTCAAATTTTCCGGCCCCTATCATTTCGAGCAGCATCTTTTTGACTTTCTCATCGCTGAGCGGCTCAGTCTCCATGGTAACAAGTTCCGTATTGATTCTCATAACAGGCGGCAGACCGACATTGATATGCACATCGCTTGCCCCAGCCTGTACAGCAGCATCGAGTAAATGTTTTATATCCGATTTTTCGCCGGTCTTATCGATTACTGCAGTTGCGCCATGTTTAAATTCGCTGTTCATGAAACTGCCTTTAAATACCAAAGACTAAATACCAACGACTATTTACATATTATCGGCCGAATCTTGACACGGCTTCTGTTCGTAGGCTTCTGTCACGCGAAGAATTTCATCGATGGTTGTAACACCTTTTCGGACCTTTTCCATGCCGTCCTGGTACAGTGTCGCTGCTCCGGTCTTTTCAAAAGCGGCTCTTATACAGCTGGCCGAGCAGTCTTTGCTTATTATATCCTTGAAGTACTCATTTACGACCAGCAGTTCATATATTCCCGTTCTGCCGAAATATCCGCTGTTTCTGCACTCATCGCAGCCTTTGCCGTGGAATAATTTTTCCGGTTCAACTTCGGCTTTAGCAATACATTTTTTAAGAATATTGGGCACCTTATAAGGCTCTCTGCAGTTTGGGCATATCTTTCGAACCAGCCTTTGTGCCAAAACAGCATTCAGGGATGCGGATATCAGATAAGGTTCTACGCCGATATTTACAAGTCTTGCGATGGAGCCTGGCGCATCGTTTGTATGCAGAGTGGAGAGTACAAGATGTCCTGTAAGTGCGGCCTGCACGGCGATACGTGCCGTTTCGGTATCCCTGATTTCACCGACCATTATAATATCCGGGTCCTGTCTTAGCAGGCTTCTCAGCGCCGCCGCAAAAGTCATTCCGATTCGGTCGTTGACATTAACCTGATTTGCAAATCCAAGTTCATATTCCACCGGGTCTTCGACGGTCGAGATATTAAGCTTTTTTCCGTCCATCAGCCCGACAGCCGAATAGAGCGTTGTGCTTTTTCCGCTTCCTGTCGGACCTGTAACAAGCAGTATGCCGTTTGGCCTGTGTATCTGCACTGTGAATTCCGCCAGGTTCTTTTCTGACATACCGGAAGAATCGAGTCCTCTGAGGATTGACTTGCTGTCGAGTATTCTGGTTACGACTTTTTCGCCGTGCGTGGTCGGCAGGCATGATACACGCAAATCGATTCCTCTGCCGGCGACGACAACAGCGATTTTCCCGTCCTGCGGCAGCCGTCTTTCTGAGATATCGAGGTTGCTCATGATTTTCAGCCGCGATACAATTGCCGCGTGCATATGAGCCGGCGGCGTCATTACCTCGAACAGCACTCCGTCGATTCTGTATCGGATTTTTGTCTCTTTATCCTTTGGTTCGATATGGATATCGCTGGCTCCTTCTCGTATCGCATGACTGATGAGGTAATTTACGAATTTTATTACCGGCGATTCACCGGCCATCTTTTCAAGGTCTTCAATCTTATCCTGCACCTGCTCAACAACCTCGACATCGGCAATATCGTTCATGAGGTCCTCAACGCCGTAATCGGAGTCTTTTCCGCCCAGAGCCGCATTTGCCTTTTCGACATCTTCAACGCTGCACACGATAACGTGAATATCACAACCGGTGCGTCGTTTCACCTCGTCGAGTACAAAGACATTTTCCGGCCCCGCGGTAGCAACGGTCAGAACATTATCCTCCAGAGCAATCGGCATAATTTTATTATTGACGATGAAATCGTTGTCAAGTTTTGCGAAAGCGTTTTTATCAATTTGCTCGGGCTTTATATGTCTGAACTCGAATCCGTGCATGTGCGCTCTGGCCGCAAGGATATCCTCGTTGTCGACAAATCCGAGCCGCAGGAGAATTTTAGCGGTATCAGCGGAAACATTCTTTAGCTGTTCGCCTCTGACTTCTGAGAGCTGGTCATTTGTCAGTCTGCCCATCCCGACGAGCGTATCTGCGACATCACGAACACATACGCCGTCGCTGTTTGCTGTTTCGAATTGCGGCGAATAAAGTGTTGTAAGTCCCGCCACCCCGTCGCCCCAGTTTTGTATTGAGCCGGGATGGCTTGTATCTTCATGGGCCGCTTTTTTCAGGTCCGTATGTTTTTTAACTTTTTCTTTCATTCTGTCTGCAAATATAGAGTTATATTATGCCCCTGTGTCTGCAGCCGCACAAAGTCAGTGCCGATTTCTGCAACTTCAAAACTGTTTATTTTATCTCCCTTGTACAACAGTGTATCGTCTATCATGCAGCAGTTTCCGTATTTTGACTGGAGAATGCTCTGAAGCTGCATCTTCTGTGCACTACTTTTCACATCACTGTTGTTCTCTTTTAATGCGGAAGAGTCGGCCATCCCTGATGCAATCGAGGAGGAATTAAACGGATTTCTTCTGAACTGATTGGGGTCTACCTGTCCGAAATCAGCAAACTCATAAAACTTTTTGACAAGCTGGTCAACCTGGTCGACATTTTCAGTCTTAATGCCTGTAAGCTGGGCGATTGCAGTTTCTATCGCCAGTTGCTGATCTGTAACGGCAGCGTCTGTTTGTGCCGGAGCAGCTTTTTTGTGAATAAGCCAGATGGCTGCCAGAACTGCCACGATGGCAGCCAGGAGAATAAACGTCGTTCGTCTGACGTTTTCTTCCTGGACAGCCGGTTCGATTACCTCGGTTTTCTCCGGTTGGCTGTTTAATTCCTTTTCATCGTTATTTAAGTTCTCAAGTAGAGCCATTTTTTAGGTACTAAAAAAGACACTTATAACAAGATTTGCTTTTAGTTCGTTTGGATTTTTATCATTTTTTTCCAGCTCGAGTTCTCTGACCCTGACAATTCTCGACAGTTTTTCAGCCTCGACAAGGAACGAATAAAAGGCATAAAAATTGCCGGCAAGTTCCATTTTCAGAGGTTGTTCGATATAGCCGTTGCAGTCTTTGGTCTTGAGAGCTGTAATTGTTCCGGCTGCGAGCCCCTCTTTTTGTGCAATCAACGTAATACTTTCGAGCACCTTGTGGATTTCGCTTTCCGACGGAAGTTTATTCCGGAAGAACTCTACCGCCTCTGAAAGTCTTGAAAGCTGCTTGCCGATATCGTCAGCCTGGGTGCTGAGCCTTTCGAACTCATTAAGTTTTGCAAGCTTGGCGTTCATCTGCAGCCTCCGTTGTTCAATGGAGGCACTTGCAGGCTTTATCATATAAGTATATGCAAACCATGACAGGCCGAGCATCATGATAAACAAAACAAGTTTTCTTAAATTACTTTTCATATTCGATTCAAATATTAAATTCCGCTCTTTATCGGCTGATAATTCCTGATTCTGTCAACATCCTCATTCGTAATTGCCGGACTGCTGCGAAGATGAGCGGTGAGTTTAAACTGTCTGTAGCTTATATTATCAAGTTCCTTTTGCATTGAATGTACAAGGCAGACATTCTCAAGCAGTTTTGCTCCTGACAGAGATGCGATATAATCAGCAACGCCGATATCGCTTGCTGCAAGTCCTTCTATTTCGAGCTCGGTTACATAATCCTGGTTCTGAGTTTTTCGCTCTGCCGCTATTTTAGCCGCCTCATATTGATTTGAAGCCTTAGTAGCAGCCGGTGTCTGCTGCAGTTTTTTCTGCATAATTTCAACACGCACCAGCGAGACACCGTCCGGCAGTGCATTGGTCAGAAGAGCCAGGATTATGCTTCTCGGCACCGGCTCAATCAGTTCAGCGGCAAGCAGGGCTGTTTTCATCATTTCCTGTCGTTGGCTCTGGAGACTCTCAATCTGCTTTATTGACTGTTGTACTATTGCCATTCTTTCATCTATGGCTTTAGCCTCTCTTTCAACCGCCTTCTGTCGAACCTTGATAACACCGAATGCGCTGAGCGCCGCCGCTGCTATAATTCCCACAAGTGCCAGGTAAAAGAAGTTAGCCCTGTGCGATTCTTTTCTCTGAAGATAATCTTCCGGCACAAAATCAATCCTGTCCATTTTATTACTCCTGATTCCTGCCCGTTGCGACGCGGTCGCACCGCGGCGAATAATCTGACAGACTCAGTCCGAAGGTCGTGGTCCAGTCATCTTTTGCACCCCTGCTGTTAATGCCCCGTCTGTATGCATCGGAGTTTGCTATCGCCACAAGCACATCTCCGACATGAGCGGGCAGGGCGTGTTTTTTCGCAACAGCCAGCACACACTGAGTAAGTTTTTGGTCGGCTTCTTTATTGGCCAGCAAAATAATTCTTTCTATATCGACCGTTCTGATGGTAGTCTGAAAATACCTGATGCACGCCTCAATTTCAGAAACAAGTTTTTCCGCACTATCCGGCTCGGCAAGAGCACTCGTTCCGAATGGTATTACTTTTGCAAAAAGGATATTTTTTTGTCGGCAGATGGCAATATTGCAGTCGGTTGCGGTAGCATTTATGAGCAGAACGACGGTATCAGCATCTGTTTTTCTTCTCCCGAAAATGTTTACACAGCAGTTAACCAGTACAATCGGCCAGACGGTTACAGCTTTTACATTCAGACAAGCCTTTTCAAATATTGCCAGATATCTTTCGACTTTGAACTTTTCTGTCGCAAGAATCAATATATCCTTTTCATCTGAGGAATTTTTGTTTTCGTTGAGAATGATGTGTTTTACGAGAGCCCCTTCGGCGCTGCTGGGCAGCAGTTTTTTTGCTTCGGCATTTATAATCTCCGCCGAGCCCGTCTCGCTTAAACTTTCTTTTATCTCCTTGCTGAACACATCGCTTGAAGGCATAACGGTTACAACGTTTTTTGATTTGAACGGCGACGTTGAATAAATGCTTCTGACGGCCTCTATTGCACATCTCTGCCACTGTCCGCTGTACGGCTCAATTCCGTCCGGCAGCGGTTCGCTTCCGCCTGCAACAAGTCTTATTTGCCCTCCTGCCAGGCCGAGCTGTGCCATTCTCACGAACTTTGCGGTTATCTCAACGCCTATGGGAAACGTATTTTGAGCAAATAATTTAAACACCTTATTCTCCATTGGGGCGGCTTTTGGGTGGGTACTTATCAGAGCGGGCACTTCATTCTCTGCCCTTGATAAAATATAAGAAACAAATCCTGACAAAGCCAAAAAAATACATAGAGTCCGAAAAAATCATCCCCTGAAAACTGTAAGTCGCGGTTTGGAAAACACGGCTTATAAAAGCACTTATTCTGCTTTGAGTTTTCTTGCCATAAGTTCTTCAATCGCCGCCGAAACGCTTTTGCCTTCAAACAAAATCTGATAAACCGCATCAGTTATGGGCATATCGACGCCGTATTTGCCGGCAAGTCCGATAACCGATTTACAGGTATCTATTCCTTCTATAACTGATTCGGTAAATTCGATAGCCTGCTTAACTGTCATTCCGGTCCCGATTCTCTGCCCAAAGCTCCTGTTTCGCCCCATCGGCGATATACACGTGGTAACCAGGTCTCCGAGCCCGCTAAGGCCTGCAAAAGTCTGTTCTTTTGCGCCCATCGCAAGCCCGAGTCTGGTAATCTCTGCCAGCCCTCTGCAGACAAGTGCTGCCTTTGCATTGTCTCCCGCTTTTATTCCGTCGATGATGCCGGCAGCAATCGCTATGACGTTTTTCATAGCCCCTGCCAGCTCAACGCCGACAATATCGCTGTTTCGATAAATCCTGAAATACAGCGTGCTGAAGATTTCCTGCACCATTCCTGCGAGCCGTTCATTAACAGAAGCCGCCGTCGCGGTTGCCGGCAGTTTCCTTACAAGCTCATCTGCTATCGTGGGCCCGGAAAGTGCAACGACCTTGATATCTTTATTTATCACATCTGAAAGTATTTCGCTCGGCCGCAGCAATGTATCGTTCTCAATGCCTTTTGTTACAGAGACTATCGGCACGGAGACACTGACATAATTTTTCAATCTCTGCCAGACGCTTCGCATATACTGGCACGGCACAGCCGAGATGATTAGCTCGGCACCTTTGAGAATTTCGCAATCTTCCGGCTCAAAAACAAGAGATGTCGGCAGCTTGTAGCCGGGCAGGAACCTGAAATTTTCTCTTCTTTTTTCAATCTGAGCCAGTTGTTCTGCATCATAGCCCCACATACGGACGGCAAAACCTTTTTGGCAGAGCAGGATAGCGCAAACGCTGCCCATCGCACCGTCGCCTAAGATTGAGATATTTTTCATAGGCGGTATTTAACCAGAACAGTGCGGATTTTTCAATCAAATTAAATGACGCCAAAAAGATGGAATGAATAATTATTCTTTGAGTTGTTCTATTTTGACAGGTTTAAATCTTTCCAGTTCAGCAAGGTGGTTTTTGCCGAGTCTTATATCCATAACGACAGTGCCGTCGGTAAAATTTTGCTGTAGTACGGCCGCATTTGATTTCAGATAGCTTTGAATCCTGCCGTCAGCGGCACTTGCCGTTACTCTCAAAACAACCTCGTCGCCAGTATAAATCTCGAGCACTTTTTCCTTCAGCACATCAAGATTCATCCCCGTCTTTGCGGAAATACATATAGCCTCCGGATAAATCGTCTGCAGAAGTTCGAACTGTGACTGATTTTTTACGATGTCAGCCTTATTGAGCAGGACAAGGATATTTTTTTCCTTGCATCCTATTTCATCGAGCACTTTTTTTGCATTTTCAGCCTGACCTTCTGCGTCGTTGCTTGAGACGTCGACGATATGCAGCAGCAAATCCGCGTTAATTGCCTCTTCGAGCGTAGCTTTGAAGGACGCTACAAGCTGGTGCGGCAGATTTCTTATAAATCCTACGGTATCGCTCAGCAGCACTTTTTGTCCGCCTTCAATTGCCCATTGTCTTGTCCGGGTATCGAGTGTCGCAAACAGCCTGTCCGCCACATAGACACCTGCGTCTGTAAGTGCGTTTAAGAGAGTGCTCTTGCCGGCGTTTGTGTAACCGACCAAGCAGATTTTAAACATTCCTTTTCTTGTCTCGATTTCTCTCATCTTTCTGCTATCGATGTCGGCAAGTTCTCTTTTCAGTTCTATTATTCTTTTACTGACTATTCTGCGGTCGATTTCGAGCTGTTTTTCACCTGTTCCGCGTGTGCCGATGCCTCCGACAGCTCCTGCCACCGTTCCGCCTGCTGCGCCGGTTACGGTATCGAGATGCGACCACATTTGGGTAAGTCTCGGATATGTATATTCGAGCTGTGCAAGGTCAACTTGTAGTTTTGCCTGTTTTGTCTGTGCCCTGCTTGCGAAGATATCGAGAATCAGCTCGCTGCGGTCGATAACCTTTACCTCTATAATTTCTTCGAGCTTACGAATCTGTCCCGGCGAAAGGTCGTTATCGAAGATAATAACCTCAGCCTTATTTTTTTTTGCCCTTTGCCGAATCATATCGGCTTTGCCGCTGCCAATGTATGTAGCAGGATGGATGCGTGTAACTTTCTGCTGGAGCTTGTCGACGATAATAGCCCCTGCCGATTCTGCCAGGGCCGCCAGTTCAGCAAGATTATCTGCATAAGTATTTTTAAACAGTGCCCCCACGAGTATCGCTCTTTCTCGCCTGACAGCTATATTTTCCCGTAATTTTTCCAATTAAATTAAGGCCTCTTTAAAGTTCTGCGTATAACTCTATTATAATAAATCCGATGTGATAATTCAATATAGTAACAGAGCCCCGAATGTCAATGAGGGGGTATGCAGAAATTGAAGATTCGAGGAATTCTGTTTCCACCTTCGATTCTCCGTTTAACCCCTCCAAAATAAAGGCGTTACAACGCCTCGATGGTTGCAGCCCTTCATTCGACGGCAAGTTTGAAAAATTGGGAAAAACGCTTGACAACACCGCCAATATCGGGTACATTGCCGGTAAGGAATAAGGGAGAAGAGGAATGATAAACCGAAGGACAGAGTCGAATCTCTGTATTGAAAGAAAAGGAGAGGAAGTTATGGACACGCTCAAATTTCCCTAAAAAACGCACCCACCGCAATGTGTCTGCGCGGCGTTGGTGCAAAGAAACTCGAAGGCGCAAAAAGGGTTTTAGAAGGAGAAGAATTATGAGATCAGTAATGACAAAATGGCTATTCCTGGCCTTTCTAATGTTATTAGCAATATCTGTGCCCGTTGCTGGCTACCAAATCACCATGGAAGACGTAGATAAGCCGACGTACAATCTCCCACCGGCCTACGATGAATTGGGGCATCTCACAAACATTAATGCGACTTGGAGCAACACCTGCTGGCAGGCCGTGGCGGCAAGCATGCTGAAATACGTGGGCTTCAGTGAGCCCGAGGGCCAAACCATCTATGGATGGTTTCATGCCATTGGTGGAAACCCAAAGTATGATAACCGAGGTGTGAACCTTTACCAATGGCGCGATGCGATTAACGATTTCATCAAGAACTCTGGATTTCCCAGCCCTAGTGGACAGTATGAAGCGCACACAGTGGAAGGGCCAAATGCTGCCTGGGCGAAAGCGATGATTTCTAACAGCCCCATAGGACTTGATGTAAACCTCGTCGGAGCGTATAGTGGAAATCCTGCCCATGCCATAGCGTACAGTGGATTTGAGGATACAGAACATTTTAATAATATTTCTAGTTGGATTGCGGACCCTGATGCCGACTGGCAGACCTCAACTTTTTCTGGGCGTGAGGACTGGAGCAAGTTCACTAATGCTAGTACACCGCGCCCGGGTTACAACTGGACGATGAGTCGCGACTGGGGCGAGGGACGTTTTCTGAATTACAGTGTGATAGGCGCCGTGTACCTCGTTCCCGAACCAGCAACGATGGTACTGCTCGGTCTTGGCGGACTGCTGTTTCGTCGGCGGAGAGGATGAGCTGAAATAAGGCAAAAGTAAAAAAACAAACTCCACAGGAAAAGAAAGTCGAGTAATAAGAGTCCCTCTTTCCTGTGGAGTTTGACTTCTACGCGAGAATAATCTTAGCGCTAACGTTGTATAAACATAGATGTTTCT
>JBGOWI010000081.1:0-6320 GCA_041478555.1 Phycisphaerae bacterium
ACTCTCAAATCTTCAATTTTAAATCTTAAATTTCTCTTACTTCCCCAGTGCTTCCAGTGCTTCTATTACCTCCGGCACATGCATATATGCCGGCCCCCCGCCCATAACCACGGCTACTGCTGCCGCTTCGAGAATTTGTTCTTTGCCTGCTCCTGCTTCGAGGCATTTCTTGGTATGTGCCCTGATGCAGGGCGAACAATTAAGGGCAACGGCGATTCCGAGTGCTACGAGTTCTTTTTCCCGCAGGCTCAAAGCTCCGTCAGTCATAATCTTGCCGAAAAGCGAGCCGAATCCTGTTGTCACAGCTGGCATATCCTTCTTCATCTTTTCCATTTTTCCGCCGATTCTTTCGTAAAAGTCCTTTGCATCAGACATCTCTCTTTTCTCCTTTTGCCTTTTTCCTTTTTACCTTTTACTTTTTCTATCCCATTCTTGTCAGAATATTGCGGACAAATCCGGCAAGCACTTTTTTGGGCACATCCGCCAGTTCAGGCTCCGGCTTTTCTGCACGGAGTATATTTTCCAGTATCGCCTTTGCCTGGCTTTTGTAGGGTACAATTTTGTCGGCAGTTGTTTGTGCCTCATCGAGCCGGCCGTCTGCCATTTGTCTCAGATATATTATTATTCGAACGGTCAATTGTTTCTCGTCGATTTTTGCGCCTTGGGCCGGTTCCGGCGGCGATTCTGTCTGGTGCAGCAGTACGCCGGTAACGTTATGTGTCTCACGCATTATTTGTTCGTATTTCGTCTCTTCGTCCTCGTCAAGCGGTGCGAGCTTGAGTTCTTCTTCACCATCTTTTTTCGGCATAGGTATATAGCATTTGTGGTTGCAGTATGGACATTTTCCCCATTTGCCGCCCGCATTATCCGGAGCCGTAATTTTTTTCTTACAGCTTTCGCAGTGGAACGAAATTGACATTTTACAGCCTCCTGTTTTTTATTTATCCGCCTACGGTGGATTGTTTATATTCTGCCGCAACTTCCGTGGTAATTCCGCCTCGCGGCGTAAATCTTGAAGTAACTTTCATCCATCTCGGCTTCGCAGCAGCGGCAAGGTCGTCGAGAATCTGGTTTGTCAGCGCTTCGTAGAAGATTCCTTTGTTTCTGTAGCTATGCATATAGAACTTAAGGCTTTTAAGTTCGATGCATTTTTTATCGGGGCAGTATTCGATTGTTATCGTCCCGAAGTCCGGCTGGCCCGTTTTTGGACAGAGACTTGTAAATTCCGGGCACGATATTTTAATCGAATATTCCCGGCCGGGTTTCGGATTGTCAAAAAGCTCTATCTTCGCTTCGTTCATCTTCTGTCCTGTTTTTGTATTTGTTAAAAAATCACAGGCCATTATAATAATATAAATCCCTGATAATGGCAAGTGGAGTCATTTTAATTTATGGCAAGAAAATTCAAAAAAGCCGTGGTTTTGCTCAGCGGCGGCCTCGATTCGGCAACAACGCTGGCAATCGCAAAAAACAGAGGTTTTAAATGTTGTGCCCTGACGTTTCGCTACGGCCAGCGACACAGCATTGAGCTGAAGGCCGCAAAAAAAGTCGCAAAATCTATCGGTGCGATTCAGCACAAAATTATTGATATTGACCCCTCGGTATTTGCAAATTCTGCCCTGACTGACAAGTCAATCAAAGTGCCGCTAAACAGGAATATCAACTCTTCAGAAATACCTGTTACCTATGTACCGGCAAGGAACACGATATTTTTAAGCTGCGCCCTTGCCTTTGCCGAGTCGATTAGCGCGTATGACATTTTTATTGGCGTCAATGCCACCGATTACAGCGGCTATCCCGACTGTCGGCCGGAATACATCAAAGCCTTCCAGATGATGGCCAATCTCGCCACAGCAGCCGCCGTGCAAAAAAAAGGACGCTATAAAATTCATACACCGATAATAAAAATGACAAAGGCTCAAATCATAAAAACAGGGATGCGTCTTGGTGTGGATTATTCTCTGACTCATAGTTGTTACAATCCTGACAGAAACGGAAAACCCTGCGGTAGATGTGATTCCTGCCGCCTGAGACTTAAGGGTTTTGCCGAAGCAGGATTCAAAGACCCGCTTAAATATGCACAGCGCCAAAATTAATATCTCTGAAATCTTTTATTCGATTCAGGGTGAAGGCCTTCTTGCCGGCCGGCCCAGCGTATTTGTAAGGCTCGCAGGCTGCCCGTTGCGCTGCAAATACTGCGATACTGAATATGCTCTCAATTCATCTGCAGGAACAAAAATGTCAATCGACCAGGCAATAGAAAAAACAATGAAGTATTCGCCGGCTTATGTTGTCATCACCGGCGGCGAACCAATGATTAGTCCGCAGATTTCTCTGCTTTGCCAAAGGATAAAAGAGCACAATATCCATATCACCATTGAGACGGCAGGGATTAAATACGTTGCGAATCTGGCCTGTGACTTGATGAGCATCAGTCCCAAGCTTTCAAATGCTTATGATAACGGGCAGAACAAAAACAGATATTTGAAAATCGACCGGCTCAAAGAGCTCACAGCAAATTATAATTATCAGCTAAAATTTGTGATGGAAAAAATAGAGGATATTACTGAGGTTCACCAGATTCTTAACGACTTAAAAGATTTTGACCGCTCGAAAGTTTTGCTGATGCCCCAGGCGAAAAACGTCTCTGAGTATCTAAGAATTAGCCCGCTCATTGCCGAGATATGCAAAGCCAACGGCTTTATTTTCAGTCCTCGCCTGCAGCTCTATCTGGCCAACCAAAAATAATCTTGATTCTGTTTTTCTTTACGGTATTATGAAGTTTCAGCCTTGCCCAGGTGGCGGAACTGGCAGACGCGCCAGCTTGAGGGGCTGGTGAGAGCAATCTCGTGGAGGTTCAAGTCCTCTCCTGGGCACTGTTTATTATGCTTCTATTTCGCTCTCGACAAATATGACCCATTTTCAGTGCTGACTCTTACAATTTCCCCAACTTCTATAAACGGCGGCACTCGCGTTTTGAGTCCCGTCTCGAGCGTAGCGTCTTTCATCTGATTTGTCGCGGTAGCGCCTTTAGGCTGTGGCGTAGTCTCCGTTACCGCCAGTTCCACAACTTTCGGCAGGTCTATTGACACTATTTTTTCGCCGTGCAAAAGCGCCACGACTTTGGAATCCGGCCTGAGATATTTGTCCGAATCGCCAATCATTTCTTTTGGCAGCGTAATCTGGTCGAAGCTTTCTGTATCCATCAGGACAATTCCCGTCCTGTCGGAGTAAAGGTATTGCATTTCGCGCTTATCGAGAAATGCCTGTTCTATTTCCTCTGTGGAGCGCAGCCTTTTTTCGAACATTACGCCATCCTGTATGGAGCGTAGTCTGGCCTGCACGAACGCCCGCAGGTTCCCCGGCGTAACATGCACAGCCTGAAAGCAGATACACAGTTTCCCGTCGATTACCGCTCCCATTCCAGGCCTTAAATCACTTGCCTTCACCGTAATCCCTCAAATAAAACCCTGTAAATCCTGTTTATAAAACAATTAGCAGAGAGAATATACTCTGATTTTACTGATTGGTCAAGCGCAGAATCACTACACTTACACCCCGCGTAAAACGACGAACGAAACGAGCCTCGCAACCGCAACCGTATAACGTTGCTATTCTATATCAAGTACAACCCTGAAGCCTATAATCGGCTGATTATCTTTCGGCCAGCGATGGTTCCTGTCGGCTGACCGGCATTTATATGCGTATTCATTCCACGACCCGCCTCTCATTACTTTCGGCTTTCCTTCCTGCGGCCCTTTGGGGTCAATCGACGCCGTTACTTTGTAGTAATTCTTATCGTAAATGTCGCTGCACCATTCCCACACATTGCCGTGCATATCATACAATCCAAAGGCATTAGGCGGATAAGACCCGACATCGGTTGTCCTGTCTAAATAGGCTCCGACAATACCATCTGCATAAGGCTTCCTCGCATCATAGTTGGCAAAATCAGAATCGAGAGTAGTTCCTGTATTAAACGCGCTGGTTGTCCCAGCCCTGCATGCGTATTCCCATTCAGCTTCGGTAGGCAGCCGGAATTTCAAGCCGGCCTTGTCGGACAGTTTCTTTAAGAACCGGCACGCCTCATACCAGTTGACATTTTCAACCGGCAGCTTATCTCCGCCGAACTTGCTGTTGTTTTCGTTCATAATAACCCTGTATTGCAGTTGTGTTACTTCGAACTTTCCCATATAGAATGGTTTTGTCAGTTTGATATGATGCTGCCCTTCATCCTCATCTCTTTTTAATTCACTTGCCGGCGAACCCATCTCAAACTGGCCTGCCGGAATGAATATAACTACCATATTTACTTCACTGCCGAGGTCAATGACCTTTTCGAGCGGCAAACTGGCGTTAACGGCCGCCTTTTTCTGCTGCACCGTGGCCTGCGATTCTTCCGTCTTGGCCTTCTCGACTGCTACAACAACAGCCGCAACCAGCAGAACCATTAATACAGTAAGTGTCTTTTTCATAACTTGTCTCCCTTCAAATAATATTCCCTTTGTTTCATTATTGAACTTCAAAAATTATACCCCCCTTATTTGCATATACAACCCCAAAATTTGACGCTATTTTATACCCTCTTTTTATCCCCGTGATGTGCTTCGGTGAATTTATATAGGGAATAACCTTGACAAAAAACTTTATTTAAGGGTATAATTTACGTTGGTAGGAAAGAAGTTATTCAAGGGATAGGAGGAAGAAACTATGAGAAGAAGTGTATTTGTCGGTTGTGTTTTCTTATGTATATTTCCTTTTGCATCATTTCTTTGGGCAAATGGTATTGTCAATCCCGGTTTTGAATTAGCCGTTGAAGGAACAGACTTTAATACACCTGCCGGCTGGAACGTCGAAAACTATGCAACAGTAGTAAATAACTTTGTGCCACAACATCCAGAAGCTCCTGGCTCAACCGAAAACTGGAAGATTAATTTACAAACCGGTTTGAATCCGTTTGAGGGAAACAGTTTCGTTGTGCTTAGTAATGGCGACATTCACCCGGAACCAGACCATGCCAAAATATGGCAGATGGTTACCATAAATATTGGTCAGAAAATATCTGGCGCATATTTCTATGGCACTCGTGATTATTTTTCTTTTCCATTCAATGATTATGCAGCGGTTAAGCTTATAGCCCCTCCTGAGAGTAATCTTTCGGATATAGAAGTAGTAAATATCAGCACAAGCGATGTCGGAAACTATAGCTCTACTGCCGGCTGGTTGACTTTCGAGAGTACCACTTTCACATCGGCAACAGCCGGAACATATACCCTTGAATGTTCAGTATATGATGCGGGGGATGCAATTTATGACTCATATCTTGCTGTAGATGGCTTGGCTGTAATACCAGAGCCGGCTTCGATTATGCTGCTTATAGTCGGCGCTTTTATATCAGTAAGACAACGCCCCAACCAGCCTTAAAACAAAAATTATGGAATACCCCCATATTTAGTATTTCCAGCTTTATCCGCCATAGGCGGATCACAAAAATTATATCTCTTTTTCTTTTCAAACTCAACCGAAAACTTGTCCCGCACCTACCTGCCCCGTGAGATACGGAGTATCTAACTGGGGTATGCCATTCAATTATTCTTATTCTATTTGTTGCTACGGTATAATGAATAGGTGCGGGGTTCTCCGCCTTCTCCTGTCTTTCTGCTTCCTGATTTTTTCTAATTTTTTTGCTTCTGGGCTTTCTTTCCCCAGTAATTTATTCTCCAGCAGTTCACACATTTGCTTTCTGGCATAATAACGGTTCAGTCCCTGGCTGCGGCTCTTTTGAACCTTGACTGCCAACCCGCTGGGAATATGCTTCAAATGGACACAGGTGGAACTTTTATTGACTTTCTGTCCTCCTGCTCCACTGCTTCGAACGAACGTTTCCTCAATATCATTCTCAAGCAGATTGCAGTTACGCATACGTTGCTCAAGCTCTTGTCTTTTTCGTTCTGTAATTCTAAAATTAATCATATATCTTACCTATTCAGATTCTACTTGTCCGCCATTAATCTCGGTTAGCCCCGCCAACATTTATCCGCTTTTTACCCGCCTCAGGCGGGCAGGCGGACCTTGGCGGGGTTCGTTTCGCCATTGCCGGTAAGTCCTGAAACCATTGCCTGCGATAATGCAATCCCGTTAGGGATGGCCAAGTCCATTACTTCTGGTTCCCTGCCGGCAGGCAGGTGTTCTTGGAAATCTTGCCATTTTAAAACTCCTTTCAAAAAAAATAACTCTTCTGTAAAATTCCTTATTATCCGCCCACCCGTATCTTTTGGTGGTTACACTCATTTACTTTTCCATAGAGTTAACTTACTTTG
>JBGOWI010000040.1:0-21662 GCA_041478555.1 Phycisphaerae bacterium
AGCTCTGTTGATCAATGAAGTTAAATTCGGGTCATTAAATTGGGTCCACCAGTGGACAATATCCATAGCGGCAGTTGTCTGGCCGGTCGTGCCGGTCCAGGCGGAAGGAACGGATACCTGCGGCGGATGATAATTAGGGCCCACCATGCAGCCGGTTATTGTCAGCGAGCAAATATAGAATACGCACAGCAATGTATAGTTCAAATGCCGCATATATAAATCTCCGTTTTAGAAAAAGTTCAGACTTCTATTCATGTCTCAGCGCCTCTATCGGGTCCAGCCGCGCCGCCTTTATCGCAGGAAACATCCCGAAACATATGCCTACCGTTCCTGCAAATGCAAACGAAAGTACTACGGCCCAGGCTGGTATATATGTTTTCGCCAGCAGCGCATGTGAATGTGCTATCGCTAAAGTCAAAAGCTTTCCCACTCCCAATCCTACAAGCCCGCCTACAAAACAGAGTATCACCGCCTCTACCAGGAACTGCGTTAGTATCGCAGACTTCTTGGCGCCTACCGCCTTTCGCAATCCTATTTCCTTTGTCCGCTCCGATATCGATACCAGCATTATGTTCATAATGCCGACACCGCCGACCAGTAATGATATCCCTACTATACCGCCGGCAACAAGTGTTACCATAATCGCTATGTTATTGAATGTCTGGATTGCGCTCTTCAGCGATTCTACCCTGAATGTATCCGGTTCATCCGGGTTGAGATGCCGCGCCCGGCGAAGAAAAAATTTCAGCTCCGCCACCCCTTCATCCAGAACCTCAGGCGATTTGCTCTCAGCAAACGCCCATACCCAGAATTCCTGCCGGAATTTTCTTGTCGTTTCGAAAGGAATTATTATTTCGTGTCGCTCCTGTCCGCCTCCGCCGATTCCAAGGTCAGTCCGTTTCTCTATCACCCCCACAATCCTGAAATTCCTGAACCCGATTCGAATTGATTCTCCAATGCAGTCTCTGTCCATCCCCAGCTTGTCGCGAAGTTCCGGCTCAATCAAACACACAGCCCGGCCTTCATCAATTACCGATATTCCTCGACCGGTCACTATAGTCCGGTGTTCTATTTCGTGCCACGCCGGCTCTATGCCGTATACTTGCGCATTTTGCGTAGACTTTTCGCCATATTTAACTATTTGCTGTCCCGCCTCACCTATCCGTGTATATCGCTTCAGCGACGGGCAATGCTCTAAAAGCCCATCTAATTCTTCTCTCCTAATCCTCACATCCCACCACGACAAATTCCGCTTAGGTCCCGTATCTGGCAGTCTCGGCTGCACGATTATCGAGTTGTTCCCGAATGTTTCCACCTGACTTAGAATCTTTGCTTTCAATCCCGTCAATGCCGCTATAACGGCAATCACAGAAGCAACTCCAATCACAATCCCTATCGTCGTCAGTATCGACCGGGTCTTGTTCGCCCATATCTGACTAAGCGCCAGATACACGCTTTGATACACAAGCTGGATAAACATCAGCGGAGCATAAAGCAGGCCTCTCATAATTTCTCCTTCCCGCCGGTTTCGCCGACGGATTTCCTCTTTGTCTCGTCCTGCTCCGTTGACAGGTCGCTGAAAATACGACCGTCCTGCATCCGGATTATTCTCTTGGCGTATTGGGCAACGTCATGCTCATGCGTCACCATTACTATCGTCTGCCCCTGCTTGTGAAGCTCGTCGAAAAGCTCTAATAGGTTCTCGCTTGTTTTGCTGTCCAAATTCCCAGTCGGCTCGTCGGCAAGTAATATGCTCGGATTGCAGACAAGTGCGCGTGCAATCGCCACACGCTGTTTTTCTCCGCCGGAAAGCTGATTTGGCTTATGTTTTATCCGGTCCCCAAGACCGACTCGCTCAAGAGACTTCTTTGCTCGCGCAGATCGGCCGAACCATCCGTTACGTGCGTACAGAAGCGGCATTTCCACGTTCTTCAACGCGTTCATCTGCGGCAAAAGCTCAAAAGACTGAAACACAAAGCCAATCCTCTCATTGCGTATGCTTGCTAATGCTGCGTCGTCCAGCTGTGTCACGTCCTCCCCGTCAAGCTCATAGCTGCCCTCGCTCGGCCTGTCTAAGCACCCCAGGACGTTCAGCAAAGTGCTCTTGCCTGAACCCGAATGACCCATCACTGCAATATATTCGTTCTCTCGCACCTCTAATTCTACACCGTCAAGCGCATGAATCTCCTCCACGCCGACTCGATAAAACCGCTTGAGCCCCTGCAGCCGGATTATCACCTCACCGTTTGTGTTACTTGCCTGCTGGCTCATTGATGTCGCTCTTGTCTTTTTTCTCCTTGCCTTTCTTTTCTTTAGCCTTCTTCTCCGCCTCCACCTCCCGCTCGTCACGCAGTTTCTGGTCGTGCTTGAGACTGTCTAAAATCTTGTAAGGCCCTATTACTACCTTGTCGCCTTCCTTAAGCCCAGACAGAATTATCGTATGTGTCAAGTCTCCCTGCCCTATCTTCACGGGTGTTACCACTGCCTTGCCGTCGATGTATCTGAATACCACCGACGCAAACTTTTTCTCCTTGTCCAGCTCACTCGATTTATCGCGAATTTCCAAAGGCAGACTGTCAACTTCTCTTGCAACCACCGCCTGGCTCGGAACCTTGATTACCCCGCTGTGTTTCCGCGTCTCGATATCGATATCTGCCGTCAGCCCTGTATACAGCTTCAAAAGGTTCGGGTCGTTATTAAGCAGTATCTCTGTGCGGTAATACTTCGTCTTGTTGTCGCTGAATCGGTTCTTCAGTGCGATCTCACTGACAACTCCCCTAAACTTTATATTCGGAAATGCCTGTATGCTTGCCATCGCCTCCTGGCCAACCTCCAGTTCGCCGATATCCGCCTCGTCCACCTGTGCCACAACTAATATCCGCGACAGGTCAGACACCTCCATAATTACCGTCCCGGAATTATTCATCGTCCCTGTCATCACCATTTCACCCACCTTGGCGTTGACGCGAGTCACCACTCCGTTTATCGGCGATGTTATTGTCGTATAGCTCAGTGCCTCCTTCGCCTCCGCTATCCTTGCCTCTGCCGCGTCTAAATTGTGTTTCATCACCACCAGGTTCCGTTTCGCCGCATCCAGATTGTATTTGGCGCTTTCGTTCTCCGCGTGAAGCGAATCCACCTTGTATTTTATCTGCTCGAAATCGGCCTTGCTTATGGCCCCGGACGCGACCAGGTCCTGTTTACGCTTCAATTCATTTTCCGCCTGTTTCAATGACGCTTCAAGTCCGACTATAGTTGCCTTGCTGCTTTCAACCTTTGACTTCTCAACCTCTATCTGTGCCTCTTGGGCATTCCGGCTTGCCTCCGCCAGCCGCAGCTGGCTCTCCAGGTCCTTTGAATCGAGCTGCAATAACAGCGAGGGTAATATCGGCGGATTTGCGTTTGGATCGCCGCAGGTTACCGTATTTCCCTCGTCGTATGGCATCTCTATAATCCGCGCAGATATTTTTGCACTTATCTGAACGGTTGTCTTTGGCTCAATCTCACCCGGTGCGCTGACTCGCTCTGTCAGTTCACCTTGATGGACCTCCTCAATACGAACCACTTCCCCTTTGTCCTTCCCTTTGTGGTTTTTGCCCACCAGCCAGCCAATTACCAGCAGCACCGAAATCGCAACAACAATATTGATAATCCACTTACGTCGCTTCTTCACAGCTATTTTCTTATATGAAAATATAATACATTTAAGCCTCCCCTGCCGGACATACGCCTTATCCATCCTGTCTTATATTATAACGCGCAACGTCACCGTTTTGTTACCAATTTGGTACCAATTTCCCTTTTTTTAGTGTTTTTTCGCCTTTTTTCTGACCTTAGACGTTGATTTGATTGAAAATTATCCGACCGCCAGGGGACTTTCCACAGGTCGTTTTAGTGAACTCAAAAACTGATTAAATCCAGGAATAAATCCAGAAACAGGGGGGCAAAATCTTAAGTTATTGTAAAATAATGAGATAAAAAAGTGGAGGCGGGGGGATTCGAACCCCCGTCCCGAAACGTTTCAAAACAGGCTTCTACATGTTTAGTTATTCTTTTGTTTCTCGCCTCACTGAACGCCGAATAACAGGCTTTCAGCTCGGCCAGTTCGTGAGTTTTTCGCTCTGCTCAGACGAACAACCTTGCAGAGCTATCCCGCATCTTGGCGCCCTTGCGGAATCGGCGGGAGCAATCCCGCAGGACGAGCTGCTTTAATTAAGCAGCTATTTGTAATTGGTAATTGCCAATTAGTTTTGTGCCGGATGATTAGCCAGGCCAACCGACATCCTGGACATGCTGCCTGCTTCTCTACCCGTCCGGTCGAAGCCTTTCGCCCCCAAAATATACACAATTTTTTAAAGAGCCTTATATATTCATACACATAATCATTATACCATAAGCAATTATAAAAGTCCAGAACAACAATCCCGACTTATCGGGATGAATTTTAGCAGGCAAAATTTTATTGAAAATAGAGTCATTTTCCGATATAATACAATAGCAGGTTTCCCCTGCGGTGTTCGACAGGAAGGTTGATATTTGAAGAACCGATACCCATAATTAGGGAAGTCAGAACCTGCCGGCTCGAAAATGCCCCCTTAGAGGGGACTTTCGAACGCTTGAAGCTGACTACCCACCTTGAAATACTGGGTTCTTTAAATTGCCTGCCATCGGCACATGCGGAGGTTACCAGCAGTTAAAAAAGGTCTGTTATTACAGACCTTTTTTTGTTGGTATTTATTAACCGCTGATTACGCCGATTTCGCAGATTTTATTTTGCTCTACTTTCTATTTTCGATTTTCCCTGCCCCGTGAGACTTGCCCTGTGAGATGTCTCTTAGACTATCTCATCAGGGTATGAAATTATCTCATCGGGGTATTTTCCCGGTCTTGCCGCGGCAGACCTTTTTTTGTTTGATATATTTTGACCCACGAACCTATCCCGCGTTAAATCGAGATTCAAGGAATCCACCGGAGGCGGACAAGTCCGACTTCGCCAAGGCTATGGCGGATAAAAAGCGGAGAAAAACAGAGCAGGTGAACAGGGGAAAGAATATACAAACAGGGACTGAAGTTTAATCCTTCGACACTTCGACAAAGCTCAGTATAAACAAGCTCAGGACGAGCCGCTCAGGACAGGCGAAATAGCGATGGTGGAAGGGGGCCGGTTTAGTCTCTCTGATAGCGAAAAGGTACTACATAGTATCGGTTTATGCATCAGGATGAGTTAAAACCTTAGGTTTTTGACCCTGAGGCATCTGGTCCAGATGTATATGACAGTAAGCCTCATGGTTATAGATACTCAAGATATGCGTGCAGTGCGGAAACGTGCATTTTCTGTCATCAGCCGAAGTTTTTAGCATTTTTCCCATCGTTACTCCTATAGGTAAATCACCATACAAAAAAGCTGTAAAGGTTAGTTGTCTCTGCGGCCTAAAGATGTTCTAATCTTTTGTATTGTATTACTTATACCACATTATTGGGCTTTGTCAAACAATCTCTTTTGGATTTTAGGGTAAATACGGAGGCAGATTATGACAGAACACCAGCAACAAGGACAAGGTGGCGGCATAACGCCTGAGGTGCTCAAGAGCGCGATGAAGGCGTTCAAGAAGCGGCTCAAACTCACTGCGCTGGATGACGATTCGCACCTTGGACGCGGGGCGCTTTCGGGCGGGCATACGGGCGTTTTTGCGATACGGCCACCCAGCCAGTTTCCTCGCGAGGTATGGGAGGAATTGTGCCGGCAGGGCAAACTGCGCAACAGCGGGCACGGAATGTATGAACTGGCGAAAGGAGAACAGGACAGGGCGTGAAGAAGTTTTATTTGAGCTGAAGAAGAGCTATTAGCAGTCAGCATTAAACCACGCTTATTGTCGGTACTGGCCGGGCAGGTGAGCAGGGGAAAGAATATAGAAACAGGGACTGAAGTTTAATTACAGAAAATCCTTGAGTGTTGCGGCTGTGTGCATTGCAAGGAGCATCAGATAGTCCAAATCACTTAGACTGTAATGTTCATGAACCATAGCATTGTCTACGTACAATACACCATAACAGCCCTTCGTGCTCTTGATGCTTGTTATCATCGCTGAGCGTATCCTTTCCGTTGCTTCAAGCTTCGCGGAGACCTGAGGAAGAACTAAGGACTGACCTTTTTCAAATGTCTCTGTGATTTTATCATTCAGTCTTATCTGACTTAGTTCCACAGGCTTGCCGTCCCGTCTTTTACCCGCCTGATAAGTTATTGGGCCGGTTTTCTGGCTTCTCAGGCCGCACCACACGCGAAAGGCAGTGAACTGCTTCAATATGGTATCCAGCAAAGTGCGCACCAGCTCATCAAGGTCTTTAGCTTCACCGATTGACTCGATAGCCTGAGCAAAATCTGTTAATCTCCTTGCCGCCAGCCTCATTGCCGGGGCATGCATCCCATCCGGCTTTCTCACAATTACCTCGTCGCGAGGCGTTGACAGCGATGCCGACTCTGCCGACTCCAAAGTGGCTGTGTCATCGCTTGCAGCGATATGCTCGGCCTCTTCACTGGCGCCATCTTCCAAAGCAACCTCTATGGTAAAATCCGCTATTTTCAGCACGTCACCGCTTTTGATTGCGGCCTTGTGGATTGCCTGGCCATTTAAGTATGTCTTGTTGGCCGAATCCAAATCCTCGACTATCCATTTGTCCTCTTTAACATAAATCATTGCGTGTTCACGTGATACCGCCATATCAGACAGAACGACCTGGATGCCTGCTTTGCGACCAATGTAGATAGGGGTGCTGTCAAACGTAAACTCGTTCACCGTCTGGTCATCTCGTTTCACAATCAGATGTATTGATTTTACCATACCTGTCTGCATAACCAAACCATTCAACTCCATAGAAATACCACAGTCCCGCCTGCAATGCAACTGTTTATTTTTAGCCGCTGGGCGGTAGCCACGAGGGCACGGCTCGACTGAGCTCGCCGAAGTCAAAGACACCAGGGAAAATAATATAGAAAAAACTTTGTGCCTTAGTGACTTGGTGGCCATTTTAATCCTTTTTGTCCACATAAGCAAATTCGCGCAAGTAAAAACCTGCGCGCTTTGAAAAAATTAAAATTCTTTTCTCCATATCAGCCATAAACTTACAAATCCAACACAAATAATTTTTAGTCTAAATTCGTCAAAAATGCGCAAGTTTTCGTGTAATACGGAGGCACACATATAGAAGAAAAATACTAATTACCAAAGCTCGAATGTTCAAAGCCGTTTTGAGCATTTGAAAATTTAGAATTTTGGATTTGTTTAGTGCTTAGAGTTTAGGATTTAGAGTTTTTAATCATAAAATTTTCAATCTTAAATTTTAAATCCTTGCCCCGTGAGATGCCGCTTCGGCTATCTCATCGGGGTTAAATTTCAAATCCCTATGACAAAATCCCATCTACCCATCTATTATCCAGATTTTATCGAGCGCCTCTGCGTCTGGCTTCTCCTGCGCTGCAAAAAAATCCGCTACAGCCATGAATTCAGGTCTATCAAGCTAACTAAGGGGAAATACGCCATCGTTTGTTTGGAAGATTATGAAAAACTGAATCTGAATAAATGGAGTGTAAAAATATCCGGCAGCGCGCTTTATGCGGTTCGCCTTGAAAAAGGAAAAACTATATATATGCACAATCAGATTATGCAGCCGCCGCAGGGTTTCGTAGTTGACCATCAAAACCACAAGGGTCTTGACAACAGCAGGCAAAATCTGCGGGTAGCGACAAGAGCACAAAATAACTGCAATCGGAGAAAAAAACAAGGATGCAGCTCAAAATATAAAGGAGTCAGCTATCGTCAAAGGAAAAGAAAATGGGAGGCGTATATAAGTTATAAGGAAGTAGATAAATATTTAGGAATTTTCGACAACGAGGAAGAAGCCGCAAAGGCTTATGACAATGCTGCCAGACTTTATTACGGCGACTTTGCTGTCCTCAATTTTCCCAACGCCCCGCAAATGAAGTTTACCCCGTGAAGTGCCTCTTAGGCTACTTCATCGGGGCCGTCTTAAATTTTCCCTAATTTCGGTTAGCCCCGACCCTATTTGATATTCTTGTTCTTCCATTTTTATATTTATTAAAAAAATAGGTGCGGGGTTCAGAGCCGCGAACGTCAGTGAGCGGTATTTTTTTTATGCGAAGGCGGATAAATATGGGAAATCCGGGTTTAAATCAATCGCCGAGATGGCTTACGCCATAAATCTGTACAACGGACTTTCAGCTCAGGTAATCGCGGTTGATACGCCAGCCTACATAGACTCCGACTATGCTGCCGATGCCGCTAACCACGATGCCGGTCATGAATCCAAATCTGTATCCTATCCACCATCCAATCCAGCCAAAGACTGTCATACCAACGAAGATACAGAGCTTGTTCATATCTTATTTCGACTCGAATAATGGCCAACGATGATTCCCGTTGCTTCGCAAATCTGCCTTCGCCCCACCTATGGTGTCCCAAAGGGACTAAGGGGCTACGGCGGACAAGAATTATATCTCTGCTTATTTTCTACCATTCTTATCTCTTTGTCAACCCCGCACCAAAATAAGTATTCTTGAATCGCTGCGGGGTCAAACTTAATTATTCCGCATTTAGCCATTTTTTACGCAAAAAATTTTGAATTTTGAATCTACCCCTGCTTTTATACCTACCAGCCTGCGTTCGTCGATTCCTGACCCCAAATATGCCTCTTTTTGAGGGGTTTGCAGGATTTTTAACGCGTCCTGTCAGAGAACGGGGATTGGGAATGGGCGCATAACTTCACAGGTTATTCTTTTTGTTTCAGCAAGGATTTTTAAGCCTGCGGGCAAAACAAACAGGCTGGCACAAAAGCTCGCTTTGAGCAAAGCCTTTGTTTTGACCGCAAAGTTATTTGCAGAATAACTTGCTGAAACAAAAAACTCTGTGTTCTCTGTGTTCTCTGTGGCTAAATATAATTCGTGATAATTCGTGTTAATTCGTGGTTAATTTCACTTCGTGCTTCTTCGATTCTTCGTGGTGAAAATATCCGTGTAATCTGCGATGTTTTTAAGTCCGATAACTTAAAATAATCATTGTCCGCGGCTTAAGCAAAAGCTCAAAAATGACGATTAAATTAAGGAACAGGGTTTAGAACGTAAGGAAAATACCCGCCCTTGGCGGGTTCCTTATTCTGACTACTGTGTTCTGAGTTCTGTATTCTGATTTACAGGATGTATATGCAAAGGATACGTAACTTTACTGTTCTGCCGGTGCTGCCGGAGCCTCTGAAGGGTCTTAGGGCAGTTGCACAAAATATGTTCTGGTCCTGGAACCCCGAATTTATTGAGATGTTCCGGCAGATTGACCAGGAGAAATGGAATCAATGCGGGCATAACCCCGTTAAACTGCTCGGCTCAGTCAGTCAGAGCAGGCTTGACGACCTTGCTTCAAAGCAGGGTTTTATCTATCAGTTGAAGCAGGCCCAGGAAAAGCTCGAACACTATCTCAATTCCCCCGGCTGGTTCGACAAGGTATGGAGCAAAACTCCAAAGCCTGTCATCGCATATTTCAGTCTTGAGTTCGGCGTTCATGAGTCGCTGCCGGTTTATGCAGGCGGCCTCGGCATCCTCGCAGGAGACCATCTGAAAAGCGCTTCAGACCTCGGCCTGCCACTTGTGGCGGTCGGACTGATGTATCAGAAAGGTTACTTCAGGCAGTATCTCAATGCCGACGGCTGGCAGCAGGAACGATACGAAGATAATGACTTCTACAATATGCCCGTTGAGCTTGTAAAAAAGAAAAGTGAAAAGCCGCTGACAGTCAAACTTGCATTTCCCCAGCGTCAGGTTGTTGCGCAAATCTGGAAGGCTACAGTGGGAAGGGTCAGACTATTTCTGCTGGACACTAATATCGGCACAAATTCGGAACGAGACAGACTGATTACTTCCGCTCTCTATACCGGCGACTCTGAAATGAGAATGCAGCAGGAAATACTTATCGGCATCGGCGGATTCAAAGCGCTTCTCGCGATGGGTCTTGAGCCGGCCGTCTGCCATATGAATGAAGGGCACGCCGCCTTCATGGCGCTGGAGCGGATAAGGCATCTGTGTACTATGAAAAGCTTGTCTTTCGACGAGGCGCTTGAAGCGACAAAATTGAGTAACATCTTTACGATACATACGCCGGTAAAGGCCGGCAATGATGAGTTCAGCCCCGAACTTATGAGCAAATACTTCGGCAGTTATTTTCCGAAGCTCGGAATTAGCAAAAATCAGTTCCTTGCTCTGGGAAGAATTGACCCGAGCAGGGACAGCGAAACCTTCAAAATGCCGGTTCTGGCGCTGCGGACAAGCGCTTATTGCAACGGGGTAAGCAAACTGCACGGCAAGGTCTCACGCGCGATGTGGGCCGATTTGTGGCCTAAACTGCCCGCCGCTGAAGTGCCTATCGGGGCAATAACAAACGGCATACATGCAAAAAGCTTTATTTCGCCTGAACTGAATTCTCTTTACGAAAGGTATCTCGGCTTTAACTGGGATGAAGAAATTACAGATGAAGCTATCTGGCAGAATGTCGACCAGATACCCGATGAGGAATTGTGGCGGATACACCAGAGAAATAAGGAAAATCTAATCGGCTTTGTGCGCAAACAGCTGAAAAGTCAGATGCAGCGCCGAGGCACATATCATACCGAGATGGGCTGGGCCGAGGAGGTGCTCGACCCGGAGGTATTAACAATCGGTTTTGCCAGAAGGTTTGCAACTTACAAACGAGGCAATCTGCTGCTCAAAGACCCTGAAAGATTTGTCAAACTTCTGAACAAATCCGAAAAACCCGTGCAGATAATCTATGCAGGAAAAGCCCATCCGAACGACGAACAGGGCAAGGAAATCATCAGGCAGCTCATACATTTCGCCGCAAGAAACGATGCCAGAAGAAGACTTGTTTTCCTCGAAGATTACAATATCGACATCGCAAGATATCTGGTGCAGGGCGTAGATATCTGGCTTAACACCCCCCGCGTGCCCATGGAGGCGTCGGGCACAAGCGGCATGAAAGCTGCCATAAACGGAGCACTGAACGTCAGCACTCTCGACGGATGGTGGTGCGAAGGTTACAGCCTCAACAACGGATGGGTAATAGGCGCAGGCGAAACCTACGACGATTACGATTACCAGGACAAGGTGGAATCCGAAGCGGTCTTTAATCTTTTTGAAAATGAGATTGTCCCTCTGTTTTACACGCGCTCGGCGGACAATCTGCCGAGGGCATGGATTCACAGGATGAAAAATTCAATCAAGTGGATTGCACCGCGATTCAACACTCACAGAATGGTTGCTGAATACACCAGCAGATTTTACAAGCCTGCCGCACAGACGTGGCTGGCGTTTGCGGAGTCAGGAATGCAAAAGGCCAAGAACCTTGCTGCCTGGAAGAGCAGACTCAGACAGGAATGGAACAGCGTAAAAGTAGAAGATGTTGACGTACAGGTGAGAAACGGCAAATCTGCTGTGCCGCTTGGCGGCAGTACAGCCTCTCTTGAGGTCGGCTCTGAACTGCAGATAACCGCAAATGTGCGGCTGGGGGGGCTCAGCCCGCAGGATGTTTCTGTGCAGATATACCATGGTGCAGTCGATTCATGGGGGAATATCAATCACGGCAGCGTCAAACACATGGAAACTGCGGAGCAGAACAAGAAGGAAAATTCACACCAATTCAGCGGCACAATAAAATGCACCCACAGCGGGAAATGCGGTTTTGCAATCAGGGTTATGCCGAAACATGAGGACCTGGTTGAATCTTTTGAGCCCGGCCTGATTACATGGGAGTCGGCAGACGGCGACGGAAAGTAATCCGCCGGAGGCGGACAAGTTAGTCGCTGGCCGATAGTCACAAAGGCACTCCGTTAGGAGTCCCAAGGACCAAGACACAAAGGGGATAAATCCTAAGCACTAAATCCTAAATTCTAAACCCCAGTTAGATAGCTAACAGCATTTCCAAGTAGCTAACTGATGCATCTAACGGGGCAGGCAAATTCAAATTACCAAGTTTTTCAAAAACTAATGGAACGCGCATATTTTTAATATTGGGAATTTAAAGTTGGGGATTTGAGAGGTATTCAAACAGACGACGCATTTTCAAAAACTAATGGAACGCGCATATATTTGCCATGGGGAGTATAAAGAGTCATTCAAAAACTAATGGAACGCGCCGGGTTTTGCTGCGGAGAATATAGGGAGTTTTTCAATAACTAATGGAACGCGCATATATTTAATGTTGAGGATTCAACATTTAGGATTTAAAATTAGGGATTTGAGGAATGCGGCGTCCGTCTTCCATCCTTCGTCCCCCTATGCTTTCTTGCGTGCCGCTGCGACTCACGTCGCAAGACGTGGCAGCAGGCGAAAGCAAGGACAGGGGGACTACGGAGGACGGGTCGCCAAAGGCTTCCTCCTTCGCTAAAGCTTCGGAGGACAAGTCGCCGCGACAAGTTGGCGGATGGATTTTTTTAGCATATTCAATAACTAATGGAACGCGCACATATTTGCCATGGGGAGTATAAAGAGTCATTCAAAAACTATCCGTCTTCGCTTCCTCCTTCGTAAGAACTACGGAGGACAAGAAAGCTACGAACGGACGAGATGGAACGCACCGGGTTTTGCTGCGGAGAATATAGGGAGTTTTTCAATAACTAATGGAACGCGCCGGGTTTTAGTCGATGGTATTTAGTATATGACATTTGGTATCTGGTTGATAGATGTGCGTTATGCGTAGTGCGTTTTGCGGTAACGAATATCAAAAATCAAATATCAACCCCGCTGAGATAGACGAAGCGTCATCTCACAGGGCAAGAAAGCAAAATGACCCCGATGAGATAGACGAAGCGTCATCTCACAGGGCAGGCATATTAAAAATCAAAATGACTTGTCAACTTTTCAATAACTAAAGGAACGCGCCGGGTTTTGTCATTGAAGATTTAACATTTAAGATTGGACATCGAACTTTGAAGATTGAATCCGTCTACGGGGGGCAATCAGAGTCGCCGCGAGAAGATGGCGGGCAAGTTTTCGGTTGAGTTTGAAAAGAAAGCACGAAGACACGTAAAGTAACCACGGATTACGCGGATTTCGCAGATAGTTCAAACGGGAAATTTTATCGTTGAGTTTGAAAAGAAAAAGAGATAGAATTCTGGCAGATCCGCCGGAGGCGGGTAAACATCGAGGAAGCAACAGCGGAAAATTAAAAATCAAAGTGCAAAAATAAAAATGAATAAAAATGATTAATTTACTTGAGCATTGTTTAAAGAAAATTGATTTAAGTTTGTGTGGGCGAGGCAGCAGAAATAGAGGCACAGAACTTATCGCTTCATCGGTAAAAAGCTTTGCTCTTAACCAGGGTTTTGAGTGCGAAAAAGAAGTTTTTCTGGGATTAAAAAGGAAAACAGATGGGTATAAAGGACTCGTAGATATAATAATTAAAAGCTTAGATGGAATTAGGTATGCAATAGAAATTGACAGCGGCAATAAAAAATGGTCGCTGGAAAAACTACTTGACGCATCTAAAAAGGGTTATGTGCCAATCTGGGTTCGCTGGTGTGCGAAAATAAATGTTAAGATACCTGCGGTTATAAATTTAATAGATTTAACGAATAAACAGAGATAAAAATGGGCGAAGAAAATAATAAAAGCCAAAATGAAAATCAGCCGAGAAGATTTAGCCAACAACAATACGACCTGCTTAAAAAATGCTCTGATAAGAAAGATATGACCGAATGGAATAAATGGCGTGAAGAAAATGGTCAGGATGTTTTTTTAGAAGGTGCAAGGTTTTATAAAGTTAATCTTGAAGGTGCCGACTTTCGCGGGGCTTATCTGAAAAATGCCGATTTTGTATTAAGCCATCTGGAAGGTGCAAATTTTGACATGGCCCGAATTCATGTTGCTAAATTCAATTTTGCTTTTGTTAATAGCGAAACCTCATTCATTGGATGCCGCGTTGACAGGAAAACAGATTTTCGTGGAGTAAGCCTGAACACCATTCGTATAAAACAGGAAACGAAGCAGCTATTGGAGTATAATATCAGGCGGAAGAACTGGGAGGACTGGTACAAAAAGCATAAGATATTGAGGTGGCCGGTATGGTTATTCTGGCGAATGAGTGATTACGGCAGTTCTTCGGTGAGGATAATTGGATGGTTTTTGGGATTAGCATTATTTTTTGCTGCTATTTATGCAAACTTTGCCTTTTGGTACCCTCCGGGGATTATTAGTCACTTGACAGTATGGCCGCATTTGCCGGTATGGCACTATTTCTTATTGCTTTTGTTTCGGCCTATATATTTTTCTGTGATTACAATGACGATCGGATTTGGAGATATGTATGCGAATTCGCAAAGTATCTTTGGACATATATTGCTTATATTTCAAGCGATTTTAGGATATGTGCTGTTAGGTGCGTTGATTACGAGGTTGGCGGTATTGTTTACAGGAGAAGGGCCAGCAGGAAAATTTGCTGACGAGAAGAAAAAAGAAAGTACTGATAATGACAATGACGAAATTTCTTGACAAATTAAGGGAACAAATATTTTGAATTCCCCCCGTCTTCACAAGGAGGCGTTCCTAAGTAAGAGCGACACCCCCCGACCGCAGGGGGAGAGAATAGATAGGGACATTGTTAGAGAAGAAATACCTTAAAACGATATTTAACTGCCACGAGTGCGCTGAAACCATCGATAAAAGCGATTTGAATAATGACGGGGAAATTAACGTACTCGATATTGATTTTATCCTTCATGTTTAAAACCCCCGACCGCAGGGGTGCAGGCTAACCAAAAAACAAAATTTAATTTATTCTGCTTCCTTATCGTTAATCAAGTCGTAAAGTTCCTGGGCGGAAGAGGCGTTCTGCAGCTTGTTTTTAAACTCCTCATCGAGCATCAATCTGCTTATCCTGGCGAGGGCCTGAATGTGCGGGCCGGTTCTGTCCGTCGGTGAGGCAAGAAGCACAATTATATGCACCGGTTTGTTGTCGATGCTCTGGAAATCAACTCCCTGGCGAGAAATGCCTATGGCCATCACAAGGTCTTCGACTCCTTTACATTTGCCGTGAGGGATGGCGATGCCTGAGCCGATACCGGTGCTTCTTGTATTCTCTCTGCTCAGCACCGCCTGCAGCACATCATTTTTATCGACAAGCAGCCCGTTGGCGTCGAGAATATCCACCAGTTCCGTTATCACCGATTCCTTGTCCCTGCCGGCAAGCGGGACCTTTATACATGCAGGTTCAAGTATCTGAGTAAGCACCATTTTGGAACAGCCTTATAAAATAGAAGTTAAAGATTTATATAAACCAGTCATTATATCGGTCGTTACAGCTGAGGCAATAACTTTAATTTCAGATAAAAGGCTCGAAATACTTTTGCCCGCCTTCGCAGAAAGCCACGGGTGTAAACCCGTGGATGAATGCGAAAAGGGTAACCCTCCGCAGCCTTGGCGACCTGTCCTCCGTAGTCCGTCTTGGTGGACGAAGGATGGAAGGAGGGTATGCTTCGGCGGGTTTCGCCGAAGTATGTGAAGATGCCACGGCTGTAAAGCCGTGGAGCTTCACGATAAGCGCTTGTATTATATAGTTTTGCGGTGTTTAAACAATCAGCATACAATCGCCATAGGAGTAAAAGCGGTATTTCTGCTCGATGGCATGTCTGTAAGCGGCAAGGATTTTGTCCAGTCCTGCGAACGCTGCCACGAGCGCGAGCAGGGTTGATTTGGGCAGATGAAAATTTGTAACGAGGCAATCAGTAATTTTGAACTCAAAGCCGGGTGTTATGAAAAGATTTGTCTGTCCGCTTGCAGGTTTTATCCTGGTGCCGACCCGTTGCGACGCGGACGCACCGCGGTGAATTGCGGCAGTTTCAAGAGTTCTTACAGTTGTAGTGCCGACGGCAATAATACGGCCGCCGCGGCGAATCGCTTTGTTTATAATATCCGCATTTTCGGCGTCTATGGAAAAGCGTTCACTGTGGATTTTGTGCTCCTCGAGATTTTCGGTCTTGACGGGAAGAAAAGTGCCAACTCCTACGTGCAGGGTAAGCTGGGCGATTGGAATGCCTTTAGCCCTGATTTGTTCGAGAAGTTTTTCGGTGAAGTGAAGGCCTGCGGTTGGCGCTGCTATCGCTCCGCTGCATCGGGCGTATACCGTCTGGTATCGCTGTGAGTCGGTCTTGTGCTCGATTTGTGGTATGGGCCTTTTTATATAAGGCGGCAGGGGGGCAAAACCTATGCTCTCCAGAATTTTTTCAGCGGCAATCCGCCTTCCGTCCTTCGTCCCCCTATGCTTTCTTGCCTGCACCCGTTGGGTAGTCGCAGGCACGGGTGCGAAAGCAAGAACAGGGGGACTTCGGAGGACAGGTCGCCAAGGCTTCGGCGGACAAGTCGGACAAGGCGCCTTCCATCCTTCGTCCGCCAAAGCGGACTTCGGAGGACAGGTCGCCAAGGCTTCGGCGGACAAGTCAGGCTTGATGAGCCATTGACCTGCGGAAAGTTTTTTTTCCATGTGGGCCGGACAAAAAGGGTTTTCGTCCCTCTCGAGCAAATATAGAATTTCTCCTTCTTTTATACGTGATGAGTTTTTGAGCAGAACAAGCCAGGTGTCCGGTGTATTGGATTCGGCAGGCTCACCACAGGTTTGCGAAAGAAAAAGTCCTTCAATTTTTGCTCCGCTCTTTCTTTGCGCAAAGAACCTTGCAGGTATGACCTTTGTATTGTTTATGACCAGACAATCGCCTTTGTGCAGATAGCCGCATATTCGGCTGAAACTATCGTCGATTATGGAGCCATCCGAACGATTCAGCACCAGCAGCCTGCTGCTGTCGCGATTCGGTGCAGGCTTTTGGGCTATAAGATCAGCCGGCAGATAGTAATTGAGCCTTTCGGTTTCCATAGAAATAAATTATCAGACGTTTGAAAAAATAACAGAAAAATTTTGCTGTACGTATTCGCACAAGAAACGATTTTTTAAAGGGACAGATTTTTTAAAAAAGCTTGTAGGCGCCCTTACCGATAAAAAACAGGAGGCGGATTGATTTTCTTTTTTCAGGATAAGGGACAAATAAATATGGCACAGGACCTTGACCGGCTGGCAAGTTCCATCTCATCGCTTGGCAGGAGCGAGGTCGAAAAGAAAATCAAGAATTTCAGGGGCAGATTCGAGCTCGATTTTACAGACGATTACCTCAAAGGATTGACAGTCGACCGCTTAAGACATATCCTCTTTGCCGCAATGGCAACAAAATTTGGAAAAGCCGATTAATTATATCTTCGGTCGGCGTTCCGCTGCCTGGGCAGATTATATTTTTCTGGACAGCAGGAGCTTGTGATATTAAACTAATCTGACATTTTTTTCCTGAACCTTTTTGCTTTATGGCAAAAGTATTTAAAGATTTACAAAACGGTGTTGTTCTGGCAGAACTGGGCGGCTACGCAGACGGTGATTTCTGCGTTCGATACGGCAAAGGCGCCGCTGCCGTTATTATGGGCACATACATAATCGATTCTGCCGAAAATATTCATTACCCGCCGGCGTTTGTCTTCCGGCCGGGAAGAAAAAACTGCCAGTCATATCTCAGCGAACATATAAAACAGGCGAAACAAAGCGGCGCAAAGGTCGCGGTGAGCGCTATAGGTTCTGAAATTGAAGATGTGGCGGATTTCCTCGCTGCTGCTGAAGAGGCAGGTGCCGATTTTATTTCGCTCTGCGCACATTCGGCTATGGAAATGTTTACCAGACAAGGGCTCGGCTACAAACTCTGTATGCCGGAAAACAGGGATAATCTTAAAAAATGGGTAAGCGGGATTCTTTCTGCAACAACGAAACCTTTTATACTCAAACCGGGCTCCGTATGGCACGATTATATAATAGAGTCCGTCGGTATCGCAGCCGAGCTGGGCGTGCCGATTCTGCACGCGAATCTCGGACTTGCGTATGAGCCGGAGGCACTTGAGACAATAAGGAAACTTTCGCAGGTTTTTGATTTTGTAATCGCAGGCGGCGGAATAACCGGCTTTGACGGCGCCCAAAAAGTATTAGATGCCGGTGCCGGTGCAGTATCGGTTGCAAAAGCTGCTATTCAGGACCAGGGTTTCATTCAACGCCTGCAGGACGAGTTGAGAGACAATCCTAATATGTAATCTATGGTTGTTTTATGGACCATCGAACATTATCAGTATCTCTTTTTGTTATAGCATATATCTTTTTTGTTTTTCTGCCTGCCAGAAGGACGGCTGTAGCTGTTATGGCGAGCCTGCTGGTTTTGCTGACCGGAGTTATGACGCTCAAACAGACTCTTTTTGCTATAAACTGGAATGTGATGGGGATATTCACCGGTACATTGATAGTGGCAGATATATTTATGGAAAGCAGGGTGCCTGCCTGGCTGGCAGAGGTTATTGTCAACCGGACGAAAAGCGCTTCGTGGGCGATACTTCTGGTTTGTATATTTACGGGTTTTATATCTTCCTTTGTTGAAAATGTCGCAACGGTAATGATTATGGCGCCCATTGCGCTGGCAATCGCAAAAAAGCTTAACTTCAGTCCTGTTAAAGTAATTATAGGCGTCGCGATTTCGAGCAACCTGCAAGGCACAGCCACGATGATTGGCGATTCGCCGAGTATGCTACTCGCAGGTTTTGCCAAGATGAATTTCTGGGACTTTTTCTTTTATAAAGGCAAACCGAGCATATTCTTCGCAGTTGAGCTTGGCGCGGTGTTCGCGTTTGCCGTCCTTTATCTGTTTTTCAGAAAACACACTCAGAAGCATGCTCCCGTATCGCAGGAAAAGGTAAAATCCTGGATACCGACAATACTGCTGGTCTGTATGGTGTTGTCTCTGGCGATGGCTTCTTTCCTGAGGTTCGGTATTTCCTGGCGTGCCGGTGCGATTTGCATAAGTTTCGGCATAGTTTCGATAATCTTTAACAAATTGGCCAATAGCAGTTCCATACGCCAGACATTTAAGAGCTTTGACTGGAACACGGCGTTTTTCCTTATGGGTATATTTATACTGGTAGGCAGCCTGACAGTTACCGGCTGGATAGAAATAGCTGCCGACCATCTTTCGAAAGTTGTCGGGAACAATATCTTTTTTGGTTATACCCTTATAGTTTTTGTGTCCGTAGCGTTAAGCGCATTTATTGATAACATTCCTTTTCTTGCCGCGATGCTACCGGTTACAATTTCGCTTTCAACAAAACTCGGTGTTGACCCATCGCTATTTTTGTTTGGTTTATTGATTGGGGCAAGTCTTGGCGGCAATATCACGCCGATAGGAGCATCCGCGAATGTAGTCGGCTGCGGAATACTGAAAAAGGAAGGCTATCACGTAAAGTTCAGCGATTTTGTAAAAATGGGACTGCCGTTTACACTCGCTGCGGTAGGTGCAGCTTATATATTCTTATGGTTTGTCTGGGGCGTAAGAAAATAAAAAATCAAAAATTAAAAATCAAAATTGAGGAACGGCCTTTGGCCGATATTTTTTGTTTATGCGCAATAAAAAAGGCTCAGGTCAACCTGAGCCTACTGAAGCAAAACCCTTTTGTAATTAATATAGAACTATTGGGTTATGAAACAAACATTTCGCTTCAGCGAAACCAAAACCTTATGTAAGAAAAAAAGAGCAATAAGTACATTATCATTATACACCGGAACGGCGTTTTTGCAAAGGATTTTTAAAGATTTTTTAAAAAATTTTAACTACTTGTCAATAAAGTGCTTACAGACCACAAAAAACTTCAAGGCTTCGCTTCCAGGACAGGCTTGGGGGTTTTTAATCCGTCTTCCTCCTTCGTCCCTGTCGGGACTACGAAGGACAGGTTGGCGGATTAAAAATTTTACATTTTAAATTTTTAATTCTTCCTGTATATTATGACCCCAAATCCTATATCAGGTTGAGGATATGCTCGCTAAACTGTTCAGCGTTACGCTCGAAGGCATCGAAGGGATAATCTGCGAGGTTGAAGTCTATATAACCCGCAGCGGGTTTGAAAAATCACTCATTGTCGGCCTGCCTGATACCGCTGTAAAGGAAAGCATTGAAAGAGTTCAATCCGCAATAACCAATTCAGGCTACAATTACCCGAAGACCAAAAGTGTCATTAACCTTGCACCTGCAGATGTCAAAAAAGTCGGTCCTGCATTCGATTTGCCGATAGCACTGGGAATACTGCTTGGCTCAAACGCAATCCAGAGCGATTGCGTCAAGGATTTTGTCACCGTCGGCGAACTTGCTCTCGACGGCAGAGTCCGGCCTGTCAACGGTATATTGAGTATGACAATGGCGGCAGCGGAAAAAGGTTTTACCAAGATGATTGTGCCGCTTGGGAATGTCCGCGAAGCTGCCGTTGTCGAAGAGATGGAAGTTTATGGAACAGGTTCGCTGAGTCAGACGGCAGCGTTTCTTTCAGGAAGACTGCTGCTCGAAACTGCTCAGATTGATATTGATGAGCTTTTCCGGCAGGCAGCCGTTTATGATGTCGATTTTGCAGACGTTAAAGGACAGGAGTCCGTAAAACGTGCTTTGACGATTGCCGCGGCGGGCGGCCATAATATTCTAATGATAGGTCCGCCGGGCGCGGGAAAGACGATGCTCGCACAGAGGCTTGCGACAATTTTGCCGAAGCTCACTCTGGCTGAGTCGCTGGAAACGACGCGGATTTATTCATCAGTCGGACTGCTCGACGGCAGCAAAGCTCTGATGGCAACAAGACCTGTAAGGATGCCTCATCATACCGCATCAGGGCCTGCACTTGTCGGCGGCGGAACTAATCCAAGATGCGGCGAACTGTCGCTTGCACATAACGGGATATTGTTTCTCGATGAGTTTGCTGAATTTCCCAGACATGTGCTTGAAATGATTCGCCAGCCGCTGGAGGACAAAAAGGTTACAGTCTCACGGGCAAAGGGCTCAATTACATTCCCAGCGAATTTTATGCTCGTTGCCGCTACGAATCCGTGTCCGTGCGGCTATTTCGGCTCACAGCAGAAGCGATGCAAATGCACGCCGAACCAGATTGAACGATATATGGCTCGAATATCAGGGCCGATGCTGGACAGGATTGATATTCATATTGATGTGCCGAGCGTTACGTTCAGCAAGCTCCGCTCAAAACAAGACTCCTGTGATTCTGCAACAATCCGTCAGCAGGTGGCGGCTGCAAGAGAAGTTCAAAGACAGAGATTCGGCGAAAAAAAGACTACCACAAACGCTACGATGACACATAAACAGATACGCAGATACTGTGAGCTTGATGAGCCTGCGGAGATGGTTTTGAAAAATGCAATGACCGAATTCGGCCTGTCTGCGAGGGCACACGATAAAATCTGCAAAGTTGCACGAACTATCGCGGACCTCGAGGAAAAAGAAAACATAAACGCCGAACATATCGCAGAAGCAGTAAGCTACAGAAAATTAGACAGGGCACTGTAAGAAAGCCACAAAGGCACAAAGGAACAAAAACACAAAGTATAGTTTTGAGTTCTTAGTTTTGAGTTTGCTTTGTAGAAAAGCCTTATCTAAAAGGTTAGATAATGACGATAACTTATAATAATAACCATAAGTTCAATCATAGATGGAAAGGATTCCATTATGGCAAAACGGCCATCACTGACCAAATCGCCTGTGGCTTTGGCCAA
>JBGOWI010000062.1:0-13025 GCA_041478555.1 Phycisphaerae bacterium
AATCTCAAACAGAATAAATAATTACTCTAACATAGATACTTTTTTCATTGCTTCTGGTGGAATGCTTAGTGCAATAGCAACTTTAACAATTTCATTAGCAATCATTCCTATACAAAGAGCTATAGAGATTTTCAGCCCTACGGTTCGAAGAAATTATATCAATGATATCATTATTCAAGGTATTATAGTCAGCCTTGGCGTATTTATATTTGCTTCCTTCTTTTTATTATTTATAGACATTCAAAATAATTGGAAGTTATATGTTCAGATAGAAATTATAGCTGTTTCTTTAGATCTGATCAGATGGCATTTTAGGCGGATAAGTTTTTTATTAGAGCCATACAATGCGATAAAGTCTTTGTCAAAAAAGACATGTTCACTAATCGATAAAGCCCAAAAAATAATTGCTGTCAATTCTTATAACGAGTTGAAGAGAAAACCAAAACATGAATGGTCTCCAGAACTTCTGAAGCAAATCGAATTACAATACTATAAATTTTTTGAAGGAAAGTATGTTTCTCTTCTAAATTATTGGATTGAAGAACTAGAAGATATCACACTTCGAGCAATTGCCCGATCAGAAAAATTAACGGTAAAACATGGAATTGATAGTATTATCCAAATCGTGTGCAAATTTCTTGACTCAAGAAAAGTGAACTATCAATTATATCCGGTAGGCTTTATGGCCTTCGGAAGTGATTTAGATGGTATAATTAATCCTGCTTACGGAAAGTTACTCAATATATGTAGATTTGCCATTCATAATAAGGACGAACAAAGCGGAATACAGGTGATTCAAGCTCTATCGTATATTGCAATAAAAACAACAGAGCTAAAAGGTTACAACGAATATTCTACTCCTCTTACAGGTCTTCCCCTCGGCTATTTAGGAAAATGTGCTGAACTTTCCTATAAATCCGATTTGGATGAAATTTCATGGAATGTCGTAAATGAACTTTCAAAAATTTCTGAAAAAGCTCCAGATAAATCGATGATTAGTGACATACATATGCAAGTTTTGGGAAATCTTTCTTCAATTGCCCAGTATTGCTTCCTTATGAAAAAAGAAGATATAGCCAAACAAGCAATTTCAAATATGTGTCGTGTTGCTTATCATCTTATCAAACATAATCATCATGAATTTAGGACTTTCTTTTCTCTCTTCCTTAATAAATTAAGAGATAATTTGCCTTATATGCTTCTGAGTGAAAAACCATTAGATACAAATGCGTTCCCTCCATATTCTATGGCAAATGAATTTTCTCTAGGCAATATAGTTTCAATAGCAGCATCTCATATAAAAAAACCTGATCAAAACAAACAATGGATAAATCCGTATCATGGCTTCATAGAATTAAACAAAGAAATATTTAGGCATTTTCGAAATCTCGCGGAGCAATATGACATACAAAAAAGTTTTCTTTCATGGCAAATAACCGATACTATCAAATATATTGCGAAGGTTTATTTAAATGTTGCTAAACAGAAATTGACAAATAACCCTAAACACAATGATGAGTTTATCAATCAAGTAGGGTGGTATCAATCATTTTTCTGGGTTATGTTTGACAAAATAAAGGAAGTAGATGCCGGCAAGGCAGAAGAAGTTTCTGATGCTATGGCAGTTATAGGGCTTCAATTCGCTAACGCCGAGCATTATAAAATTGTAGATAATAGCATTGCTAATATTTGTTGTATTGCAAAATATTACATTGAAAAAACGAGCAAACCGAATGAATTTTCTATAGCGGACATTTTGATCTGTGTATGGCAACTACGTCGTTTTGCTAAGTACAAGAATAATGGCAGTTTGGTCAAAAAATCAGATGAGGAAATGCAGAAAATTGTGTATTTAGCCTCTCAAAAGCAAGTTGACATAAACGAAGCTTTTGAAACAAGAAAACAACAACTTGAAGAATATCTCGAAGATTATATGGATTTGCGAATATTAAATACTTCAAGGGATTATCTTAGATATTTTTTACAAGGTAATGGCAGTAAAGAAAGTAGTAAATCCTAAACTCATCTGCCTCCAGCGATTCAATTTTTTGATTTTCTCTGTTTCCTGTATTCTGTATTCTTTAACAAAATTCTATCTCTTTTTCTTTCCAAACTCAACCGAATTAGTCCGCATACTAAATACCAACGACCAAATACTAATGACTTGCTTATTCAGATAGCGAATATCTGAATAAGCAAAAACGCGCAAGTTTAAGTTGCGTAAATTCATCGAAAACTGTGTAAATCCGTGCTTGCCCCGTGAGACTTGTCCCGTGAGATGTCCTTTGGACTATCTCACCGGGATGTTTTAACTATCTCATCGGGGTTAATCTGTGTCTAAATATCTCTGTGCTTTCTGTGTCCTCTGTGGCTAAAAAATCGTTAAAAACTCGAAAAAAGTCGCTCATTTTTTGAAAAAATCCGAAAAAACCCCCTCATTTCTTGAAAAAATCCGTAAAAATCCGAAATTTCGCCTGTCCCGAGCCTGCCGAGGGAACCCCATTTTTACCCTGTCGTGAGCCTATCCGCCGTCTTGTCCACCATAGCAGCAGTTTACTGCTGCGGCGGCCTAAGTCCCGATGAAATCGGGACAAGACCAAAAATCGAATTGCTCAAATCTTAAATCCTGAATCTCATCAACACCTTGCTTGATAATTATCAAGTATCGATTTTCAGCACAAAAACTTGTAAAAACTCGAAAAAAGTCGCTCATTCTTTGAAAAAATCCTTAAAAATCCGCAAAAATTTGAAATTTCGCCTGTCCCGAGCCTGCCGAGGGAACCCCATTTTTTGTGCCTTTTGACGAAGTTTTTTCTTCTACATTCTACCTCCTGCCTCCTTTTTCAACTATTCCCTATATCCTAAACCCTCTTTTTCCTTTGTGCCTTCGCCTGTCTCGCCATAGCCTTTGGCGACCTGTCCTCCGTAGTCCCCCTGTTCTTGCTTTCGCAAGAAAGCATAGGGGGACGAAGGATGGACGGCGGATGTCTTGGTGACTAAAAAATCCGCAAAATCCGCGAAATCTGTGGTTAAAATCCGTGCAATACTTGAAATTCTTCTTAAAATATCGCCCTGTCCTGAGTATATCGAAGGGCTGTTTTTGGTTGAAAGGACATGTTATGGCGAAAGGGCTTGTGGTTTATTTTTCCAAAAGCGGCAACACGAAGCTTATGGCCGAGATGATTGCCAAGTCTATGAATGACAGTAGGTTAGCAACAGAATGCAAGCCTGTAGAAAAGGCAAAGGTTGCTGATTTGCTTGCTGCTGATGCTATTGTTATGGGTTCGCCTACATATTACGGCCAGATGGCGCCGCCGCTTATGCAGCTTTTTACTGATTCTGTAAGCCGCCACGGTGCCCTTGCCGGCAAGGTCGGCGGGGCATTTTCAAGCTCTGCAAATATCGGCGGCGGCAATGAAACCACGATTATGGGCATTCTGGAGGCTATGCTGATTCACGGCATGATTATCCAGGGTGATGCCCAAGGGGACCATTATGGTCCTGTATCGATTGGTAGGCCGGATGAGCGGGTATCGGCCCAGTGTCAAAGGCTCGGCCGAAAAATCGCTGAACTTACCGCCAAATTGTTCGATTAAAAAATCTCGATTTTTTGGCTAAAAAAGCCTATTTTTTTTTGACAATGCCTGGCCGACAGGGTAGATTCTTTGTCGGATATTTTTTGTATGGAGGCAATTATGCAAGAATATGAGGACCTTAAAAGATTCGTTGAAGAGGCTGAAAGCGACATCAAAAAGGCCGGCGGCGGCAATAAGGCTGCCGGCACAAGAATCCGAAAACAAATGCAGCAGATTAAGCAGGCCGCTCAGGCGGTCAGAAACAAGGTTCTTGAACTCAGAAGCACAGCAGAATAATCCGAGAGCCTGTTTAATTCGGCAATTTCAACACCGGCATCCCCATGGATGACTAAGGGGAGTTCGTGACTTAAAATCACAATGCCGGTACATTTTTCCAAAAGAGGATTCAGATGCCTCCAGCACAACTGTTCGACCTGTCAAAAATCGACCTGAATCAGATTGTCATCGATAAAAAAACAATCCAAGAAGCCAATCCGCAGCGATTTGAAATGGAGCAGCTCGACGGCATCATCTGGTACGATAAGGAAAAATTTCTCATTCTCGGCTACAAAGACGTAACTGAAAAAGAATTCTGGACAAAAGGCCATATACCCGGCAGACCTATTATGCCGGCCGTGATAATGATTGAAGCGGCTGCTCAGCTTTCGAGCGTATTCGTAAAAAAAGTCTATAACCTTCCGGGGTTCATCGGCTTTGCGAGCATCGACGAGGCGAAATTCAGAAAACCCGTCGAGCCGGGCAAAAGACTCTACCTGCTCGGCCATATCACTATCTTCAAAAGAAGAGTGTACACCTGCGTCGTGCAGGGCATCGTTGACGGAACAATGGTTTTCGATACCGTTATCTCCGGCCTGAATGTCTGATGACTAATCACGCAGGACAAATCCTCGAAAACTGTCTTTTAATTGAAAACTCCACCCGTTGCGACTCGGTCCGACTTCGGCTGCGGCCTTCGCCGCGACGAGTCGCACCGCGGCAAGCAGAACTCGACAAAAAACTTACCAAACTTCCCACCCAGGCGGGATTAGTTCTCTTCGCAGACAGCAAAGATTCACCAATACTGCTGCTGGCGGCTGCCAACATCAGACGAACTGTAAAAAATAAACTCGCTGAGCAAGAGGAAAAAACAAAGCGGGCAGATTTAAAGGGCATTACTGCAAAAATTTATTACACAGTCTGTCCGTGCAGATTTCGTCTGGCACCTGCACACCGGCAGGCAGTCAAAAAAATCTTTCCTCAAAATTACAAAGACCATGAAACCATCGTTTATCCGTGGTTTGTCAGGATTGATTTCAGTGAAAAGATTCCGTTTTTTTCAGTAACAAAAAGACCATCGCTCGGGGAGGAAAAAATTTTAGGGCCTTTTCCAAGTCAAAAATCAGCGGCGATCTTTTTAAACACGCTCGAAGACACCTTCCGTCTATGTAGAAAGAGCGAATTTGTAAACAATCCGCAGCGTGCGGCAGGCTGTCCGTATCTGCAAATGGATGCCTGCTGCGGAGTCTGCGGCGGCAAAATAAACTGCGAAGATTATCGAGTTCTTATAGATAATGCGTTTGAGGCCGGTGCAAATACGGCAAAGACAATTGAAAAACTTCAAGCCGATATGCAAACGGCTTCAAAAGAATTGAATTTTGAAAAGGCAGCAGAGCTTAAAAGAAAAATTGAGAAATTAACCGCCCTGAAAAAGCAAACCTGCAGATGGACAGGCGATTTAAGAAAACTAAAAATTTTGCATATAGACAAGTCTGCAAAAATCAGGCAGCAGGGTTCAAGAGCAAAAAAACAAACCTTCGCAGTTTTTGTGATGAATTTTTTTGAAATAATCGACCTTGGTGATTTTATAATCGATGAATTTGACAAAATTACTGAGTCGATTGAAAATGCTTTGGCAAAGTTAAACAGTAGCCGGCAGGAAACCCGCGACAGCACAGAAATACTCGAACAGTTTTCAATCGTTTCATATTTTCTTTACCGTACAAATCCATCCGGCTTGTGGATAAATGCCTCTGAAGGCTTCGACCGTCAAGACCTTGTCGAGAAAGCAGCAAAAATAAATCCAGCCACAGGGTAAAAATTGTATTTAATAGCCACAGAGCTCACAGAGAACACAGAGGGTTTTTATTTTTACTTTTTTCTTTCCCAGAGGTATATTATTTCTTGAGGGAACAGCAGCATGATGTTCGCAAGCAGAAATCTGGAAAAACTTATTATAGGAAACTAAAGGAGTATTAAAAGATGTCGTATCTTGCAACTGTATATAAAGTAATGATTGCTTGTCCAAGTGATGTGAAAGAGGAAGAGCAAACAGCCAGAAAGATTATTTATAAATGGAACGGTCTTCATTCTGAAAGAGAAAAAATAGCCCTATTGCCCATTAGTTGGAAAACGGATACCGCACCAGAAATGGGGGCGCCTCCCCAAGAAATTGTAGATAAAAGAATTTTAGAGAAGGCCGATTTGTTGGTCGGCATTTTCCTGCATCGATTGGGCACTCCAACATTAGACGCTCAAAGTGGAACTGCTCATGAGATAGACTCCCATATAAATTCAGGGAAACCGGCTATGATTTATTTTCTAAAAGAGAATATTGATCCGACAAAATTTGACAGACAACAGTATGATAAACTTACAGCTTTCAAGGAAAATCTAAAAAATAAAGGTGTATTGCATGAATGTAACAGAAGGGATTTTGAGAACAATTTTTTGGAGCATCTAACTATTACTATTAATAATGATGAATACATCCAATCAGAAAAAGTAGAACTCAAGGTTACAAATCTCGGTGATTATGATGACACAGATGAAATAACAATAGGTGATGAGGCTAAAAAATTACTGATTGAGGCTTCGAAGGATAAACATGGGAGCATAATGAAAATTCGCAATTCAGGCGGAACATTTATTTTAATAAGCAGCAAGAATATGGTGCCGTCTCAGGAGGCACGGATTGTCGCAAAATGGGAATATGCACTTAACGAGCTTATAGAAAATGGTTTTGTAGAAGATAGAAGTTACAAAGGCGAAGTTTTCGTTGTTACTCATAAAGGTTACAAATACGCAGATAAGATAAATAACAAGTAGGAACTCAGCACGGGGAGCAAAATAAGCCCTGCCATAAATGGCAGGGCTAACTGGTTGGTTTTTGTAGTCTTTTTTTTGTTTCCTCGCGGATGGTTTCGAATTGCTCTTTGGTTATGTCGAGATGCTTTGCGTAAGTTAAAATAATCTTTTTCTCCATCTCGTGCAGCTTCTTATCATAATAAGCAACCAATAACATATCCTCAAGATTTTTAATCCGGTCGGAGAGGCGGGCAGGAAATTTGATTTTAAAATCGCTTGTCATTGATAAATCAAGGGCCTTTCTTGTCTCGAGATAGCCTGCACCAATATCCTTTGCTATCTCCTGCAAAAGATAATCTTCCTCAACTTCAAAATTCTCATCCGCACGGGCAAGATAATATATGTTTGCCAGATACTGTATTTGTTCGTTTTGAGTCATATCTTACTGTTCCACATAAATAAATATTTATTGGCGTTTAAAGTTCGGTTCGCCGGAGATATTTACATTCGCATCTAAAGACAGCGGAGAAGCCAAAGTATTCGGTTCCGTGTAATCCGGTAACATCGCGTTTTTACGAAGAATATCCGAATCCTGATAGCCCTGCAGAACTTTTTGTATTACGCCGTTGCGGTCTATAAAGAACGTCGTTGGGATAGACCTTATATTATTATAAGGAGCAGGCAAATTCGATTCCGACGCGACAGGATAATTAATTGCGTTATCCTCTACAAATTCCTTCAAGGTCTGTGTAGACTCAGAAGAGATGCCAATGATTACAAGTTCGTCAGGACTAATTTCGTTTCGAATTTTAACAAAGTGCGGGATTTCTTTTTTACACGGCGGACACCACGTTGCCCAGAAATCAAGAATGACCCTTTTGCCCCTGAGGCTGGAAAGGCTGATTTCATTGCCGTCAATAGTATGAACAGTGAAATCGGGACTGGGCCGACCTATCCACTTTGCAAACTGTTTTTCGCCCATTTGCTGCGAATATTTACGAGCATAAAGATAAGTCCTGACAATGAAAAAGTATCCGAAAAACAGGCCGAGAATAAATCCAATCAGATTTAGCCATAATCCCCACAATACCAGAGACCTGCCAAGGAGTTTTTTGCTGCGAATGCAGCTAATCGCAAGGATAAAACCTACAAGGCCGAAAATAAAACCAATCACAAAAAGAGACAACGCAACGGAAATAATACCAAGCGTAAAACAGGCGACAGAAATCGCAAGAGAGGAATTAAACTGGCGGACGGTAATGTCGGAAAGTTTTTCCTGCGACTGCTGCGGCTGGTCGGGATACATATCGAACTCCTTTCAAACAAATAATGTTTCCTGCTTTAAAGTTTATTTCCGCACCAGGGACAGTAGTGCCACATAGCCTTGATTTTTTCGCCGCATTCAGGACAAAAGCCGGCGTCAGTAACAGCATCAAACGGCGTATGCCAGGTGAATTCTGCCCTGCTGAACGAGCCGGATGCTTCGAGAGTCAAGGCGAGCTTGTCCCTCTTTGTCGTATCAACCAAAGCTTTGCCGTTGGGGTCGTTAAAGTCAAATATGAGCATGTGCATATTGACGGCGGAATCTTCATTGTCGGTCATCGCCGTCCTTATCGCTTCGAGCTTCTGGCTAAGCTCGACCGGCACCATAGCCAAAGGCTCCAGCCGAGCAGACGAGCTGCCTTTCAGGAAAAGGAAAGCCCTGTTCTGGATTTGGGACCACGAAGCATAGGTCTGGCGACCGCCGCGGTCAATCGAGCACTGCACCATAAAAATCAGATAAGATTTTAATGAGGAAATATCCGTTTGCGTTTTTACATCACCGCCTATTACACCAGCGTTAAACTCAAAGGGGAGCCAAATCGCAGACTGTGTCTGATTGTCCTTGACGTTTATAACGGTAATTTCCTTTATAAACTCGCCGAGGTCAACATTGTGTTTTGTCGTCCAGCCGATGACAGAGAACAACAGAAAAACCACAGCGACAGAAAACGAAAAATAAAACAGCCTGAATCGCACTAAAAAAGATTTCATAACCAGTCCTTTCTACAAACACAGCTTCAAAATTTTTTCAACGGCTTTTGCGTCAATATCCCTGTTTTCGCCGAATGCACTACCCCTTTGGGCAAAACGATTGACAACTTTTTCCGTATCTTTCCGGGTAATATTGTAATCCTTCAGAGATGTCGGCATATCAATTGAATTAAAAAACTCAATAGTATGTTTTATCGCAGCAGCGGCTTTTTGTTTTTTACTGCCCCGGTGTACGTTCCAGACATTTTGAGCGAACTTGGCAAGTTTGGCAGCTTTGTTATTGATTTCATACTTCCATACAGCCGGCAGGACAACCGCGAGCGTCTGGGCATGAGCAAGGCCGAAAAAGGCCGTAAGCTCATGGCCAATGCCATGCGTGCTCCAGTCACTAATAATGCCGCAGTTTAAAAGGCCGCACTGTGCCTGCGTTGCAGTCCACATAAAAGTCGCTCGAACATCATAATTTTTTTTGCCGCTCATTACGGCTGGTGCAATATCGACAAGGGTTTTGAAAACCGCCTCGGCGAATCTGTCCTGCAGAGGCGTATTCAAATCAATGGTTGCATATTGTTCCGCAACGTGAACAAAGGCATCGACAATGCCGTTGCGAAGCTGCGATTTGGGCAGCGAATAAGTAGTCTGAGGGTCAAGTATTGAAAACTTCGGATAAGTGTGCGGACTTCCGAATGCGAGTTTTTCGGTTGTGCTTAATCTCGACATAACCGAAAAACAGTTCATCTCCGAACCTGCTGCCGGAAGTGTAAGGACCGCGCCAAGAGGCACAGCTGAATCGACAACAGCACCACGACTTTTTACAATCTCCCACAAGTCATTGCCCTTGTACGGGATTGCGGCAGCGATGAATTTTGAGCCGTCCAGAACAGAACCTCCACCGACCGCGAGAATAAAATCAACTTTTTCTCTGCGTCCGAGCTGAACAGCCTTTATGCAGGTTTCATAAGAGGGATTAGGCTCAATGCCGCCGAATTCGACGACCTTTCGTTTTTTCAGCGCAGCTTTAACCTGTCGATAGACGCCATTTTTCTTTATTGAGCCGCCGCCATAAGTCAAAAGTATTTTTGCCTTTGGCCCGATAACCTCATTGAGTTTTGCAATTGCGCCTTTGCCGAAGACTATTTTTACCGGATTACAATAAGTAAAATTTTGCATATTCATCATCTCTTTTTAACAATAAGACCGGATATTATTTAACCTATTTTGCCTTCTTTTACCAGTATAAACGCTTTTTGCACAATATCAAATTTGTATGAAAAAAAATTCAACTTTTCAATATTGCTATACCGATATGTTTTTAGATAAGGGTAGAAAAGATGGCTCGAATGACCAGCCAGGTCATGTTTAGCTGAACCGTGCTTATCCGTCTCGGCGGCAGAGATACAAGGCTGATGGTAAGCAGGATAGAGCGGGCAAGATGCTAAAACGCTAAAAGGAAAGAGCCATAAAGCAAAAGGCAGAGCTTACAAAGCTCTGCCGTTTTTTTGTGTTTTGGGCGATTATCAGGAATTTAATTTTTCAAACGTAAAGGTGTGGGCGTCAGCGTCAATTTTTATGGTGTCGCCCTCGGCAAATTTGCCTTCAAGAAGTTCCTCGGCCAGTTTGTTTTCGAGTCTCTGCTGAATGGTTCTCTTGAGCGGCCTTGCGCCAAAAGCAGGGTCATAGCTTTCGTCCATCAATTGTTTTTTCGCATTATCGGTAAACCGGACATTTATATGTCTGTCGCGCAGGCGCTGTGCAAGACGAGAAATTTGTATCTCGACAATTTTCTCAAGGTCGTCTCTGCTTAACATATGAAATACAATGCTCTCATCAATTCTATTGAGAAACTCCGGCTTGAAATATGTTCTCAAAACCTCCCTGACATGCGCTTCGATTTCCCAGTCTGCACCTTTTTCCTCGGTAAGCTGCATAATCTGTTCGCTGGCCATATTGCTGGTCATTATTATAACGGTGTTTTTGAAATCGACCGTTCTGCCATGGCCGTCAGTCAGTCTGCCTTCATCGAAGACCTGCAAGAGGACATTGAATACATCGGGATGAGCCTTTTCAATCTCATCGAGCAGCACAACCGAATAGGGTTTCCTGCGGACAGCCTCGGTTAATCTGCCGCCTTCTTCATATCCGATGTAGCCGGGCGGCGAACCGATTAAACGAGCGACGCTGTGCTGCTCCATAAATTCACTCATATCAACCCGCACCATCGCGCTGGAGTCGTTAAATAAAAATTCTGCAAGAGCCTTTGAAAGCTCGGTTTTGCCGACGCCTGTCGGGCCGAGGAATAAAAACACGCCGATGGGTCTGTCGCTATCGCCAAGGCCTGCGCGGTTTCTGCGAACGGCATTGCACAGTGCGCCGACGGCTTCGTCCTGGCCGACAACCCGCTTGTGGATTTCATCCTCCATATGCATCAATCTTTCTCGCTGGCCGCCGAGTAATTTTGAAACCGGTATGCCGGTCCACTTCGAGACAATCTGGGCGACATGCTCTTCGGTAACTTCGTTGCGAATCATTTTGCCTGTATCACTTTGGGCAAGCTGCTGCTCCTTCTGCTGGAGCTGTTTTTGCAGCTCGGCGATTGTGCTGTATTTGAGCCTTGCGGCCGTTTCAAGGTCGCCTCTGCGCTGCGCTTCGTCAAACTCTGTCCGGGCACGGTCAATTTTTCCTTTAAGCCCTTTTATTGAATTGATGTCCGCCTTTTCACTTTCCCATTTTGAGGTAAGCTCTTTGTCTTTTGTCTGGAGCTCTTTAAGCTGTTTTTCAAGATTTTCAAGCCGTTTTTTACTGGCAGGGTCGGATTCCTTTTTCAGCGCCTCTCTTTCAATCTGAAGCTGCATAATTTTTCTGCGGATATCGTCAAGTTCAGCAGGCAACGAATCATTTTCAATCCGCAGTTTCGAGGCGGCTTCGTCAATCAAATCGATGGCTTTGTCCGGCAGCCATCTATCGGATATATACCTGTTTGATAAAGTTGCTGCAGCAACCAGAGCGCCATCGGTAATTCTTACGCCGTGATGCGTGTCGTACCTGTCTTTGAGACCCCGCAGAATCGCGATAGTTTCCTCAACGGTAGGCGGGTCAACCATAATCGGCTGAAATCTTCTTTCAAACGCAGCATCTTTTTCGACATGTTTGCGGTATTCGTCTATTGTCGTTGCACCAATGCAGCGGAGTTCGCCGCGGGCAAGCGAAGGCTTAAGTAAATTGCCGGCATCGACAGCTCCTTCGGCCTTCCCTGCGCCGACCACGGTGTGCAGTTCATCGATAAATAGTACAATTCCGCCTTCGGATGCGATAATTTCCTTGAGGACGGCCTTGAACCTGTCCTCAAATTCGCCGCGGTATTTTGTGCCAGCAATAAGAGCACCCATATCGAGAGCAACAACTTTTTTGTTCTTCAGCCCTGTCGGCACATCGCCTGCCACAATTCGCTGGGCAAGACCCTCAACGATTGCTGTTTTACCTACGCCGGGTTCGCCAATAAGCACAGGATTGTTCTTAGTCCGCCTGTTGAGCACCTGCATACAACGTCTGATTTCCTCCTCTCTGCCGATAACGGGGTCGAGCTTTCCTGCGCGGGCAAGCTCAACAAGGTCTATACTATACCTTTCGAGAGCCTTGTACTTTCCCTCAGGATTTTCGTCGATAACCTTTTCCGAGCCGCGGATTTGCCTGAGCGCCGCTTCAATCTGCTCCGGCGTGATGGAGTTAACTGATAAAACTTCCTTCGCGTCGCTGCTCACCGAAGCAAGGGACAGGAAAAGATGCTCAACACTTAAATACTCATCGCCCATTTTTCCCGCGCGGTTCTGCGCATCGAGGACTATCTGATTAAAGACGGGGTCAGGCATAATCTGGCCACCAACATTTCCAGTGGCGAGCCGGTTGATTTCGCCTTCAGTCATTTCCTTTATACGTGCGATGCCGGCTCCGATTCTCTTTAGTATCATAACCACAATGCCGTCATCATCATGTAAAATGGCACTTAACAAATGCAGCGGCGAAAGAACCGTATTGGACTTCTGCATTGCTATCTGCTGAGCTGTGGCCAAGGCTTCCTGTGCCTTTAATGTAAATTTGTCAAACTGCATATTTTTCTCTTTCTGTATTCTATCTTTCTAATGAGCAAAGGACGTGCCGAAAATAGACAAAAAACCTAACTTTAGTATCGACAAGGGCTTGCAAAAAGGGCCGGCAATATTTTTATGCCGGTTTGGCAGTTTTTAAAAAATCACAGCCAAGAACAGCAGAAGTGCCCCGAAAACCATCCCTATAAAGGTTATCTGCGAAAGCCTGCTGTAGCGGGCAAAGCCGGGG
>JBGOWI010000030.1:0-27618 GCA_041478555.1 Phycisphaerae bacterium
CTCGGTTGGTCCTCGGTCAGTTCTCGGTTGGTTCTACGTTAGTTTCATAAGTCCTTAATTTGCAACCATAACCACTTATTCCAAAAATACTTACAAACCCTGATTTCGGACTGTCGATCCGAAGGTTGTGGGTTCCGCCGTAAGGTGTCCTGTGGAGAGCCCCATCGGCCTCACTAAATCGCAAAAAGTTTTTGAGCCATAACTTATTATTGAACAGTAAGTTATGGCTCTTGCTTTTTATTCTCCCAAAAACACTTCTTGACACGTTTTTTATGTTGGGTTTTGTTTGCCGTCAGCGAAAAGTGGGACAGTATGGCTGGGGCAATAGTAGGTTGGATAGTAGTTGCTATAGTCCGTCATTCGTTTAGCACCTCCAGGGATGTAAGTTCTTGTAAAACTGGTGGTTGTGATGGGATGATGTTTGTGCAGTACGCGTTCGATCGATGTGAAAAACCATTTTTTCTTTTTGATAGATTTTTTTTCCTTGATTTTTAAGTTTATGTCCTATACTATGTATATATTAAAACACTTTAACATACAGTTAAAAGCTTTTATTTATTTGAATTAAGGTTTTTATGTCAGTAACGCTTAAAGATGTGGCGAACCAGCTTGGATTATCACCTGCTACAGTCTCTATAGCTATCAGGGGCAAGCGGGCCGGCAAAAGGGGTTTGTCGCCTGAAACAATTCGACAAGTTTGCTTAACTGCAAAACAAATGGGTTATTACCCTAATGCGCTTGCCTCAGGCCTTGTAAACAAAAAGACAAATGTTATCGGCATTCTGCTGTCTTCGATTTCGTTTTCAACTAAAGAAACGCTGGCTGGTATTAAAAAAGAAGTATTTCCCAGTTTTACTCCTATGCTAACTATACACAATGCTGATGGAGTCAGTGAGCGTGCTGAAATAAAAACGCTTATTACGCAGCGTGTAGATGGTGTTATTGCAGCGTTTTCCGGTGATTTTGAAAGTGTTGGAGCATATCGTGAATTATCAGAGAATCTTGGGGTGCCTGTGGTATTAATAGACCGCAGTATTCCCGACCTTAACCTCCCTATTGTAAGATATGACCACTATGGATGTACATATCAGGCCACAAAACAATTGCTGAGTTTGGGACACAAAAGAATTCATTTTTTCAGTGTTAGTTCATCGGCAACGCTGTTGGAAGGCCATAAACTTCGGCAGGAAGGTTATATAGATGCAATGGTGGAAGCCGGTTGCAAGGATGATATTGTAGTTGATTTCAAACCGAGCTGTCATGATTGGGTAGAAAAGGGAAACCTCAAACCTATTGTTGGAAACATCCTTGACTCATGGAGTAATAATAAACCGGCTGCAACTGTGTTGTTTTTAGATAATGATTATTTAGCCTATGAAGCTCTCTACCAATGCCAATCCCGAGGAATAAGCGTGCCAGAGGAAGTATCAATCATGAGTATTGGTGATTACTTTTTCAGTGAGTATATCAATTTGAGTTCCGTGTCTGTTAAATCTGAATTAATGGGAATAAAAGCTGCAAAATTATTACTCAGCCTTATTGAAGGCGAAGAAAATTGGGACAAAAAACCTATTATACTGCCAATAGAAGTAAGAATGAGAGGCACTACAAAGCGATTGTGAAACAAGAAGCATGTAATTTAGGTGTTGCGGCAGAAGGACAAAGGAAACAATATAGATTTGACAACGGATGAAAAAATAAAGCAGAGAAGAAGGGAGCATTTAAGTCAGGTTGCTCTGGCGGTAATTTTCCCATCAGGAGGGAGTTGTATTATAAACACGCTTTTAGGAGTAACCCATACAGATGACCCCGTAGCGAGAAAAGCTCTTGCAAATGCAGTTGACTATCTGCTTGAAAGTAATGTTCATTATTAGTATGTTGATATTGGATACACATAGCTGGAGTAATACTCTCGGTGATGTTTGGTTTTCTTTGATCCCTGAGTATCTACCTTAATAAATATCAGTTAATTTATTAGTATTGCTCAAAATGTGATAATTAAGCGGGAAGTGGAGTGATAGTTATTTACTTGCTTCCCGCTTTTAATATAATAATATTATTTGCAAAAGTATTATAGCTGATATGATTTATTTGTTATTACAAAGAAGATTTTTAAATTGGTTTTTAGTAGCAAAAAAATATTCTATTGCAGTTAATGAAGTAGCTTTTGAAACTTGGAGTTTTACAGCGTGAAAAACTTGAAAGAAAAAAAATGGATAGACCAGCTTCTTGGGAAGATGAACTTAGAACAGAAAGTCGGACAGATGCTTGTCCTCGGCTTTTGCGGACCGGTTATTACGCCGGATATAGTGGAACTTATAACAAAGTATCACATTGGCGGCTTACGTATAAGTCAAAAGTTCCGTACGATGACACTTGCAAATGACATCAAGCCCGGGACAGAACCTGATCCGAACATGTTGCGTTCCTTGCGTATGCCCACCGGCAAGTGTCGTGATTTCGCCTATAGCAACAACCCTACGTCATGTTCGATGCAAGAATACGCAGAAGTCTTTAATAAACTTCGAGACTATGCCTTGAATCGGCCGCTTGGTATCCCCCTTCATTTCACGATTGATCAGGAGGGAAGCGCCTGTGATGATCTCCTGAGTCAGCAGAGACTGTTTCCTCATCCCATGGGATATGTTGCTGCCAATGATGTCGATCTGGCGTATCGCAGTGCTTTATGTATTGCGAGACAGGCACATGCAGTCGGCGCCAACATGATTCATTCTCCCGTACTCGATGTAAATACAAACAGCAAAAATCCCGAAATAGGTACGCGAGCTTACAGTAATGACCCCGCGATAGTAGCCAAATACGCACTGGCCTCGATGCGAGGTTTGCATGAAGGCGGACTTATCGCTACAGGCAAACACTTCCCAGGAAGAGGCGAATCGGATATGGATGCGCACTGGGGGTTGCCGTCGGTGACTCTTGATTTGGCAACGCTCCATAAGGTGCATATTGCGCCATATCGTGCACTGATTAAGGCAGGTCTGCCGGCCGTAATGATTGCGCATTGTTCATATCCCGCAATTAACGGCGATAAACCGGCCTGTGTTTCGAGCGAAATTGTTACAAACATCTTGAGAAAAGATATGGGATTCGACGGAGTGATCACAACTGATAATCTGACTATGGGCGGTATTCTCCAGCGGTATGAAATGGCCGAGGCTGCGGTACTGGCAATTTCAGCAGGTTGTGATTTGATACTGTGCAGGGATGAAGGACCGATCAGATATGAAATAATCGACAAGATTATTAAAGCCGTCAAGAGCGGTTATTTGAAAGAGTCTCAGATAAATGAATCTGTTCATCGCATTTTGAAAATGCGGTGGAATATGGGATTGACTCGCAATGGCGGAAAGGTAGATGCTGCCAAAGCCGGCGATTTATTCTCCGACCCAGTGGTCGTCAATACCGCTCAGGAGGCCGCGAACAAGTCTGTGCTGCTCCTGCGGGATAAAGCCAAACTTCTGCCCTTGCAGAAAAACACGAAAATATTGCTCATTGAGCAGATATTCCCCACTCACGCTTTTGCCAACAATATGTATTCTCATCCCGGCTTGCTCTGGGAACAAATGTGTCTGCATTCTGATAGTGTCGCTTCAATCGAAATTCCTTATGCCCCGACTGACGCAGACCTCAAACGCGTTCTCAAAAGACTCCCGGAAGCCCAGGTTGTTGTAGCCACGAACTATTATTATCACAAGGCAGCATCATCAATAAGTAATTTTGTCCGTGAAGTTAAACAGGTAATACCAAATTCTATCGTAGTAACCAATACGCCGTATGAATTCGGTGCACCTGCTGATTTTGATACGGTGATCGCTTGTTTTAATCCTGGCGCGAAAGAGCATATGCAGGCTGTTGCTGAGGTTATTTTTGGAAAGTTAATCCCGACAGCCAGGATGCCCATTAAATTATCTCGTCATGATGACCCCAAAACAGCAATGAAGAAATAATCACACAAATGTGTTCTGAATTGGGTACATTTTCATGAAAGGTTTGCGTGATGTTTGGATTACAGATTGTTGATTTTGCCATCATAATTGTCTATTTTCTTTCTCTGATTGCGATTGGTTTTTGGGCGATGCGCCACATCAAAAGCCGTGAAGATTTCTTCCTCGGCGGGCGAAGTTTCGGCAAGATGATACAGATATTTGCCAGCTTTGGTCAGGCTACATCCGTTTCAAATGCCGTCAGTACCATTACGACAACGATGGAAAACGGTATCGCTGGGATATGGAGCGCGCTGTTGTACGTGTTCGGCACTCCAATTTACTGGATGACGTGCGTCTGGTATCGGCGACTGCGGCTTATGACGATGGGAGATTTCTTCGAGAATAGGTTTGGCTCAAAGGCGATGGCAGGTTTGTTTGCTCTTATCAGCGCAGTTGGTTTGATGATTATCATTTCTCTTAGTTTTAACGCAATGGGCAAGACGACGGTGGCAATGGTTCCCAAAAGCATTGAGAGGCTTACGCCGGCAGAGCGTACTGAATACGATGCAGCAGTGGAACTTCGCAAGTTGGAAGCGGCAGATTTTTCGCAGCTGAGTGATCAGGAAAAAGTCAGATTGAATGAATTACGGCTCATGCGTCCAAGAAACCTGTTTCCTGCTGTCCCAAAGGAATTTGTGGTGATTTTGGTATGCGTAATAGCACTTACCTATTCGGTGGCCGGAGGGTTAAAGGCGGCATTCGTCACGGATTTGGTTCAGGGCATTTTGATACTTGTGCTTTCAGTTCTGCTTTTACCTTTTGCGTGGGTCAAAATAAACGGTATCTACGGGGGAAGCGGATTTGTAGACGCAATGCGCACGTTGCATATTGAATTGCCCGAATCCTTTTTTGAGGTTCTGGGTTCTCCGACGACCATTGACTTCACATGGTATTACATACTTACGGCAACGGTGATGGTGACGGTCAATCTCGGCGTTCAGGCAAATCAATTGACAACCAGCGGCTCGGCCAAGGATGAGTACACGGCACGATTCGGCTTTATTACCGGCCTGTATATGAAACGTGTCGTGATAGTCCTTTGGGGGCTGTTCGGCCTCTTCGCTGTATTGCTCTATGGGATCACCGCGGGTGATAAATACATCCGTGACCCCGATCTTGTCTTCGGGGTTGCAACAGCGGATCTGCTGGGCGGGTTGAAAATCGGTCTTGTCGGCTTAATGATCGCATGCCTCATGGCTGCACTTATGGCGGTTGCAAGCGCCATGATGATTTGCGGTGCGGCGCTATTGACTCATAATCTTTATCAGCCGCTTTTCCCAAAACTCAGTGAGCGGCATTATGTATTTATTGGACGCATAAGCGGCGCATCGATACTTCTTGGCGGAGCGTGGGTTGCGCTGCAATTTGAGAGTATTTTCCAGCAGCTCAAATTGTCGTGGGAGATAACGGCGATTTTTGCAGCGTGTTTTTGGCTTGGGATGATATGGCGGCGAGTCAACCGCATTGGTGCGTGGTCGTCGATTATCGTAACTACATTGGTTTTCTTCGCGATTCCCGTGATACTGCCGTTGTTTCCAAATGTGCGGACGGACCCATATTTGGCTAAAATGACTAATCCTCAACCCATTGCGCGTGTATATCGTGCCCATCAGATGGATTTGGACGTCCGCACACAGCAGATTAAAACATGGGACAATCTCAATGTGATCGGCAAGGCCGGTGGGCCGCGGCCTCAGCCGTTGACGGTTGGCGAACGATTTGAACGTGTTTATCCGGTACCGCAAAAATCAATTTTCTGGACCCAGGGTGTTAAGCGTGACCAAAATGGCATCGTCAAAGGCTATGGCATGCTGAATTTTGATTTGGTGGCGATTGATAAAATGGGCATTGATCTTTCGAAATCCCCATATGCGCTCAATGAATCTATACGGCTTCTGTTTCGAATGGTGATTCCGTTTGGCTTTCTTATAATTGTATCACTTATGACGAAACGTGATGATAAAGCGATGCTGGATAGGTTCTTTGTCAAAATGAAGACTCCAGTAAAGAAGGATCGCGAGGCAGACAAGCGTGAAATGGAGTTGTCGTATGCGAATCCGGATCGATTCAATCATCTTAAGCTATTCCCGAATTCAGACTGGGAACTCGGCAAATGGGACAAGACTGATATTATTGGGTTCCTGATTTCAATTGTGATTGCATTTGGAATTGTCGGATTGGTTTTCCTGATAGTAGAAATTGGCAAATAATCGGTATTGCGTTGACCGAGGCCCTCAACATGGCGAGTTAAGGAGGTCTAATGTAATGTTAAAAATATGTAAGTTTTATCCATTATATTTATGCAAAGGGGTTCGAGATGAATAGATTTTCATTACAATCAATGGTGATATTTTCTTTAATCATATTTTGCCATATTTCTTGTTTTGGGCTCAGCCAGCCAGGCACAGACGCTAATAATTCAAAGCCGAGATATATTTTGGTTGATGCCAAAGCTAAACCAACTGATAGCAACTGGAAGTCATTTGAAACAAGGACATTGGAACAACTATATGACTTTAAGCCAGGCCAGAAATCGGTAGAATTATGCGAATATGGCGGCAGGACGGATAAAAAATTTGAAGCGAAAGGCTTTTTCTATCCACTTAAAATAAAAGACAGATGGTGGCTTATTGATCCCCATGGACATCCTTTTATTCATGTTGCTATTGTCAGTGTTTATACCGGCATTACAGAACTTGATAGGGAAACATCTTTGGAGGTATTCGGCTCAGTAGAAAAATGGGCTAATTTTTCTACAAAGTTGCTTTCTGACTATGGCTTTAATGGAACTGGCGGCTGGTCGGAAGCTCAGTATTTGAGAAAAAGTGACAAACCTTTAGTATATACGCTATCATGGGATTTTATGGCTGATTTTGCAACGAGTAAGGGTCTTGCCTGGCAAGTATCAGGGCACAAGGGTTTTCCGGATGAAGTATGGCCGGTGTTCCATCCCGAGTTTGTAAAGTTTTGTGAGGAGTATGCTAAAAAGCTGACGGCGACGAAGAATGACCCATACTGTCTTGGGCATTTCAGTGATAACGAGCTCCAGACGCGCCTCGATATGCTTGACCGTACGCTCAAAATGGACCTGACGAAGTATCCTGAGATGAAGTACAACGTGGAAGAGGCTAAACGATGGCTTAGTGAGCGAAAAGGGAAGCCGGCAGGGCTTGAAGATTGTACTGATAAGGATCGGTCCGATTTTATCGGTTATATGTTTGACACGTATTTCAGGCTGACGACAGCAGCCATTCGCAAACAGGATTCGAACCATCTGTGTCTCGGTTCAAGGTTTAACGGAGCGGCGCTAAAATGTCCGGAAGCTTTCAGAGCAGCAGGTAAGTATCTGGATGTGATATCGGCCAATTATTATCGTACCTGGACGCCTGATCGGGAATTAATGATGATGTGGTACAATGAATCAGGTGGTAAACCTTTTATAATTACAGAATGGTATGCAAAAGGCATGGATTCAGGCCTTGCCAACAATTCCGGTGCGGGATGGGTTGTAAAAACACAAACAGACAGAGGAAGATTCTATCAAAATTATGTGCTTGGACTAATGGAATCAAAGGTTTGTGTCGGATGGCACTGGTTTAAATACGTGGATAACAATCCCAATGCCACGGCGCCAGACCCTTCAAACCGTGATTCTAATAAGGGAATCGTTGATTATAAATACAACCCATATTACCCTCTTCTTAATGAAATGAAAAAATTAAATGAAAATGTATACCAGCTTATAGACTATTTTGACTCCAAGTGATTATTTTGATACAAGTTTTCGAATGAAAAAATGTTGCCTATATTTATTATTTGAAAACAAAGCTTCATGAAAAGCGGCAACTGTCGTTTCAGGTCGTGTTTTACTTTGATTTCAGTTGTCGTTCTGAAGCACTTGTTCCTCTTAAGGAAAGGCTATTTCCCAGAAACGAAGTTTCAGGCAAGAGTGTATCCCCCGGTACAAGTGGAACAGTTAAGGAGTTTTAAAAATGATGAAACACAATAAATACTTCCATATCATATTTATTGCATACCCACTTTTTCAATTTTTACTTTTTGCTTCTTTCTGTGAAGGAGATACAGCACAAAACAGTCGTCCCCAATTATCTAATCATTCCCAACGACTTACAAAAGACTGGGAATTTGTTCGGGGTGATCTCGGGGGGGTCTGGGAAACGTTGAGAAGTGAAAAACGCTCGAGGAATTTACCTGTATGGCAATCGGTTGAACTGCCGCATTGTTATAATGCCTTTGATGTGGTGGACCCCGATGTGGCCTATTATCAGGGGCCTGCCTGGTATCGAACTAAGCTGAAAATTGACAACCCATATCCTAATGGACGGACTCTACTGCATTTTGAAGGTGCTGGACAGAAGACAGATGTCTATATTGACACCCGGAAAGTCGGTTCTCATGTTGGTGGATATGATGAATTTGTGATAGACATTACCGAGGCGGTGGAAGCGTTTAAAGCCAATCCTGCTTACAAAGAAGATTCCACGGAACGTATTTCCACGAAAGGGACGATTCCGTTATCGATTCGGTGTGATAACTCACGGGATCTGGAGATGATCCCTTCCAATTTGAGTGATTTTTGTTTGTATGGGGGACTTTATCGTCATGTGAATCTTGTGTATGTGCCGGCGGTTTCACTGGAACGTGTTCATATCCAGACCGAACGTCGAGCGAAAGGAGACTGGTCGCTGATAGTCAGCGGACGGCTGTATAACCCCGGATCGCTGAAAGAGAAGCTCTCTGTAGAGATTCAGGTATTTCGACCTGACGGCCAGCAGGAATTTCAAGCAGAAAAAATATTAGAACCGTGGAATCAATCCAATGTGCTGTTTGAAACTGACATTTCCAAGCCTGTGCTCTGGTCTCCGGACAGTCCCAACCTTTATCAATGTGTGGTTACATTAAAAAGTTCACAGGGACAGAGTATTGTTTGTGAGCGGTTTGGCCTTCGGTGGTTTGAGTTCATTGAGAAGGGGCCATTTAAATTAAATGGTCAAAGGTTGTTACTTCGTGGAACTCACTGGCACGAAGATTCCGTGGGATTGGGGGCAGCGCAGACCGACGAACTGATTTGTAAAGAATTCCAGTTGATGAAAGAGATGGGCGTTAACTTTATCCGTCTGGGACATTATCAGCAATCGCGACGAGTTTTGGATCTGTGTGATGAGACGGGTATTCTCGTCTGGGAAGAAATTCCCTGGTGCCGAGGCGGCCTTGGTGGAAATCGGTACCAACAACAAGCGAAAGATATGCTGACTGCGATGATTGATCAGCACCGGAATCATCCGTCGGTAATCATCTGGGGATTGGGCAATGAAAACGACTGGCCGGGTGATTTCGAGTTTTTTGACCAAGAGAAAATCAGGGCCTTTATGAGTGAACTGAATGACCTGAGTCATAAATTGGACCCACAGCGTAAAACGGCTATCCGTCGGTGTGCTTTCTGCAGTGACATTGTCGATGTCTATTCGCCGTCGATGTGGCCCGGCTGGTATGGAAGAGGGAGTTTTACAGGATACAAGCAATCCTCTGAGAAAGAGATGGCTAAGGTAAACCATTTTCTGCATATGGAATGGGGTGGCGATAGCCATGCAAGACGCCATTCAGAAACGCCCTATGAGGGGCTTGAGAAAGTCGAAACTGCCGGAAAAACAGAAGAGCGTGGTATGGACTATTTAATGGTTAGCGGAAAGGCTCAAGCATCGGAGAATGGAAACTGGTCTGAAAGCTACATTTGCGACTTGATTGACTGGATTCTTAAAGAGCAGGAAACTATGGACTGGTTGACGGGCACAGCCTTCTGGACATTTAAAGATTTTCCTACGCCGCTTCGCCCGGACAATCCGGTTCCTTTTATGAATCAAAAAGGCGCAGTTGAGCTGGATCTGACTCCGAAGGATTCGTATTATGTATACCAATCTTACTGGACTGACAAACCGATGGTAAGGATATACTCTCATACCTGGCCGGTGCGTTGGGGCAAGAGTGGAGAGAAAAAATTAGTAAAGGTCTATTCGAATTGTACCGAAGTGGAACTTTTTGTAAACGACCAATCCGCTGGGACGAAAAAGCGAAACAGTCAGGATTTCCCCGCAGCCGGACTGCGATGGGAAGTGGTATTTAAAACAGGGATGAATCATTTAAAAGCCGTGGCCTGCAAGGATGATGTTAAAATTGTTGACGAAGTAACTTTGCGATATGAGGATCGCCAATGGGGTGAGCCGGCCAAATTGGTATTAAAGGAAGAGTCCCGTGATGGTGATACTGTGACTGTCAGAACCAACCTTCTGGATGCCAAAGGCGTTGTCTGTCTGGATGCGCGAAATTTTGTGCGATTTGGTATTACCGGGGACGGGCAATTGCTGGACAATCTGGGGACTTCGAGAGGTTCACGAAAAGTCCAGTTGTATAATGGCCGAGCGTTGATTGATGTAAAACTGAACCAAGGCCAATCGGTCATCAGTGTATCTATCAAAGGACTTCCGACAGCTTTCCTGACACTTGAACACAAAGAAAATGAGGATGCCACCAATGCCTTAATGCGTAAAACCCTACATCAGAAAGCATTGGACGTAGCCCAAATTGACCGAGATCGAATTATTCGACTGGCGGATTCCTATCTGGATACAAAGTCGATTTCTCTTCGGGATTATCCAGCCCCTTTCGGTCAGTCAAGGCCGGGGGATTATTATTCTATGGGTGATTACTGGTGGCCTAATCCGGAAACGGAAGATGGGATGCCGTATGTACAAAGAGATGGCCAATCCAATCCAAATAATTTTTCGAAGCATCGAATGCTTATAATGAAACTCAGAGATGCAGTTGCGGCGCTTGGAGCCGGCTATGCCCTGGAAGGTAATGAGGCATACGCCCAAAAGGCGGTGCAGATGCTGGAAGTCTTTTTCCTTAATGAAAAAACGAAAATGAATCCGCATCTACTTTATGCCCAGGCCATCCCTGGACGGGTAACCGGACGCGGGATTGGAATCATAGATACGCTGCATCTTGTTGAGGTTCCATTGGCGATAGAAGTTCTTAAAAAATCCACAGCGATGACACCTGAAATCCTGTCGGGTCTGAAACACTGGTTTGCTGACTATGCCGAATGGATGACAACCCATTCCTATGGGGTCGATGAGATGAACGCCAGGAACAATCACAGCGTTGCCTACTTTCTTCAACTGGTTGCTTTCGCAAAGCTTACTGAGGACGCCGGAAAACTGGAAATAGCTCGCAAATACTACAAAGAAACCCTCATGCCGTACCAGATGGATATGGATGGTAGTTTTCCGCTCGAACTTGAACGAACAAAACCCTACGGGTATTCGATATTCCAGTTGGATAACATGGTTCTGTTGTGTCAGTTGCTTAGCACCCAAGGCGAAGATATCTGGAAGTATACCATGAAAGACGGACGCTGTATCGAAAAGGGTATGGAATTTCTGTTTGAATATCTAAAGGACAAAGACCGATGGCCCTATCCACCGGACATTCTGTATTACGATGAATGGCCGGTCCGGCAGCCCTGTATGCTGTTTGCTGGATATGCGCTCGGGCATCCGGAATACCTGGATTTATGGAAAACGCTGGACGCCGATCCTGCTAATCTTGAAGTCAGGCGTAATATGGCGGTGACCCAGTCGCTTCTGTGGTTTATGAAAACGGAAGATGTGCCATTATTCAAGACACCAACCCAATCTTTAAGCCCGGATTAATTAGTCGTCCATGAAAAAGTATATTTAATACCTATCCGTACTGTAGGTATAAGTCACTCGTTACCGCAAATATCACATCATCTAATCTTTTCACACCAGAAAATGGAAAAAGCAACAAGACCAGGCTCAGGTAGAGGGGAAAGAGCATCCTCAATGCCCGAAACAACCTGGGCAACTACGTTTTCACTGGGAACGACCTTCGTCAAGTACATAATTTTGGTTTTGCTGTTTTTTGTCACTACTGCCAGGTCATAAGTTAAGCAATAACAATTGGTTATGGTTTTAAATATATTGATTTTGTAGTTTAGTTTTCATAAGTCGAAGTGATCTGCCCCCGAAGATTATCTGTCCCAAATGCGACAAAGTCACAATCGTCAGAGATTTTTTCAGTGTTTGCTTTTTTTCTTGACTTTCAGGTTTATGTCCTATATTATATATAAGGTTTGAAGTTAAAATATTTTAACAGGAAGTTAAAAGGCTTTATATCGTATCTTAATGTTTTAAAAGAAGAAGCATAATGGGAGCTTATGTACGGTTACAAATCGAAAGGTAAGGAAGGAAGGAAAGTAAGTTAAGATTATTTTTTTTGGAGGAAGAATAGAAAATTTAGGATATAAGGGTATTTTGATGTTGGGTGTGTTGCCCGACAAGGAGAATACCTGTTGACGGTTACAAGTATGTTTAGTCTAAATTTTTGGTGTAAGAAGAAGTAAAAAAATTTGGAAGGGAGAAAGAAGATGAAGTTAAAATTTTTAGGTGTATTAATGTTATGTACTTTTTTGCTGACGCTTGGCTCGACAGCCAGGGCAGCGACCATTAGCTGGACCGCTAATGCTATCGGCGACTGGAGCAATACGGCCAACTGGGTCGGAGGCGTATTGCCTGCTGTTGGCGATACTGCGCGGATCAACGACGGCAATGCGACACTTGACTCAAGTCAGACGGTTGCCTGCTTTCAGATGGGTGCTACTACAGCACCGGCCGTTAACGCTAAGTTGAACATCAACGGCTCGAATCTGACTGTCTCAGGTACTTCCACCGAGCTCCTGGGACTCTTAAGGTATAATGGTTCAACAGGGACTGTCAACCACAGTGCCGGAACCGTAACGGTCTCTCAACCCGCTGGAACTCTCGGTGAAGTACGTCTTGTTACGGGTAGTGGGGTAACTGCAGGTACGGCAAATTACAATCTGTCTGGTACGGGCGTCCTGGACACGCAGATACTCAGCAGGGGTCTTAAAAGCATCACTACTGCCAATTTCAATGCTACTGGCGGAACGTTGGTCATCCGGAACAAGATCAATAAGTTTGGGCGCATTGCCGAAGGCGCAGGCTACGGCTTTAATCAGGGCACGTGCATATTGGAAGTGAACGCTATTGGTACTGTCGGCGCGATAACCGTGGGTGACAGCTCCAATTCTATGGATTATGCCGTTGGCACAGGCGGGACTCTGGCGTTAGACATTGCTTCTGCAATCTCGTACGATAAGGTTACCCAGTACGGAAACCGTTGCAATACAGCCGGGGCAACTTTGACTGTTGACCTTTTGGGTGGCTATGTCCCGACCGTGAACAGCTTCTTTGATGTATGGGCGTTTAGCAGCCTCATCGACCCCAATAAGGCAGGTAGCGGCGAATTCGCCAGCCTTCCAAGCAACTTCACGGCTGCCTGGGTTGATACGACTGGCGAGGGGTCTATAGATACTCTCCGACTGACATACATTCCTGAGCCGGCAACAATCGCTTTACTCAGCAGTGGCTTACTTGCCATAAGACGCAAACGCAACAAGAAGTAAAAGTAATTAAGTGTAATTTCAGGGCCAACCCATCGGGTTGGCCCTGAGTAATTTTGTTAGGCCTTTGGCTGCCTCAGGTTTGGGTCTATGTTCTTTAGAAAGTTGAAGTCGACTTCGTCGGCACTGGTATCATTTATTGTTTTTTAAAGACTTAAGTTTATTTTTAAATGAAAATAGGCCGGTGTGAATAATTAAGGTGTAGGAGATTAAAGGAGATTACGATGACGAAGAAATTAGTATGTTTAGCTGTCATCCTGTTTTTAACCCAGTGCAGCTATGCTCAGGCTCTCTTTGATAATTTTGATTCCTATCCACTCGTCGATATATTTGGAGACCCTGTACCTAACCGTTCGGCCAAGGAAGCTACCGGGGGCCTCTGGGACGGAAATAGCTGGAGCGGGATGGTCTGGAATGATAGTTTGACTGGTGCTCTTGCGGATCTTACTTACGTTCAAATTTCTGTAGACCCCTGCGTTTCCTCAAAAAATCAGACCCTTAGAGTGTGTACCTACAAAGATGATCATAAAGACCCATGCGATTGGAGGCCTAAATGCGCTGTTGCAACTCTGCCGACGGCCTTGCAAATCGGCCCAACTGACAAAAAAACTGTCTTTTTCCGTGTCTATCGCGAGACGAACCGAATGGGACTGGGGTATGTGGGCCTGGCGGAGGACAGTTATCAACCCCACGGAAACAACGCCAATCAATATTTTCCGTGGGCGGATGGGGACCCAAATTATTGTGCAAATTTTTGTGTTCCATTGAGAGTGTGGTCGCATACTTCTTCATATCCTGAAATAACGGTTTCTTATGGCAGCGACAGTAAGAATTGGGTAGTGACAAGCCCCGATCGGCCCGCCGACCCTTGCGTTCGGCTGCCGCAAAACACCTGGTTTAATGTCTGGATGGTAATTGACAATGCGGCCGCCAAAGTTGATATATATGTAAAAATCGCCTCAGGCTCTGCAGATGTTAACGACCTGCTTGTGGCAAATGCTGATTTTCTCAATCCAGTGACGGAGGCTAATGGATTAACGAAGTTTGCATTGGCGGTTCCCTTTTCAAGTACATCAGGTGAACTCAAGCCCTGGATTTATGTCGATGACATCTATGTCTTTGATGGCAATATGTTTGCCAATCCGAAAGAGGCGATAGCTCCTCATAATCCAACTCCGGCTAATGGTGCAACAAATCAACCTTTGAGTGTTACATTTAAATGGAATACGGCTCTTGAGATTGACCCCGATGGAGCTACACGTACGGAACCCAATGTTACGGGGCACTTTATTTATTACACGGTCAATTCGACAAATTATGGTCCTTTCTTTGTCGATGAAGTCAATGGAAGTCCGGAGCCAAATGCAACGTATGGGCCGGTTTCATTTGCGTATGACGATGTTGTGAATTGGCATATAGAAGAACAGATAGATGGCGACAGCAACGGAAGTCCGAAAAATATTGTGGGCCCCGTATGGTCGTTTGCAGTATTCCGCAACGTCCCAACAATTGTTGGCGGTCCCTGGGATATCGCAGCGAATGTCGGCGATTCAGTGGTCTTTACTATCGATGCCTGTGACCCTGCCGGAGCGAATACTGTGCAATATCGGTGGTACAAAGGGAATTCAGGTGATACCGGCAATCCGGTTACTGTTCAGAGCAATGAACCCAACTGTCCTATTGGGCCAATAGCGGATAGCAATTTTGGCAGTTACTGGTGTCGGGTGACCAGCCGAGCTGCTTTGGATTCAAGTGCTGCTAAGCTGATTAAAAAGGCGCTTTTAGCAAAATGGCCTCTGGATGCGATTGCAGCACCGAATGATGTTAATGATGTTACCGGTAATGGTTATAATGGTACCATTTTGGGAACCGGAAACGATATTACTGTTGTATCCGGTAAAGTCGGCAATGCGTTTGATTTTAACGAACCAGCTAAATACGTTGTAATAGGCAAAACCATGGCTCGTCCGAATCTGTTCACGGTTACAGCGTGGATAAAGAACCGCGATGTGAATACTGGAGACAGCACTATCTTCGCATGGAGGGAACCTTCAGGCTCATCTTCGAATCGAGCCTACCTGTATGTTGAAAGCACGGCTGGTGGTACAATTACCCCTTACCCCAAAGGCGTAGTTCGGTTCGGACAGTATATTCCTACAGCAGCAGACACCTCTCAGGGTCCTAATGGCAGTATCCCTGTTGATGACAACGAATGGCATTTTGTTGCGGTAACGTTCGATAACGGCCTGGCGACTCTATATGTGGATGGAGTAAGTGATACCAATTCCAGCATTGTAAATTATAATAACTGGACACCTGATGCAAACATGTGCATCGGAACAAATCTTATCGCAGAGGCTAATAATCGTTTCGATGGAGCCATTGATGATGTGCGTTTATACAATTATCCGCTGAGTAAAGTTGAAATGGCAAATATCTACCTGGAAACAGAACCCTATGTCTGTACAGCCAGTAAAGCTGCTGACTTAAATGGCGATTGTAAGGTCAATTTTTCTGATTTTGCAATATTTGCTGAGAACTGGCTAATTACGGTCGATTATCCTGATTTGGCAGTACTTTCCCAAGAGTGGCTGGCCTGTATGCGTTATGGCGACGGTAGCTGTCCGGGTTTAGTACTTCCTTAAATATTATTAATGTGATTTATGGTTTGAGCATGAGCCGTCAAGTGCAAAGGCTCAAACCATCTTTGAATTGTTTTAGAGTATGGCAGTCGGGCCGCTAAGTGAAAGATGCGCAGCTATTTGCAAGTGGAGTGCGATTATGAATAGAAAAACAGGATTTACATTAGTCGAATTGCTCGTAGTGATTTCGATTATTGCATTACTTCTGTCGGTTATGCTGCCTGCTTTGCGAGCTGCGAGGGAGAAGGCAAAACAAACAGTGTGTGCATCTCAACAAAAACAGATTGGAACAGGTTTTTTTATGTATGCACAATCAAATAATGATAAACTCCCGCAATCTCGATTTATGAGCGGGCAATTTACAACCTCTAACATGCCATATTGGTCTTATTTTGCCTTCGAGATAGACCTCGACAAAAAGGGCGATTCGACACTTAAATTTCCCGACTATCTTAAAGACTGGGGTCAGTATGGCAATTCGTGGGGATATGGCAGTCTATTTTATGCAGGCATCATTAAAGACCCTAAAGCCTTTTACTGTCCGAGTACCCGATCAGAACATTATCGGTATTCTTCTTATGCCCCTCCAGGCCATCCTTGGCCCTGGTGTCTTAATGATCCAGAAGATATAGATGCAGGTCAAAAACAAGTAAGAGTTGGTTACAACTATCTTCCTCAGGCCAAACTCGAAAAAGATGCCGATGGTTTTCCTGCAATAGCGAAAAACCTGACGAAACTTGATAGTACCAGAATGATAAGTACAGATGTTCTTATATCATTAACCTCATTAGCGCATCAAATGGGTGGTCGTAAAGGAGTCGATATGCTTTTTGGAGATGGAAGTGTTGATTTCCGTAATAATACAATTGCGTTTGATACCCGTTTATGGTCTCCAGCAGGTTATCCGGATATAAACCACTACAGACTTACTTTTCGTTCCGTCATACAGGCACTTGAGGGGGACGAAAGCAAAGCAAGAAGGATTTTGCACTTGCCCTGATATAATCAGTTTTTCCAAAGGTATGTACAAATTATTCTTAGATAAGTGAATATCCGCAGTCTCTTTACCTTTACCAGTTTGGCGTGCAGTTTGAATCCTGCGGGTTATTACACCGCGTCCAGTCCACAGCGAAATCACTGAAGTCAACGAAATTAACAGTGCCATCCGTCGGTGCAAAGTCCGCGCCTTCGCAATCATTGAGAACAGCGCAGTCAGTATGGAGCCAGTAGCAGGCTATTATGTCAACATCCCGGAAGTCCACGTAACAATCACCGTTGAGGTCTGACAGCAGACCGTAATTAGCGTCCTGAACATTCTGGCAGGTCTGGTAATCGGGCGCAGCTGATGCTTCGTTAGAATAGGCGGACTCATTGTTGTTAGTATCAACCGCTGTTACGACGTAGAAATAGGGCGTGCCGTTTATGACGGTGTTGTCGATGTAATTTGAATCACTCACAAGTGTGCCGTTTATCTTGCTGTAACCGCTGCCGGACGTTGTCGAACGATATACATTATAGCCGTCCAAATTTATTTCGAAGTTATCATCCCAAGTCAGACTGACTGTTTTATTGCCCGCAATCGCTGCCAGGCCCCTTGGATTTAAAATTAGCGCCTCCGACAGATAAAAATCAGCGAAACGAACATCTTCGTCACGAAGATAGGCTATATGAGCCAGACTACGGTAAATACCGTATTTGGGCCGGTTAAAGTCCGCGCCGGTCCGCCACATATCGATGTTATTATTACTCCAGGAAAGAAGTATCGCACCGTTGCTGACTCTGCGTATGACAATCTCGTAGGTCCCGGTATCCGTACTCAAGTATCGCTCATACACTTCAACCCACACTCCTTTAAACAGCGACAAATTGGCATCGGCCACTACAGTTTGAGTGCTGCCGCCCGAACAGTATAGAAGCTGAAGTTTGTCAGGACTGCCGCTGCTGCCGCGTCGTGGCGTTAGCGTGATAATGGGATTGTCATCATCAGTGCCGCCGCTGGGTTTGATTTGATGGATATGGGTAAAACTGGATGAAGGCTGAAATCCACTGTCCAGTTTGAACATCCAGTTGTAGATATGTGTTTCGCCATAGGTCGCATACATTGAGGGGCCGGAGGGCCCATAGGTTTTTATCTCATTGCGTTGTTTGCAAGGATCGTTGGTAATGCAATCATCGTCTAAGTCTCGATGAATGGAGAAGACAAAAACATATTTGTTAAGCTCACTGTCCCATATCTCTGAAATATGCCTAACCGCGTGGCCACAATCATCCGGAACTTCGAGTCCATATCCTTTTGATTCAATAAGCTCATAGGTATCCCCGGGACCATCTGCCTCTAACAAGACAGCGGAGTACAGGACGGATGACATGAAAAACACAAATAATAATGCAATTTTTATCCCCGCTTTTTTAGTAGCGCGATACATAAAACCTTCTTCTTTTCATCATTATCCCTATACCCTTACCCTATTATTATACAGAATGACAGAGACATTTTCAAGTAAAAACCATTCAAATTTAGGATGTTGACCTGCACCCAATTCCTGGTCCAATCTTTATGCGAATTCAAAGCTTCATTCATATCACTTTGCTGTATTGCTGGAGGTGACCGGATTTCCCCAGAAATACGTGACAAATGGACAGGATTTTGATAGTATTAGGCTTATAGGCTTATGGAGGCCGTTAAAGCCGGTTTTGACGGTTCTGATTTGGAGAAACTTAGTCAAGCAAAGCTAATTCAATAGTAGCTGATTGAATCGCAGAAAATACTGAAATATTGAAACAGGGAATTGGAGCATTATGACTTTTTGTCAAAATAGATTTGATGTGTTTGTATGGTTGGCTGTACTGCAGGTGTTAGCCTGTGCCATGAGCGTTGAGGGTAAAACCCCCCAAGAGGTTTTACCGGACAAGAGTGGAAAGCTTATTGATAAGCCCTGTGATGAAAAGAGCCAAGCCGGCGGGAGGTCCACATCCTCTTTGCCGCGGGTGTTTTATCTGAATGGCACATGGCTGGCGGAAAATAAAGCCCAAATCCAAAAGGGGAATAAAACATTGCTGCCGGCCTTTAAGCAACTTCTCATCGAGGCCGATGAAGCCCTGAAAGCGGGTCCTTTTTCGGTCATGGACAAAATATTGACACCGCCGAGCGGTGACAAACACGATTATATGAATATCAGCCCATACTGGTGGCCCAATCCGGAGACTGCCGATGGCCTGCCGTATGTCCGAAGAGATGGCTACGTCAATCCTGAGTGTCGAACCGGAGCATATGATGATACTCGATTCAGCAGTATGAGAGATTCTGTGGAGGCGCTGGCGCTGGCTTATTATTTCAGTGATAAAGAGAAATACGCCAAACATGCCGCCGACCTTTTGCGGATATGGTTTATCGATCCGAAGACTCGCATGAATCCCAATCTCAATTTTGGGCAGGGGATCCCGGGTCGGGTCGAGGGACGCGGGGGCGGGATTATCGAGACGACGAAGTTGATTGCTATTGTCGATTCCATTGGTTTGCTGGGGTCAAGCCGGCATTGGAGTAAGAAAGATCAGTCGGCTCTGCGGACATGGATGGAAGAATATCTGCACTGGCTTCGTACTAGTCCGAATGGACAGGATGAGGCTGATGCGCTTAATAATCACGGTACCTGGTATGATGCACAAGTGGTCTGTCTTGCACTGTTTGTTGAGAAACCTTCGATTGCAAAGGAGGTGCTTACTGAGGTAACGAAATTACGGATTGACTCTCAGATCAAACCTGATGGTCGCCAGCCGTATGAACTTGAAAGAACGAAATCATTGGGCTATAGTCGAATGAATTTGAGAGGTTTCTTCGTGTTGGCGCGGCTTGGGGAGCATATTTCTGTCGATCTGTGGAATTACCGATCTGCAGACGGGGCAGGTTTACAAAGGGCGCTGGATTTTCTGGCCAGGTATATCGATGATCCCTCATCCTGGCCGTATAAGCAGATTAAGGGAATCGAGATGGAACATAGTTTTGTTCTTTTGAAGTGGGCGCAGGCCAAGTACGATGATGAGATATATGGTCAATGGATTGAAAAGCTGCCGAAAGAGAATATCATTACCAGACGTGAGAAGCTATTCTTTCCGGCAAATTAAGAACGCGGTTTCTCAGAAAGAGATAAACCCTGTTTCAGATTAAGTTCTGTTGGCGATTATTGGAATTCGAAATAAAGCTGATTTGTAATTAAAAGCGAGGTTTTGTGTATGGAACGATATTGTCTACGTTATTTCGGCAGGAATAGAAGTTTGTACTTGTTGATACCATTGTCTATGCTCCTTTCAAGTTGTATGGCAGTACAGAAAGATGTTCAGTTACCTGATGTCATGCAGCCGAAACAGATTAAGACGATTATGACGGTTGTTGCTGACTGGCAATTAAATCATCCCGACGAGAGAAAAAATCAGAATGATACAGGTTGGATACATGGAGCACTATTTACCGGAATGACAGCATGGAGCTTACTGAGTGATGACGTAAAATATTATGATGCCTTGAAAAAGGTCGGAGAGAAAAATCAGTGGCAAATGGGGCCGCGGATATATTTCGCCGACGATCACTGTGTCGGGCAGATGTATCTGGAATTGTACACCAAATATAAAAACCCCGAGATGATAGCACCTTTGCTCGAAAGATTTGATTATATCCTGGCAAATCCTTCTAAAAGCCGACTTGCTTACACTACTTACGAACAGGGAATTGAGAATGATCGCTGGTGGTGGTGTGATGCATTATTTATGGCGCCTCCTGCGTGGACAAGGCTTTCGGCAGTTACCGGTGACAACAGGTATATCGATTTTATGAATTCAGAGTTTAAGGCAACCACAAATTATTTATATGACAAAAAAGAACATCTCTATTTCCGTGACAGTCGCTATTTTACCAGGCGGGAAAATAACGGTAAGAAGATATTCTGGGGTCGTGGTAATGGCTGGGTTATCGCAGGTCTGGCCCGAGTATTGCAACACATGCCGGCAGATTACCCTGACCGTCAGATGTATGTCAGACTATATAAGGAAATGGCTGACAAACTTGTCTCGATTCAATTGCCAGACGGTATGTGGCGGGCAAGTCTGCTCGATTCGAACTCTTACCCAGAGCCTGAAGCCAGTGGCAGCGGCCTTTTCTGCTATGCGATAGCCTGGGGGATTAACCAAGGTATTCTCGATGAGCAGAAGTACCTGCCGGTAGTCACAAAGGCATGGGATTCGCTGGTAAAATGTATTCATACAGACGGGAAATTAGGCAACGTGCAACCTGTCGGCGGCTCTCCGAAACCAGTCACCAGAGATATGACAGAGCTTTACGGGGTGGGTGCGTTTTTGCTGGCTGGAACGGAGATGTATAAGATATCATTATGGAAAGGGACTGAAAATGTTGCTCTTTCTGTAGTTAATCCATCCGGTGACTTCTGTGAAAATAAAACTATTGAATTAGAATGGGGTGAACTGAAGGCCAAGTTGCCTTCACTAACTCCCCAGAATGTTGCTGTCATGAGCGGCTATACTGGTAAGTTGCTTTTATCCCAAACGGTTGACGCCGATGCAAATGGATCTGTTGATCAATTGCTATTCCAGGATGATTTTGGCCCGCAGCAGGAAAAGAGGTATCGAGTTCTGGTAATTCCTCAAGGAGTAGATTTGCCCAAGGCTGAAAATTTGGCTCACAGCATGTTTGTTCCGCAACGTTATGATGATTTTGCCTGGGAAAATGACCGGATTGCTTTTAGAATGTACGGCCCGGCCCTACAGAATACTACTGGGAAAGATCAACTGACCAGTAGTGGTATTGATGTCTGGGTTAAAAGTGTTCGATATCCAATCCTCGAAAAATGGTACAAAGCTGGCGATTATCATAAAGATCACGGCGAGGGAATGGATTATTACGAGGTCGGGCCTACTCGTGGTTGTGGTGGAATTGGAATTTGGAAAAATAACAAGCTGTATCTTTCCGAAAATTATTCCAATTGGAAAATCATCGCAAACGGTCCCATCAGGACAATATTCGAATTGACATTCAATCCTTGGGATGTTGCCGGTGTTAAAGTTAGTGAAGTCAAACGTATATCTCTCGATCTTGGCTCGAATCTGAATCGTGTAGAAAGCCAATTCAAAGTTGATGGTAACCAGCAATTACAGGTGGCTATTGGTATTGTTCTTCGTGATGTTAAAGGAAAGGGTGCATGTTCAACTGGAGATAGCTGGATTGGATATTGGGAACCAACCGGCGAAGGCAAAGGGACTATTGGCTGTGGAATTGTGATAAACCAGAAGGTTAAGAAAGAGTTTCGGCGCTTTGAGGGGCATTACGGCGCGATTGTAAATCTGCCAGCAGACAAAAAACTGGTATATTATACCGGTGCCTGCTGGGACAAAAGTGGTGATTTTGCTAAACAAGATGATTGGGTAAAATATCTTAATACCTTTGCCAAAAACCTTGCCCATCCAATAATACTCAAAATTGAAAAGTAAAAAGTATTTTTAATTGATGGCACCTGTATGGTGGGCAATGCGGACATGACTACCAAAGACGCCTGTAAATTCATTATGGGTCAGGCCGTTCTGAATAGATATTATAATACTGATTTCAGGGAGATTTTTGATAATGAATAAAATATCTGTCAATAACGTTGCACCGGTTCTAAGAATGTTGCTTGGGGATAATGAAAGATTTCCCATAATTCGTTTCAGTAATAAAAAGGATTCTGAAAATTGCTTAAACATTTATATGCCACAAAACAGCAGCCAGGAACAAATAATTGAAACTCTCAGAAAAAAAATCGCAGGAAAAACGACAGATGTTAAATCCGTGTATGTTAAAAATATGGGTTTGTTTAATGTATTGTCTCTGCCTGCGAATTTAACCGGAAGAGTTGCGGGCAAGGTGGCTGTTGTAACAGGAGCGGCACAGGGATTCGGTTTTGAAATAGCCCGGGATATGATTGCAGAAGGGGCATATGTATTCCTGGCGGACATTAATAAGCAGCAAACCCGCAGACAAACAGATATCCTGTCTGAAAAGTACGGCTCTGACAGGGCTTTTGCCCTGGATATGGATGTAACTAGTTCGAAATCGGCGGCGAACGCTTTAAATAAAGTAGTAAAATTCTTCGGCGGTCTTGATATTCTGATATCCAATGCAGGAATTTTAAGAGCTGAGAGTGTTAAAACACAATCGGGGCAGGATTTTGATTTTGTAACATCAGTTAATTACAAGGGATATTTTCTTTGTACACAGGCTGCTGCCCAAATACTGGCGTTGCAGCATGAGGTTAATCCAGCATATATGAGCGATATTATTCAGATAAATTCCAAGTCGGGTCTGCAGGGTTCGGAAAAGAATTTCGCTTATGCCGGCAGCAAATTCGGTACAATAGGACTGACTCAGTCGTTTGCTCTTGAGCTTATCGGGGATGGTATCAAGGTTAATTCAATTTGTCCGGGCAATTTTTTCGATGGGCCGCTATGGTCTGACCCGAAAAATGGTTTGTTTATTCAGTATCTTCGTGCCGGCAAAGTTCCCGGAGCAAAAACTATTGGAGATGTCCGCAGGGCTTATGAGGCTAAAGTTCCTATGAAAAGAGGGTGTACTACTTGCGATGTAATGAAGGCGGTCTATTATTTGATTGAACAGAAATACGAGACTGGCCAGGCTGTTCCAGTTACAGGTGGCCAGGTTATGCTGCACTGAGGATATTATGGTGGAAGAAATTCCTACAATACAATACGCAGTAGAATTGACAGGACCAGATAAGCTTGGCGTTAATTCACATAAGCAGGTTTGCCGGCCCGGCCCTTTTGAGATACTGGCGAAAGTCGAAGCTGTCGGACTGTGTTTTTCTGATTTGAAACTGCTCAAACAATTTGACTATCACGCAAGGAAAAGCGAGATAATCTCGGGCATAAGCAAAGAGGTGCTGAGCGAAATTTCATCATATAAACCCGCCAAGCAGCCGACGGTGCCGGGTCACGAGGCTTGCTGCGTTATTGCGGCTGTCGGAGAGAAAGTCAAACACCATTATGTCGGACAACGCCTGCTTGTGCAGGCCGATTACCGTTGGCTTAAAACCGCCAATTCAAATGCTGCATTCGGGTACAATTTTGAAGGTGCGCTACAGCAATATGTCTTGATGGATGAGCGGGTTATTACCGAGCCGCAAAGCAGTGAGAGTTTTTTAATTCCGGTTGATGCCGAACTGAGCGCCTCGGCTGTAGCATTAGTTGAACCCTGGGCCTGCGTGGAAAGTTCATATATCACGCAGGAAAGAAATTATATAATGCCGGCAGGAAAACTTCTTGTAGTTGCTGATTACGGATATGAAATATGCGGGCTGAAGGAAAGTTTTTCCAAACAGGGCGGACCGTCAATTGTTTATGTTCTTTGTGCCCAAATGCCGCAGTATGATGAAATAAAACGGCTCGGAATTGAGACAAAGCAGATTTCTAATCTTAATGATGTTCCTAATGAAAGTTTCGACGATATTATATACTTTGGTTTTCAGAAAAATGTTATTGAAGTGCTTAATGACAAATTGTCTGCCGGCGGCATAATCAATATTGTTCTGGCCGGCAATAAAATATCCGACAAAGTGCCGGTTGGCGTGGGGAAAATACACTATGGAAATGCTCGCTGGGTCGGCACAACAGGAAAAAATCCGGCTCAATCTTACAAGAATATACCAAAAATTGGAGAGATACGCAGCGGAGAAAAAATAAATATAATTGGCGCCGCAGGACCAATGGGGCAAATGCATACTATTCGGCTTGTATGCTCCGGCAAAAAAAACATTTCAATTACCGCTGCCGATATTGATAACGCAAGATTGTCTGTCCTCGAAGAAAAAATAAAAAAGGTTACACACGAAAAATTTATAGATTTGAAGTTTGTCAATCCTCAGGAATGCCCTCAAATCGGTCAATTCAGTTATTTTACCATTATGGCGCCCCAGGCGGCTTTGGTTGCCCATTCTATTGAGAACAGTATGGCCGGGGCATTGATAAATATATTTGCAGGCATACCGGTGAACGTTAAACAGGAAATAGACCTGAACCTTTATATAGAAAAACGCTGTTATATGTTTGGCGCAAGCGGCTCAACACTTGAGGATATGAAGGTGGTTTTAAAAAAGGTCGTTACTCATCAATTGGATACAAATCTGTCCGTGGATGCTGTCAGCGGTATGGCGGGGGCGGTTGATGGAATCAGGGCTGTTGAAAAAAGGTCTGTTATGGGCAAGATTATTGTTTATCCAAAGCTTATTAAAATGCCGTTAATACCTCTTGTGGATATGCAAAAATATTATCCCACCGTAGCAGGTAAGCTAAATGGAGATTTATGGACGAAGGATGCGGAAGAAGAACTTTTAGCTGTGGCTGTCTAATGGAAGGAATATATAGTGTCCGACGGAAAACGTTATATAGCTGTGGATTTAGGGGCGGAAAGCGGGAGAGTGATGATGGCAACCCTTGTAAGTCAAAAAATTTCTCTGCGGGAAATGCATCGTTTTGTAAACGGCCCGATTGAAAAAGACGGAGAGTTATACTGGGATTTTGACAGGATTATACACGAAATCAAGCTTGGTATCAAAAAAACAATCCTGGCAGAAAAAGAAGTTCAGAGTATCGGTGTGGATACTTGGGGTGTGGATTTTGGTTTGATTGATTCAAACGGCCGATTACTGGAAAATCCTTATCATTATCGTGACAACAGAACAAACGGCATAATGGAACAGGCCTTCAAAATTATGCCGAAAGAGAAAATATATTCCAACACCGGTATTCAGCTTATGCAGTTGAATAGTCTGTTTCAGTTAATAGCTTATAAGAAAAGCAAACCGGAAGTCCTGAAACAAGCATCGAAACTGCTTTTTATGCCCAACCTGATTATGTATATGTTAACAGGTGATATAAGTGCTGAATATACCATTGCGAGCACCTCGCAGATAATGGATATGAGAACAGGTCGGTGGTCTGATGAGATTATAAAAAATTTTAATTTGCCTGAATGTGTATTACCGCCAATTATACAGCCGGGTTCCAAATTGGGAATTTTAAATAAAGCATTGGCGGACGAAATAGGATGTGACCGGATTCCGGTAATAGCCGTCGGCTGCCATGATACTGCTTCTGCTGTCGCCGCGGTGCCTGCCGAAGATGGAAAAAGCTGGGCGTATCTTTCAAGCGGCACATGGAGTCTGCTCGGAGCCGAAATCCCCAAACCTGTTATTAACGAAAAATCATTTGAGTTTAGTTTTACTAATGAAGGAGGGGTTAACAACACTATTCGATTTCTGAAAAATATAATGGGACTTTGGCTGATTCAGCAATGTCGGAGACAATGGGTACAAGAGAGGTATGAACTGGATTATTCACAGATAATCGATATGGCTGCCGATGCGGAGCCTTTTTCTGCACATTTAGATGTTGAATTGCCGGATTTTTTTTCAATGGGGAATATGCCTGACAAAGTTAACAATTTTTTGAAATCCACGGGGCAGGCAAGCATCGAAGATAAAGGACGACTTGCCCGTATTATACTGGAAGGGCTGGCAGTAAAATACAGCGAGGTTTTGGATAAGTTGCAGTATCTTATCGGCAGACGGATAGAAGTGCTGCATATTGTCGGCGGCGGATGTCAGAATGAAATTTTGAATCAATTTACATCTGATGCTACCGGCAAAAAAGTGGTGGCAGGACCTGTTGAAGCTACGGTGCTCGGCAATATTCTTGTTCAGGCAATGGCGACAGGAGAAATAAACTCGATTTCTCAGGGACGGAAAATAGTTTCTCAATCTTTTCAATTTAAGGAGTATTTTCCTGAAAATACCGATGAGTGGTACCGCTATATAAAAAATTCAAAATTCGGATAAAAAATTAAATATACCGATAATGAGGAATAAGGAAAATATTAGGATTTTACTGAGATACATTATTTTTTTGCAAAATAATTCACATCGACTTTTTCTAGGATGGGAAAACTTAGATGCCTGGGGCGTTTAAAGATATGACAATGTTTCTAATAGTGTTAAAAAGCTGGGATAATTGTTATCATCAGTAGGCCTATTGAAGTGTCTTGGCGGGCTGTTAAAGTCCTGGCGTAGGGCTGCCTAATGGTTGAGATGACTTTTGAATTGCTTCTAGCGGCAGTGGTTTTCGTGATTCTGCTGGAGTTGTTTAGATTACTGATATCTATGGAAGATTTTAAGGGGATGATTGCAGAAAGAGTATGCTTATTTAAATGGGGAATATGGGGGATATTGTGTTTTGTTCGGATAGTTTTTTGCTCTTGGGTTATTAGTCTGAACTTACTTTATTTTGGATCCTGTGAGCTACCTATCTGCACCAAAATCTGCACCAAGACTGCTCGGTTGGTCCTCGGTCAGTTCTCGGTTGGTTCTACGTTAGTTTCATAAGTCCTTAA
>JBGOWI010000010.1:0-57506 GCA_041478555.1 Phycisphaerae bacterium
CTATGAAACCATCTGTAATTGTCGTAACTATATTTCTGGTACTTGTTTCAATAGCACATTTGTTAAGACTGATTTTTCAAGCGAAGGTAATGTTAAATAGTGCCCAGATACCAATGTGGATGAGCGTCACAGCGTGCATAGTTACCGCGGCATTGGCAATCTGGCTGTGGCAGGAAAATAAAAAATAAATAGTCACCATAACTCATCTATGCCTTTTTTCTTGAAGCTCCTCTAAAACGAGGTATATTTATCTCGTTATGGCCAAGAGTTTATACATAATTGACGGGCACGCACATATCTATGCGGCGTTTTATGCACCAATGAGTCAAAGATTGACAAGCCCGGCCGGCGAACCTACAAAAGCAACCTATATCTTTACCTACATAATTCTCAAACTTCTCGAAACCAAAAAACCGGATATGCTTGTCGTCGCGATGGATTCCAAAGAGCCCAGTTTCCGGAGGGAAATTTACAAAGAATACAAGGCACACAGGCCGCCAATGCCCGATGAAATGCCGGTGCAGATAAACCGTATCGAACAAATCCTCGAAGCGATGAATATTCCAGTCATACGCAAAAGCACCTTCGAAGCTGACGATATAATCGGTACTCTTGCCGTAAAGGGTGCTAAGGCAGGCATCGAGGTTTTTATCTGCTCAAAAGACAAGGATATGTTCCAGCTTCTCGGCAACAAAGGTGTTTGTATATATGACGTAAAGACCGATATGGTTACCGATGCTAAATCCTTCAAGAAAGAGACCGGCCTTGAGCCTGAGCAGTTTATTGATGTTCTCGCCCTGCAGGGCGATGCAAGCGACAACGTGCCGGGCGTAGCCGATGTGGGACCAAAGACCGCGATTGAATGGATAAAACAATACGACTCGCTCGAAACCCTTTATAAACATTCCGATGAAATTACCGGCAAGCGGGGCGATAATCTGAGAGACTCAAAAGAGATGGCATTTCTGAGCAGAAAACTTGTCACAATAGATTGCCAACTTCCTGTAAATCTCGACCAGAAGGCTTTTACCGTCAAGGAACCCGATAAAGAAAAACTCGCCGCTGTTTTCACAGAGCTTGGTTTCAACAGACTGCTGACACAACTGAACCTAACGCCTACAGAAAAGAAAGAAGCAGAAGAAAAACAGGATGTAAAAATTTCCACAGGCTCAGGACAAGATTCTATAAAGACCATAAAGCATAAATATACCCTGATAGATACGGAAGAAAAACTCGATGATTTTGTCGCAGAGCTTAAAAAGCAAAAGCTCTTTGCAGTTGATACTGAAACGACATCCATTTCGGCTCATCGTGCGGAACTTGTGGGAATAAGTTTCTGCTGGCAGGCGCATAATGCATATTACCTTGCAGTAAAATCGCCGATGGGGGTAAAGTGTCTGGGCTTGTCAAAAGTCAGGCAAAAACTGGCGATGATTTTAGCTGATGAAAAAATCAAAAAAATCGGTCAGAACGCAAAATACGATATGATTGTTCTGAACAATTCCGATATGCCGGTAAAAGGACTTATTTTTGACACAATGATAGCCTCTTATGTGCTTGATGCCGAGAGAAGCCATTCGCTTGATAATATGGCGTTGGATTTTCTCGGTTATAATTCGATTCCGATTTCAGATTTGATAGGCAAAGGCAAAAATCAATTGACCTTCGATGTGGTAGATACCGCATCAGCCTGCGATTATTCCTGCGAGGATGCGGATATAACTTTTCAGCTCCATCAATACTTAAGCAGCAAACTTGCAAAAGAACCAAAACTAAAACAGCTTTTTGAGGAAATTGAAATGCCTCTTGTTGAGGTTCTTACCGCAATAGAGCTTAACGGCGTAAAGGTTGATGTGCAGGTTCTTAAGCAGATGTCGATTGAGATAAGCAATCAACTCGAAGAAACAACAGAAAGGATTTATGACCTTGCCGGTGGGGCGTTCAATATCGATTCGCCAAAACAGCTTTCCGAAGTGCTTTTTGACCGGCTGGGTTTAAAATCGCTGCGAGAAGGTAAAACAGGCCACAGTACCGATGCCGGCGTGCTTGACGAGCTTGCAGGACAGCATCCGATTATTGAACAAATTCTTCGATATCGTCAGTTGAGCAAGCTCAAAAACACTTATACCGATAAGCTCGGCACGCTCATAAACCCGCGAACCGGCAGGGTGCACGCATCATTTAACCAGACAATAACAGCAACCGGCAGATTAAGCTCATCCGACCCGAACCTGCAGAATATTCCCATCCGAACTGAAATAGGCAAAAAGATTCGTGCTGCATTTGTGCCGGAAAAAAAGGCAGATAAAATCGTCAGCCTTGATTATTCGCAGATTGAGCTTCGAATGGTGGCGCATTTCAGCGGCGACAAAGAATTAAAAAAAGCTTTCGAGCAGGATAAGGATATTCACAACTTTGTCGCTTCGCAGATTTATAACGTGGATATAAAAGACGTAACATCCGAAATGCGTTCCCGCTGCAAGGCGGTAAATTTCGGCCTCATTTACGGGCAGGGGGCTTATGGCCTGAGCAGAACTACAGGTATGAATGTTGGCGAGTCAAAAAAATTCATCGAAGATTATTTCGCCAAATATAACTCAATTCAGAAGTTTAAAAAGGAAGTGATAGAGACGGCTAAAAAAATCGGCTATGCTGAAACTATCTGCGGCAGAAGAAGAACCATTACAGGCCTTGAAAGCAAAAACGGCAATGTGCGCTCGCAGGCTGAAAGACTCGTTATAAACACGCTTATTCAGGGTTCTGCCGCTGATTTGATAAAAATTGCGATGATAAAAATCCAGGAAAAAATCGAAAAAGAAAGACTGCCTGCGAAAATGATTTTACAGATTCACGATGAGCTGGTTTTTGAGACAGACGGCAAACAAGCCCAAAAACTTGCTAAAGTTTTCAGTAGTGAAATGACAGGAGCTATAAAGCTTAACGTCCCTTTAAAGGTTGATGTCGCAATCGGTAAAAGCTGGTTGTCAGATTAAGGATTATGGGGAAATTAATGAAAAAATATAGATGGCAGATAGTTTTCGGCATTGTGCTGGTTGTTCTTACTGTGATTCTTTATCTGGTGCATTTCCTTATATTTCATGATGCACGTCATATTTTCATATATTTGCTCGGAGACATAGCTTTCATACCGATACAGGTTCTGCTTGTTACGCTGATAATAGAAAATCTGCTCAATGTCCGTGAAAAGAGAAGCAAAATGGCCAAAATGAATATGGTCATCGGCACATTTTTCAGTGATACAGGAACAAAACTTGCAGAAAATTTTTTCCAGCTTGACCCCGATGCTGAAGGCATACGCAGCCAGCTTGTAATCAAAGATAACTGGACGGATGAAAAATTTGCGTCAGCAATTAAAACTCTCCGAAAACATGAGTATAACCTGCAGATTGACAAGGCGAACCTTGCAGAGCTTCGGACATACCTTCTGGGAAAGAGAAAATTTCTTATGAGGCTGCTTGAAAATCCCAATCTGCTCGAACACGACAGCTTTACTGATATGCTCTGGGCGATTTTTCACCTTACAGAAGAGTTGATTCACAGAAAAGAACTAAAGGGTTTGCCGGAAGGCGATATAAAGCATCTTCTCGGCGATATGAAAAGAGCATACCGGGCAGTTATTTTCGAATGGATTGAATATATGAAATATCTCAAGACAGAATACCCGTATCTGTTCAGTCTTGCGATGAGAACAAATCCATTTAATCCCGATGCTTCAATATATGTTTACTGACGCTCTTGAGAAACTTTTTGTTCTTTTAAGTCCCTGTAAACTATGTCCGAGAAACTGCCTTGCCAAAAGAAAAGAAGGACAAGTCGGATACTGCGGAATAGGCGCCGAACCTGTGGCAAGCTCGGCAGGGCCGCATTTCGGCGAAGAACCTGTTTTGGTCGGCATGGGCGGTTCAGGCACAATATTTTTCGCTGGCTGCAACCTTCGCTGTGTTTTCTGCCAGAACTATGATATAAGCCATTTAAAGCATGGCGAAACAATCCCAATAGAACAACTTGCTCAAATTATGCTCAGACTACAAAAGCAAGGTTGTGTGAATATAAATCTCGTAAGTCCCTCTCACGTAGCTTATCAGGCGGCAGCGGCAATTGAAATTGCCCGCAAGGCAGGTTTAAACCTGCCAATAGTCTATAACTCAGGCGGTTATGACAGCGTTGAAATGCTCCGGCTGCTCGAAGATTTCGTGGATATTTACATGCCTGATATGAAATATGCTGACGGTGCTGCTGCAGCAAAATATTCGGATGTGGCAGATTATCCGCAGGTAAATTTTGCTGCTGTTAAGGAAATGCACAGACAAAAGGGGGATTTGATTGTAAAAAACGGCCTCGCTGTCAAAGGGCTTTTAGTCAGACATCTCGTTTTGCCGAATAATCTTGCCGGCAGCAAAAAGGTAATAAATTTTCTTGCTGATGAAGTTTCTACCTCAACTTTTATAAATGTAATGGCTCAGTATAGGCCTTGCTATAATGCTGCCAAATACCCGGAATTGAATTGTCCGCCGAATTATGAGTATATTGACGAGCTTCGCAAGTACGCTACTGACAAGGGGCTGCGGCTTTCAGCCGATTAATAGTTCTCTTAACGTCTCTGCATTCTTAACAGCATACGCTCTGTAATCATTGTTGAAATAAGCGTAACAGGCTATTATTTTTTTGCCGGCCTTTATCCAAGCTGCCCAGTCGGCAAGAACATTTTTGCTGTATGAGCCTGTGTATCTGCCGGTTGTGCCGTGGAATCTTATGTAAATCACATTGTCTGCAATAACACGGGGCGTCTGCGAACCATCCATATCATGAACACAAAAAGCTGAGCCAAAATCGTCGAGCAGTGAAAAGCACTTATCCTCATACCAGCTTTTGTGCCGAAATTCAAAAACTCCAAAGACTTTTTTGTCGAGCAGCGACAGAAAATCCTTTAAAAGCGAAAAATCCTTATGTAGTGAAGGCGGTAATTGAAATAAGACCGGGCCGAGTTTTTCCTTAAGGTGTGATACTGACTGTAAAAAAATAGTCAGTTGACTTTCAACATTTCTTAACTTTTTCAGGTGTGTTATAAACCGGTTTGCCTTGACGGCATAAATGAAGTTTTCAGGGGAGGAGGCAAACCACTTTTTGACATTTTCCGGCTTTGGCATATGATAAAATGAACTGTTAATCTCGACAGTATCGAAGTGTTTCGTGTAATGCTCAAACCACTTGTGTTTTGCGATGGTTTCCGGATAGAAAAGGCCGTGCCAGTGATTGTAATACCAGCCGCTTGTTCCGATACGAATACTTGTTTTTGCCTCGGACATAGGATATAACAAAAAAACCTTGAGTTTTACATTCTACATCGTTGTTTTATTCGATTAAAAGGAAATTTTTATGGAGAACTTTCCGGAAGGTTTTGCAAAGATACTCATTTATACCGGTGCAATCCTGCTGATTGCGGGGCTGGCGGTGTTCGCACTGGGCAAAATCGGCTTTTTTCGCCTGCCGGGTGATATTGAACTCGGCGGAAAGAACTGGAAATTCTATTTCCCGATAACCACCGGTATTATTATTTCGCTTCTGCTGACGGTAGTTCTCTGGCTTATCAGTGTTCTGAGAAGATAGTTTTAATTTTCATCAAAGGCTGCTACATCCGTTTTTACTTCGCCGACATAAAACCTGCCGTCGTTGTATATAAAGTTCATAATCGTATCGAGCTGGCTGGCGGTAAAAGTATGGTCATTTGATACTACGGCTATTCCAATAACAGCCATTTGCTTGTTGTCGAGCCTGTCAATTTCAGATGCGGAGACGTTAAATCTGCTCTTAAGTCTTTCAATAAGACTCTTGACTATCCTTCTTTTGTCCTTCAGCGTTAGGACTCCTTGCAGATGAATACAAATTTTCGCACTTCCCGTAAACATTATAAGGTAATTCCAAATATTAAATTTTAAATACTTGCCCCGTGAGATGTTTACCCCGTGGGATGTGAAACTATCCCATCGGGGCCGCAGCTATCTCATCGGGGTTAAATATTAAATTTCTTACGGTCTGGGATGGTATTTCTTATGAATACTTCTCAGTCTTTCCTGGTCAACGTGTGTATATATCTGAGTTGTGGCGATATCGACGTGGCCGAGCATCTCCTGAACGCTGCGCAAATCGGCTCCGCCGCTTAGAAGATGAGTCGCAAAACAGTGGCGAAGGGTATGCGTCGTCATCTGCCTTGGTAATCCGGCAATGCGAGCGTGTTTTTTCACAATCCGCCAGATTTCTATCCTGCTCAAGCCTCTGCCCGTCCGGCTTAAAAGTAGAAAATCTCCGTGGCGTAAGCCATCCCTGACGGGACTGAATGGCTTGACAAGGTTGGGACGTAATCGCTCAATATATTCGATAGCGGCGGCAATAGCGGTTCTGTTAAGTGGAATGACACGCTCCTTTTTACCTTTGCCGAGACACCTTACATAACCTATTTTTAAATTCACATCGCCAAGTCTCAGTCCTGCCACCTCGCTGGCTCTTGTGCCGGTGGCATAAAGCAACTCCAGCAGGGCACGGTCTCGTAAATAATAGGGTTCTTTCTCATCAGGCGAGTTTAGCAGCCTTGCAACCTGGTCTTTACTGCACACTATTGGCAGCTTCTGCCATAGTTTTGGGCTTTCCAAAAAAACAGTCAAATCATCCTCGATATGCCCCATCATTTTGCAAAAGCGCAGAAACATCTTTATCGCAACCACACTGCGGTTTATAGAAGCCTCAGCCTTGCTTTGGCGGGCAAGACTCTTTGCGTAACCGAAAAGCGTTTCGGTTTTTATACTGTCAGGCTTTTTAACGCCTTTCGAAAGGCAAAAAGCGACAAAATCTCTTAAATCGCGCCCGTAACCGAGAATCGTATTTTCGCTCAGCCCAGCCTCGATATTAAGATAATCCAAAAAGGCCTTTACCACCTTGCCTAACGATTGCTCGCCCCGACTGAGCCTGTCGAAGTCAGCCAGTTCCGTATTTAAGTTTTGTACCTGTGTGGACATTTAATAAACTCTATCAAAAAGAAGTTTCTCGTAAATAGTCTTCGTGTCCTTTCGTAGTAAATTTTTGTGCTTCAACTTTGCTGATATATCGGCAAAAATTCGGATTTGAAACCCTGCGGGCAAGCTTGTTTGCCAAGCAGGTTGAGAATCAGAATTTAAGCTGTTTGCAAAACTGCTTAGTTAAAACAAAAATTCTCTGTGAGTTCTGTGACCTCTGTGGCTGATTTTCTTCGTGCCTTTGTGCCTTAGTGGCTATTATATTTTAAAAGACCGATAAAACACCGTTTTTATGTGTTTTTCTCGACAACTGTTTCATTCCCTTATATTACTATTCGTCAAATTCTCGTTTTTTCTTGTGTGATTTTTGAATCAGGTATTTATAACTTGCTCTAAAAGAAGGAGTTACGTTAATGTTTTAAATTTAGTTTTTGGTAATTTGTATTTGCTTGCCCCGTTAGATGCGTCAGTTATCTACTTGAAGATGCGTTAGCTATCTAACTGGGGTGTGGTAACTATCTCTCTGGGGTTTAGGATTTAGGATTTCTCCGCAGGACACCTTACGGTGGAGTTTAGGATTTCCGTTGCGGCCCTATGCCGCACCGGCTTTTCGTCAAAACCACCTGCTTTACCTTAATTTATCCCGCACCTATTTATTATTCTTGTTTTGTACAGGTGCGGTGGTTAGTCCCGCACCTACCTGCCCCGTGAGACTTGCCCTGTGAGATGTCTCTTAGACTATCTCATCAGGGTGTGAAGTTATCTAACTGGGGTTTAATATTCATTTTTTCCTTTATTGCTACGGTATAATGAATAGGTGCGGGGTTTTACCTTAATGATTTTAGCTTGAATTGTGGATAGGGAACGGTATAATTGTAATTCAGCTTTCTTTGGATATCTTTTTTGTGCATTTGAGAGAAAATTTAAATGGGAGAGTGCAGGAAGTGAGAAGGTTAGTTGTCAGTCTGATTTGCGTTTCTAAATCTACTTCGGGGTGTCTTATGGCAGAAGAAAAAGAGGGAAGGTTTGTTAATATGTCTAAAACCCTAAATAAAAGCGCTAGGATGGCGGTTTTCATGTTTTGGTTGATAATCACTATTATCCCAATTGCAGGAATTATCGCGAGCATCGCTTTTCCCGTGTCCTTTTATTCAACTCAAGATGATTTTCGAGCATTTGCACGTACTTTTGGCATCTGGACTCCAATAGCTTTTATCGTCCTTCAGGTGCTCCAAGTAATCATTACACCTATTTCTCATTACAGTGTTGGTTACATGGGCGGCTTCCTTTTTGGCCCCCTCTGGGGCACAATTTACAACTATGTTGGCCGAATAATTGGTCATGTCTCCGCTTATGTTCTTGCTCTTACTATTGGCGCTCCTCTTGCAAGACGATTTGTTCCCCAGCAAACGATTGAGAAATATGAGAGGGTCGTCAGTACTCGGTCGGATATGCTCATGGTAATGTATTTCCTTCCATTTTTCCCGGATGACGAATTGAGTTACCTTGCTGGTCTTTCCCGAATGCGATTTCAGGCATTTCTACTGGCGAATATTTTCGGCCAGATTGGTGGAAGTATGGGCATGGCTTATCTTGGTGCAGGCATCAATACTAAAGATCCTCTATTCTGGATACTAATGTGCGTGACTATCGCGGGATTTCCTCTTCTCTGGTATATGGGACGGCGTGAAAGGCAAGCGAAGAAAAAAACCAAGACCAAAGATATTGCCAGTCAGGATGAATAACATGCGTTATCGAGAACATAACATTAAGAAATGGATAACCCGTGAATTACTTATACCATGTCAATGGAACACCAGTTCTGAGCCTTTCATCTCGCATCTGATAGGAACGGATCGAGCGTTTGGGGTATTCTTCCCAGAATTTTTCCTGCCTTGCGATAGCTATTCGCGACCTTTAGCAGAACAGATTGCAAAGACGCATGTCGCTGCTCGAATAGTACTTATAGCTGATGATGCCTTGCGGGACGACGACTATTTGCTTTATCCACGCAAGAAACTTGAAAGTATTCTATCTGGCTCAATTACACTTTTCAACAGGTGCCTGAAAGAAATTGGAATAAACGAGATTTCACGAAAAAAGATCATATCTCGACACCGTGTCAAAACCAATCGCGCTTATTCAATGCCCCCTCCAAATCCACCCGAGTTAACGCACACTTGCAAGCGTTGCAGTTGGTTTTATGCAGCATTCGACGCATTATGTGGAACAGTTTGTTCCAATAGCCTAACTGCCACCAAAAGGAACTTCACAAAGGCACTTTATACATTACAATTAGCAGACGATTATGCCGATTATGATCAAGACATGGAATCCGGAAATCCATATAACGTCATGTCATTGGATAAAGAAAAAGGGCGAATAAACTCCAAAGAAAGACAATGGTTGCAGGGCTATGCATCATTTGCAATCTCACATCTTTGCCAAGACATTATGTCTGAAACTCCAAAAGAGACACCTCTACATAACTGGGCTAAGATAATTTATGGCTTAATATCCGTTCCTCAAGAAATTACTGTAATCCTCTCTAATTATTCATCAAAGTATCTTTCTCCTATTGTTTGTGGAAATTTGATAGATTTACCATTTGAAGACGTGCAATTCAGCACAATGAATGGAGTAATCCTTAATGCTGAATCAATTAACATATATGCAACCCTCCGCGCTCTCTCAAACTCGCGTGCATTTGGCTTCAACTCCGTTTAGGATTTCCAATCATGCTTAAAATAAAATCTAAAGATAATCTCGATAAATTAGTCAATCAGTCACGTGAACTACGTAACGAAATAGGTAGTTGGTTGCTGGATTTTGGTCGCTCATTCAATCTTGAGCATTCACAAATAAGCTACATGATTGCGGCCGTGGACTTTCAAAGTGATTTGTTTTATGCCCCGGTAACAAATTTGTCACAAGAGGTTTTGAATGAATGGTTATCTTGCACTAGCCCTTTAAAAGCACTAGAAGTAATAGACAACCTTCGGGAAGGATTTCCTGTGGGATTCAGTCTGGACGGTTTCCTTAGAAAGCTTTTTGAAAACAAAACCATCCCTTTGGACTGGCCGAATTTAGGCGTTCTTTATCTCGATAACGATTGCAAAAATATTCGCGAAGTAAAAAAGTTCTCTGGTGGGAACATAGGGCAGCTTGATATCAGCATTAAAGGAACAATTTCTGCTGCAGTTGCAGATAGCATTAATAAAGGGAAAAATATTTTGAAAGCAAACGCGACAGCTTTGTTGCTTCAGCGCCGAGAGGAAACCTTCGATAATGGATTTATCAAACCTTCGCGTTCGGTTAAAATGTTATTGGCTGGGGTAGTGTTTGCGAAAAATATTAACGAAATTGAATTATCCATCAAACATCTTTCTTGCCTTGCGAATATCTGCGCATTTGCGTCATACGCCGTTTTTTCTGAACGCGAACGATATTTTGAACGCGCAATCCGTCAATGTCATCACGGAGAAATGTTGAAAAGCGGGCATTTTAACGAAATTAAAAATCAGGTTAAGAAACTTGATATTTTGAAAGAAAAGGGATGTTGGGGATTGCCTCCAGTTATTGAATGTGATCCAGAATTAAAAAAAGGAGGAAAGAAAAACTATTATTCATGGTTTTTTATGCGCCGTTTTCTGCCGCCACCGCTTAAGGAACTCCTTACCTCGGTCCCAGGACTCGCCGATTATGAAGTTCGTGCTATAATTCATAGAACGATAAGCCATCTACGTGATAGTTTCTGGAATATTAAAGCCGAGAATGAAGCTGAGAACAATGAACGCATAAATGTTGTTCGTTTGCCTTTCTACCTCGCTAAAATGAAGGCGAAGAACTTGTCTGATCATTTTAAAGAATGCATGCAAAGAATACGTAATCTACAACCTTTGAATACTAGACGAGGGGTGATATTAAAAACGCTATCAGCATTGGGTAAAGTTCAAGAGTTTTCTAATCGCTTTATCATCGACAATTGGACTATAAAAGCGTATTTCATGAAACAAGGCGGAGATAATGAAGATATTCTTGCGCCTAATAATATAGCGACTAAATTTGAAGAGTTGACGAAACAATACTCTAATGCTGTTAATGACAATGTAAAAAAAGATAACGATATTCATGGAGACGCTCATTTTGAGAATATTCTTGTCGATGCGAGTATACCTGAAGATCCTGTTGTTGTCTCTATTGACCCGTATCCTAACCTTAACCTTAGCAACAAGTTCAGGGAAGAGTACGCACAATCTTGTAATATCACTAATGATGAAGTTATCACTAAGGAAATTGCATGGCTTTTTCATGACCGAACATATGACTATGCAAAGCTTCTCCTGTCGGCATGGTTGCTTTACTCGGTGGCTTCCGTCGATGGAATATCAATGAAAAGAGACAAAACAGAGAAGAATACCTGGCGATTTTTTCTTGAGAGCGACAAAATTATCAAAGATAACAATATAAGAGGGGGAGCGACCGGTGCGGAAATTAAAACCGTGACGAGCATTCCTCATGAAGTTATCCGATATCACAACATTGCGAAGAAAGCGATAATCCAATCTTTCTTAGATGAATTGCACCGGCGCTATTTAAATCATAATAATGACAATGATCATGAACAGATAAATCGCCTCATGGTTGTGCGTCTCTGGGCGCTAACTATTCGCCATGGATTATCTATATGCAGTTTAATATATCCCGAAAAAGCTAACAGCGCTTGTTCTCTTTATGTAATTACTGCCAGCTTATTTTCGAAAGGGGAAAAGACTGTTAAGAAAGTATTAAAAGAAGAATATCCAAGCGATGCATATGAATTGGCAAACGAACTTTTTGCCCCAAGGTTTCAAGAGAAATCCTAAAACGCAATAGTTAGGACTTAATTTGACAAAAAGGTGTTTTTATATTTTTGTTTTAATCCTATTTCAATCCTTTTGTCAGACGTAGTTTAACAATGTTAACTAAAATCAGAGAAAATCCGCGTAATCCGTGGTTAAGAAATTTGATTCCGCTTTTTTCAAACTCAACTACATCCCCACACCAATTTTTTTAAAGTGCTAATTTGTTCAGAGATGTTAGGCACTGTTTTTTGCCGACGATTTTGAACAGGTGCAGATGCTGGCCAAATTGGTGTGGGGGCAAATCTGTGCCTTAGTGCCGGAGCTTGTCGCGGCGAAGTTCGATAGAACGAAGACGGATTCAATCTTCAACAAACCTGCCTCTGTGTCCTCGGTGAACTCTGTGGCTTAAAATATACTTTTTATATCCCCTGTGGCTACTTCGCACAAAACGCGCAAGTCATAGTTGCAGAAATTGACGAAAATCTGTGAAAATCCGTGAAATCCGTGGTTCTTTTTGTAAAAAATCCCCAAAAATCCTCAAAAACCTGAAATTTCCACCCCCATTTTTAGCGTAATTTTAAAAACTTGCGCTGAATTAAAAAAAACTTGCGCAAATTTTCGAGAAAATCATTCATAACTCCTTATTTTTTTCACCTTGTGAAACCCCCTTGCTTGCTTCGAAAGAAGCAGAGGGGGCGTGCTTCGGATTTTGTTTTTTTGTCTTTGCCCTTCCTTTCCTACCCTCGAGCTTGCGTTCGTTGATATTTGGGCCGAAAAGTGCCTGTTTTTGGGGGGTTTGCAGCATTTTAAACTTGTCCTCGCGCAGGCGGGGAAGAGGTCTTAATCAGCGTAATCTGTGAAATCTGTGGTTAACGTTCTAAAATTTCGCTGGAGAGTCTGCGTTTTTCAGTTTATAATCCTCTAAAACGTATTTTAAAGGGATTTGACAATGGCAAAGCAAGTGATGGCCTGGACGCTGTTTACGTTAGTTTGTTTATTTTATGGCTGTGCGCAAAAGCAAATCCAGCATGAGCCTATCTGTTTGGCCAATCTGGACTTAGAATCAGCAATGAAGCAAAGTGAGCTGGTGCTGTTGAAGATGAATTTTATTGTTGATAAGGCTGACATAAGTGCAGGCATAATGAGGACTAAGCCACTGTCTGGCGGACAGTTCTTCGAATTCTGGAGAAAGGACAACCGCGACGGTTACAGCAGCGCGATGTCGAATCTTCACAGCATTCAGCGGACGGCAGTGCTTAACTTTATGCAGAAAAACGACTTACTTTGCATCGACTGTAATGTTACAATTGAAAGACTTTCAATACCGGAAAAAGAAATCGACAGTTCCACAAGGGCATACAGTATGTTCTCAAGGAGCAGCAAATCAAGGCAGAATCTATATCTTAATCCGGAACAGGAAAAGATGATGGACTGGGTCGATATCGGGCGGGACCAAAATCTTGAAGCTGCGATTCTTCAAAAAATTTATAAAAGAATCAAAACACAAAGGTAGAGGTCAATGAAGGTTCTGGTTTGCGGCGGTGCAGGATATATCGGCAGCAATATGACGGCAATTCTTGTCGAGGCAGGCCATAAGCCGATTGTATACGACGATTTAAGTTCCGGTCATCAAAGAGCGGTTAAAAATACTGAATTTATCAGAGGCGACCTGGCCGATTTCAATCTTCTTGTAAGTGTACTAAATGAGCAGAAAATCGATGCGGTAATGCACTTTGCTGCTTTTATTGAGGTAAGCGAATCGGTCGAGAAACCGCTTGAATTTTATCGCAATAATGTTTGCAATACCCGCAATCTTCTTGCAGCAATGGAAAAGTGCAGCGTTGAAAAATTTGTCTTCTCCAGCACCGCCGCGGTTTATGGCATTCCGGACAAAACCCCGATAACTGAGAACTCCCCCAAAAGGCCAATCAATCCTTATGGCGAAACAAAATGGGCCGTTGAACAGATGTGTCATTTCCAGAGCCATACAGGCAGACTTCACTATGCTGCGCTGAGGTACTTCAATGCTGCCGGTGCCGGCGCAAACTACACGCTCGGCGAAGACCACAGGCCCGAAAGCCATCTTATTCCACTGGTAATCGCTGCTGCAATGGGCAAAAGAGAGGATGTCAAAATCTTCGGCACAGATTATCCTACGCCGGACGGCACCTGCATAAGAGATTACATCCACATTGAGGATTTGTGCACGGCACATCTGCTGGCACTCGAAAAACTCCAGAACCACAACGAACTGGTTTATAACCTCGGCAACGGCAGGGGATATTCAGTTCAACAGGTTATAGAAACAGTCAAAAAAGTATCAGGTAAAAATTTCGAGGTTACAAATGCGCCCCGCAGAGCGTCAGACCCGCCGGTTTTAACCGCAGATGCCGCAAAAGCAATAAAAGAGCTTGGCTGGAAAATACAATATCCGGAACTCGAGGAGATTATCGAAACTGCGTGGAAATGGCATTCAGCAAACCCTGATGGTTATAAGGATTAAAAATGCAAGGATTCATTCTCGGTATTGATGTCGGCGGAACAAGTATTAAAATCGGCTGCCTCGATTTAAATCTTAAACTTATCGGTAAAACATCAGAGCCGAACAGCGGTGATATTGAGCCGCAGCAGATGGTCGAAAATATTTTCTCCGTCTCCAACAGACTTTTGAGGCAGTGCAAAATATCGCTTGAACAGGTTAAAAGTGTGGGCGTTGGAGCCCCCGGTCCGCTCGACCCGAAGACCGGGATAATACAAAGTGCCCCTAATCTGAAAACTTTCCGCAACACACCTTTTCGGGATATGATTTCTGCAAGGTTTGGCAGGCCGGTTTTTCTTGAAAATGATGCAAACGCCGCATGCTGGGGTGAACGAGTTGCAGGGGCGGGCAGTGGTATTAACGATATGGTATTCCTTACACTCGGTACAGGTGTCGGCGGCGGTATCGTCACCAACGGACAGATTGTTCACGGCACAAGCGGTGAAGCTGCAGAACTTGGTCATATAATAATCTATCCCGATGGAAGACTCTGCGGCTGTGGACAAAAAGGATGCGTCGAGGCTTATGCCTCGGCATCGGCAACCGCCGCAAGGGCAGCCGAAGCACTACAACAAAACACTAAATCATCCTTAAAAAAAGTCCTTGAAAAAAATGGAAAAGTAACATGTAAAGATGTCTTTGAACATGCCGAAAAGGGCGATGAGCTTGCAAAACAGATTGTCGAGCAGACTGCCGAAGCACTTGGACTTGTTTGTGTGAGTGTCCTGCACGTAACTCAGCCCCAAAAAATTATATTTGCCGGCGGTATGATTGCAGCAGGGCAGGTACTTCTCGACAGAATCAGATATTATTTCAAACAGCACATCTGGACAATCAAACCAGAAGATAATGTGGAGATTTGTTTTGCGACACTCGGTGAGGACGCCGGCATTATCGGCGCCGCCGCATTGGCGAGGGGAATGCAATAAGAAGCCATAATGGTATTTACAACATAGGGTTAGGACGGTATTATATATTGACCTTATAAGGGCATAGGAATGACACAGAAAAATATCATAAATAAAATTTCATTTCTGAAACAGCAGGCAAAAGAAAAATATAATGCTGAATTAAAAGCAGTTTTTGGTTCTGTTGTTACCGATGCGTTTAAAAGCACCAGCGACATTGATATTTTGGTTAAATTCTCCAAAGAAGCTGACCTTTTTAATTTTGTAGGTCTCTCTCAGTTTCTTGAAGACCATTTAAAACATAAGGTCGATATAGTGCCAATAGATTCTCTCCGCCAGGAGTTGAAGGCCAAAATTCTTCAGCAGGCCGTTTACTTATGAGAGATTACGGAATTTACCTCTATGACATTCTGCAGGCTATAGAAGCTATAGAGGGCTTTGTCAAAGGGATGTCTTTTGAAGATTTAAAAAAAGACGACAAAACCTCAAGTGCGGTTTTGCGAAAATTTGAAATAATCGGCGAAGCTGCTAAAAATATCCCCGATGAGGTACGCAATGAATATCCTGCAATCCCCTGGCGTGAAATGACCGGTATGAGAGACAAATTGATACATTTCTACTTTGGCGTAAATTATGAGCTTGTCTGGCAGACTATACAAAACAGACTTCCCAAGTTAAAAGCAGCCATTCAAGAAATTATTCGAGTTGAATAAATCTTATTCATATCAGCACTATCGGCGCCGCAGCTTTAGCAAAAGAATTGTAATTAATGTGTGCCTGATTCCGATATTGCCTTTTGGAGGAGTTTATTTAATCCCAGGGTCGCCATCGTAGCCTTTATCTCCATAGACCTTGTAATAGAGTTCCTCTCCCAGATGCTCTTTTGCCCAGATTTGTCGGACTTGTTTATCATCGGCATCAGGAAAACGCATTCTAATCCCTGCCATCGCAAGAAGCTGTCCGAAGCGATATGCGTCGCAGACAAGTTCAAACTTTTTTGCCGGACTCATCCTGCGATACAAGTCGTATTGAATTTCGAGGACACTTTTTGGCGTATCAATATGATTTATTTTATGCGGTTCTGTCATAAAAGCCGATGATGGGATTCGAACCCAAAACCCCGGCTTTACGAAAGCCGTGCTCTACCGTTGAGCTACATCGGCACAAAACAACAAATATAACCCCACAAACGATTATTGTAAAGCAAAAGCATAACGTAGCGATATCCCCCTGAAACTTGAATCAGCATAATAGTCTTGAAAGTAAGCTACGGTTTTGATATAAAAGTTGGTTCTGTAAACAAACCAATCATCAAAATCATAATATCTTTTACATAAAGGAGTTATAAAAATGGCTGCGAAGGCGAACGCCATAATTGCCCAGTCCGGCGGACCGACAACCGTTATAAATTCAAGTGCCTGCGGCGTAATTCAGGAGGCAATTAAGTCCGGCAAAATCGGCAAAGTGATTGGCGCAAACAATGGCATCCTCGGCGTACTGAAGGAAGAGCTGTTCGATGTTACTGCAGAAAACCCCCAGACTATTGAAGCGCTAAAAAGAACGCCGGCAGCAGCGCTCGGCTCATGCAGATATAAACTCAAATCGCTTTAAAAATCGCGTGCAGATTATCAAAGGATTCTCGATGTTTTTAAAGCGCACGACATACATTATTTCTTCTATGCCGGCGGAAACGACTCGATGGACACAGCCGATAAGGTGAATAAGCTTGCTGCCGACAGCAAATTCGAACTTATTACCATCGGTATTGCAAAAACTATCGACAATGACCTCGCTTATACAGACCATTGTCCGGGTTACGGCAGTGTCGCAAAATATGTTGCCACAAGTGCGATGAACGCGGGCAGGGATACCGAAGCACTCTACACAACAGATACGTGCAGCATGCTCGAAGTTATGGGCAGAAATGCCGGCTGGATTGCCGCAGCAACAGGCCTTGCACACAGAACAGAAGAGGATGCCCCGCATTTGATTTATCTGCCCGAAGCGCCTTTCAGCTTTGAACAGTTAGTAAAGGATGTAAAGGAAGTTTATAGAAGACTCGGCAGAGTATTTATCGTTGCGGGTGAAGGATTAAAAGACGAGAAGGGCGAATATATTACAGCGGAAAAAACCACTCTTGCGACCGACAGTTTCGGCCATGCTCAGCTCGGCGGCATTGCTGAAATGCTCAAGGCCGTTATTGAAAAGGAAGTCGGCATAAAGACCCGCTTCAATAAGCTTGGAACAAACCAGAGGAGCGCAATGCACTTTGCATCACTGACTGACGTAAACGAGGCCTATATGTGCGGCCAGATGGCAGTAAAATATGCTCTTGACGGCGTAAGCGGCAAAATGGTAACGCTTGTAAGAGAAAGTAACAAGCCGTATAAATGTACTACCGGCCTTGCCAATCTTATGGATGTGGCCAACGGCGAAAAGAAAGTGCCGCGCGAGTATATTAACGCTGCCGGCAACGGCGTAACAGCAGCTATGCTCGACTATGTCCGTCCTCTGGTAAAAGGCGAAGCGCCCATCACAATAGGAGACGACGGTCTGCCGGTCTATATAAGATTTGAGAAAAAGACTATAGCTAAAAAACTTCCTGCTTATATGTAATTAAAAGGATTGTGAAAATGACCGATTTTGCAAAACCACTAAAAGATTTAAAACCAACAAAGAAATTCCTTGTAGCGATTGATTCCGACGGCTGCGCATTCGACGCAATGGGCATAAAGCAGCGGGAATGCTTCTGTCCCTGGATGATTGGCTGTTTTGGATTGCAGCCGGTTGCTGAAGCTGCCAGAGAGTGTAAGGACTTTGCAGACCTTTTCAGCAAGACCCGCGGCGCAAACAGACATAAGACCATTGTCAGAATCCTGACTGAGCTATTGCCTTCGCATCCAAAGGTAAAGGAAAGCGGCTTTAAAGTGCCGCAGTTTGAATATTACTGCAAATGGGTAAATGACCCAAACAGCCTTTTGAGCAATGACGGTCTGAAACAAGCAATTGCAAAAGCTACAGACCCCAAAGAAAAAGCAGAGCTTGAAATTACACTTGACTGGAGCAAGAGGGTCAATCAGGCTGTTGCGGATATTGTCAAAAATGTTCCGCCCTTCAAATATGTCCGCGAGAGTCTGGAAGAAATAGTGCAAAAGGCAGATATTATTGTCTGTTCCGCTACGCCGACAGAGGCACTTGAGCGGGAATGGGCTGAACACGGCATAGCCAAATATGCAAAGGTAATAGCAGGGCAGGAAATGGGCTCGAAAGCCGACCATCTCGAAATCGTCAGCAACGGCAAATACGACAAGGATAAGGTTCTAATGGTCGGCGATGCACCGGGAGATATGAAAGCAGCACAGAAAAACAAAGTCCTGTTTTTCCCTGTTAATCCCGGAAACGAAGTCGCAAGCTGGAAGAAATTTCACGATGAGGCTTTCGACAGATTTATCAATGGCAGATATGCAGGCTCTTATGAGAAGAAACTTATAGAAGAGTTTGACGCCTGTCTGCCTGAAAATCCACCCTGGTTGGAATAGTCTGAGATGCTGCTTTATAGCAAAGGAAATCCTGAAACAAGTTTAAGTGCAGATGACCTCAAAGAGGGTCTGTATTCTGCGCTTGATAGACTGGGTAATCGCAAAAAGGTCCTTGTAATCGGCCCGGATATTACACGTCTGTGTTCGCGTGCCGGCGAACTTACGTTTATAGCATGGCAGTATTATGGCGGCAGGCTCACCGATGTTCTGCCTGCTGTTGGAACGCATTCTCCGATGACAGAAACAGAAATAAAGAAAATGTATGGTCAAACGCCGTTGAATCTTTTCAGAAAGTATAATTGGCGGACTGATACGGTAACGCTCGGCCGGGTGCCGGCTGACTTTGTCAAAAAGGTCAGCAATGGCAAATTAGACTACGATTGGCCTGCTCAGGTAAATAAGCTGCTTATCGAAGGGGGCTTTGACCTGATTTTGTCAATCGGCCAAGTTGTTCCTCACGAAGTCGTTGGTATGGCTAATTACAATAAAAATATCTTCGTCGGCACGGGCGGCCCCGAAGGCATTAACAAAAGCCATTTTCTCGGTGCAGTCTGCAATATGGAAAAAATCATGGGCAGGGCGGATACGCCGGTAAGAAAGGTCCTTAATTACGCATCAGAACATTTCGCAAAAAATCTGCCTATTTGTTATGCCCTCACCGTTGTCTCGGCGGACAATCAGAATAAAATAAAGACAAGAGGGCTTTTCATAGGCGATTGCTTCGAATGCTTCAATCATGCCTGCCAGCTGTCTTTAAAAGTCAATTTCACAATGCTCGATGAGCCGTTGAAAAAAGTGATTGTTTATCTCGACCCGCACGAATACAAAAGCACCTGGCTGGGCAACAAGAGTATTTACCGAACGAGAATGGCTATGGCAGACGGCGGAGAATTGATTGTACTGGCGCCGGGAGTAAAGGAATTCGGTGAAGATAAAGAAATTGACCGGCTTATTCGAAAATACGGCTACTTCGGCACCGAAAAAATTCTTGAGCTCGTCAGAAATAACGAAGATTTAAGGGCAAATTTAAGCGCCGCTGCTCATCTTATTCACGGCTCAAGCGAAGGCAGATTTAAAATAACATACTGCCCCGGTAAACTTTCAAAACGGGAAATCGAAAAAGTAAACTTTAACTACGCTGATTTGTCTGATATGCTGAAAAAGTATAATCCGGATAAACTAAACAACGGTTTCAACACAATGCCGGATGATGAAAAAATTTATTTTATCCCCAACCCGGGCATAGGATTGTGGGCTTATAAAAAAAGATTTAATAACGTATAAGGAGTAAACACAAATGTCGAGAGCTGATATTGGTCTTGTTGGTCTTGCGGTAATGGGTGAAAATCTCATCCTTAATATGGAAAGCAAGGGCTTTACTGTTGCATGTTTTAATCGCACAGTCTCAAAGGTCGATAATTTTATCAACGGCAGGGCAAAGGGCAAAAATATAATCGGCTGCCATTCCATCGAAGAGCTTTGTGCCAATCTCAAAAAACCGCGAAAGGTTATGCTGATGGTAAAAGCCGGTCAGGCCGTTGATGACTTTATCGAACTTCTGCTGCCGCATCTCGAAAACGGCGATGTTATTATCGACGGCGGAAACAGTCATTTCCCGGACACAACCAGAAGAACAAAGTACGTTGAAAGCAAAGGCAAACTTTATATCGGCACAGGCGTTTCCGGCGGCGAGGAAGGCGCATTGAGAGGACCGTCGATTATGCCGGGCGGTTCGCCTGCAGCATGGCCGCATTTAAAGCCGATTTTCCAGAAAATCGCTGCTCGCACCAAAGAGGGCGAACCCTGCTGCGACTGGGTCGGTGAAAACGGCGCAGGACATTTTGTAAAAATGGTCCACAACGGCATCGAATACGGCGATATGCAGATGATTTGCGAAACCTATCAAATGATGAAGCAGGGACTCGGAATGACAAACGCCGAGATGCACGAGACCTTCACAGAGTGGAACAAAGGAGAGCTTGATTCTTACTTAATAGAAATTACCCGTGATATTCTTGCATATAAGGATGAAGATGGAAGTGAAGTTCTGGATTTGATTCTCGATACGGCAGGACAAAAGGGCACTGGCAAATGGGCTGCTATCGCCGCCCTCGATGCCGGCCAGCCTTTAACGCTCATTGGTGAAGCCGTTTTCGCAAGGTGTCTGTCGGCGATAAAGGAAGAACGCGTTGAAGCATCAAAAATACTTGCCGGCCCTGCAAAACCGTTCAAAGGCGATAAAACAAAAATGATTGACGATTTATGCAAGGCGCTGTACGCCTCAAAAATCGTAAGTTACGCACAGGGCTATCAGCTTATGAGGGCTGCTGCGAAAGAATTCGGCTGGAATCTCAACTACGGCGGCATTGCCCTTATGTGGCGGGGCGGCTGTATCATTCGTTCGGCATTCCTGGGGAAAATCAAAAAAGCATTTGACAAAAATCCAAAGCTTGTGAATCTGCTGCTTGACCCGTTCTTCAAAAGCGCAGTCAAGAAATCGCAAGGCTCTTGGCGGCGGGTTGTCAGAGCCGCCATTGATTTGGGTATTCCAATGCCGGCGGTAAGCGCTGCACTTGCATATTATGACGGATACCGATGTGAAAGACTGCCGGCAAATCTCCTGCAGGCTCAGAGAGATTATTTCGGCGCACATACTTATGAAAGAGTCGATAAGAAACGCGGCGAATTTTTCCATACCAACTGGACAGGCCGCGGCGGCACAACAAGCGCTTCAACTTATACCGTATAAAGCTATAACTATTTAAGGCAAAAAGGAGGTCGTCAGATGATTAAGGAGATTACCGCAAAAAAGCTCAACACGGCGCGGTTCATTAGCGAAAAGGTTAAGGAAATAAAGGATGTCGTTGACAATGGAATGGCAATTAACGCCTTATCGGGTGGTGTTGACTCATCCACGGTTACAATGCTCGGCCATAAGGCCTTGGGCAGGCGGCTTAAAACCGTTTTCATCCAGAATGGTCTTATGCGGCAGGGCGAACCCGAAAGAGTCGCAGGTCTTTTCAAAAAATTAGGTGTGAAGGTCGAAATAGTCGACGCACGCAGGGAATTTTTTGCAGCACTTAAAGGCATAACAGACCCGGAAGAAAAACGCGAAGCTATTACCCAGACCTTTTACAAAAAAGTATTTGGCCGCATTGTCAAAAAAAGCGGAGCAAAGCTCCTTCTGCAGGGAACAATCCTTACCGATGTTGACGAGACCGTCGCAGGAATCAAACGCCAGCATAATGTCTTCGAGCAGCTCGGCATTGACCCGCAGAAGGCCTTTGGCTACCGTATTCTCGAGCCGTTGATTCAGCTTCGCAAAGACGGCGCACGAAAGGTCGGCAGGGCACTTGGACTGCCGGATGAGGTATTTAACCGTATTCCGTTTCCCGGTCCGGCACTGTCGGCGCGCGTGATAGGCGAAGCGACTCCACCGCGCATTGAAACTGTCCGCAAGGCAACAGCTATTGTCGAGAGGCTGCTTAAAGGTACAAAGGCGTTTCAGTATATGGCTATCCTTAACGAAGACCGCGTAACCGGTATGCGCGGAGGCCGTCGCGATTTCGGCCAGCAAATTGAAATCCGCTGCTGGGACAGCATAGATGCCAGAGTCGCGACGCCGACTAAACTTTCCTTCAAAACTCTTCAAAAACTTGCTGATGAGATTATCCGCAACGTCCCCGGCATCGTCAGCGTTACATATAACATAGCTCCCAAGCCGCCTTCGACAATTGAAGCGGTTTAAAAAAAATAAAAAACCCCCTCGGCATAAAGCTGAGGGGGTTTTTATGATTGCAAAAGGCATTAATTAGTATTTGAAGTGTCTTTTGCCGGTAAAGACCATTGCAATGCCTCCGCAGCTAAAACGGTATATTAATTTCCTCTTTTTCTTCAAGGTCGATTTTGAGTGCCAGAAACTGCAGCAAGTCCTTGAGGGTAACAATCCCGACAAGTCTATCGCCGTCCAGAACTATTAGTCTGCTGTTTGACGTCCGGCTCATAAGAGAGAGTGCCTTAATAGCATCATCTTGTAGCGAAATAGTATTTTCGCCTGAACAGGGTTTTACCAAATCGCCAACGGTATAGTTGTTCCACTGGTCCGGAGCAATTGCCTTTACCTCTTTTGTACTTATACATCCTTTGATTTGGCCGTTATCCAGAACAGGAAACATTTTATAATGATACTTATAGAAATAATCCTGCACGAGTTGTGATATGCCAAGCGATGAAGGAACTGTTACAGGCTCGGATTTCATAAACCGCCGGATATTTTCACCTGCCAGCGTTTTTCTGACTATAAGCTGTCTGTAAGACATCTGTGAAGCCCCTCGGACGAACGTCCCGATGAGGAAAAACCATATTCCGCCAATGAAGTTACCACTAACAAAACTGATTGCTCCGAGCACCATCAGGATGATTCCAAAGGCCGAACCCAGATATGAGGCTATATGTGTAGCCCATCTCAGGTTGTGCCTTACGCCCCAAAGGATTGAACGAAGGACTCGGCCGCCATCGAGAGGAAAAGCAGGTATAAGATTAAAAACAGCCAGGATAAAATTCAGCCCCGCAAGATAAGACAGGACTCCGCTTGCCGGCACCGGCCAGCCGGCGTTCCTGGCAGATGTTCCAAGCAGGTAAAAAACGCCGGACAAAAGAAAACTCGATAACGGCCCAACAATCGCCATTAAAAACTCAACCTTGGGGCTTTGCGGCTCATCTTCCATTTCGGCAACGCCGCCGAAGATAAAAAGCGTAATACCTTTCATCTGCAGACCGTAATATCTGGCAACTATTGAGTGGCAAAACTCATGAAAAACAATAGATGCAAATAAACCAACAGCACCGGCAATTCCCATCCACAAATATGTCGCTGTTCCTAATCCGGGGTAATACTGCGGAAAAAGATTTTCTGCCAGAGACCATACTATAAGAATTGCCAGAACCAGCCAGGTTATATCAAGACTGACTTTGAATCCGAAAAGACTGAATAGTGAAATCCGCCTCTCAAACATTCCTTTGCCTCCAATAACTTATGGAAGATTTAAAGCTGACAATCTGAGAGAACCGATTCAAGCTGCCTTGAGAATTTTTAGTGTTTAAAATGGCGTTTGCCGGTAAAGACCACAGCGATACCGTATTTGTCCGCAGCGGCGATAACTTCGTCGTCCTTTTTTGACCCGCCGGGCTGGACAATACAGGCAACGCCCACTTTTGCTGCGTTTTCAACATTATCCGGGAAGGGGAAGAAAGCATCTGAACCCATCGCAGAACCTTTGGTTTCATTTCCTGCGTGTTTGAATGCCAATAGGCCTGACTCAACGCGGTTCATCTGGCCGGCTCCTACGCCGATAAGGCGCCTGTCTTTTACCAGCGTTATTGTATTGCTCCTTGCGTGCTTTGCGCAAATCCAGGCAATTCTCAAATCCTCAAGCTGTTTTTTGTCCGGCTTTACCTTTGTGGGATATGTAAGCAAATCCGGCTCCCAGCCGACAAGGTCTCTATCCTGCAACAAAAGCCCGCCGACTATGCAGCGGACGTCAAATTCGCTGTGGTCTGTTTTTGAGCGGTCTATCTGACCCGTTGACAGGATGCGAACTCTTTTACCCCAGGCTTTTAGTGTCCTTATTGTTTCAATGGCATCGGCGTCGAATTCAGGAGCGATTATCACCTCAGCAAAAAAGCCGCCCGCACCTTTGGCCTTGCCGAAAAGTGAGTAAGATTCCATTATGGTTGTAGCAAGAGCTTTATCAACCTTCCTATTCAGAGCAATTATTCCGCCAAATGCGCTTACGATATCGGTTTCGTAAGCCTTTTGATACGCTTTATGAATATCGTCGTCAACGGCACAACCGCAGGGGTTAAGGTGTTTGACTATTACCGCAGCAGGCTCTGAAAATTCCTTTACAAGCTCAAGGGCAGCGTTTGCATCGAGTAAGTTATTGAAGCTCATCTGCGTTTCGTCTTCCATAAGTTTTGCACCAGATACGCTCACTTCGCCATTTTCAGGCAGTTTATAAAATGCACCGCTCTGATGCGGATTTTCGCCGTAGCGAAGCTCCATCACCTTTGAAAGGGAAATACTCATTCGTTCAGGGTATCTTACGTTAGCCTGCTGGTTGAGGTACTTTGATATTGCCGCGTCATAGCCTGCGGTCAGGCCAAAAGCGATTCTTGCAAGGTTGCTTCTCGTCTTTTGGCTGATACACCCTTTATTATTTTTCATTTCAGAAATAATTTCATCGTATTGAGAAGGGCTTGTAACAACAGCTACAAATTTATGATTTTTTGCTGCTGAACGGACTATACTCGGGCCGCCGATATCTATATTTTCGATTGCATCTTCGAACTTGCAATCCGGCTTTGCTATTGTTTGTTCAAATGGATAAAGGTTGATGCAGACCATATCTATTGGTTCGATGCCGTGCTTTTTCATCGCTGCCTGATGTTCAGCGTTATCCCGCAGACCCAGCAGGGCACCGTGAATTTTCGGATGCAGCGTTTTTACCCTGCCGTCCATCATCTCAGGAAAGCCGGTTACAGAATCGACACTGATAACATTGATGCCGGCCTGCGCAATCGCTTTCGCTGTTCCGCCAGTGCTGATGATTTTAACGCCCATTGCTGAAAGGTCCTTTGCGAAATCTACAACACCTGTTTTGTCGGAAACGCTGATTAAGGCTGATTTGATTTTCACATCCATTTGAATTTTCCTTCTCCTTAAGGATGCAATTTATTTTTTGATTGGTCGAATACAGAAAATGTTTTTATCTTCCATAATATATATCTTGTTATCATAGACATTAGCTGCAAATATGGTTACCGGTGCGAAATTGATTGTATAAATCTTTTTGGCCTGCATATTATCCATGACGATGCATGTATTGTTTTTGTCAAAGATATAAGCCGTGCTGCCATCCTGTGCGAGCAGGTCAAGGGCATCCGGCAAAAGCCACAGGAGTTTACCGCTGTTCGCATCGATTGCATAAAGGCCTTTGTCCCGGGCATATTGATAAACGGCGTTTTGTGCAGCTCTTGCAGGTGTGGTAAGGGCTGAGCCGGTATGAAATTTCCAGATTAGATCGCCGCTGCCAGCGTCAAGTTTGTAAAGATTGGTATCTCTGCTGCTCACGTAAAGCCAGCCGGAAATTCCGGTCAAAGGCGCCATAATTGCTTCAACCGCATCGAATTGCCAGAGCCGCTTCGGTTCGGCTGGATTCACACATATTACATTGCCGGCGTCCGTGGCAAAGACCACGAAACTATCGGTCGCAAGGACGCTCGTAATACCGCAAACTTCGTCGGCGCTTGCCTTGAAAATCTCCTGCCGGCCTTTGAGGTCCATAACATGCAGACGTTTGTCCATGCCGGGAATATACAGGTAGGAGGCATTTACAGCGGCAGCGGCAGAAACCGAAAAAGGAATCTTGTTTCGGTAAATTTCTGCGCCTTGTTCAATATTCGCTGCAATAAGATTATTGGCAGCAATCAGATAAGTAATGCCGTTATAATCCGCCGGCTCAAAGACAGGCAGTTTTGGTGCTGCTGCAGATGCAGCAAAACTCAACCGGCCTGTGTTCCTGTCTAAGCAGAGCAGATAATTGCTATCGGTAAAAATATATAGATAATTACCGAGGATGGTTACTTTCTGAATCTTCTCTTTCGGATTTAAGGCAACCGCGTTCTGCCAGACCGTCTGCAGACCGGCCTGATTAAGCAGCTTTTCGCTTATAATCGCATCAGAGGTTGACGGCCAGACTGCCAGAAAAACAAAAACAAATGACCAGAACAGATAAAAGTTTTTCAATATCTTTCTCCCTGAAAAGTTTACACTATCAACAATGTCGGAACAATCATTCTACAGAATCGACATAGTCGCACAGGTTCACGCTGTATTGCTGCTCAAACTGTCTCATCTGTTCGATTCTTTCTATGTCGTCGTTAATGCGGTTTGCCAGTTTAAATATATAAGGCTTGCCTTCCAGGCGGTTTTTCAAATCCTGATACATCGGTTCCCATTTGCCGCCGTAAAGCTGAGCTTTAAGGATTATCAGCATTTTATGTTCAGCCGAAAGGCCTCTGACGAAATCTGCTATTGCATTTTTACGTTCTTTTTCGTCAATTTTACTGCCTTTTCCGGCGATTTTAGCCATAACACCTCACCACGGCATAATTCGACAGACTTATATCTTCGCCTGATTGAGAATCAGGTCTTTTGCCTTTCTACTCGGCAGATTTAACGCTCCAAAGGCCGCAGCGGCAGATGAGCGCAGTTCGGCATTAACATCCGTTGATTGAACTATCGAATATATCCTGTCAATCTGCTCGTCAAGAAGAAGATTGGCATTTACCTTTGCCGAAACGGCAAGACAGTCAAATGCTGCAATCCTGACCTCCATTCCATTTCCTTCTTTGAGCGCCATTTCGGCGACGGCTCTTTGTGCATCAGGGCTTGAAAGATATGCAAGAATCTGAGCGGCAAAGGTCTTCATCTCATCCCTTGCGTCATTTGTAGCTGATACAAGAGATGAAAGAGCAAGCGAAAGGTCTACAACCTTATTTCTTGTCTGGGCAAGTTTCAGCATTGCATCGCAGGCCCGGACAGCATAGGTATCGGCTGTATCCTTCGGCCAGTTTGCGTCAGGGGCAATCGAAATCGCCTCGGCAAGATTTTTTACAACCAGTTCACTCTCCCCGAATTTCTCAGTCGGGCCTGCAAGAGCAAGGGCAATGGCGGCGCTGAATTTAACCGCTCTGTCATCAAACGTCAAAGCGTCAATCAGCGGCTGAGAAGTTTTGAGCCTGTACATAAGTGATTTCTCTCCTGCATTTCGACTAAGAGCCTCAACTACACCCAGTGCAACTACGGCATCCTTGTCTTTGACGCCGCGAACAAGGGCCTGATGAAGATATTCGGCGCCTGCTGTTGTGGCATAAGTCATTGCATTGGCATGACCCGAACCAAAATATTTTGGGTATGCAATATGAGTTCCCTCTGCTCGGAAAAAGGCGGCAAGCCATAACGAAATCGCGTTTCCAAAATCAGGGTCGGCCCGTAACGACCATTCGCAGCATCGCATCGCCATCAACTCGTGAAAATACGCCTTGTTAACTTCTTCTCTGATAAGCCTCTTTGTGTCTTTGTCCCAGAACCAGATATTTGCCGTGTTCACCTCGGCAGGGGGGCGGAGCGACTCGGCTTTGTAATAGTAATTCTCCGCCAGTTCGTAAAATAGCTCTGCTGCCGGTTTGTTTACGCTTGCCGAATCAATCTGGCCCATGCTGTCAACAGCAAGCTGGCGAAGCTGCTGGGAAGAATCATTTTCAGCGATAAATTTCAAATAGCCCAGCGACTCAGGATAACCTATTTTGCCCAGCGCCTTTATTACTTCAGCCTTTGCGATGAGGTCATCCATAATGAGCAAAGCCGTCAGCGGTCTGATGGCTTCTTTTCCAACCTCAGGCAGGGCGGTGGTAATGTTTGCAAATTCAGCCTTGCGGCTCTGGTCGCCAAGAGCATCAATCATATATGGAATTGCGTATTCGCCGGCGTTTCGGAGCCTTTCAATAGCGGTATATTTGCCGCGAACGGTGCTGCTGAGCCTTTTAATTTCCTCCTGTATGATTTCAGAGTCGGTGCGGCGAATAAACCGTCCCTTTTCAATAATATCAAGAATCTTTGCCGCCAGGGGGGCAAGGTCGGGATTGCTTGCGTGAACTTTTACTAATATTGCATAGCCTCTCGGATTTTCTTCGCTTAGATTCAGCAGTGCCAGCGGGTCGGCATTGCTGTCGATAATTTTCTGAGCAAAACCGCCGGCAAGGTCAAATCGGCCTATTACCGTATAATGCAGAAAATCATTCCAGTTATCTTCGAGTTTCTGTTTATCTTCGAGCTGCTGCGCTGAAGCGAAAGTGCCCAAAAGCATGCAGCCCAGAATCACAACTACCTTATTCTTCATAGATTTACTCCGCACAAAAAGGTAAGTTATTATAAATTATAAGGCTTATCTGTCAACAAAAAAGCCTTTTTACGGTAAAAGAGAGGTTTTGGAATAGAAGTGAAAAAATATGGGTAAAATTTCAGCGCCTGTATTGCCCGACAATTTCAGCCTGGGCCAGGATATGTCCCTGCATAGCCTTTAAAAGTTCTGATTTTGTTATGCCGCTTTTCAGGTCAAGCATACAGTCTAAAGCATACAGCTTGAAGAAGTATCTGTGCGCCTTTCCAGGCGGCGGCATTGGACCGCCGTAACCAATTTGACCAAAATCATTGATTCCTTGTTTCGTCCTATCGGACAATTCAGCCTTGGTGGGAACCGCTTCAGATAGTGTCGTTTTGTCAGCCGGGATGTTAAAAATAACCCAGTGCACCCAGGTCATGCCGGGGGCATCAGGGTCGTCATTTATCAGGGCAAAGCTCTTTGTCTGACCAGGAGCATCCTGCCACTGTAAGGCGACAGACTTATCGGCGCCCTGACCGGTAAACTGCCGGGGAATAAAACCGCCGTTTTCGAAAGACGTGCTTTTCAGTTCAAGAGACATTTCTAACGGATTATCCTAATTCAGTATCGCCTGTCTGGCAAGAGGGAAATTACTTAATTAGCAGGGCAAAAGGAGCAGATCTTAAGGCGTCGTTAAAACGTAACCGTATGACGACAAACGAAACGAGCCCCGTTAGAAAACTGCAGCTTGTTAGAAATTCCATATTGTCGTTCTTTCTAACGGGGCGAGCATCGCAACCGATAAACGAAATACGAATATTGATAGTCCCATAATATATGTTATGTTTCATTCAGGTTTCTCGCATTATTTAAGGTAGAATCAACTGAAATTGGCCAAATTCAGCCTTGGGCGGCGTAATTTATCATATCGCTGATAAGGTTCCAGCCTGCAAAGGCCCTGTCAACAAGCCCCATATTCTGAAGAACCTCGTTTAGCGTGGTCAAAGCGTTTTGAGAATCAAAGTTCTCATCAAGTTGCTGTCTGGTCGCTTTTAATGCCTCTATAAAGTTGCTTCGGCTGCAGTATAATAACGAGGTTTTATAATGCAGATTAAGAAGTTCTGTGCTGATTTTATCTTCGGCTCCCAGATACATAAGAGCCTTGGATTTTTCACCTCTTTCCGCAAAACAAAGCACCAGCCTGCTGAGCGCCCTGTAATGAGTCGGATTTCTCCGGATGATTTGGCTGAAACTTTCGGCTGCCTCATTAAACAGACCGTTTTTCATAAATAACAGACCCAAAGCGTAAAGCAATGATTGATTATCCGGATTGAGCGAACATTGCTGTTTTAAGGTCTCGAACATAACCTTAAATGAGTTTTGGCCTTCCCGGCTGTCAGACCTTGTTTGAGCCCCTAAGGGGTATCTCAACCTCGCAGCTTCAGCAAAAAGAATACAACTGTTCTGCTGGATTGTAGCACCGAGGATTAAGGTACTGTATGCTGCGGCCTGGTCTTGTGTCTTTTTCTGTGCCGCAGCTAAACCGAAATATGCGTCCACAATCTCATCATTGGTTGCTGCAGCCTTGTTAAAGCACTCGGCGGCAACGGAAAAATTTCCCCCGGACATATACAGAGAACCGAGTTTTACGAACCCCTGCAGAAAATTGGGCTGCAGCCTTACGGCTTTCTCATATTGCACAATAGCATCCGCCACATTACCATCGTCTGCGAGCACATCTGCAAGCTGTAAATGAAGTTCTGCTGAATCAGGCTGCTGTTCAAGCAGGTTATTTATATGTTCAACCGCCTGCGAATGGCCGCTGTATTCGATAATCTCCTTTATTTTTTCTTCCTCCAGCGAACTTGTAAAATTGTCCGGATGAATAAGTATTGCACTGTTAAAGGCATCAACAGCAGCCTCGTAGTCGCTGTTCTGCATATACAAGTGCCCCAGAAGCACGAGCGTTTCAATGTCGTCGGGATATTCGCCTCTCTGTTGTATATATTCCTTTATCGCCCTTTCGAGCTGACCGTTTTTGAAATAAATCGCTGCAAGTCTGAGTCTGGGCAGCTCGAGGTAATTTTTGAATTTCAGACAATCCTGGTAAAACTCAACAGCCTCTGCTTCTTTACCGAGCCTTTCATAACAGTGCCCGAGCGCATAAAGCGCGAGGGTGTTGTTCGGCTGATTGAAATAAATACTCTGTAAGTTCTCAACTGCTCCTGCCAGGTTGGAATTTTCGAGACATAAGGCAGCCGCCGCCATTCTGCCTATAGTGCAGTTCGGTCTTTCCAGCAGATAGCGGCTGGTTTTCTCTTCTGCAATGTCAAAGCTCGCCAAAGATACAAGGTTGAGGATTTCGTCAATCTGCTCAAAATCGGGATTGTCTCTGGTAACTGTATCAATCCAGTGCCATATAAGCTCTGCGGTGTTGACGGCAATACCCCTGCCGAGAATTTCAAGCAGTTTAGACATATTGGTTTAATTGGTTACGTTTTTCGTTTATCGGTTGCGATGCTCGTATCGTTTGTCGTAGAAACGTCTTACGTTTGACGTAACCGTAACGAGCCGCGCAACCGCAACCGTTTACCGTATTCAGTATCGACAACATGAAAGACTGTCTTAATGGAATTGCAGGAAAAATCCGCGTTTTCGGCTCAAAATCAAGGCTTTTTTGCAACTTTTATAGCGGCTGTAACGAGTATCCAGCCCCCCTCTTCTTAAAATCCGAAATTCGAATATCGAAATCCGAAACAAATCCAAAAAAATCAAAATTCAAATATTCAAAAAATTAGGGAAAAAGGGACAGCGTAAAATAAGGACTTATGAACGTTTTCTTCGAAAATTTGCGCAAGTTTTTTTGATATTTGCGCAAGTTTTTAAAATTACGCTAAAAACGAGGGTGGAAATTTCGGATTTTTAACGATTTTTACGGATTTTTTCAAAAAGTGAGCGACTTTTTTCGACTTTTTTCAAATTTCGTTCAAAATCTGCAACTCGTGCTTGCGCGCTTTGTTCGAAGTAGCCACAGAGGATATTAAAAGTATATTTTTAGCCACAGAGCTCGCAGAGGACACAGAGAATTATTTTTTTAATCACTGATTGCGCTGATCCCCGCCCCCGCATGCGCGAGGGTGACATTCCTGCGCGAGGACAAGTTTCACGGATTTTGTTTTCAAATTACCAGATGCTCAAAACGGGCGGAAAATTTTTAACTGCTCCCCTGCTCTATTTTCCACTTTCTCGGCAAAATCGGGGCAGGCCATCGGAGCAGGCATCGAAATCCGAAATAAATTTACTCAGTTGTTTAAATAGTCTCAGAAGTCTTCCAAATATTCGCTGGGATGGTTAGCTTATCCTTCTTGCCAACTCTTGCTGGATCATTAACCAGATAAATAGTGGGCGAGCTCGGAATTGATGCAACAACGCATAAATAGAATGAACTCTTATACGTGTCTGCGGCATCCGCTTCGTTGCCCGTCAACTCTACGTCTTGTTCGTCACTCACACCCTTGACCTCAACTTTGATTGGGGCGCCATCGGGTGTTTCAGCTTGGATGTCGAAGCCATAATTTAGTTTCTCGACAAGCTGAACATTTTGGTATTTGCTCTTCAACTTGTATAGTGCAAAGTTGATGGCGAATTGTTCAACACCATTATCTGGATTCTCTCTGATGCCACCAGCTTTAAAAAATTCCCGCCAAGTCTTTAAGTCATCATCAGTGGGATCGGCTGCCAAGTAAGTGCTATCGATGAAGCTAAGGCCGGGGACAAAAGCTTGATGCGTTTCCCAATTCCTAAAAGGTTTGAAATCAGAAGACAGGAAGACTTCTTTGCTAGTTTTTATGTCTCCCGATTTTGTCTTAATCCAAAGCTTGATATCGTTGCCAAGATCGCTCCCGAGAATTTCTTTGCAAAGCTTGGTGAAGGATAATAATTCATCTGGCAAAGGTTGTGGAGCCTTTGAGTCAATTCTTGGTAGAATCATCTCCTTGCAGATTGTTTTTCCATTCAAAACCTGAACACCAGTGTACCTGATCAAAAAACCTCTGAGACTTTCCGAGTCTTTGCCCACGGCACTGGATAAAATATCTGGATGGATTATTGGCTGGGAACACTTCAAGATCTCAGCCAACTCATTCAGTGCAGGATTATCTGATGGCAAGTCAGGAATGTAAACATCTCCTCCCTTTTTCAAGTCTCCCTGTGCAGTTAGGACTATTTCGTATTTATGGTAACCGAGGATTTTTTGTCGCTCTTTATAGTAAAAATACTTTTCGTAAAGCGGATTATTTTGCAACCATTGATAAAGCTTCGCAAACCACGTTCCCGCGTTCAGTTCTTTCGATTTAATTTGAAGGAATTCTAAATTCTCAAGGAGATTCCAACGGTCTGCTTTTGTGAGAGGGTGACTTTTTCGCTCAACGACTTTAGGATGGACCAGCTTGAGATTTTCTTTCTGACCAAAAGCGGGGGCGATCTCCTGCGGTGTTAGAAGTTGAAGTTGCACGAGATCATTGATAGCCTTGCCTGACTCTGTTAGACGAATAACTTCGCTGAGTTTTGCCCACTTGTCATCAACAGTGAGAACAGACTCCGTTTCTGTTAAGTGTTTCTCGATCGGTTCAATGAGCTTAGGATTGAAGAGTTTCTCGTAAGACTCCAGTCCCTTAGAATGTGTGAACTCGAAGGCGGGCAAATACTGATACTTCCAAGTCTCGTGAGCCTTAAAGAAACCGATTGCATCGAAAGTGAGCTTAGTTACTTCTTCGAGAATCCAATGGTTCCATTTTGCTTCATAGTTTAAGGCCTCACGGCCTGGTTGCACAAGGAAGTCTGCCTGAATTGGAAACTTGGCTCCGCTCTTTGCTTCACTAAGTGGAAGGAAAGAATATACTCCTCCGTACATCGCCCCGGCTTCATCGGGTGCGAGATTACCACTCTTGTCCAAGGCAAAACCAACGGCGATTTCTCGTCGAGTAACGTTGGCTCGGTATTCCTGCGTTAGCCTGTCGTCTTTGACCCAGTCAGGAACTTTAATCTTTCGGTGAAAAAATTTGAAGCGTCGTTCTTCACCATCACTCTTAAGGGTAGAAATACCTTCTTGATTTTCTCCGAGGTTTTCGAGTGTCCAGTGTTCTCCCGAGGTTTCATCAACTATCTCGATTTTTTTCAACCAACGAAGAAAGAGGTAAAGCTCAAGACGAATCTTTTTAATCTCTTCGATAATTTGTGAAACATCTGTTGATTCTCTGAAAGGCGTGATAAAAGTTGTCTTTGATGCGTCAACAGGTTCAGAAGATTCATCAATCCAAATTGGAATGACGTGCCAAGGAGTAGAGCCTGGATCGGGCCAATACGACCTATCAAATTTGAATTGAAAGCCATCGGAGTAAATCTCAGGACAATCCGTGATTTTCAGGACAGATTTGAAACCGATACCGAGGTAGCCAAGAAACCCTAGCTCCGGCTTTTTTGAAGACCTAATACCGGAAATTGCTTTGACATCAGTTTCGTTGAACGGTTTGCCATTATGAATGATCTTAACCCGCTTGTGATTTATTCTAATCTCAAAGAGACCTGGCTCTGACATACCCAAGCCAGAGTCCTCTGCGTTCTGGATAAGTTCAAGTATGAATCCAGAACTCCTTGTAAATACAACCTGAGAGATGAGTCGCAGAGCGTTGACGTAATCTTTCCAAATATGAGTTCCTCTGGCATTCTCGATTTCCTTCCGGATGTTATCGACTACCTCTTTGGCGTGGTTAATAGTTTCGAATATTGTGTTCATAGATTCTTTGATCACTTGGTCGCAAGTAACCGCAACTAACAATGATTATACAGTCTGTGTAAAATAGTAGAAGCGGACCGCTTCGTTCTCTGGTGCAGTCCCGATGTTGCTACTCCTCAAGAGATTGGGGGGAATTATAACAGGGAATAGGGGAAAAGGCAAAGGGAAATGCCCCCCACTCCACCTTCGGCGGATAAACTCCGAGGTGGGGAGAATTGCCCCTGCCGCGAGCGGCAGCGATAAACAACCCCTGCCGCGAGCGGCAGGGCTAAACATAAATAAACATTTTATTTGCATATCAGGAAATCCACATTAACATTTCAGTCGTGCCAAAATTAATTGGATATATGGTTACGTGGACGACTTACGGCACATGGCTACAAGGCGACAAGCGTGGTTACGTTAAAGATGGGCGAATACTTGAAGGTAACCAGACACTTCTTGAACTATGCAAAGGTCTGCAGAAAGGTCAAACTGTAAAACTAACCAGACCAGAAAAAGGAATTGTCCGACGGGCAATATTGGGCGAGTCGCAGCGAATTGGGCAAGAACTCGAGGCACTGGCGGTCTGCACAAATCATCTTCATCTGGCGGTACGGCCCTGTGATAAGTCGATAGAACGTATTGTCAGCATGTATAAAAGCGTGGCCACTCGCGCTCTGCGTTCCAGCGGCAGGTCAGGCCCAATTTGGACCACTGGTTTCGACAAACGGTTCTGTTTTACCGAGGCTGACTTGGCCAGAAAAATTGAATACATACAGAGTCACAACGATTAGCCCAGTTGCTTGCGACGGGGGTTGTAACTTCAATTTTCCCCTGCCGCGAGCGGCAGGGCTAAACTAACCACACTGAATTATCTTGCTTGTTTTTCGACTTCGCTTAAATAAGCAAGTGTTCTTTCAAGCTCGTCTGAAAGATGTTTGAGTTTCAGCATAGTTTTTACACGGGTAACCAGCTCCCATTTGTTAATCGGTTTGCTTAAAAAGTCGTCTGTGCCGGACTCTATCGCCCTTTCGATATCGCCAAGCTCATTCAACGCTGTTACCATAATAACCGGCAGAGATGCTGTGGCCGGGTTGTTTTTAATCCTCCTGCAAACCTCAAAACCGCTCATCTTCGGCATCATTACATCGAGCAAAACCAAATCGGGCACCGACTTTTTTATGAGCTCCAGAGCGGTTATGCCATCCCTTGCGGGGATTGTTCGGCACTGAACGTCTTCCAGATAAGCCTGCAGCAGTTCAAGGTTCTGTTCATTATCATCGACAACGAGCACTGTTACCGTTTTGGGGCTTTGGTCAACTTTTTTCTCCCCCGCCCCTGCCTCCGCAGGGGTGACATTCCTGTGCGCGAGGGTTGCCGAAGTCAGTTTTTTCACTGTCTTTGTCATTGCTGAATTTTCTCCATATTCTGCTCTATAAAAGACCGGACCTGCGGCTTTAGATAGATTGATTCGATATCTACGACCTGGCCGACCGCTTTGGCACACATTACAGCAATCTCATAGGCACTCGAGTCCGTGTCAACAAAAAAGATATATTTGTCCTTAATTCTGCAGAGGCCTGAGCCTCCGCCGCCTAATGAATCCTTTCTTATTTTAACATTATGCTTTTCAAGTATATCGAGCAGGTCATCAAGAATCGATTTATTATCCATAACTTTAAGGAAAAAGCCCTTGAATGTCGATAAATATATACAATAGTTTACAGTGAACAGTTGACAGTTTACAGAAAAAAATGAAGAGAGGACTGCCTTGCCGCAGTTAATAGAAAAGCGAAGGTCTCTCAGCAAACAGGTTGACCTGCAACGCCAGGAGAATAAAGAACTTAGAGCAAAACTGATAAGACTTCAGGCGATAGCAAATCTCGGGAAAATCTCTGCCCTTGTAGCTCATGAAATCAACAATATCCTGATGCCTTTAGGCAATTACGCCCAGGCAGCCTTGAGTAATCCTCAGGATAGGGAGCTGACGGAAAAAGCCCTGCACAAGACCATTCAGAACAGCGCAAGAGCCTCGGAAATCCTCGAAAGTATTATGGCAATGGTTAGTGGCGAAGCTGCCGAGGTGCGAGAATGTAAGCTCATCGAGCTTGTGAATGAAGTTTTTTCATGTATCGGCAGAGACTTTGAAAAAGACGCAATAAAGGTTAAGCTCGATATACCGGCGGATTTAACCATAAGTGTCGTGCCGGTACAGATTCAGCAGGTGATAATGAATCTTGTTCTCAATGCCCGTGAGGCTATGATACCTCGCGGCGGAATATTGTCCATAAAAGCAATGAAGCAAAATGATGAAATCGTATTTAGCGTTGCTGATACCGGCTGCGGCATAAGTTCTGAAAACCTCAAAAAAGTCTTCAAGCCGTTTTTCTCCACAAAAACCCTCAACTCCACTGCCGGCAGAACGGGTTCAGGCCTTGGTCTTGCCTTTTGCGTGGAAATAGTTGAGGCACATAATGGAACTATATCCGTTCAGTCTGAGCAGGGGAAAGGCACTGAATTTATAATTGTATTACCACTGAAAAGTTAAACAAAGCTTCTGTACATAATTAAACAAGGCATCGAGGATAAATTAACGTCGAACATTGAACGTCCAACGTTGAACGTTAAATTTTAAAAAATGAAGAAACAGAAATACGATTTAGAACAAAGATTGATGGATTATTCTGCCAGAGTAATTAAGGTGGTAGAATCACTGCCTGCAACGAGAATTGGCAATCATATTGCTGAACAGCTTTTGCGTTCCGGAACTTCGCCGTATCCAAATCACGGAGAAGCACAGGCAGCAGAATCCAGCAAGGATTTCGTTCATAAGATACGAATATCCTTAAAAGAGTTGCGGGAAGCTTATAGATGGCTTAAATTGATAAAATATATAAAACTGCTTGATAAATCAGAAAGGCTTAATGGATTAATTGATGAAACAGAGCAGTTGATTAAGATATTTGTAACAAGTGTGAAGACAGCTCAAAGCAAAAAGTAATTCGACGTTGGATGTTGAGCGTTCAATGTTGTAAGTTAAATAGATTATTATTGCAGTTGATAGAATAATAACGGGTCTTTTTTTCACCCGCCTCCCCTAAAGTTTCTGTCTTCAGTAAACCTTCGACGGACAAGTAGTAAAGGCGGGACTATCCTTCATCTATTATCGCTTTAACGATGTCAAAAATTGCCTCTTTTGTCTTATAATTTGCATCGTTTGTCAGGATTGAAAAAATATATTCACCCCGTTCAGTTGTGCAAACTCCAGACAGTGCCCGAACGCTGTTTATATAGCCTGTCTTGGCAAAAACCTTTCCACGATATTTATCCTGATAAAAATACTTTTTTAACGTGCCATCGACGCCCCCTGCCGCGAGCGTATCCTTGAAAACAGGCCATAAATCGCTCGAATGTGCATCAGCAAGAACGCGTGCAATCAGACCGGCGGTTAATTTATTTTGACTGCTCAAGCCGCTGCCGTCGTCTATATAGAACCATTCTTCATCAGCGCCGAGAGAGGTCAGATAATCAGTCAGTGCCTTTTGTCCGCTTTGCCAGCTTCCGGCCCTGCCGCCTGTTATGAGCCGGGCACCGAGAGTTTTAAATAGACACTCCGCTGCAAGCTGAAAGCTGTCCTTGTTGCACTGTTTAAGAACTTCAGCTATCCCTGTTCGATGCTCAACAAGTATCTGCAGTTTTCCCGGATTAACGCTTGTCTGTGTCAGATGGCCGGATGTTTTTATACCAGCCTTGTTAAGATTTTCAGCGAGTAACCAAGCAAAGAAGGCCGCCGGCCTTTCAATTGCCACATCGAACGATGCCGCCTGTCTACATTTGCCGCCAACTATGATGACATTTTCTTTTTCTGTGCGGTATGACCCTATCGCACTTTCGCCTTTGCTTACAGGCTGAATCTTGTTGAGCAGCGATAGATACCCCGTATTAGGTTCGGTCAACAATTCTACTTGTCCGTCTTTTTGGAAGGCCGAAATCTTTATGCAGTTTGCATTGTAGTTGAGCCCGCTTACCTCACAGGCATAAGGCCTGTTGAGCTGCTCTTTGGGCCAGTTTGGATGAACTCTCACATCATCAAAAACAGAGCTGTCGATAACAATATCTTCTATTTCAGTTATATTTTTTTCTTTAAGCGCCCCTATGATGTCTGATATGAACTCTGCCGGCCTGTTAGTGTCCAAGTTATTTCCGTCAACAAATCCCAGTAACGGGTCGCCGCTGCCGGCTATGACAAGTTTCTTATCTGAAATCGCGGCTGTCGTAATATACTCGAACTGCCGCCCCAGATATTTTAAAGCTGCAAAGCTTGTTACGAGCTTCATATTGGATGCAGGTATCAACGGAAGATTTTCATTATAGCTGAATATTTGTGCTCCGGAGCGGGGTTCTGTTATAAGAATTCCGAACTTTACGTTTGCCTGGTCTTTACGCGAGATTATCTGCTCAATTTTTTCCTGCAATGATGCAGGACAGCTTACAGCAAGTGCCAGAACAACATGGCAAAATATATATTTTTTAATGCCTTTGGGTAACATGGGTAATGTTTCTACCACAAAACAGTCTTAAAATCAATAAATAATATAACTTCTTACACAACAAAGACTTATAAAGAAACATTCAAAATCATTAATTATTCAGGCTTTGCATCAGGTTGTTTAATATAAGTCGTTTTTGGATAAATACTTATGAGAATATCATTTTATTTGATTTATTTCTTTATGTCCGATTGACAATGCAGCAGAGGCTGGTTATACTGATTTTCGGTTCAACCGAACTTTTAGTTTAAATTATCACCAACTTGAATCTTTACGGCTTTTTAGCTGTGGCGAACTTCCGGAGTATTAGTGGATGAATATTCCGGAAGTTTTTTTATGTCTTGACAGTTTAGTATGTAATTGTTTTTATAATAGCTACTTATGGCAGAAAACCAGCCTCAAAAAGCAATTCTCACAGCCTCGGTCTCGGACAACAAGGCAATCGGCGAAAATTTCTTTAATCTTCGGCTCCAGTTAAACAGCAGCACTGCAAAGGTTTTTCAAAAGGTTTTGCCGGGGCAATTTGCTGAGCTTGACCTGTCAAAACTCGCCCTGCCGGCTGAAGAACAAATCTCCGATGAACTTTCACAGCGGGCCTGGCGACAAATCCTTTTGCGCAGACCATTCAGTTTTACGAATATCGAATGTTCCAGCAGCAGAATAGTCTTGGATATACTTTACTGTGTGCTTGGACCGGCAACGTTAAGGATGAAAACTCTCAAACCATCCGACAAAATAAACCTGATAGGCCCGCTTGGTAATGGTTTTAAGATTTTCGGCTCGACTGAGCTCGCCGAAGTCAGTGATAAAAAACTGGCAATTCTTGTTGCCGGCGGAATGGGTGCTCCCCCGCTTCAACATCTCGCAAAAGAATTGAAAAATAATTGCCCCCAAACAGAAACCATAGTCTTTGCAGGTGCAAAGAGTTTTTCGGAACTGCCCTACTTTGATATAAAACTCGGAAAGATTTCAAAAGAGCCTGCCTTTGTTCTGGGCGAATTTGCACAACATAACGCAAAAGCTCTTATAAGCACCGACGACGGTTCGGCAGGTTTTAAGGGTTTTGTGACGGAAATGCTGAAAAGCTGGCTAAAAAACAAAAAACCTGACAGTAGTAAAACGATTATTTATGCCTGCGGTCCTGAAGAGATGATGTCAGAAGTCGCTGCGATAAGCTCCAAATTCAATATCCTCTGTCAGGTAAGTCTCGAAAGGATGATGGCCTGCGGCACAGGTTTATGTCAGAGCTGTGCCGTAAAATGCATAAACAAACAGACCAAAGAAATCGGTTATAAACTTTGCTGCAAGGACGGCCCTGTGTTCTGGGCTGACGAAGTTGTCTGGTAAACCCCCACACCAATATTTTTTGGTTATGGGAAAAAGTTTTCGGATGGTAAAAAAATGAAATTTTTAAAAGACGTTATCTCAATTAGAATATTGGTGTGGGGGTAAATGGTTGATTTAACCGTAAATTTTGCAGGATTAAAACTTAGAAATCCGGTGTTTACCGCTTCCGGCACCTGCGGCTATGCGGATGAGCTGACCGATTTTATGGATGTAAACCAGCTTGGAGGCTTTATCACCAAGAGCATTACGCTCCAAAAACGGGACGGCAACCCCGTGCCGCGAGTTGTAGAAACTGATTCCGGTATGCTTAACGCAATAGGTCTTGCAAATATAGGCGTTGAGAGATTCATAGCGGAAAAAATACCGTTGATAAAACAATTCGACACCCCATTTTTTGTCAATATTGCCGGCCAGACGATGGAAGAATATACCTCTGTAGCAGAAAAACTTGCCGGTTGCAGTGAAATAGCCGGCCTGGAGCTTAACATCAGCTGCCCTAATGTTAAAAAAGGCGGCATAACCTTTGGCACAGACCCCGACCTTGTGAATAAAATAACATCATCCGTTAAAAAAAGTGCCGGCAAAAAGATTTTGATGGTAAAACTTACGCCTAACGTAACGGATATAAGCGCTATAGCCTCTGCTGCAATAGAGGGAGGAGCCGATGCGCTCAGTATGATAAACACCTTTACGGCCATGGTGATTGACATTGAGACAAAAGAACCTGTTCTTGCCAACCGCACAGGCGGCCTGTCCGGCCCTGCAATAAAGCCGATTGCCGTATATCTTACAAATAAGGTTTATAGTGAAGTTGCAAAATCGGCAAATGTTCCGATTCTTGCCGGCGGCGGTATAAGAAACGCCTCGGATGCGATTGAATTTATCATTGCCGGGGCAACCGCTGTAAGTGTCGGAACGGCAAGTTTTATCTACCCTGACAGTGCGATAAAAATCATTAACGGCATAAAAAAGTACTGCCGGCAGCATAAAATCGCCAAAATATCAGAACTTACAGGCAGCTTGAAATAGCAATGCCTGCAAGGTATAATTGATTCATTATTAAGGATTCACCGGCAGATGGAAACTCTTAAAGCCTTGTATGAGTATTTTCCGACCTCGGTTTTTACCGGCAGAGCCCTGGTATTTATAAGCGAGGACTGGCGGGTTGAGCTGACAGAGCATCAGAGTTCTGATTTTAGTAAAACCTGCTCCAGTTATTCTGTCATAAGGGTCAAGGTTTTCAAAAGAGCGCTGAACGGCGACTCTTTGCAGCAGGGCCATTATGAAGATTTCCAGATAGGTTCCGTCAGCGACCTTGCAACACAGATTGAACGATATATTCAGGGTGCTGTCGGCAAAAATATAAGGGAATACGACATAGATGTCTGAAAACGCTCTTGGCGGGACAAAAAATAATATAAAAATGATTCGCAGACAGAATGCAGTGGTTTTCTGTGTAAAGGTGATTCCTTCGAGCAGCAGGACTTCTTTTGCAGGCGTTCAAAACGGCATGTTGAGGATTAAATTGTCTGCGGCGCCGCAAAAAGGCAGAGCCAATCAGGCTCTTGTTGATTTCCTTGCGGACAAACTCGGCGTTAAAAAGAAATTTATCACGATAACTTCCGGCTTGTTTTCAAAAGTCAAGCAAATTGCCGCTGAACAGGAAACGGCGGAAACTCTTATTGAAAAACTCCAGAAGCGTTTATGAAAAAAATTGCGTTCGTATTTTTAGCGTTTTTTATAGCTCCTTTGATGGTGAGCCTGTCGAATCCGTTATTTGCATCACAGCAGCTTCCGTATAATCCTCCGGGGCTGTATGTAGACTCAGTGGAAAAAGCCCTCCAGCTGAGCGATGACGACATCGACCTTGCGACGGCAGTGCTGCTGATAGGCAAAAGATGGGACCCTTCCATAAATATAGAATACTATCGCGGCAGGATTGACGAAATCTCGCTTACGGTGCTTGACAGGCTCAATGGCCGTAGTCCACTATCGAACAGCCGCAGAACGGTTCAAATAATCAACAAACTGCTGTTCGACGAACTCAGTTTTTCGCCCGTGGAGAACGCCGATAACCCGCAGGATTTATTCCTGAATTCGGTGCTGGACAACAAAAAAGGCTATTGTTTGAGTCTTTCGGTATTATATCTTTCAATTGCGGAACGGCTTGAGCTGCCTGTTTATGGCGTTGTTGTGCCGGGACACTTTTTTGTAAGATATGCGGATAAGGACAGCTCGTTCAACATTGAAACAACTCAGAAAGGTGCAAGTCCGCCTGACGGGCACTATATAAAGGAATTCAAAGTGCCGCAGGATAAACAACAGGCGGTTTACCTGCGAAATCTCGGCAAGAAAGAAACTATCGGCTGCTTTTTCAATAACCTTGCCAATGTATATTTCGACCTCAATGACATCGAAAATGCCTATTACTACCAGCAAAGGGCTGTCGATATTAATCCCCTGCTTGCTGAAGCAAGGACAAATCTCGGCAACATTCTTCTCAAGAAAAACATGGTTGACTCAGCAATTCAGCAATACCAGGCCGCACTTAAAATAAACTCTACAGACGCCAAGACACACCACAATCTTGCGAATGCTTACAGCAAAAACGGCCTGTCCGACGGCGCTATTGAACAATACAATATCGCACTCAATCTCGACCCCAATTTTATCGAAATCTACAAGGGACTGGCGCAAGTTTATCACTCAAAAGGTTTAACCGACAAAGCCATCGACATTCTCAAAAAAGCTATTGATATTAATTCGCGTGATGCCGATATATATACAACACTTGCCGGCATATATCAGGATAAGCAGAATTACGACCAGGCAATTTCAAATTACCGGCTTGCGCTGACGTTTAAAAACGATTCTATTCCTGCTGCTTACGGTCTTGCCTACGCATATTTTCAGAACCAGATGTATTATGATGCGATAGAGCAATTCAGGGCGCTCCTTTTTTATGAGCCCGACAACGCAAAGGCATATTTTGGCCTCGGCCTTACCTACAACAAGCTCGGCTGGGCCGAAGATGAAATCGCAGCTTATCAGAACGCCATAAGAGCTGACCCCAATATGGTCTCTGCCTGGCAGAATCTCGCACAGGCATATATGAATCAGAAACAATATGACCTTGCCGTCAAAGCATACCTGCAGGTGATTGACCGCAATCCATCTGCTGACATCTTTTACAACCTTGCCATCGCTTATTCGCTCCTGAAGGAGTACTCCGAGGCTCAGAAGTACTATTTAAAGGCCGTTGAATTGCAGCCAAATTATCCCGCTGCGCACAACAACCTTGCAATTACATTTTATATGCTCCATCAATACGAACAAGCCCTCGAGCACGCTGAAATTGCGAAAAAACAGGGCTTCGATGTTTCCAGTGATTTGCTTGAGCAGTTACATAAGATTTTAGGTGTAAAAGTCGAAAACTAAAGTTAAGGAGAATTAAAATGGCAAAAGAAAAAAAGACCTGGCTTGGTGTAATATTTACCATTGTAGTTGTGCTGGTTGTCCTGATCCTTGCCTCACCGTTTATCATCGACAGCATTTTGAAGGTAAGTATTGTAAAGGCAATTAAAAAACAGCTTAATGTCGGAGCTTCAGTGTCGCGGGTCCATCTGAGTATCGGTTCCGGAAGCATTGAAATCAGCGACCTGAAGATAAACAATCCGCCCGGCTACGAAGTTAAGAACATCCTCGAGCTTAAGTCAATCTACGTCAAAGCTAATCTCCGCTCTCTCGCTTCGGACACTGTAGAAGTAAATCAGGTCAGCCTTGATGACGTAGCGGTTGTAATAGAGCAGAAAGGCCTGACAAGCAATCTCAATGATATTCTCAAATCAATGCCCAAAAAGCCAAAAACCGATACCGAAGAAACAAAAGAAACCACTCAAAATGAGAAAAACGCTCACATTGCCTCTGTGGACATAAAAAACATCGATGTAACCGCGAAGCTTTTGCCTATACCGGGAAAACTCGGCACGGTGCATTTGAAAGTCGCCGCAGTACATCTTTCGGATATCGGCGGTAAAAAGACAACGATTGCAGATGCTGTCGGCAAGATATTTGCTAGGATTTCGGCTGCAATCGCTACTCAGGGTGCCGGCATAATACCCGGCGATGTGCTCGGCCCGATTCAGGAAAATATCGGCGAAGCGGGCAAAGAGATTCTCAAGGTCGGCGAAGATATTCAAAAAGGATTAAAGGACGTGAACAACCCGTTCAAGGGATTGTTTAAAAAGAAAAAGTGATGAAGCAACAGTCGCAGCGACCGCCGAAAGTCTTCGTTGCCATCAGCGGAGGTGTCGATAGTGCAATCGCCGCTGCAACTCTCAAGCAGGCAGACTTTGACTGCACTGCTGTTTATATGAAACTCTACGACCAGCCGATACATAAAAGCGAAGACAGCGAAAAGGTTGCAAAACACCTTGGCATACCTTTTGAGGTGCTGGACTTAACCGCCGAATTTAAAAATGTGATTGATTACTTCTGCAGCGAATACAGACAAGCCAGAACACCTAATCCCTGTGTTTTCTGCAATAGATTCATAAAGTTTGGCAGGCTTCTCGAATACGCAAAGGCAAAAGGCGCAGATTTTATTGCGACGGGTCATTACGCTCAAATAATCGAAGAAAAAAATGGTTTTGGTCTCTATGCCGCTGCAAACACGAACAAAGACCAGTCTTATGCCCTTGCAATGATTAGCCGCTCAGTTCTCGAAAATATCCTTTTCCCCCTCGGCCGGCTCGACAAAAGTCAGACCCGCAAAATGGCGGAAAGTCTCGGCCTTGAGGTAAGCAGCAAACCGGATTCTCAGGAAATCTGTTTTATACCCGATAATGATTATGCAGCAAAACTTGAGAGTTTATGCCCCGAAGTTCTTCGCAAAGGTAATATAATTGACAGCAAAGGTAAAATTTTAGGAACACATAACGGTATTCATCGTTTCACTATAGGACAAAGGCGAGGCCTGAAGGTTGCTATGGGTGTGCCTTATTATGTAACAAAGCTCAATGCTGAGGAAAACACGGTTACACTTGGTCCTGACGATGAGCTTTTGCACAAGGGCTTAACGGCTGCCGGTGCAAACTGGCTGATTGATGAACCGTCGGAAGTATTTGCCGCCTTAATAAAAATCCGTTATAATCACAAGCCTGTATCAGGCTATGTAAAGCCCGAAAAGGATATTGTAAGAATTTCTTTTGACCGGCCTGTTCGTGCGATAACGCCCGGTCAGGCAGTTGTCTTTTATTTAAAAAATGAAAAAGGTCTCAAAGTTACAGGCTCCGCATGGATTAAAGAGGTTTTTGACTGATGGATGACGAAAATCAGGATATTCTGGACATGGTCCGGCAGGCTGAAAGCGAGGCTCAGCGGCTTGCAACGCGGGCTCTTATTATTCAGCCCGGCGCTGTCGGGGACTGTATCCTCACTTTGCCTCTGGCTGAATTTCTCAAAACACGCCTCGGTATAGGCACAGTCCTGATGTTGGGTAGAAGTCATTATATCGACTATTTTCCCGGCAGGACCTGTATAGACGGCATAAAAAACCTCGACTCTGTTGATTTGCACAGACTTTTTGTCAAAAGCAATGATTTTGAACTTGAAGACGGGGATTCACTGATAAACGCCTTCGCAGGCTACCAGCAGATTATCACTTTTCTCGGTGCCGCCGGCAGTGATTTTGAGGCCAATCTCATTTTTACGGCATACTGCAGTAATGCCGTCGATGTAACCACATTACAGTTAAAACCCCTTGCTGACTTTGCCGGACATATTACCGGCTTTTATCTTGATTCATTTATCTCTACTCAATCTTTTGAGGTGCAGCCTGCCGATAGGAATTTGAGAAAAACATATATTACAGCCGGCAAAAGTGATTTAATTCAGGGCAGAAAAATCCTCGAGACTGTCGGCATAAAACCCGGTCGGAATGTCGTGGTAATTCATCCCGGCAGCGGAGGTGCTTCCAAGTGCTGGCATATTGACAATTTCTATATGCTTGCTGAGCAGTTGTGCGATAAGGATATAAATGTCGTCTTCATACTGGGCCCGGCGGAGATGGAAAGATTTAAAAGAAAAGCCATCGATGCTCTTGGTGTGGTTGCGCCCGTTCTTTGTGAGCTTTCGCTCACGGAAGCTTTTCAGACCATCGGCTGCTCGAATTGTTTTATCGGCAATGACAGCGGTATTACACATATGGCAGCGGCGGCAGGCATTCCGACAATTGCCTGTTTCGGCCCAACTGACCCTGTCCAGTATGGCCCTGTTGGACAGCAGGTTTGGCCTTTTAAATTTGAGCCCTCTGATTTTAATTCCCCCTGCCCTGACAAGACAGAAGAGGTTGCAAAATGGGCTCTTCAATGTTTAACTTCTTGACCCACAGATAGTAACGATTATAATCAGTTATCTTTATGGAAAAGACATTAGCCCAGCTTGCTCAACATGTCGGCGGAAAGGTAAAAGGAAATGCCGACACGAAGATTACTGCAGTTGCAACGCTTGAAAACGCAACTGCAGCAGACATCAGTTTCCTTGCCAATCCCAAGTACACAAAGGCATTGCAGAGTACAAAGGCAGGCGCTGTAATTGTTGGAAAGGATACCAAAGCACCTGTACCTCTGCTTATTGCTGATGACCCCTATTACGCCTTTTCTCAGATAGTGATTCTGTTGCACGGCCACAGACAGCATAAAAATGTCGGACTGTCGGAAAAAGCAGGTATTGCAACGACTGCCAAAATCGGCAAAAACTGCATTATCAATAATTTTGCTACTATTTGTGATAATGCGGTTATTGGAGACAATACAATCATTTATCCCTGCGTTTTTGTAGGCCCCAATGTAACAATCGGCCAAAATTGTATTTTTTATCCGAACGCAACCATATACGATGGCTGCAAACTTGGCGACAATGTCATAATCAATGCCAACGCAACGATAGGCAAAGACGGCTACGGCTACGCAACGCACAACGGCAAACATTATAAAATCCCGCAAATCGGAATCGTGATACTGGAAGATGACGTGGAAATCGGCTCAAACTGCTGTATCCAGCGAGGCGCTATCGAGGATACAGTTATCGGCACAGGCTGTAAAATCGGAGACCTTACCAATATCGGTCACGGCACAAAAATAGGGCCGCACTGTCTTCTGATTGGTCAGATTGCGATTGCAGGCTCCACTACAATCGGGCATCATTGTGTCATTGGCGGCCAGGTCGGGATTGTCGGCCATATAAAAATCGGCAACTGCGTTAAAATTGCCGCACAGGCCGGCGTAGTCAATGATATTCCCGATGGACAGTCTGTTATGGGAGCGCCAGCTATCGATGCCTTGACGGCAAAACGCGCATACAGCCTGTTCGAGGAGCTGCCGGAAATGAAAAAAACCATTCATCGTCTTGAAAAGCAGTTCGAAGATGAAGAATGAAAAAATAATCGGCCTGATAGCAGGCGGCGGAAGACTGCCGATTCTCGTTGCTCAGGGCGCACAGCAGACCGGTTACAGAGTTATATGCGCAGGACTTGGCGACAATCCTGAGCCCCGGCTTGCCGAAAAGGTGGATTTTTACGCAACGGTGCCGATAGGCCGGCCGGGTGCATGGATACGAAATCTTAAGAAGAACGGCGTAACCAACGCCGTGATGGTCGGCAAAGTTCATAAAGAAAAACTTTTTACGCCTTGGCGGATTCTGCGGTATCTGCCCGACTGGCGGGCGCTGAGAATTTATTACTGGCGATTGAGAAAAAAAAACAAAATCGACCAGACAATCTTACAGGCAATTGCCGACGAACTTGCAAGCGGAGGTATTATTTTGCAGGACTCAACAAAATTTTGTGCTGAGCATCTGGCCGACAAAGGCGTAATGACGAAAATCCGGCCGAGCAGTGATATCCAGGAGGATATCGACTTCGGCTGGGCCGTAGTGAAAAAAATTGCCCAGACAGGCATAGGCCAGGCAATCGCTGTCAGGGAAAAAATCATTATAGCCGTTGAAGCGATCGAGGGCACCGAAAAAATGATTGAACGTGCAGGGCAATTCTGCAAAAAAGGCGGCTGGATTCTCTTAAAGGCCTCAAAGCCCGACCAGGACCTCCGTTTTGACGTTCCCTGCGTGGGGCCTGATACTGTCAAATCCCTGAACTCCAATGGCGGCAAATGCCTCGTCGTCGAAGCAGGCCGAACTATTATTATAGACAAGCCACAGGCTATCGCACTTGCAAACCAGCTTGGTATCGCAATCATCGGCTTATGAATTACCAAAATATAAAAATTTCAGGCTATCAGTTTGAACTTTTTGATGATTTCCCGGCCAGCTGTTTTTCTGATATCGTTGATACTTTGTCTTTTACAGATGGTCAGCGAAGTTCCTTTATAAAGTTACCATCTTCAAAATATGCAAATGTTTTTAAATTCAACGTTTATTTTAAAGGCAAAATTTACAGTCTCATCCTGAAGCAATATCTTAATCGTTCTTTTTTTGATATTTTGAAAAATTCCCTTCGTCCCTGCCGGGCCCAGAGGGCTTTTAAGGCAGGTCAAATGTTGAAACGATACGGTTTCTTTACACCTGACATAGTTGCTGTCGGCAAAAAAACTTTTGTCGGCATTACCACTAAAAATTTTCTTATAACCAGCCAGGTTGAGGATTCTGTCCCGCTTTATAAAATGCTCGACATAGACATATCGCAAAAACAGCAGCTTATCAAACAGTTCGGCCAAACGGTAGGCAGAATGCACGCCGCCGGTATTTTTCACGGCGATTTAAGGCTTGGCAACGTCCTCGTAAAACCTGTGGTGAGCCTGTCGAATCCAAAGGATGACAACCGATTTGTATTTATCTTTCTCGACAATGAGCGAACCAGAAAATTCAAAAAGCTGCCTGAAAGTTTGCGATTAAAAAATCTTGTGCAGATAAGTATGTCCCGCGAAAATATCAGCGATTCCGACAGGATGCATTTTTTAGATGCTTATCTGGCGCAGCAGAATATAAGACTTGATGGAGAAAAACTTGCCGCCCGAATCGCCGCCCGCGTAAAAAAAAGACTTGCCGCGAAAGAAAAAAACAACCACGAATAAACACAAATTAACACAAATTTTTTGAGTTGTAAGGAACGCGGCAATTGACTATAATTTCACACAAGAACAAGAATAGGAGATAACGCAATAGATAGCCAAATACTCAGAGATGAAAACGGGAACCGTATAGGTGAGATTGTAATTGACATCGACGGGCGACTGATAGCACGAGATGTGAATGGGAATAGAGTAGGTACTTATGACCCAAGCTCTAATATAACATATGATAGAAGCAACCAGCGTATCGGTGAAGGCAATCTTCTTGCATCTTTGGTAGTTCCCTCACATAATTTGCCATGGGGTGTCGGAGGTTATATTCTTGGCCGCTTGACTGCAGAGTCAGATTCAAGAAAAATCAGAAGAAACAATGAATATGTTGAAAAGTATGAAACATATGAAAAGAGTAGATACCCCGATTGGTATGACAGACATACCACTGGAATAATAATTGGTTTTGTCTGTGTTTTATTATATCCCATATTGTGTTTAAAGTTCATATTATCTAAAGATTGGCTGTTCGGTTTTGTTTTTGTTATATTTCCTTTAATAATTGGCTTATTTATCGTCTTCATGCGATATAGCAAATCCAAAAAGGAAGGGAAATAGTTGGACAAGAATAAACCACAATGGTACGGAAGAATATACATTGGAAGAAGAAACAATGTTTACGTTTAACCAAGACGCAATAGCTGACTATAATCTCAATAATGCTAAGGAGTTCATAGCCTTCTGGAACTCCTTCTATAAGGACAAAATTACTGTCTTCAAATTCAAATTGCTGATAGACTACTTTGCTGAGTTGAACGTGGGAAACGTACTAACAACCGAGAATATCAGACGTCTCCTTCGCTGGAAAGACCAACGCTCCTTAACGCAGGAAATTATATCTGGAAAAAAACAAGGTAGTGAGAATCCGCGTATTCGTCAGGTAGTCGATATTCTCGATGATATCAATAAGTTCAGAGCGGGTGTAATAACTGAAGACCAGTTTAAAACGACATCCAGCATTTTTCCAAACGGAATTATTTGGCAAATCTTCCTTTTCCATATCGCCAAGCCGAGTGAATACCCCATTGCCGACCAAAATGTATTCTGTTCGATGTCTGTGCATAAATATAATGCGATTCACCTAAAGCAAAATTGGGAAACATATGAACAATACCGTACATACTTCATGGATATTGCGAATGCCTGCAAAATTCTCGTTGATGAGCAGCATCTTCGGGAACTCAAAAGAATCGACAACGCCCTGATGTCATTTGGGCAATTCCTGAAAAAATACTGCAAAGAAAATCTGAACAAGACACCGTGTTTATCGGTCAAGCGAAAAAATGCCACGGCAAAATAATTGACCCGAAGGAATTTATTCGCCTCGTGAGGAACTTTAAAATTCCCTAAAAAATCCATGTCCTTTGCAGCAAAATTAATTCGTGAAAATTCGTGTGAATTCGTGGTTTATTTCCTTCGTGCCTTTGTGTCTTCGTGGCTATTATCAGAACTGTTTGAGAAAACTTATATCGTTCTCAAAAAACAGTCTTATATCGGTTATGCCGTATTTTCGCATTGCAAGGCGTTCGATGCCGAAGCCGAACGCCCAGCCGGTATACTTTTCCTTGTCGATTCCGACCGCGTCAAATACATTCGGGTCAACCATACCGCAGCCGCCGGCTTCAAGCCATTTTCCTTCGCCGTTTTTATCAATAAACAGTATATCAACCTCTGCGCTCGGCTCGGTAAACGGGAAAAAGCTGGGACGAAGACGCCATTTTACATCTTTGCCGAAAAACGCGCCGATAAACTGGGCTATGGTGCTCTTCATATCAACCATTGAAATGCCCTCATCGACCACGAGAGCCTCAAGCTGATGAAACATAAACATGTGCGTTGCATCAACTGTACCAGGTCTGTAAACGCGTCCCGGAGCAACGACCCTTATGGGCGGCTTTTGTTTGCCCATAATGCGAATCTGTATGGTCGAGGTCTGACTTCGCAGGAGTCTGCTATCGTCGATGTAAAAATTATCGCTCACGTCGCGGGCGGGGTGCTCTGGGGGAATATTCAGGGCTATAAAATTATGCCATTCGTCCTCTATTTCGGGCCCGTATGCAATTGAAAAACCCATTCGTCCGAAAATTTCAAGCAGCTCATTTATTGTCTGTGTGATTATATGGCTTTTGCCGATTTCAAAATGCGCTGGCGGCAGTGTAACATCAACCGGAGGTCCTTTTTTTTGAGAATCTTTTTTGAGCGAACTCTTGAGCTGTTCGAAGGCTGCTGTAACATCCTTACTGATTTTATTGGCGACTTCACCGGCTTGTTTTCTCTGCTCGGCGCCAAGTGTGCCTATTCGGCTCAACATCTGTGTTACAGCCCCCTTTCGCGATAGAAAACGAATACGGAACTGTTCAAGCTGCTCGGCATTTGTCACTTTTTTAAGCGATTCAAATGCCTCCTGTCCGATTTTTTCAAATTCGTCAAGCACAATTTGTCGATAAAAAATTTCTCAGCCGGTCTGCAATGCGGCCTTGGCCTTTTCGACTATGGCATCGAAAGCCGGGGCATCTGCAATTGCAATTTCACTGAGCATTTTTCTATTAAGCTGTATATTTGCCTTTTTGCAGCCGTTGATAAACTCGCTGTAACGGATTTGCCTTTCTCTGCAGGCAGCGTTTAAACGAATAATCCACATATTCCTGAACAATCTTTTACGCTGTTTTCTGCCGATTCTTGCGTTAACCTGTGCTTTTATAGCTCTCTCTTTGGCAAGCCGATATGTTCTGCCCGGGGCATTGGCGTGGCCTTTTACTGCCTTGAGGATTCTTTTCCTGGCTCGACGTGTAGCCGAACCTTTTCTTACACGCGGCATATCAGCTTTCCTTTCAAATAATCATATCGCTTCTCGGCAGCCTAAACACGCCGACAAGCAGGCAACCTGTTTTATTTTTTTGAACCGAGCATTTCTTTTATACGCCTTACAGACACTCCCTCGATAATGAAAGGCTTTCCAACTCGACGCCGTCTTTTGGCGTTTTTGCCGCTCATCAGATGACCGGCATGGCTTTTGCGGGCCTTGATTTTCCCGCGGGCAGTTACTTTTACGCGTTTCAATAAGCCCTTATGTGTCTTCTGTTTAGGCATATCTTACAACCTTAAAGATAGTTTCCCTAAAAAAATAAGGACAGAATCTTAACAGCCCGTCTCTGGCAGGTCAACAATTATTTGATACGAAGCAAAGATTTACCCCCACACCTTTGCAGAAAGCCGCACCTGTAAACCACCACACCAATGTAGCAGGCAAAGCCACATCTGTATAAAGGTGTGGGGGTTTCCCCGCCAGCACCTATTTCGGCACCATAAACATTGTCATTCTTCTGCCCTGCAGCGATGCCGGCCTGTCAATTTTTGCAACATCCTCCAGCTGAGCGATTATCTTGTCCATTACCTCTTTACCCTGTTCAAGGTGCAGCATTTCGCGTCCCCTGAACATCACGGTAAACTGAACCCGGTGACCTTTTTTAAAAAATTCGCGAGCGTGATTCAGCTTTGTGGCACAGTCGTGAGGGTCGGTTTTAGGCCGAAAACGTATCTCCTTGACGGTTACAGTATGCTGTTTTTTGATATTTTGCTTTTCTTTTCTTTTCTGTTCGTACAGATATTTGCCGAAGTCCATAATCCTGCAGACAGGTGGTTGGCCGTCAGGTGCAATTTCAACAAGGTCGAGCTCCGCCTTTTTTGCGTGCTCCAGCGCTTCGTTAATGCTTACTATGCCGATTTGTTTGTTCTCGGCATCAATCAGACGAACAGGGCTTACCCTAATTTGCTCATTAACTCTAAGTTTCAGCTTTCCGATTTTTCTGACCTTTCCATTCTGAATAATATAATTTACAGCAGCTGCCTTACGCCGGCAGCGCATAAGTTTTACAAATTCAAGTTCCCATCCTTTTCAGCGATTTTATTTTTTGCTTCGGCGATAAACACATCTGTCTGCTGCGTTTTTGTATCTTTACTCCTGCGAATTCTGACATTGATACTATCGCTTTCGGCCTCTTTTGGCCCCACAACGAGCATATAAGGTATTTTTTCGTTGTGGGCACGAAGAATCTTCGCTCCTATTTTCTCATCGGAAATATCGATGCTGCATCTTAAACCGGCAGATTTGAGCCTTGAAAACAGCTTCTGTGCGTAATCGTTTGTCTTTTCGCTGATAGTCAGAATCCTCATTTGTTCGGGCGCAAGCCACAGAGGCATCTCACCGCCGTAGTGTTCAATCAGAATCCCGATAAAGCGTTCAAATGAACCTAAAATAGCACGGTGAATCATAACGGGAGTTTTTTCAGTGTTGTCTTTGTCGGTGTAAACCAGTTCGAATCTCTGCGGCATTGAAAAATCAAGTTGAATTGTGCCGAGCTGCCATGTTCTTTTGAGACAGTCCAAAATATGGAAGTCAATTTTAGGTCCGTAAAAGGCCCCGTCGCCTTCATTTATCTGATACTGCAGATTTTTTTTCTCAAGCGCCTTTTTTAAAGCCGTTGTGGACACTTCCCAGATTTCATCTGAACCGATATGCTTCAGCGGCTTGGTCGAAAGCTCAATATGAACGTCTTCAAAGCCGAATGCCGAATATATCTCGAACACAAGATTGATAACACCGACAACTTCATCTTCTATCTGTTCCGGTGCGCAGAATATGTGTGCATCGTCCTGGGTGAATTGTCTTACTCTTATCAGTCCGTGCATCACACCGCTCGCCTCATGGCGGTGCACAAGGCCGAGCTCCGCAACCCGCATCGGCAATTCTCTGTACGAGTGTTGCCTGTTTTGATAGACAAGGCAGCCTCCCGGACAGTTCATCGGTTTTATTGCATATCCGACGTCATCAACATCTGTAAAGTACATATTTTCCTTGTAGTTGTCCCAGTGGCCGCTTAGTTTCCAGAGCTGCTGATTAAGAATTATAGGAGTTTTGATTTCCTGATAATCATATTTTCTATGAACGCTTCGCCAGAAATCAGTAATTTCATTCCATATTACCATTCCTTTTGGATGAAAGAATGCAAAGCCCGGCCCTTCCTCATGGAAGCTGAACAAGTCGAGCTGTTTACCAAGCACACGATGGTCGCGTTTTTTCGCCTCTTCAAGCATTTGGAGATATTCGTCAAGCTCTTTTTTTGTTCTCCAGCAGGTGCCGTAAACTCTCTGTAGCATTTTTTGGGTAGGGTCGCCGTGCCAATAGGCCCCTGCCACTGACATAATTTTGAAGCTGCCGACCTTGCCTGTGCTCGGCACGTGCGGCCCGCGGCACAAATCTTCAAAACCCTGCCCATGCGAATAGAAACTTATAATATCACCATGTGCACGGTTGATATTGTCGATTTTGTAACGGTTGCCCGCCGCGTGAAGGATTGCCTGTTGTCTGCTCATTTCCCGGCGGATAAACGGCAGATTCTGAGATACAATTTCCGTTATCTTGTTTTCTATTCGCTGGAAACCTTCAGGCCTGATAGTTTCATCGAGGTCGATATCGTAATAAAACCCGTCTTCGACTATCGGCCCGTAAACCAGCTCAGCCCGCGGCCAGATACTGCAGATTGCCTCAGCCATAACGTGTGCACAGCTATGCCGCATTATTTCCAGGCCTTCTTTGCTGTCGATTGTTATGACCTGAAAAATTATCCGCCCCTTTACAGGAGTGCTTAAATCAGCCGCCTGGCCGTTTATCTTTGCCGCTACAGCATCGCGACCGAGCTTTGCGCCTATTCTTTCAGCTATCTGCCCTGCCGTCAGACCGTCCTGAACTTCCAATATCTTGCCGTCAGGCAGCGTTACTTGTGCCATAAGTTTCCGAAGCAACAACCTCTTAATCTTGTTAAACTTTTTTAGCTCTTTGTTTGGTAAATTTCAATGTCGCATATTTCACAATATAACTTATCGGTAAAACTTGTCAAGTAATGATAATAAAAAGCCTTAGTTAAAGATTTCAAGAAGTTTTTTAGACCTGTCAATGATAATATCTGCCCCGTTTTCTTTTAGTTCTTCTATTGAGCCCAAACCCCAGCTTACCCCAACGGCGAACATTTTACACGTCTTTGCTGTCTGCATATCGATGTTACTGTCACCGATAAAGACTGCCTCCTGTGGTTTAAGTTTAAACTTATCAACTATTTGCAACGTTTGGGTTGGGTCGGGTTTGACGGCAATAGAGGCCGTGGCACCTGCTATTATGTCAAAATAACTGTCAAAAAAGTAGTTTACGATTCGTTCAGCCATTTTTTGGTCTTTATTTGTCAAGACAGCCAGTTTAACAGACTTTTTAGCAAGTTCACCTATAACCTGAGGTAAACCTTTATATGGTTTTGTCTTGTTTAAACAGATTTTTGCGTATTTTTCCCGCATTTTTTCAAGTACTTTTTCAAGAAAATGCTGTTTATCGGGCTCAAGGGCCCTGCTAATCAGCGTTTTTGTGCCTTCGCCGACCATTTGCCTAAAGGCCTGCAAATTCCTGCAAGGCTGACCGAACATTGCCAAAGCGTAATTTGTTGCATCTGCCAAATCAGTCAGCGAATCGACTAATGTCCCATCAAGGTCAAATATTGCCGCTTTATATCTCATTTTTCTGTCCATAAACCGGATTTCTGAAATCTATCCGCAAACCAGGCATACGTCAACAATAAGCAAAACAAGCGTTTTTGCGTCCACAATCATTTAAGGCTTGTCAAAATCTTGTTTATGTGTTATAATTAAGATATAGTAAAAAATATAACTGCAGCCTGAAAGGAAGCGAAATGAATATTTCGCTGATATTGCTGAAGAAAGACGGCACAAAGAAAGTCTTTCTGGTTCGTAACAAAGCTACAATTTTGGGTCGAAGGCCCGACTGTGATTTTTGCATTCCCTTGCAGGTGGTTTCCCGCAGACATTGTCAGTTAAGTCAGGAGGAAAACGCCCTGAAAATCCGTGACCTTCAATCGAGTAATGGCACATTTCTTAATGGTCAGAAGGTCGGCGATGAAACGGAAGCGAAACCTGGCGACCATCTTCAGGTAGGTCCATTGACTTTCACGATTCAGATTGACGGCCAGCCCACCCAGATATTGGCACCGGACAGCGCGATAATCCAGCCGACCCCTGATATCTCAGAGGCAAGCCTCGAGGATATGAATCGCAGCGGCACATTTACCGGCTGAAAAATTTTCGCGGAAACTGTAAGACTTTCGACTTCCTCTGTTTTGACGGTCGAGTATCGTCAACAAAGCCGCAGGCCGTAAGGCCGCGGTATTTTTCCTCTTTTATCTATCCCTTACTTTCTTTGTGCCTTGGTGTCTTCGTGGCTATGGGCGGTACAGGACTCGAAGCCTTTTTTAACATCAGTCGTCCAACCCATCATGCGACCCCCCGCCAAAACTTTAACAGCCCGCCAAGACGATTACGGCAGACAATTTCGCCAAATATAATCACTGCCATGACCGGTATAATTAGCCATATATTCTTGCGGCTTGCTCCTCCAAAACTGTACCAGTTTTAATGAGAGGATAACCAATAACAGAAGTATATTTTTAGGGACTTACTCTTATGAAGCGAAGGTACAGTGAGCCATAGATTGTGGCAAAGTTAAGACAAGCAGACCAATGAACAGGCGAATATATTAGCGGAATATCAAATAGATGATTATCTGCAGCACCAGAATAACCACCGCTCCAGTCCGTAAATCCTGCCAAAATCTATATCGGCCCCCACCGTCCTGACGTACTCCTTCCTGCTTTAATGTCATCACCCACAACGCCAGCAACGCCATCAAAACCACATAAATTATTAGCGCCATATCCGGCGTTACCTTGTTCACCAGTTCAAAACAAAATTTCGCTACTGGCTTTAATACCGAAACTATTACTTCCTTCATAGCTTTTAACCTTCTTTACTGAACATCAGATTCCCTATTTTTTTTTCC
>JBGOWI010000059.1:0-14097 GCA_041478555.1 Phycisphaerae bacterium
ATGCTCAAGTTCCTTTTCGAGCCTTTCACCGATTTGCCTGCTGGTAACATATTTGCCGTCTCTGCCTGCAAAAGGCCCATCGTTAACCCTGAACGTCATTGACATCGTCGGCTCATCGACAGCAATAACAGCAAGCTTCGAAGGATTGTCCGCACAGGCAATCGTGTTGCCGATATCAACAGGGTCAAGCCCCGATATTGCACATATATCACCCGCCTGAGCGGCTGAAACCTGCTTTCGGCCGAGACCGTCAAACTGATGAATCTGCATAACCTTCTGCTGAGTATGCAGACCTTCCCTGTCAATCACGGTAACCGGCTGGCCTTCAGTTATCTGCCCCGCGAAAATCCTGCCTATCGCTATTCGCCCGACATAATCCGAATATTCAAGACTCGTCACCAGCATCTGCAGCGGAGCATCAGGAATAACCTGCGGCGGGGGAACCTTTTTTATAATGGTCTTGAATACCAGTTGCATATTGTTGGTCTTTTTGGCAGGGTCTGTCGTCGCCCAGCCCTCTTTTGCAGATGCGTAAACAACAGGAAAATCGAGAGCCTTATCGTCGGCGCCAAGCTGAACAAGCAAATCGAACACTTCGTTGACAACCTCATGCGGCCGGCTGTTTTCACGGTCTATCTTGTTGATTACGACTATAGGTCTTAATTTATTCTCAAGAGCCTTGGTTAATACAAATCTTGTCTGCGGCATAGGCCCTTCAAAAGCGTCAACCAGAAGCAGAACGCCGTCGGCCATTTTCAAAACGCGTTCAACCTCGCCGCCGAAATCAGCGTGACCCGGTGTATCGATTATATTAATCTTATATTCATCGCCCTTGCTGTCCGTATAGTAAATCGCACAGTTTTTACTGAGAATTGTTATACCGCGCTCCCGCTCTATAGGATTTGAATCCATAATCAAGTCGTGCTCGCTGCCGGCCAGCTTATCAAGCTCCTCGGTCCGAAACATTCCGGACTGGTACAAAAGCCTGTCAACCAGCGTTGTCTTGCCGTGGTCAACATGAGCGATTATCGCTACGTTACGAATATAATCTGAATACATAAAAAGCTCAAAAAAGTTAATCAATAATCAGGACTTGCTTTAATCCCAGTTATGAAAACAGGTTATTCTACATTGTTTTCTATGAATGTCAATGTAAATATAGATGGTTCATTGGGAGAAATGGTGAGGCTCGCATCATTTAATTGTCCTTCAATCCACCTGATTACCACGCCAACAACATAATCAATTTCAGAATCACTTAATAATTTATGCTGCGCTATCCTGTGCCATTTGAAAAGACATTTTCGACAGCCCCGCACCTATCTGTACTGTGCAAGAACCGGAAAACAGTCGATACAACAGATGTCTATCGCTAACGGTTTTACTTTGAGATTAAACGGAACAAATAGGTACGGGGTAGCGTGCTGAGCGACAAAAACAACTCAAAACTTAAAGTTTAAAAGTAACGGCAGGTGCACTTGCAAGCCTTGCAGTTTTGAATTTTCAGTTTTGGTTTCAAGTTTTTAGTTTTAAATTTTTATTTTCCTGCTGCCAGCATGGCTTTTGCTAACTCCCGGCTTTTTTCACTGCCGAACAGAAGCTCGACAAGTTTTAGTGAAAACTCAAGTGCCGTGCCGGGCCCTTGAGAAGTTATGCAGTTGCCGTCGACTACTACCCGCTGATTTGTTGCCTGTTTGTTTTTTAGTTTTTCGGCCATCGCAGGATAGCAGGTCGCTTTCTTGTCTGCCAGCAAGCCGTGATATTCAAACACAACCGCAGGCGATGCACAAATCGCAGCGTAAAACCTGCCGGCTTCTTTCTGCTTTTTTAACATTTCGGCAAGTTCCTTACTGTCGCGAAGGTGTTCTGCCCCCGGCAGACCGCCCGGCAGGACTATAAGGTCATAACCTTTTCCTGTACAATCAGTTATCAAACAATCGGCTGTGATTTTCACCTTTCGGCTGGTTACTATTTCTCGCTTTTGTACTGAAGCAACCGTTAAATCAGCCCCGCTGCGCCGCAGGCAATCAATTATCGTTATCGCCTCAAGCTCCTCTATCCCGTCGGCGACGGCAATAAGCACCTTTCTGCTCATAACAGGCCTCCGAAAAAACCAAATATTTAATCCCATTTTAAGCTATATTTTCCGTTGATTGCCACAGAAAAATATTTAGAATAATGGTGGGGCTGTAAAAAAAATCGTATCCTGAAAAAAACAGAAAGGAGGCAAAAATAATGAAGAAATTATACCCAATTCTGACCATCCTTTTGATTGTATTATCCGTTTTTGCCGGCGCCGGAAAAAACTTCGTCCAGATTAAAGGCTCGGACACCATGGTAAATCTTGCACAGGCTTGGGCGGAGAAATATATGGAGCAGAACCCGCAGGATTTCGTCTCGGTAACCGGCGGCGGTTCAGGCACAGGCCTATCCAGCCTAATCAGCGGAACCTGCGATATAGCAATGAGTTCGAGAAATATCAAAAATAAAGAGGTTGAACTGGCCGGCAAAAAAGGAATAAAGCCTTACGAAATAAAAGCCGCTCTTGACGGTCTGGCGGTAGTTGTGAATCCGAAAAATCCTGTTGATAAGCTGACTATTGAGCAGCTCGCACAGATTTTTACAGGTAAAATCACAAACTTCAAACAGGTAGGAGGCCAGGACAGTAAAATAGTTATTCTTTCCAGAGAGGTAAATTCCGGCACTCACGTCTATTTCAAAGAGCACGTCTTAAGAAAAAACGACCCCAGCTCCACTGAAGAGTTTGCCCCCTCGGCTCTTATGCTGCCTTCTTCGCAGGCAATTGCTGATGAGGTGGCCGGCAATCCGGCCGCAATCGGCTACTATGGTATGGGCTATATCTCCGATAAACAAAAGGCAGTCTCAATCGCAAAAGACCCAAATTCGGAATTCGTCGCTCCTACAGTTGATAATGTAACAAGCGGAAAGTATCCGATATCCCGTCCGTTATTTCTTTACACAAATGGCCAGCCGCAGGGACTGGTTAAAAAATTTGTGGATTTCGCACTTTCCAAAGAAGGTCAGGATATCGTCACAAAAACGGATTTCGTGCCTGTAAATAAATAATACGTATTTCGTATATCGGTTACGCTGCTCGTTTCGTATTTTGTCTTATGGTTGCGTCTTTAACGACGATTAACGTTTGACGCAACCGTAACGAGCCTCGCAACCGCAACCGAATAACGTGGTTATAAAACTATGCGTAAGCTTAAGGAATTTCTGATTGAAAAACTAATCCTCCTCTGCGGATTAGCCTGTATATTTTTTGTCGTTTTGATTTTCCTGTTCCTCTTAAAAGAGGGCCTTGCAGTATTTAAAACCGTCTCGCCGATAAAATTCCTCTTCGGCAGCAAATGGTACCCCATCTCTGAACCGCCGCAGCTCGGCATCCTGCCTCTCATTCTCGGCTCGCTGCTGGTTACATTGGGGGCAGCAGTAATTTCCGTACCAATCGGCGCAGCATGCGCCATCTACATCGCAGAAGTAGCACCATTTAAACTGAAAGAAATACTCAAAGCCGGTATCGAACTCCTGGCTGCTATTCCGAGCGTCGTACTGGGGTTCATCGGTATGGTTACATTGGTGCCGTGGGTAAAAAATATTTTCAACCTTCCGACAGGTCTTACCGCTCTGTCCGGCTCGATAATGCTCGCATTTATGGCTATGCCGACAATTGTCTCCATCGCGGAAGATGCTCTGCACTCCGTGCCTAAATCATACAAGGAAGGTGCTCTGGCACTGGGTGCAACGCACTGGCAGACAATCTGGCGGGTAATGCTTCCTGCCGCCTCATCCGGCATCCTCGCAGCCGTAATGCTCGGAATAGGCAGGGTCATTGGTGAAACAATGGCTGTTATGATGATTACCGGTAACGCTGCAATTATACCGCACAGCATCCTCCAGCCGGCCAGAACACTGACCGCTACCATCGCGGCAGAAATGGGAGAGGCTGTCGTGGGAAGCGAACACTATTTCGCTCTGTTTGCCATAGGCATAGTTTTATTTGTTATAAGTTTTGGAATCAATGTAACCGCAGATATATTCCTGCATAGAAAAAGATGAGAAATCCAAAAAGAACAGAAAAAATAGCTTTCTTCTTCCTGTTTGCGGCAACCATGCTCATCGTTATTCCGGTTGGTATGATTATCATAAATATCATCCGGAAGGGCATCGGAGCAATAAGCTGGCAGTTCCTCACCGACATCCCCAGGCAGGGAATGCGGGCAGGAGGCGTATTCCCAGCCATCGTCGGAACTATTTACCTTGTTCTCGGCGCAATTATTTTCGCACTGCCCATAGGTCTATTGGCGGCTATTTATCTGAGCGAATATGCAAAGGATAATTTCCTGACGCGAATAATAAAACTTGCAATCGTTAATCTGGCAGGTGTGCCGTCCGTCGTTTACGGACTCTTCGGACTGGTAATCTTTGTGGTCTTTTTCAAATTCGGCACTTCTATTCTCTCCGGCTCACTTACGCTCGGAATTATGATTCTGCCGGTTATTATTACTACATCACGCGAGGCACTGGAAAGTGTTCCTCACTCATTTCGTGAGGTAAGTTTATCGCTGGGTGCAAGCAAATGGCAGACAATACGACATATAGTCCTGCCCAATGCCATCCCCGGCATCCTGACAGGAACAATACTCGGCCTGGGAAGAGCCGCTGGAGAAACAGCGCCAATTCTCTTTACCGTCGCGGCATTCTATCTGCCGCAGCTTCCGAAATCCATATTCGACCAGGCTATGGCCCTGCCCTATCATCTTTACGTCATCTCCACGCAGGTGCCCAACGTCGACGAAAAAATAAGATACGGCACAGCCCTGGTTTTGTTGTTTCTGGTTTTAAGTATGAATCTTGTAGCCATTATAATCCGTTATCGGTTTAGAAAAGAGAAGAAGTGGTGACCCCAAAGATAAATATAAAAGATTTGAATATCTGGTTCGATTCCACACAGGCGTTAAAGAACTTGAGTATGGAGATTTACGCCAATGAAATCCTCAGCGTTATAGGCCCGGCAAACAGCGGAAAAACAACATTCTTAAGAATGCTCAACCGCCTTAACGAGCTCGAGACAAACTTCAAAATGACCGGCCAGGTAACGCTCGACAAAAAAGACATTACTAAAATAAACATCGAGCTGTTGCGAAAAAAAATAGGTATGGTCTTTGCCCTGCCCCTGCCCCTGCCGCTGTCTGTCTTCGACAATGTCGCCTACGGCGCAAGAATGCACGGAATAAAAAACAAAAAAAACCTGCTCCAAATAGTCGAACAGGCGCTTCAAAAGGCGTATCTGTGGGAAGAGGTTAAAGACAGACTGCACACCTCCGCATTTAAACTGTCGGGCGGCCAGCAGCAGCGGCTTTGCATCGCAAGAACATTAGCGGTTGAGCCGGAGGTTATCTTATTTGATGAGCCCTGTTCCGGCCTTGACCCTATATCCACTGCAAAGGTAGAAGAGGCAATGTTCAAGCTGAAAAAGGATTATACGCTGGTATTAGTTACCAACAATGTCAAACAGGCCGCACGCGTAGGAGACAGAACCGCATTCTTCCTCAGCGGAGAGCTAATCGAAGTGAACAAAACCGACAAAATGTTTACCGCACCGTCAGACCAGCGGACAGACGACTATATCAGAGGAAAGTTTGGATAATGTCTGACATACAAGTCAACAATCTGAATCTTTGGTATGGTGATTTCCAGGCCCTGATAAACGTCAGCGCCGCATTCAGGGAAAAACAAATCACCGCCATAATAGGCCCGTCAGGCTGCGGCAAATCGACTATGCTGCGCGCTTTTAATCGAATGAATGATTTAGTCGAAGGCGCACGAACATCAGGAGAAATTCTGATTGATAACGCAAACGTCTTTGACCGTAAAACAGACCTGGCCGCCTTGCGGAAAAAAGTGGGAATGGTCTTCCAGAGACCTAATCCATTTCCGCTGTCAATCTATGAAAATATCGCCTTCGGACTGAAAATCCATAATTCCGCAAATAGAAATGAAATGAATCAAATAGTTCAGCAGAGCCTTGAACAGGTCGCCTTGTGGGATGAATTAAAGGATAAACTCAACAGACCGGCCCTTGCTCTGTCCCTTGAACAAAGACAAAGGCTTTGTATCGCCAGACTGGTGGCCGTAAAACCCCAGATACTTCTTATGGATGAGCCGTGTTCCGCTCTGGACCCGCAGGCAACGGCAAGAGTTGAAGAATCAATGCGGGATTTAAAACATAATTATACTATAATAATAGTAACTCATAATATGCAGCAGGCAGCCCGCGTCTCCGACGAGACCGGCTTTATGCTGCTGGGAGAACTGATAGAATTCGGAAAAACAGAAAATATATTCACCAATCCAAAGGATAAACGCACCGAAGATTATATAACCGGAAGATACGGTTAAGGAGAAATAAATGAAAAGACATTTTGATGAAGAATTAAAAGAATTGCACAGGGATATTTTGAAAATGGGCGCTCTTGCTCAGGAGTCAATTTCCAGGTCTATCGAAGCGTTAAAAAACCGCGACAAGACCGAGGCCCAGAACATTATCAAAGATGACAGCAAAATCGACGAGCTGGAGCTCGTTATTGATGAAAAATGCATAGACTTAATTGCCCGTTATCAGCCGATGGCGGGAGACTTGCGGTTCATTACCGCAGGAATGAAAATCAACGCAGAACTCGAACGCATCGCGGATTTGGCCGTTGACATAGCCCAGCGCGTGCTGGAACTGGCTGACAAACCTCTGCTGAAGCCCCTTATTGACATCCCGAAATTATCAACTGTAGCCCAGAATATGGTTCGAGATGCGATAGACTCGTTTATCAAAAGAGACGCTGCCCTGGCAAGAAAAGTCGTCCAGTCCGATACAGAAGCGGATAAACTTCGCAACAGCATTTGTGCCGAATTGATTAACGATTATATGGCCAAAGACACCGGCACTGCAAACCGCGCAGTGCCCCTGCTGCTGATAGCCCGACATCTGGAGCGAATCTGTGACCATACCACAAATATCGCCGAAGATGTTATCTACAGGGTTGAGGGCAAGACAATAAAGCATCACCATAATGAGCTGAAAAAATAAAATGGCCCATTTTTATTAAGGGAGTAAAGGACGTCAAACCTGTGATGTGGATAATAACTGCACTCTCCGTGCTCTATTTTGTGATTCCGCTGACATCTAAAGGTTCCTGACAAACGCCCCTGCCGTCAGCGAAATCAGAATCAGATAGTCGAGGTCATTGAGCCCGTAGTGCTCGTGGTCGAGAGAACTGTCGGCATAAAGGACGCCGAAACACTCTCCTTCGCACATCACAGGAGCAATCATTGCGGAACCGATTTTCTCGCCCTCTTCCTGCATCGGCAGCCGCGGGACAAGAATATAATGGTGATTCTTTATCGCCTCGTTGATTTTCGAGCCAAGCTGCAATTCTTCAAGCTTGACGCCCTCACCGGTGATTTTTCTGCCCTTTGACGCCTCCATCGCACCTTCGGGATTCGTTCGCACAGCCACCCACACATGAAAAGACCCGAACTGCCGAAACACCAAATCCAGCAGCGCAGTAACAAGACTATTCATATCGCCACTTTTGCATATGGCCGAGGCGGCGTGCGAAAAATCCTTGCCACGCTTTGCCTGCATCCTCATAAGCGGAGCGTCGGCACTGTCTAAATGGCGAAGCACAATCTGCGGCTCGTGCAGCGTCGCATGAAGCGTATCTTCAAGACTAACGGCAGCGCCCTGCTTGTCGGATTCTTCCATATGAACTTCAATGCTGAACTCGGCGATTTTCAGTATGTCGCCATTCTTTATTTCAGCCTTGTGCACCGTCTCGTTGTTAAGATAAGTTTTATTGGCTGAATCAAGGTCTTCAACTGTCCATTTGCCGTCCGTGGTGGTATAAAGAACGGTATGCTGACGTGAAACAGCCCTGTCCGGCAGGAAAATCTGGCTCCCAATCTGTCTGCCGATGTAAATCGGCCCTCGCGAAAATCGTAATTCGTTTACAAGATTATCCCCGCGTTTTACAGTAAATCGCATCCATAGCCTCCTTGTCCACCGAAGGTTTACCGAAGGCGGACGCTAAAATATTGCGACAAAAACAACTCCATAATCATCAACCATAATATTACGCAATCCGGGTATTGTCAAGATTGTTGTCGGACACCTCCATCAAAGTTTACCCGCCGCAGGCGGGGTGGATTTCCCCTTGCCATTCCCTAAAAATGCCGGGATAATATCCCTCACCAAAGAAAGGGTTATTTTACAATGGCCAATCCTTCATTAATAGGCAAATTCTTCAAACGCATACATCCCGAGTCAATTCCCTGGCCGGGCTCGGTACTCTATAACCTGATAAGTTCAACTGTCATATTCCAGCGCCATTATGAGTTGATAGCAGACGACATATTAAACTATTGTAAAGAAGGGTCTCTCTTGGACATTGGCACAGGCCCCGGTTGGCTGCTGTTGAAACTTCACCAAAAAGTCCCCCTTATGGGGCTGGTCGGCATCGACTCTTCATCTGCGATGGTAACCAAAGCTCGGCAAAATTTGGCTGCCGCCGACGCCGCACAATCAATCGAGTTCAAAGAGGGTAACGCACGTAATATCCCGTTTCCCGATGGGTGCTTCGATATAGTTGTCAGTACCGGCTCGATTCATCACTGGAAAGAGCCGACCAAAGGCCTCAATGAAGCCTGGCGAGTGCTCAAAATCGGGGGTTTTGCCCTGATTTATGACCTTGTCAGCGATACGCCTCAATCCGTACTCGATGACTGCAGGAGACAATTCGGCAAATTAAGGACTACGCTGTTTTGGCTACACAGTTTTGAAGAGCCGTTCTACAGCCGGCAAAATTTTGAAGGCTTGGTTAAGTCAACGTTATTTAAGGGTTGTCGCACTAAATTTGTAGGTCTTTTATACTGCCTGATATTGAAAAAACCCACAGATTAGCCCTTGTATAAAAAATCGACCGCGTTAGAATTATGTCTATGTAAGCAATAAATCCCTTAAATTGAAAGGAGTCTAAGATGACTGAGGAGGTTATTGGAAAGGTTTCGGATTTCTTTGCGCGTCCGGTCGTTGCGGGTATTGAGCTTACCGCTCCCTTGAAAGTCGGCGATAAAATCAAAATCAAGGGGCATACTACTGACCTCGAGATGACAGTCGACTCAATGCAGATTAAAAATGCAAACGTTACAGAGGCACAGGCAGGCGATTCAATCGGCATAAAAGTTACCGACCGCGTCCGCAAAGGCGATTCAGTTTACAAAATCACCGAATAACCCGGCAGGTTTTGTCTATTGGTTAGCCCCCGCCCCGGAGTTTATCCTCGCGCAGGCGGGGAGTGGGGTTTTTACCGCAGGGTTTCTATATGGTGGATTTTGTCTTTTCTGTTCTGAAGGGAACGTGTAAATTTTATGAAAGGGGATTCTTATGAAATGGGAAAAATACAAAAATTTTTTGTGTAAAAATCTTCTGCTGGCAGCCTTCGGTTTGACTTTGTTTGCAACAGGATGTGCCGTTCGGCCGGCCAAAATGATTCCAGCCAGCTTCGATATATCAGGCAAGCACCCTTATACAGTCAGGGTCCAAGGCACTGTTGAAGGCAAAAAGACTTCACAAATTTCAAACTCGGCATTTACACAGGCTCTGACAGAGTCTATCCTGAAGTCGGGCGTATTTAAGGGTGTGGTCAAAGGCGAAGGTGCCGACTATTTGCTGAACGTCGTCATTTTGGACTATAACCAGCCCTGGCTTGGCATTGATTTCAATATCAGCGTGGAAACCAGTTGGAAACTGTTTAAATCAGGCGATGTCAACCCGATCTGGTCGGACACCATTACGACATCATATAAAGCAACGTTATGGAACGCTTTCTTTGCAGCCGAGCGCCTGCAAAGGGCAACTGAAGGTGCCCTGCGAACCAATATACAGGAAGGCATTAAGCGTCTGTCAATGCTTCGACGTTAAATATTTAGCCCCGCACCAATTTGCTATTCAATTATATCTATTATCACTACGGTATAATGAATTGGTGCGGGGTTCGTTTGTCCCGCACCTACTTGCCCCGTTAGATGCGTCAGTTAGCTCCTTGAGGGCACTTTAGCTATCTAACTGGGGTTTAACATTCACGTTTTTCCATATTTTATATTTATTGGAAAAATAGGTGCGGTGGTTAACCTGCCTCGGCGGTTGGTTAGCCCCGCTACCGGAGTTTACCCGCCGTAGCCACTTCTTTCTGGCGAAGACGGATGGCAGGGTTCAGAGCCCAAGCGATAGCGCAGGGAGTTTAAAATATTTAGCCGCCGAATTCACCTGTCTCGCCGAAGCCTTCGCGACGGCGGGTTCGGGGGTTCCCCTTTGTTTTTTCCATTTTTTCTGTTACAATATTGTTTATAAAAGGATTTTTCAAAAATGGCGTATAAAAGCATAATTTCTTATTCGGATATCGTAAGACGAGAAGATATTATGCTCCAACGAGGAATGAATTTCCGAATCAAACACGGATACTCAATAATTCTAATGAGCGTAAGGCGCGGCGCTCCATATAAAGACCGCTGGCATCCAGACACCGGCCTACTCGAATATGAGGGGCACGATGAGCCAAGACAGGCAGGCATCAACCCTAAAAAGAAAGACCAACCACTAAAGACGGCTGCTGGCACTTTGACCGAAAACGGAAAATTTTTCCAAGCTGCTACTGACTACAAAGAGGGAAAACGAAAACCCGAATTAGTCCAAGTATATGAAAAAATCTCAGTGGGCGTATGGTGCGATAGAGGAGGATATGAACTGATTGACGCTAAAGTTTTGTCCGATGGCGGTCGAAAAGTTTGCAGATTTTTCTTAAGACCTGCAAAAGCTCCTTCTAAAAGCGAACCGTTTCTCAAAGTAACTCGTGCGATTCCGACCCAAGTCAAAGTTGAAGTCTGGAAACGCGACCAAGGAAAATGTGTCATTTGTGGTTCTAAAGACAACCTCCATTTTGACCATGATGTGCCTTATTCAAAAGGCGGGAGCAGTATAACTGCTAAAAATGTTCGCCTTCTCTGCGCCAGACACAATTTATCTAAATCCGACAAGATAATGTCCTTTGCGCCATGGTTTGCAACTCTTGCATCTGCAATCCTTTCAAGAACCGGATAAAATCCAGAGGGTCAAAATCTAAAACTGTTTTTATGTTTAGCCCCGTTGCTTACGACGGGGGTTTTATCAAATCCAAAAGTCTCCAAAATGATATTGTTTTTAAAATAGTTGCTAAAGCACAGAGATGTTTGATTGATATTAATAACGTTCAATATATTCTGAAATAACTCCAATGAGTATATCGGTTTTTTCTGAGGTATATCCCGGCGACTGAGATAAAAATACAAAGTCGCAATGATCATCCAATTTAAATTCATTATATGGTATTATATTAAACGGCAATTATGGCTCATATCCAATAGGTTCACATTTTTGCTGATGAACCAAATCTATTTGAGCTTCAGTATATTTTTTAAGTTGTATCGTGAAATTATAACGGCCAAATGGTATTATAGAAGGAATATCATCTTCTGCCAAAAAGCTACGAGGAATATCATCATGCCATTGTTCGTTTATAATAAAATTTAGCTCCTTTATCCATCTGTTAGCTATAGCGAAGGAAAGATAATTTGTGAACCCCAAGCCATAATAACATTCTTGTTTGGGGTCGGAACGTTCTATTAATGGTTTGTGAATAAGTTCGCCCATTATATAAGCCCAACTAGCATCTCCCATCCCTAAGTCTGCATGAGCATCTATATGATTTAATTCAAATGGAATTTTTAATTTGCAACGCTTAATAAGCTCTCTTAATTCATAAAAAACTTCATGATGATGAGTGAATATTTTTCCTTTAATCTTTTGTTGCATCTTTAAACCACAATTATTCTCTAGAAATGTAATGACTTTCTCTTTTTTCCATGGTCGTGCTTCTTCTGCTGACACACGTTTGCCTTCATCATCAGCTAAAAACATAAAACGACCATCTTGAAAGAAATCTAAGTCTATGTCGAGTATCTGCATATGACTATCATTATTTTAGTAATATCATTCGTTAAAATCACGCTTACTTTGGTCGCCATGACAAAAAAAGCTTTTTTGCAAATCAAAACCCATAGTTAGACAAACTGCGAATCCTAAGAAGCTACAAGGTTATGGGAGAAGATATTGTATTTTCATAAATACCTGCTTGAACAGAGCAAACAATGATTGTCCTTGTTCGTGACTAAGACTAAGAGCTATTCCTATGCTAATAACAGTGGATAAGGCCAGAGATTTCCAATCAATACGATTTAACCGTTCTACCGAATCAGTTAGATAATTTAGTCGGGCGTTTATAATATCAAGCTGTTTTTCCGTTGGCTTAAATTTCTCTTCTATCAAATATTTAAATTCATTGATAGATAATTTTAGTTGGACTTTCTCTGGGGCAGTAAATGGACTGGTTTCTTCTGTACCAAGGGTTTCACCAGTAACAAGTTGATTCTCTTTAAGTTGTTGCCATAAGTCTGGTTCTACAGATTCGTCAATATAAGGAATAAGATGGTTGGTTATCCACTGCTTAAAAGAGTCATATATGTCTGCATTTGTTGGATCGCTTTTAGCATAACATTTATGTACAGGAAAATTCACATTAAATATTGTATAAAAAATGTTTCTAATTCTATGAAAATTATTTTCGTCTTCTAGTATAATGAAAACAAAAGGAGAGTTTCTGTATTTTATAGAAAATGTAGGATGACCTTCACGTTCTCCTTCTGTTACTTCAAAACATTCAATTGGCAATCCATGCTCTTGGATAAGTTTCATCAGAGCGTTTTTTTGTTTTTTTAACATGATTTCACCCTTGCTATAACCTGTGAACAGTTTGTTCTAAACGGCGAAACTTTCAATCTTTTCCTCATTGGGTATTTTAAAGTTTCCACAATTCTACTCTTTTTCTTTCCAAACTCAACCGATTTTATCCCTTAAAAAATGGGGCCTGAGAGGGTTAAATATCGCGTTTTTTGTGTTTTTGTAGATTCTCCTGCAATAAGAAGCTTCTAAACGGTTCATACTTAAAGCAGGGGAAATTCAAAGCAATGTGCCGACGTCAAGCCCAGCCCTGAGCGAAGTCGAACGGGTCGTTTGTAAGTAAGGCACGAATTTTGAATTTAATGGTGTTTGCAAAACACCGCCTTAAAGCAAATCTCTCTGTGTTTTCTGTGTCCTCTGTGGCTAAAAATCAGCGCAACAAAAAAAGCCCTGTCGAGGAATCGACAGGGCTTTAATATCGAAAACAGTTGCACCTGTGCAGCGAAAATCGTCCTTTTTGCTCTAAATACTCTTGCTCCGGAACTATACTCGTAGCCACTATGCTTGTATGCAGTATACTGCAATGCAGCATATTGACAATGTTCATTTGCTTTAAGGCAAAACCGCGCAGCCGGTTAGATATTCAAAGTGCAAATCCGGCTCCAAGTTCACTTCAAGCAAGGATTCAGCTTTGAATTTAATATCCCTAAGGGACGCCTTAAAGCAAATCTTCGTGTCCTTCGTGAACTTCGTGGTAAAAAAATCCGTGTCATCCGCGTAATCCGTGGTTAAAAAATCGCGCATAAAAAACCCCCTCGCTTGCTGCGCAAGCAGCAGAGGGGGCTTTAATTTCAAACAGTTGCACCGAGCAGCGAAAATGTCTGACGGTTTAACCTCGCCATTTTACTGGCGGGCTAAGGTTTTCCCTTAGAAAGGAGGTGATCCAGCCGCAGGTTCCCCTACGGCTACCTTGTTACGACTTAGCGCTAGTCACCGAACTTACCGTGGGCAGTCGCTTCCCTTGCGGGTCAGCAAGCCGACTTCGGGTATTTCCGGCTCCCATCGCTTGACGGGCGGTGTGTACAAGGCTCAGGAACACATTCACCGCGACATAGCTGATTCGCGATTACGAGCGATTCCAACTTCATGAGGGCGAATTGCAGCCCTCAATCCGGCCTGAGACGACCTTTTTGCGATTTGCTCCACCTTACGGTCTTGCGTCGCATTGTGGCCGCCATTGTAGCACG
>JBGOWI010000028.1:0-28226 GCA_041478555.1 Phycisphaerae bacterium
GTCTCAAAGCGTTCATCGAATTACTTGACAGCGGCCAGCGAGGCACTCAGTTAAACGATACTATACGCCAGAAGTTCGATGTTTATATCTCTGTCGGCTGCGATGACAAGGGAACGGTTCTTTTTACGGGTTATTATACCCCGATTTTTGACGGCTCTCTCAAACGTACAGATAAGTTTCAATATCCTCTTTACAAACAGCCTCCCGACCTTGTAAAGGGGCTCAAAGGCGAAATCATCGGCAGGCGTGGCCCGGACGGGCAGACTGAACCGTATCCTTCGAGGAAGATTCTTGAAGTTTCAGGTTCGCTTATGGGCCAGGAGCTGGTTTGGCTTGGCGACCCCTTTGAAGTCTATATCGCTCACGTTCAGGGTTCTGCAAAGATAAAGCTTGGCGACGGCAAACTTTTCGGAGTTGGTTATGCCGCCAGCAACGGCCATGAATACAAAAGTTTATCTAAGGCGATGGTCGAGCAGGGCAAAATCAGCGGCGAGCAGATGAGCCTTTCGGCAATGATTGATTATTTTAAAAAGCACCCTGAGGAAGTCGGTCCCTGCACGCAGCTTAATCCTCGCTTTGTATTTTTTATGGAAGAGAAGGGCGAACCTCGCGGCAGTTTGAACGAGGAGGTAACGCCGTACAGGAGCGTCGCGACGGACAAGTCGATTTTCCCGCCCGCCTGCCTTGCGTTTATCTCGACCAAATTACCTTATGAAAAAGACGGCGCTATTATAGACAGGCCTTACACCGGTTTTGCTCTTGACCAGGACACTGGCGGTGCGATTCGGGCAGCCGGCAGATGTGATGTATATATGGGTCAGGGCGACAAGGCCGGCAAACTTGCAGGAAGAACCTATCAGGAAGGCCGTCTCTATTATCTGTTTGTAAAATGAAAAATTGCTCGCAGTTTTTCATTCCTGCGGAAACGGGAATCCATTCATAATGCAAATATCAAAATTGTAAAGTTCGCCTTACGGCGGAGATTTTCTTTTAAATATTTTTATACTGACTTTTGCAGTTTGCAGACAAAAATAAACAATAAGGCCAGCAACCAATTCGAGAAGAAAGATACCGAACATGTAATTAAAGGACATTCCTGTTAGCTGTTTTATACAGATCGGAAGTAAGATGAATAGGGCAAACCCCTCTAAGCACCATCTAAAGAAAACTTTTTTATTTGTTTTTTCCCCCGTCTTGCTGCCGCCGCTGGCTACGCATAGTTGGTGAAGCTGAGCTAATGCCGAAAGCGGGTCAGATGTATCAATTTGCGGCAAGGGCAACTTCGGATATGACTTGCGTATCTTGTTGTACTGGCTCAAAGCGATTCCGTAGAGTCTTCGGGTTTCAAAGTCATCGTAAACAGTTTTCGTTATGTCTATCCCTGTCCGACCATTTATTATGACTCGGCGCATTCCGCCTTGTTTGAGGTGATAGTCGATAGCTTTAGCTAACTCATCCGGTGTTTGACAGTGGTAAATATCTGGCCTGTTTGCTTTTTGTTCGTTCACTTTTTCACCCGCCGTGTTGCCGCTGGCCTTGACACCTGCTGAAGTTAGCCTGTATCTCCATCCGCCAGCGGTCAAATCTACCGTGCTGCCGCAGTCATTATCAAACACAACGTGCAACGGTTGCCAACCGCCGAATCCTCTATGCACCTCTACCCAATTTGTTTTGGCAAGCCTTATTAAAACAGGCTTGAGAAAATCCCAACTTACTATTTCGGGGTTGTCGAGCAGCTCTGAATGTCTAATTCCCTTTTTGCTGCCGATAGCGGTTAAAACTATCTGCTCTTCTATAGCCTTTTGGTCTGGTTCGCTTGCTGCCTCTCTCATTAAGGAAACCAATTTGCGGGCAGCCTCTTTTACGGCTCTTAACTCTTTTTCGTGAGCATTCTTTCCATTATTAGATAATTTCTGTAATTGCCCATAGTTATCTAAAATCTGCGTTGCGGCTGTCGGATTTTTTACTCTAATACGGTCGAGTAACTCACCAAACAAGTCATAATCAACCCCGACAAAGTGCGCAAGCACTATATCTACAACTTTTATAAAATCTCCTCTCCATATTTGAGGATACAATTCTGTATCGTCTTTAATTAAATCTTCGATACTATCAGCATATAGCAGTAGTTTTTTACTATCGTTCGTTCTATCTTCAATAATCCTGCGCAGCTTCTTAAACAATCCAAAGGCTGTTTGGCTTGAACTATAGGTCGGCCGGTTTTGGGCTTCGCTGGATAGCTCATCTCTGGTTCTTTCAAGTTCGTTTGCATAGCCGTCTTTACCGTCATTTTTCAACTCGTCAAGAATATCGTAAAGATTTAATTCCTTACAAAGTGGAATTGTTCCGTTATGGTCTCTTGTCAGTATAGCCCATTTTTCAATTTCTATTGTTTTTTGAAGTATGTCTTTAAATACTTTGTCGTTAAATGCCATTTTTCGCCTGTCCTTTTAGGGTCGGTTCAAGCAGCGGTAGGTTAGACAGGAGAGTAAAACCTTACCACTGCTCAAACCGCTTGGCAGGTGTACGGCCTGCCGTCCCGATAAATCTTAGCTTTTATGCTATTTTACCACAAAAACCCGTATATTAAAAAACTGTTTTTCCTTGGTTGTCAGCAGGAAATGTATATAATAAGGTGTTGTTTAATCCATTTTATAGGAGGCTGGAGAAGATGAATAAGAGGTTGTATTTCCTTACGCATACCAAAGTTCTCCTGCCCTAATCAAAATACATTAACAATTTTTTGGAAGGAGAAGAAAATGAATCGTATAGTAAAATGCACAATTATTTTTGTTGCTATTGTAGCTATATGTTTTTTGTTTACAGGGACAAAGTGTATTGCTCAGGAAATCAATCTAAGTGTAAAAACGTTTATTCCTGGAATGGAAGCAAGTCCTGGCAACCGAGCTATTCAGGATTTAGCATTGTCTCCAGATGGTTCAACATTATATGCTGCTTACTGGACAGATACATCGTCTGACCCTATCGTAGCATACTCAACTTCTGATTATTCGGTGATAGACACAATATCCTATGGTCGATGTCATGGTGGCGTTGATGTCTCTAACGACGGCCGTTATGTTTACGCTACAACGTATTACCAGGGTGATGTATCCCGATTTGACAGAAACAATGGAAATGCAAGAACATCTTTATCTGTAGGTTCTTGGGCTACTACTACTGCCAAAACTCCTGATGGTACAAAACTTGTTGTAGGTTCAGGCCATGATGATGGTCACGGACCAAGTAACGTATATGTCTTTGACATATCAGCAGGAAATTTCTCTTCGCTTGGATCTGTTTCTCTATCAGAAACATTTGTTGATAATCATTTGGCTTTCTCTATCGATAGTCAATATGTTTACCTTACAACCAACACTAAACTTTATGAGATTTCTACCAATGGTAGTTGTGCTGTAAATAGATTTTTAGATTTTCCCAGTTCAGCCGATGGGCTGCTCGGAGTAGCTGCCGGCGGCAATAATCTTTTTGTAAGTGATGCTGTAAATAATAAAATATGGATAGTAGACAAAAGCATTTGGGGCGTTACAGACTACATTGATGTCAGCTCCGCTCCGGGGACGATAGCTATGCACCCTGATGGAAACCATTTATTCGTTCTTAATCCTTTAGCAAACAGTACTACGGTGTTCGATATAACAACAAAACAGATGGTTGACTCTATTGAAAATTTAGCAAGCTTCCCAAATGATGTTGTATTTAGTCAGGATGGCCAATATGCTTATGTTTCACATTTTATTCAAAATAACGAAGCTGGAATTACTGTTCTTAATATCCCCGAACCAGCAACGATTCTTTTACTCACTCTCGGCGGGATAATTTTGAGAAAAAAACGCTAACAAAAACATCTAATTAGACAAGGCCGAGTCTATCCAACTCGGCCTTTCTTTTCTTTACGTTAACCGCAAAACGATAGACGAAACGAGTCCCGCAACCGTAACCGATTGACGATTTTATTTAGTCCGCGTAATCAGCGTAATCCGTGGTTTCTTTTTTTCTCGTTTTTGTTATTATTCTTATTATGTTTGACATTTTTGAATTTTTAAAAGGCAGGCTGCTTTTGACAAGGCTCTTACTATTAGCCTCTGCAGCCGGCCTTGTCATTATCGGCGTAATGATGATTTACGCATCCGGTAACCCGTCTGTATCTGATAGTGAACAATTAAGTGCAACTGCCGGCCTGTGGCAGAAGCAGTGTATTTTTGCCGGCGTTGGTTTTGCCGGCTTTATTATTATGAATTCCTTCAGTTACAGAAAACTCGGCCCTGCGAGTTTCTGGCTTTATGCAGGTATACTTGTTTTGCTCGCTGTATTGTTGCTGGACAGAATCATAAATCTTCCGTTTGTTCCGGTAAAGCACGGTTCCCGCCGGTGGATTGTGATAGGAACGCTGCTGCAGTTTCAGCCGTCGGAATTTTTCAAGCTGATTTACGTAATAGCACTTAGCTGGCATTTGCGTTACAGAAGCAACTATCGCAGTTTTTCAGTGCTGGTGCCGCCGTTTATTCTGACTTTTTTGCCGATGATATTGATTTTGTTCGAGCCGGATTTGGGAACAGTTCTATTGATGATGCCGGTGTTTTTAACAATGCTGTTCATTGCGGGCGCAAAGGTAAAGCATCTGGTTGCGATAATTGCTCTTGCTATCCTGGCATTTCCTGTTCTTTGGCTGGGGATGCACGATTATCAGCGGATGCGGATAAGTTCAGTATTGTTGCAGAACAAAATTGACGGCAGCAAAAGCTGGTTCAGGGATAAGGTCGAAGAGCACCCCTGGCTTTCGAGGGTTCTTGGTGTAAGGAGCGAGAAGGTAAGAAACTGGGAAATCGGCGAAGGCTATCAGCTTATGCGTTCGAAACTCGCGATAGCTTCAGGCGGTTTTTACGGGCAAGGTTTTCGCGAAGGACCGTTTATCAAGTACAAATTTCTGCCGGAAAGGCACAACGACTTTATTTTCGCGCTTATCGGCCATCAGTGGGGATTTGCAGGAGCAGTATTGGTGATGGCACTATACGCTCTGTTAATAGCCTGTGCCATTGAGATAGCGGCAGCAAGTTTTGATGTGTTCGGCGGTTACATCGCAGCGGGAATCGCAGCGGTTTTCGCTATCCAGATACTTGTCAATATCGGTATGACCATTGGCATTATGCCGATAACGGGAATTACTCTGCCGTTCGTAAGTTACGGCGGGTCAAGCCTTTTGGTAAATATTGTGTCAATCGGACTGCTTAATAATATTGCCAGAAGGAACTAATCTTTCGACTTCGCTCAAGACAAGTGTATCCAGAAGACCAAAGTCATTTGGCTTTTTCAATACTACCCAGGCGCGCCAGTCCTTTTTGTAAATCCTTATCGGCTTTATACTTCTAACTGATTTAAGCCATAAGATGGTCGCAAATTTACTGTCAGATTTTGCCTTCCAAAATGATTCTGCACCGAGGATTAAATGGTTGTATTTGGCCTTGAGAGCAGATATTTCGTCTGGCGTTAAATTGCTAAGTTGCTTGACAGCAGAGACTTGCGCAACGGCACAAACCGGACCGCTGGACTCTTTCAAAAATAATTTGTCACCTGCACAGACAGAATCAAAAGGAGGACATTTACTGCGAGTAAGACGCAGTTCTATACGTTTGCTGCCGTTAAGTATCTTATCGAGATAATACTTTTTTAAGATGACAAGATGAAAATTCGACATAGACGGAAAATAGCTTATGCCGCAGCCAATCGCAAATCAAATCTTTTATGAAAGAGATGAACAGAAAGAATACAAAATTCAAAATTAAAAACTTTTCGGTTATAATGTCTTGCCAGACAATTTTTCCAGGAAAAATCGTATGAGAAGATTATTTTCGTTTGCAACTTTTTTCAGCATCATTCTGCTTATATCCTTTGCACTCAACTTCTACGTCCTTTGGAGACTATGCGATTTATTTAAAATTAAAAATGGTTCGACCCTTCGACTTGGTTCGACTCCTTCGATTTTACTCAGGACAGGTTCGCTCACCACGGGTTGTTCAGGGCAGGCAGGCTCACCAGCACGAGGCATAATCTTCTGGGTAGTAGTTATCATCTGCTCTATATCACTGATTGGTTCTTCAATCCTTCGCTCTCATTTCGATAACATTGTTAGCAGAATCATATATGTAATAGCTGCCAACTGGCTGGGGATTATGTGGCTGCTGTTTTCAACGCTGATAGTTTATGAAATCGTAAGATTATTTATTAAAATCAACCCTTTTACGGCAGGTATTGCCATTTTAATAGTAGTTGCAGTAACAACCATATACGCAATGATAAATGCTCAAGTAATTCGCGTTAAAGAACTTACAATCCCGGGCAATACAAATTTAGACATCGTTCAGATATCCGATATTCATTTAGGTTCGGTAAGCGAAAATTTTCTTCAAAGAGTAATTGAAAAAACAAATGCCCTCAGGCCGGATGTGATAGTTATTACCGGAGACATCGCAGATAGTTACAATGAAAAGACAGAAAAAGCACTGCAGAAGCTAAAAGACCTTAAAGCTGATGTTTTTTTCGTTACCGGCAATCATGAGATGTACGCAGGGCCCGAAAAAGCAACCAAAACACTAACAGATGCAAATGTAAGGGTGCTTCGCAATCAACTGGCAGATTATAACCAGATACAAATTATAGGAATTGATGAAAGTACCGACCTGCGGGAAGTGGGCGGGATAGTTGAGCGATTAAAAATAGATGAATCCAAATTCTGCGTTCTTTTATCTCACCGGCCGATAGGGCCAGAGAAACTTGCCGATATGAGAATCGAGCTTGGACTTTCCGGCCATATGCACGGCGGGCAGATATTTCCGTTTAATTACATTGTCGGCTTGAACCACAAATATCTGGCAGGACTTTATAAATATAACGGAAGCTATCTTTATGTAACGACAGGGACGGGCACGTGGGGGCCGAGGATGAGGCTCGGCTCGAGAAGTGAAATAGTTCTGATAAAAATAAAAAAATCCTAAGCACTAAATCCGAAATCCTAAACCCCAGTTAGATAGCTAACAGCATCTCCAAGTAGCTAATTGACGCATCTCACGGGGCAGGCAAATTCTAAATTCAAATTACTAAATTTTCAAAATGGATATTCGCAGGCAAAATTTATGCGATTGTCTGTTCGAGCTGGGTGAGTATTTCGCGGCTTGCGGCAACTTTGTTGCCGTTGGGACTTTGCCAATTTGCATTCGAATTGCTCTTGAGCATCCCATCAATCTTGCGGCAGGCGAGAATCACCGTTGCGTGATTTTTGTTGCCCATCAGTCTGCCAATCTCAGGGTAAGACATCTGAGTATACTTTCTGGCAAGGTACATGCTGAACGAACGAGCTAAACTGACGGTCCTGTCCTTTTTGGATGAATGAACGTCGGCAGGAGTTATGCCGAAAAACGTCGTAACTGCCGACTCAATATCCGAAATGTGAACTATCGGGTCGGTCCTTGAGATGTGCTCTGCGAGGACCTGCTTAGCCATCGCAAGAGAAATCTGCTCATTGCACAGCGAAGCATAGGCAACGAGCTTTAAAATCGCTCCTTCGAGCTCGCGGACATTTGAACGGATGTTCTCGGCGATGTACGCTATAACCTTTTCCTCAAAATGCTGGTTAATTGTTTCGGCCCAGCGAGTGCAAATCCTGCAGCGGGTTTTGAAGTCCGGGGGCTCAATCTTCACCACCATGCCGGAGACAAACCGATTCACAAGACTTTCACATAACTGGCCTATCATCTTCGGATGCGCATCCGAAGCCAGAACTACTTTTTTGCCTGCAAGATTTATCGTATTAAAAGTATGCAGGAACTCCTCCTGCATTGAAGGCTTGCTGGCCAGGAAGTGTATATCGTCAATAGCCAACAAGTCCATTTGTCGGTATCGCCTCCGAAAAGCCTCCAGCTTTTTGGTCTTCAAGGCCAGCACAAACTGATTGGTAAAGTCCTCCGCTGAAACGTAAAGCCAATGTGCTTGCGGCCTGGTAGTACAAACCATCCGACAAATCCCTTGCATCAGATGCGTTTTGCCAAGGCCATACCCTCCGTGTATAAAGAGCGGATTAAACGGACTTACCTCGTCAGATATCATACTCATCGCGGCATTGTAGGCCAGCTGATTCGATGGACCTACAACAAACGTATCAAGCGTCATTTTTACCGGCCGAGACAACTGCTGCTGCGGGGTAAACTTGCTGCGAATACTTTTGTTCTGAGCCCTCTGAACAAGCTGGGCCTGGCAGTCAAGCAGATTTGGCCGCTGATTGCCGCTAAGCTCAGGTTCTATATTAAATATTATCTTCTTCGCAGAGCCGGTAACTGCCGTAACTGCCGCTGTTATATCAGTAAGAAAGTGATTCTCTATCCAGCTGCCCACGAACGGATTCGGTACGCCAACCTTCAGATAATCATCAGAAAGAGTAAGCCTCGTGGAATTCTTAAACCAGATGCGGAACTTCTGCTGACCAATTCTGTCGGCAAGCATCTGGTTGATTGCACTGATTTCATCCGTGATTGTCGTCTGTGCCGTCATGAGGCTTCTTTCTTCCGCTGCGTCCTTAACTTTTCCAAAAAACAAAAACCAAGTAAAATATATGGACAGAGGCAAACTAAATCAACTATGTTTTGGAAAAATTCTTTTCCACAAGCCAAAGAGTTTTGATTTACAAAACATTGCGAAAGAAATTTTCTATTTTGAACAGGTTTTGCACAGCCAAAAATATTTTTGTGGAAAAGATGTGGATGAAAGAATTTAAAATTAAAAATTATTTTTTTACAATAATTGCAGCGTAACCGCCGTCAAAATCGTAAGTTCCGGCAGAAGGCAGCAATAAATTTTCTTTTTCAAGTGAAAATTCAGACTGCTGTTTTATAAAAGCGTTTACGACATCGCTGTTTTCCTGCTGTAAGATGCTGCAGGTGCTGTAACAAAGCCTGCCGCCGGATTTAACCAGAAAAGCCGCAAATTTCAAAAGCTGCTTTTGAGTCTGTACAAGCTCATTAATTTTTTTGGAGGTTATCCTGAGTCTGACCTCAGGCCGCCTGGCAAGTACGCCGGTGTTCGAACAGGGAACATCAAGCAAAACAGCATCGGCAGAAGAAAGATGAGAGGGGTCTTTAAGAAAAGTTTCATAATCCATTATCCTGACCGATGTTATGCCAAGCCTTCGGATATTTTCATCAAGTTTTGCCAGTCTGGCATTATCCTTATCAGTTGCAATTATAAGGCCTTTGTCGTTAATGAGTTCCGCAATCTGTGTGGTCTTTGTGCCGGGTGCTGCACAAATATCAAATATCTTCCACCTTATGTGCGGATTTAACAAAGGGACAATCGAAGATGAGGTTATATCCTGGATTGTAAGAAGACCTTCTTTAAAGGCTTTCAGCTCTGAAATGTTGCCAGGCTTGTTCAGCCTGACCATTTTATATTTTTCGGCAAGGTCGCAATCTATGCCCTGACCTTTGAGGATTTCAAAAAGCTCCTGCGGAGTTAGTTTGAGTTTGTTCGCTCTGGCATAGATGGCAGGCCTGCGGTTTGAGGCAAAACAAATGTCAGTGGTTTTTTCGGGGCCGAACTGTACAAGCCACTGTTCGATGAGCCATAAAGGCAGTGAAAAGACACTACTCAGATATTCGGCTTTGTTGCGGTTAGGGTCGGGCAGGATATCGATATCAAATTCGCAGCCAATCTGCGGTGTAAGCGGCAGAGTTTTTTGCGGGTCAGCATTTTTTAAATCCGCTCTCTTCTCCTTTATATGTGCACAGATTTTTCGCAGTATTGCATTTACAAAACCCGCACTTTTTCTTGAACCGATTTTACCTGCCAGACGGACTGCTTCGTTGACAATGGCGTAATAGGCCTGATTGGAAAAAATAAGTCCATAAGTGCCGATTCTCAGGCAATTGAGAATCTTTGCTGAAATTCTGTTTATTGGCCGAGCAGAGATTTGCGCGATGAGGCCGTCAATAAATGCCGAATTTCTTATTACGCCAAGGGTGGTTTCAACGACAGCAGGGCGGTTTCGAGTTTTGCCGCCATATTTTTCGATAAGTTCGGCGGTATCGTGTCTGTGAGGTTTAAAATTTTTTAAGACAAGCCATGCTGCATAACGATAATCCGTCGGCGGAGACGACATCAGGATTGGTCCTCAAACGGTACAAAAAAATCGCCTTGCCCTGTGCCTCTGCCGTTAAGAAAGGATTTAAAGTTCATCAGTCTGCCGCCGTGCGGTTTGAGTTCCAGAATTTTCAGACTGCCAATTCCGCAAAGGACATTCAGATTTTCGTCGATTGTGCCGGGCTTATCATTTTTGCCGGTTGGACGGATAACCTGTGTTTTTGCGATGGTAACAGGATACTTTCTACCAGACTGTGCACAAACAAAACATGCGACCGCGCCCGGCCAGGGCCAAAGACCTCTTACCCTGTTGTGAATCTGCTGTGCAGACAGTGCAAAGTCAAGAATACCATCGCTCTTTTTGAGCTTCGGGGCGGAAGTTGCCTTTGAGTTGTCCTGTTTTGTGTATGTCACGATGCCGGCCGCTATTTTGTCGATTGTCTCAATCAACAACGGAGCTGCAAGTTTTGCAAGTGCATCGTGAACCGTATTGGCTGTATCGTCGGCTGTGATTTTCAGTCCAGCCTGTGCGAGAATATCGCCGCTATCCATCTTCTCAGCAAGCGTGATGATGCTTATACCTGTTTCTGTTTCGCCGTTGATAATTGCCCAGTTAATCGGCGCCGCACCGCGATATTTTGGAAGCAGTGAGCCATGAACATTTATTGCACTTTTGGGAGGGATACCGATAATTTCAGGAGAAATTTTCTGGCCGAATGCGATAACGACAAGCAAATCGGGAGCAAGTTTTTTTATAAGCTGCACACCCTGTGGGCTGTTTATGTCCTCAAGGGCGGTAACAGGTACGTTGGTTTTATGCGCCCATTGGGTAACATCGTTGGCACGGAGCTTTCTGCCACGGCCTGCCTGCTTTTCAGGATGGGTAATGATGTGCAAAAACTGATGATTCGATGCTTTTAAGGCATTTAAGGATTCAATCCCAAACCTGCCGCAACCGCAATAAACGATTCTCATTTTTTTGATTAACCTATTTTATTCTGCTGGGCGAAATTTTCACGAAGCTGTTTGAGCTTCTTTCTGGCGGCAATCTTTGCGACAGTGGAGAGCTTATCAGCAACCAGAGTGCCGTCAAGATGGTCGCATTCGTGCTGGAAAATCCTTGCCAGAAGTCCTTCGGCCTCTTCGCTGAATTCCCTGCCGTCCAGCCCCTGAGCCTTAATCGAGCATTTTGAATATCTGCGGATTTTGCCGTAAATGCCCGGCAGAGAAAGACAGCCCTCTTCGGCAGCTTCAAGTTTGCCCGAAGGAGTAATTACAGGATTTATGTAGACCTTCGCGTTCTTTTTTGTGCCGTCGGGTGAAGCGACAAAGATTCGCAATGGGACTCCCGCCTGTGGGCCGGCAAGACCGACACCTTTCTGCTGAATCATGATGTCGAGCATCCTGTCGGCAAGGGCGCGGATAGAGTCATCAATTTTTTCAACGGGTTTTGCCTTTTGTCCGAGAACCGGAGCGGGAAAGCGGGTTATACAACATTTGCCGATGTCAAGCATTCTCAGCTCCCGTTGTTTTTATCATCGAATTCGTCGCCTTTGAAGGTATGGCCGAGATAACTTTTGCGAACAAATTCGTTTTTGACTATCTCGGCGGGAGAGCCTGCGGCAATAACCCTGCCATGGTCGATAATGTAAGCCTTGTCTGAAACTTCGAGCGTTCTTTCGACATTATGGTCCGTTATAAGGATACTTACGCCGGAAGAAACAAGTCTTCGGATTTCGCTCTGCAGCTCCTCAACGGTAATCGGGTCAACGCCGCTGAAAGGCTCGTCAAGAAGAATCAGGGACGGATTGGTAACCATAGCTCGTGCGATTTCGAGCTTTCTGCGCTCGCCGCCAGATAAAAATCTGGCCTGACTTGTGGCCACTTCGTCAAGGGCAAATCTCTGTATCAGCTCATCGGCCTTTTTATTCCGCTCCTGCGAAGTAATCGACATGGTTTCGAGAATAGCCAGCAGGTTGTCGCGGACACTTAATCGCTGGAAAACGCTTGGCTCCTGTGAAAGATAACCCATGCCGAGCCGGGCTCTTCTATACATGGGAATTTTCGTAATTTCCATTCCTTCAAAGACTACAGTGCCGGCATTGGGGCTAATCATACCCATCACCATTCTGAATGTTGTGGTCTTGCCCGCACCATTCCTGCCGAGAAGCCCTACAATAGTCCGCTGTTCTACTGTGATTGAAACCTGGTTGACCACGGTTCTGCCGGAATATTTCTTTACCAGACCGTGCGTTTCGAGAAGAGTCATATCTACCAATGGTTTACCTTTCGAAAAATACAATTGACTATTATAGCAGGCCGCGAGCCCCGTGAAAACCCTCTTTTGACAATTATGTCAGCCCTGATTTTTTCGCTCTGAGGGTCAGGACTGCAATTTCCGGCGGACAATTAAATCTTGCTATCACATTTCCGCTGGCCCCTGCGCCGCTGGTTGTGAAACCGGTCATATTTTTGTACCGCCATGGACCTTTGATAAGTTTTCGCGGTATCTTTGCAGATTTAATCAGGGGGATTCCGCCGGGCAGGCAAATCTGGCCGCCGTGGGTGTGGCCTGCAATAAAAAGATTAAAGCCGTATTTCTGGGCCTGCCTGTAAAGCTGCGGACTGTGGGAGAAAAGGATTTTAAATGAGCCGGCAGGTATGTCGGATACCGCCCGGCCTATGTCGGCACAGTCAAAAACGTAACAGTCATCCACGCCTGCAAGATAAACAGTTGTTCTGTTGCGTTCAATCGGGACATTTTCGTTTATGAGCATTGTTACGCCAAGACTCTGGAGGAAAACCGCAGTTTCATAGTAGTCGTGATTACCGAGAATGCCGTAAATCTTATTGGTTTTGATATGCTTGATAATTTTTTGCATCTGCTGTTTTGTTTTGGCGAAATCGTACCTGTTATAAAGACTGTAATCGCCGCCGAGGAAACAATAATCATACTCCAGATTCTTAATCAGCTCGATTACCTTATCAGTCAGACTATCCAGACCTTCAATGTGCAAATCTGCGATGAAAAGGATACGGCAATTATCGAAACTATCCGGCAGACCATCGGATTCGAGCGTTACTTCAGTAAGCTTTAGGGCCAGCGCGTTGGCAAGGCCGCGATGCGCAAAACCTGTTGCCCTCAGGACAAAATGTATCAGAGGCGACCAGGTATGGACGCGCCTCAGTCTTCCCAGGAAACTATCCCGGGAATACCTGTGCCGCTTGCGCCTGTAATCTTCAAGATAAAATCTGTTAGGATGAATCTTATTCATCAGCTCTTTTTTAAAACGTAATTCACAACGAATTATTGACAACCTGATTTTTTATGTTTAAATAATACCTTTACAGTAGAAAATAATCCAGATTAAAGAATTTAAGAGTTAAAAGACACAAGCCGGAAATAAGGAGATGGTATGAGAAAAGCAGGAATGATTTTGCTGGTTGTCGTCGGCGTGTTATTTGCCCCTGACTATATGCAGGCCGAAGAGGCTGCATCTGTCCAGCAGCAGGTCAAAGAGCCGAACCTGCCGCAGGATGCCAATTACGTCGTTGTGATTCTTGACGGAAAAGAACTTACCCTGAAACAGATAGGATTTATCAGCCCCAACTTCGATTATGCGATGGCTCAGGAGATTGCTAACTACTGGCTGGATATACAGCTTCTCTATGAAGAAGCGGTAAAAAGAGGCATCGACAAAGACGAAAAGGCTAAATTTCTGGCCGATATCAGCCACAAAAAAACCATAGCCTCAGAACTGCTGGAAACGGTCAGAAATAATGCGAAAGTTACCGACGAGGAAGTTCATAAATACTATGAGGAAAATAAAGAAACCGATTCGAGCCTGAAAGAGCCTATGTATCTGAGCTTTTCCCATATTACCTTAAACAGCCTCGAAGAAGCCGAAGCTGCGCTTAAAAGAATCAACGCCGGAGAAGATATCAACGTACTTGCAAAAGAACTGTCGACAGCGTCAGATGCGCAAAGGGGCGGAAAGGCAAATAAATTCCAGGAAAATACGGTAAGGAGCCGATTCGGAAGCGATTTTCTCAATGCCTTGCTTAATGCAACAGAGGGCCAGATAATAGGGCCGGTCAAAAACAAGGATGGAAAATACGAAATTGTAAGGCATGAAGGAAAAAGAGCCCAGAAAATAAAGGATTTTGAAAAAGTAGAGCAGATGATAAGAGCAAATCTCGAAAACCAGGCCAGAAAAAAAGCCATGGACGACCTCACGAACGGCCTGAGAGAAAATGCAAAACAGAGGTACAAAATGACCCTCATACCGGCTGGAAAACACGACAATCAGCAAAATGATAAAAATTCCAAACAAAAGGATAATTAACTGTTGACAGTTTTTTCAGAAGCGTTAAGATAATTACGTAAGCGATAAACTTAAAAGGTTGCTTTAACGGCAAAGCCGTTTGCTCATCCACAAGGCAACTTTTTTTTATTGCCTGAATTTATATGCCTTGATATTGCAAAAAATTTCATGGTTTATTCCCGACCGGTCATTTAAAATATTAGCTGCTTTGTTGAAAAATCAGAAAATAAAACCGACTCCGCGGGGCTGATAAGTGCAGAAGCTGGAAAATATTTTTAGACTGGTTTTCTTTCTGGTTTTTTCCGCAATAGGGATTTGTGCCGTCGCACTGGCGGTGCTCGGTCCTGAATGGAAAAACCTTTACCAGTTAAACTCTGCGGTAAGACAGATAGAACAGAGCAACCAAAAAATTGAAGAGATTATAAAAGACCACCAGATACTTTCAGCTCAAATCAGCAATGATGCAAATATTCTCAAACGCATCGCTCCGCTTACACTGGGCGAGCAGCTCGAAGGGCCTAACCAGCCTGTGGCGAAAATAACAGCGGATACCCTTGCAAGAGCAAAAGCCATACTCGAACAGCAGACGCAGGATAATTCAGACAGCCCCGAAGTGCCGAAATGGCTCCAAAGGTGCACCACTGTCGACAGCCGGATAATACTTTTCACGGCAGGAACAGGACTGGTTGTGGTCTCCTTTGCGTGTTTTGGCGTGAAAAAATCAAATATAAAAAATGAGAAAAGAAGAATGACAAATTAATCCGCCTGTGGCGGATAAAAATTTAAAAAGAAGATAATGTTACCGGATAAAAGATTTGGCACGAAAAATTTTGATTCTTGATGTGTAGTTTTTATCTTTTATTTTTAATCTTTGGTTTCAACAAGTACACCAATCTCTCCCTCGCTGAAGCAAGAAATATCCTGAACCTGATTGCATATTCAAGCAGGCTTAAGCCACAGTTTTTATTTTCCCCCCGAGCAATTGTCAGAACCAAAAGGGCCTTGCGCAGATTCTTCATTGAAAGGTAAGTCTTTGCAGCCTCAACAGCAATCGCGAAATTTTTCGGCTCAAGCTCAAGAGCATAATCCAGAAACTGCTCGGATTCATCAAGCTCGCCGCGAAGAGCAAGTGCCTTTGCCAGATACAGGTAATTGACGCTGTTTGACGGCTCAAGCTCCGAGACCTTTAAAAAACAGTGTGTGGCGTAATCGAGCCGGCCGAGCTCCGTCATCATCAGACCGATTGACAGTAAAACCTCGCTCTGCTGAATATCAAGCTCAAGCTCGGAGGCAAGCAGGCCGAATGCCTCCTCCTTTCGGCCCTGCTGTAAAGCTGGTCGGCCAAGCCTGAACCTCGGGCCCGGCAGACGAGAGTCCAGCTGCATAGCCCTGCGATAATATTTTTCGGCCATCTTCGAATTGTTGCGATTCAATTCTATTTCGCCGAGATAAAACACCGCAGCAGCATAATCCGGCGATGTTTCGAGTATCCGGTTGAACTTCTCCGCAGCAGAAGCGGTATCGCCGTTGTGAAGAAGAAAAAGACCGAAATCAAAAATAACATCCTTATCGCCGGGATTGTTCTTCAGCTCCTCAATGAAATGACGCCAGGCAAGGTTCCTGCTGCCAAGATTCCAGTAGCCCTGAGCAATGCGATAGTTTATCTGAGGATGGTTCGGCTCAAGCAGTGCGGTCTTCTCCCAGCACCAGACTGCTTTTCTGAAACTAGCGCGAATGAAAAATGAGTTGCCGATATTGTAAAAACATAACGGACAATTTTCGTTTATCTGCTGGGCCAGATAAAACATCTGTTCAGCCATTTCGTGTTCACCCATCTCGGTATAAGTAATTATCCGGTTGCAGTAGCATGGCTCAAAATCAGATTCTAATTTTTCTATCTGCTCAAATACACTCAGCGAAAGGTCATAATGACCGGTACGTGTGTAATCGACGGCAAGACAGTTAAGTGTCTCAATGTCGTTGGGATTCAGGTCAAGAGCCAGTCTGAATTCTTCAATCGCCTCATCGAATCTCTCCATCGCATCAAGAGTAAGAGCCTTGTTGAAATGCCACCTGTCGTTGGCAGGATTGATATCCAGCGCCTCGTTCATCGCGACAAGCGCTTCGTTCATCCGACCGGTTTCGTAAAGCTCAAAGGCCTTGACCGCCTTCTGCTCGGCACGGTCCCATGGATTGAATTCTTCGTCCTGTTCAAATGGCTCAAATCCGCTGTCAAAATTCACGGCTTCTCCATTAAATAAAACAAAATCCCAGCTCTAAAGGTCGGTATAAAAAAGAAGGCGGTTTGGTGCGAAAACCGAATAAGCAAAAAAATCGTAAAGAGACGGAAATTATGTGGAAATATCGTTTTTAACCCCTTAAAATAAAGACAGTTACAAGGGCAGCGTCTTTCCGGTATGGTCCGGCAAAACTCAGGTGAGAGCCGTTTTTCTGGAAAAGATGCGCTTTTGGTCTTATAATGCTGAGCAAATTACTCGCCGCGATGCGCGTCGCAGCGGGTCGGCAAAACATAAGGAGTAAAAAAACATGATTAAGCAGATAAAGGGCAAATTAAGTGCGGGCAAGGCGAAGTTTGCGATAGTCGTAAGCAGATTCAACGACTTTATTACTTCAAAACTTCTCGACGGCGCAATCGACACTTTGCAAAGGCACGGAGCGGCCGATGAGCAGATAACCGTCGTATGGGTACCCGGCTCGATTGAGATAGTCCCTGCAGCGAAAAAACTCGCCGCCGGCGGAAAATTCGACGCGGTAGTCTGTCTCGGCACAGTCATTCGCGGCCAAACCGGCCATTACGAATGTGTCTGCCAGCAGGTAAGCAGGGGAGTAAGCCAGATTAACTATGATACCGGCGTGCCGACAATCTTTGGCGTCCTGACCTGCGAAACAATAGAGCAGGCAATCGAAAGAGCCGGCACAAAGGCTGGAAACGCAGGCGCTACCGCAGCCGTCAGCGCAATGGAAATGGTTGATGTGCTGAGTCAAATATAATTTTGACCAAGCAACTCCGCCGAAGCGGCTATGTTGCTCGCGCGAAGGCGGATAGCTTTTTTACAAATTAGTCTGATGGATAAAAGAAGCAGGGCAAGAGAACTTGTGATGCAGGCGGCCTGTCAGCTCGACGTTCAGGGTGCAGGCGCACTCGAAATGCTCGGCAGATTTTTCGCGGAAAACACCGACGACGAAATAGTGCGAAAACTTGCCGAGAAATGGACAAAAGGAATGTGGGAAACTATGGCCCAGTGCGACAGCCTGATTTCCGCTGCCGCTGCAAAATGGGAACTTTCAAGATTAAATCAGGTCGACAGGAGCATCCTGCGGCTCGGAACGTACCAGTTGAAATACTGCAGCGATATGCCCGCAAAGGTGATTATAAACGAGGCAATCGAACTGGCTAAAAAGTTCAGCGGTGAATCGTCGCCCGGATTCGTCAACGGTGTGCTCGATGCAATCTACAGAACGCTAAAGGCAGAAACAGACAAGGATGCGTAAAATAGTAATGCTCAACCAGAAAGGGGGCGTGGGCAAGACAACCTCAGTTGTCAATATCGCTGCGGCTCTGGCTCAAAGCGGCGCAAAAGTCGTCGTTGCCGACCTCGACCCGCAGGCTCATCTTACCATACATCTGGGCGTTGAGCCCGACAGCGTCGAAGCAGGTACATACAGAGTACTGACAGGTTCAGCAAAATTTGACGAGGCACTTATCGAAACAAGACCGAATCTGTTCCTGCTCGGCGCCAATATTCATCTTGTCGGCGCTGAAAGCGAACTGGTCAGCGTTGTCGGCAGAGAAATAATTTTTCGCGAGGCGATAGCGAAGACAAAACAAAACTTCGACTATCTGCTGATAGACTGTCCCCCCTCGCTTGGACTTTTGACGCTCAACGCTCTTGCGGCGGCAGAAGAAGTGATTATCCCCCTCCAGCCGCACTTCCTCGCACTGCAGGGACTGGGAAAACTGCTCCAGACCGTTGCGCTTGTCAGCAGAAGAATCAATCCCTCTCTTAAGGTAAGCGGTATTCTTATGTGCATATTTGACAGCAGGACATCGCTGTCGGAAGAGATTAAAAGCGATATTAACAAGTTTCTCGCAGGCGCTCGCGACTCCGATTGTCCGTGGAGCAGGGCACAAATCATTCCGGTCTTCGTACGCAGAAATATCAAACTTGCGGAAGCTCCAAGCTATGGAAAAACAATCTTCGAATATGAGCCGACCTGCCACGGCGCAGAAGACTACCGCCTCATTGCACAATACCTGGCGAGCAGGACTAACAGCGTCGAGGACCAGTTCGAAGGCGTAAACAATCCTGAAATTCAAAGTCATCTCTCTTAAGAAGTGGGCAATTTTTTGATTCTACCATGAGAACGGCAAGATTTTTCTGCAACACAATCAACCATGACAGCCATATTGTCATTTCCGATGTTCAGTTTCGACACCTTACCAGAGTACTAAGACTTAAACGAGGTGACAGTGTGGAATTGTTCGATGGAAGAGGAATGGTTGCGCAGGCAATTATAGAAAAAATTACAAAAGATAGCGCTCTATTGAGAATCCGGGCCAGGAACGTATTCGGTGCCAGAGATAAACAAAGAATCATCATAGCTTCAAGCATGGCTAAAGGCCAGAAGTTCGAGACGATTGTTGCTGCGTGCTGTCAGCTCGGAGTAGACAGAATTATGCCAATTATTTTTGAGCGAACTGTAAAACAGGCCCAGGGCACAGCGACAGTGCGCAGATTTGAATCTATCGCTATTGAGTCGGCTAAGCAGTGCGACAGAGTTTTTCTGCCCGTGGTAGATAAACCAATGAATTTTGAAAAAGCCCTTGCAAATGTGCCGGCAGAGTATTCGAAGGCAAAAATTATCTTTGGCTCTTTGACAGAGAACACGGAGTCAATTATAAATTTCGACTGCGGCTCGGACGATGTCATTGCCTTTATCGGCCCGGAAGGAGGACTGACGGAGGCTGAGGAAAATTTGCTCAAAAAAATAAATGCAAAAGCCGTCAGGCTTACAGATACAATATTGAGAATTGAGACAGCGGCAAATGCAATTGCCGCAATTCTGGCGGCAAAAAGAGATTCGGGGAAATAATATGACAGAAACAGAAAGTACAAAAAAATCAATGGTTCTTTTAGTGGTTACTGTTCTGGCATTTACAACTGTTATTGCCTTCTGGACGCTTTCAGATGAGCCGTTGGACAATCATGAATGCCTTGTGTCAGTAACTGCCAGAGAGATGCTCCAGACAGGCGACTGGGTTCTGCCGAGGTTCAACGGCGAAATCCGTCTGCAAAAAACCCCGCTTTGTTATTGGCTTGTCGCCTCCGTCGCAAAGCTGACCGGCAAAGTCGATGAATTTTCGACACGTCTGCCGAGCGTCTGTTTTGCGGTTCTGTCGGCGGGTGCTATTCTGTATTTTGCGACTCAATGGCTGGGTATCGCAATCGGGGTATTGTCAACTGCTGTGTGGGTTTCGTCTCTGGCGTATGTAAGATATTCGCATGACGGCAGGCCGGAAATGGCAATGTGCTCGCTGATTACTATATCGATGCTCAGTTTCTATTCCGCAATGCAGACGCAGTCTAAGCGGCATCGAATCTTATATATGCTTGTTTTCTGGCTCGGTTTCGCTCTTGCTATGCTTGCAAAAGGTCCCGCGCCGCTCGCGATGGTTTTACCACCGATTTTCTTTTATTTTGTCGTTTTTCGACAGTGGAAAAGAATAAAAGACACTCTGCCGATAATCGGACCGATTTTGTTTCTGCTCATCGTTCTGCCTTGGCCGGTAATAGTCGCTGCAAAAGCGCCGCAGGGCTGGGCAATCTGGAAAAGGGAATTCATCGACCGCTTTATGGGCGAGTATTCCACAGGTCATAAACCGTTCTGGTATTATCTGCCGATTATCTTTTTGTTTGCTGCACCGTTTTCAGCATTTGTGCCTTACGCGATTGCCGCGCCTTTTCGTTCCATCTGGGAGAAAAAAAGACCTGTGATGTGGTATCTGTGGCTCTGGTTTATCGTTCAGATTGCGGTTATGTCCGTCTCCGGCGGAAAACGTCAGCACTATATCCTGCCGGTGTTTCCTGCCTTGAGTATACTGACAGGAATTTGTCTTTACGATATGATATTTGAACTGAAGGCGTTTAGGCCAAAACAGGTAAAAATATTCTTTGTGGGACACGTCATCGCGGCAGCGGCGGGGGCAGCGGGATTTTTATACTGGATATTTGCCAAAAAACAGTCGCTTGCCTGGCCGGCTGTTCATATTGTAATGATGCTGGCTGTTATCGTAGGACTTGTTGCATTTCTATTTGGCCAGAAGAAAAAGATTTCGGCAACAATACTTCTTTTTGCGGGATACTGTGCTATTCTGTTAGTGATTTGCGTTTATTTCGTAAATCCCTTCGATTACAACAATCCTTCAAGAAGTTTTTCAATAAAAGTCGGCGAAATTGTCGGCACCGATGAAGAGCTTATCGCATACAACGATGTTTCAGCCCGGACAATTCAATATGCAGGCAGGACCATTCCTGAAATACATAACTTTGCCGAAGTTCGCAGCAGATATGAAAAAGGTGCATGGGTTATCGCGACAGGTGATGATTACCAGGATATGATAAAAGCCGGCGGATTTGAAGTTGTCTTTTACAGGCAAATGGCAGAGCGGCAGGTCTCAAAAAATGTTGAAGGAGCGCTTTTTCACAAAAGCAGCGGCAAGTAAAAAGAATCTGTAATTACCTCTACGACTTTCTGAAGACCGCTACGATGTTCTCAACCTCGACCACAAAGAGACGATTATCGCCTTCAAAATCAACTGGTATCGCACCTTTGGGATTAAACAATACCTTGTCATATTTCTTCAGCGGTATCTCCGGCATGCTCTCCACCTCGGCTGAAACCGCAACTATCCTGCCGGTAATCGTGGGAATCTCTATATTATCAGGCAGCTTGATGCCGCCTTTGGTTTCCTTTTTGTCCTCATCCTTTCTGATAAGAACCCTTTTGCCGACAGGCTCGACCGTCTCTATCGGTCCTGACTCAATATTCTTTGTCTTTTTGTCCGGTCCCATAAAATTTAAGAAAAAATCAAATATCTTCTATGCTGCAGTTCTTTTTTTAACAGGTTTTTTGTTATAAATCTACCAGTTATGACCGTTATTCCGGAGAAGTTCTGCCGGAATAACCATATCCCACTGCTGCCATAACTTCTTTTAATACAGTAATATACAGCCTTTAAAACGGCTTGTCCAGTCTTAAATTTCCCCTTTTAACGGCTATTTGTAAAAAAAATTGTTTTTGGCTTGATTTTAATAGTGAATTTTTAATGAAATGATGAACAAATAGCCGATTATCCTGTATATAAAACTGAAATCTTCTTCTTCCTCCTCCTGCGAGCAGTGGCGTTTCTTCACCGGGCGCAACTGCTCGTTTTTTTTTATTTTTTTTATTCGCCTGTAGCGGATTCAGATACCTTTTTCTTTTTTGAGGATTTTTTCTCTCTGCCGAGAAGCTGGTCAGCTTTTTCCACACTACTCGGCGGCCAAACACCTTTGGCCTGAAGTTCTTTTAAGTCATCCAGCTTTTTGAAACTTACTATCGTTCTGCATTTTGGGAATTTGTTGCAGCCCAAAAACGGCCCCTTTTTGCTCTGGCGTATTACAAGGTCGCCATCAGAACATTTATAACACTTCAATCCCGTCGGCTCCGGTGGGGCTTTGGGCGGAATAACATTGCCAGACTTATCAATTCTCGAAATTGTCTTACAATTAGGATAATCCGAACAACCTAAAAATGCACCGAATCTGCTCTGTTTTTTTACCATAGGTTTGCCGCAGACCGGACAGGCGTGCTCTGTAACTTCATCGACAATCATCTTTCCGGATCTATCGCAGGGAGCGGAAAATTTGCAGTTGGGATAATCCGGACAGCTCAAAAATCTGCCGTTTTTGCCGAAACGATAGACAAGCTTTTTGCCGCAGGCCGGACAGGTGTATTCACTCGGATGACTTTCAGCCCCGGCGTGCTTCATCTGTTCGGCGGCCTTTTCCAGGTTTCTGCTGAAAGGGCCGTAAAATTCATTCAGAACACTGAGCCAGTCAAGATGCTGCTCTTCAATTTTGTCGAGCTGCTCTTCCATGTGCCTTGTAAAGGCCATATCCATTATCCGTGGAAAGAACTCATCGAGCTTTTCGGTTACAACCTCGCCGATGTCGGTTGCATGGAACTGTCTGTCAATCTGCTCGACATAACGCCTTTCCTGAATGGTGCTGATAATCGCTGCATAAGTGCTCGGTCTGCCGATACCTTCCTTTTCCAGTGCCTTTATAAGCGAAGCCTCGTTGAAACGAGCGGGCGGCTTTGTAAAATGCTGCTCAGCTTTTATATCAATCGCTGCCACTTTATCGCCCTGATTCAATTGCGGCAACTGTAGCTCCGATGAACCTGTCGGCCAGATTCTCGTAAAACCGTCAAACACAAGCGTCCTTCCCTGCGATTTGTAGCAGCAGCTGCCGACAGCAGTCTCTGCCGATATTTCGAGCGTCGTCGTATTCCATTCTGCTGCGGCCATCTGCGAAGCGACGAACCTGCGCCAGATTAGCTGATACAGCTTGTACTGCTCATCGCTGAGCAAGTCCTTTATCTGTTCCGGCGCTATGTCAACATCCGTAGGTCTTATGGCTTCATGTGCCTGCTGAGCATTTTTATTCGATGAGTAGATATTCGCTTTTGGCGGCAGATATCGCTGTCCTATATTGTTTGCAATATATTTGCGGGCTTCGCCGAGAGCTTCGGGCGCAAGATGCGTGCTGTCGGTTCGCATATATGTAATCAGACCCAGAGCTCCCATCGAACCGAGGTCAATGCCTTCATACAACTGCTGCGCAATCCGCATTGTCCGCTTTGCCGCAAAGCCGAGCCGATTGGCCGCCGCCTGCTGAAGCGTCGATGTAATAAACGGGGGGGCAGGGCGAGAACTCGAACTTTTGACCTGAATACCGCTGACAATAAAATCAGCATCTTTAATCGCCTGATAAATTCTCTGCGCCTGCTGCTCATTGTCCGCAGAGAAGGTTTTACCATCTATTGTTGAAAGTTCGGCGATGAATGCACTATGTTTGGCAAGCCAGGTGTTCTGTTCGGCTCCAGTAGGGCCTTTGTCTTTTGGGTCTTTCGGCTGTGTAAACTGCTGCCATTGCTGCAAGTATTCCGATTGTCTGTCAAGCTGACTCGTAAAAATAGCGGGTATAAGCCAATATTCGACCGGCTTAAATGTGCGGATTTCTCTTTCACGCTCGACAATCATTTTGACCGTAACCGATTGAACCCTGCCAGCGGATAAACCTCGTGCGACCTTCTTCCACAACAGAGGACTTATCTGATAACCGACAATTCGGTCAAGTATTCTTCTTGCCTGCTGAGCCATAACCTTGTCCATATCGATTTTGCCGGGATTTGCAAAGGCCTGCTCGATAGCCCTTTTTGTTATTTCATTGAAAATGACGCGGTTTGTTTTTTCGTCCGGCACGCCAAGCACCTGCGAAAGATGCCAGGCAATGGCCTCGCCTTCCCTGTCAAGGTCTGTTGCGAGATAAAGCTGTTTGCAGTTTTTTGCCGATGCCTTTAATGAGCCGACAATTTTTTTTCTGCCCGGCGTAATTTCGTAAGTCGGCTGGAAATTATTTTCAATATCAACACTCAGCCCTTTTGAAGGAAGGTCGCGTATATGCCCCATCGACGCCTGGACATTGAAATCGGAACCGAGGTATTTGTTTATGGTCTTGGCTTTGGCCGGAGATTCAACAATTACAAGATTTTTAGCTGCCCCCTTGGGGGCAGGCGAATTTTTTGAAACAGTTTTTTTTGCCATAATAAAAATTCTGACAAAAGTTCAGCCACAGAGTAAATACATTTTATTTTTAGCCACAGAGAACACAGAGGACACAGAGGATACAGAGATAAATAAAATTAACGTTTTTTTTGCCATAAGACAAGGACAAATACAGGTTAGACAAGCAGATGTCAAGGACAAAAAAGCCGGCCTACGGGGTCTTTAATAGTTTTTCGAGCTGTGGTTTGAGTTTCTGCAGGGCTTGCCCGCGATGAGAAACAGCGTTTTTTTGCTGAGCTGTCAACTGTGCTACGGTTTTGTTGAGTTTCGGCACAAAGAAAATCGGGTCGTAGCCGAAACCATTGCTGCCGGCTTGGTTTTCAGCTATAAGTCCTTCGAGTTTTCCTTCTGTCTCTATCAGAATTTTTTCAGGACTTGCCCCTTCGATAAACTCAGGGCAGGCAAGACATAAAGAACATACAAACCTCGCTGTTCTTTTTTCTTTTGGAACATCTTTGAGCAGACCTAAAACCTTCTGCATATTTTTATGGTCGAGAAGGGTCCTGTTTTTTTCTTTTTCGCCGCCTGTGGTGAGCTTGTCGAAGCCGCTAAATCGAGCGCTCTTTACGCCCGGTTCGCCGCCGAGCGCATTGACAACCAACCCTGAATCATCTGCCAGCGTCCACAGGCCGGTTTGTTTTGCGTAGCCGAGCGCTTTTTTGCGGGCGTTTTCAGCAAACGTTTTGCCGTCCTCTTTTACCTCATTTATATTTGGAAAACCAGCCAGACTTACCCAGTCAATATCCAAATTCAGCATTGCCGATATTTCAGCCAGCTTTCCCGGATTTGTCGTCGCAACAAGAATCTTCATCAGCTCAAGAGTTTTTTCAAAAGTGCGCGCTGGAAGTGGAGGCGGTTTTCAGACTGGTCGAAAACGGTTGAATTTTCGGATTCAATCACCTCGTCGGTTATTTCATAACCGCGATAAGCAGGCAAACAGTGCATAATCTTTGCCCCCTTTGGCGCCGCTGAAACAAGTGCGGAATCCACAGCAAAACCTTTAAAGTCATTAATCCTCTTCTGCTTTTCATCCTCCTGACCCATACTTATCCAGGTGTCGGTATAAATAATATCCGCATCTTTTACGGTCTGACGAGGGTTATTAGTCTGAACCGTTGTGCCGGCTGCTATTTCATTTGTGCGGGCAATCGACTTTTCGTCAAGCTCATAGCCTTTCGGAGAAGCTATAACAATTTTCATGCCCAGTTTTGCACAACCAAAGGCAAGAGAACGCGCAACATTATTTCCGTCGCCGATAAAGGCAATTTTCACACCCGCGAGTTTCCCCAGATGTTCACGGATTGTCATAATATCCGCCATTGCCTGGCACGGATGAGACCAGTCAGTAAGGGCATTTATCACAGGTATCTGGGCGTATTTGGCAAGCTCTAAAACAATCTCATGAGAAAAGGTTCTTGCCATTATGCCGTCGGCATAACGAGACAGAACCCTCGCCATATCCTTTATCGGTTCGCGTTTGCCGATGCCGCCGATGTCTTCAGGCTTTACATAAATTGCATCGCCTCCGAGCTGAGTCATTGCGATTTCGAAGCTCATACGTGTCCGCAAAGACGGTTTTTCAAAGAGCATAACAAGACTTTTGCCGCTCAGGCAATCGTCTCTTTTGCCCTTTTTGTAGAACTTTTTGAGCTTATCGCTCAAATCGAGAAGCTCCAGCAGCTCTTCGGTTGTACAACTGCTTATGGATAGAAAATCTTTCATCACATACCTGTTCTGCTAAGAACATTATCGAGAATTTTAGCCGCATCATCTATCTGGCCGGCGGTAACATTCATCGGGGGCATAAAACGCAAGACTGTTTCCTGAGTACAATTTATCCGCAGCCCGGCATCAAGGCATTTATTTACTATTTCTGCTCCGGGCGATTTAAGCTGGATACCAATCATAAGCCCTTTGCCGCGGATATGGTCGATAATACGATGTTTATTTTTTAATTGATTGAGCTTGTCAGCTGCATATTGGCCCATCTTGGCAGCGTTTTCGAGAAGATTTTCTTCTTCTATTGCTTCAATCACCGCAATTCCGGCAGCGCAGGCAAGACAATTGCCGCCGAAAGTCGAGGCGTGCGTTCCCGGGGCAAGCGATGCGGCTACAAGCGGTTTTGCCATCATAGCGCCGATTGCGACGCCGCCCCCGAGGGCCTTTGCCATTGTGATTATATCCGGCTGGACATCATAATGCTGATAACCGAACCATTTGCCCGTTCTTCCTATGCCGGTCTGCACTTCATCAAGTATCATCACGGCCTGATTTTTATCGCAAAGCTGGCGTATTGCCGCCATATATTCTTCTGTTGCGACATTTATGCCGCCTTCACCCTGTATCGGCTCAATCATCACGGCAGCAACATCATCGGTAAAAACCTTCTGCAGCGCATCAACATCATTAAACGGCACATAAACAAAGCCGGGCAGCATAGGTTCAAAGCCTTCGTGTTTTTTCGGCTGGGCCGTTGCCGTCATTGCTGCAAATGTTCTGCCGTGAAAACTGCCGAAAGCCGTAATAAATTTATATTTTCCCTTTGCGGTGTGAATTCTGGCAAGCTTCATTGCCGCTTCGTTTGCTTCGGCGCCGCTGTTGCAGAAAAAGCTTTTGCCTCCGAATGCTCGCTCGCTAAGCAATTTTGCGAGCTTTGCCTGCAATTGGGTATAAAATGTATTGTCCATATGCAGCAGAATTTGGGCCTGCTTCTGTATGGCCTTTACAACCTTTGGATGGCAGTGTCCTATGCCGCTTACCGCCCAGCCGGGAAACATATCGAGTATCTTATTGCCGTCCAAATCGTATATATAGCTTCCCTGGCCGCGGTCGATAACCTTCGGCAGTCGTCCGTAGTAATTGGCGATTACATACTTATCGTACAATTTAATTACTTCCTGCGTAGTCATCATTCTTTCTTCTATATTCTATATTCTTCTTACTTGACTATCTGTGTGCCGATGCCCTCTTCGGTATATATTTCCAGAAGCAGCGAATGCTGGATTCTGCCGTCGATTATGTGTGCTTTTTTTACACCTCCATCAAGGGCAATCAGACATGCTTCGACCTTCGGCAGCATGCCTTCGGTTATTATGCCTGATTCTATCATCTGTTTTATCTGGTCTTCAGTTGCGCTGGAGACGCCGCTTTCAGGGTCGTTTACATCTTTAAGTATGCCGTTGGTGTCGCTGACAGAGACAAACTTTTCAGCCTCAACTGCGGCGGCGACTTTTCCTGCAGCGCTGTCGGCGTTGACGTTAAGCTTTCCGCCGCCCCGGTCGATTGCAATAGGGGCTATTACCGGAATCGTTTCACTGGCACAGAGAGTCTTTAACAGTTGGCTGTTGACGGTTTTGACGTCGCCGACAAGGCCGAGGTCTATCTTTCTGCCCTGTGAATCAGTCATCCGCAATGGCTCTGCAGAGAGAACACAACTGCTCAGCGAATGCAGTCCCATCGCATCACAGCCAAGCTGTTTTATCGTTTCGCAGATGGAAGCATTTATATCATGTATAAGCGTATGCTCGACAATAGCCATTGTATGCTCATCGGTATATCTTCTGCCGTTAATCCACTGCGGCTCAAGACCTGATTCATTCATCGCCTTTGTAATGGCCTTGCCTCCGCCATGAACCAGAACAGGTCTGATGCCAACGGTAGCCATAAAAACAACGTCCGTCAGCATCTTCTTTTGCTGCTGCGGCTCATCAATAACGCTCCCGCCGAGCTTGACGACCACAATTTTGTCGCGAAACAGGCGGATATACTCCATCGCCTCAACAAGCGCTTTTGCCTTTTCTATTGCTTTTTTCACCTTTTTTCTCCGTAAAATTTCCTAATCA
>JBGOWI010000068.1:0-10422 GCA_041478555.1 Phycisphaerae bacterium
AATATAGCAGGCTTCAACCTTGCAAAAATCTGTTTTGAAGGACCGGAGGATGAGCTTAACTCAACGACTATTTCACAGCCGGCCATTTTTGTAACTTCAGTGGCTATCCTCGAAGTCCTCAAGGCAAAAAACGCAATTGAACCTGCAAATGTAACTGCAGGGCTGAGCCTCGGTGAATATACGGCTCTTTATGCCGCCGATTGTTTTAGTTTTGAAGATGGCCTCAGGCTTGTGCAAAAACGCGGACAGGCTATGCAGGCCGCTGCTGATGCCTCAAAAGGCTCTATGCTCAGCATAATAGGCCTTGAGCAGCCGACTGTCGAAAAAATATGCACCGAAGCTGCACAGGGCCAGCTTCTCAACTGTGCAAATTTTAACTGTCCCGGCCAGATTGTCATTACAGGAGCCGTAGAGGCTTGTAAAAGGGCTTATGCTCTTGCCGAGAAGTACGGGGCAATAAAGGCTGTCGAGCTGAAAGTGGCAGGGGCATTTCATTCGGAAATGATGGCTCCGGCAGCCCGGGAACTTGAAAAAGCGCTCGCACAGTGCAAAATCAATAATATCAGAAATATAGCCGTTATAGCAAATGTAGATGCAGAATATTATAAAAATGAAGGGCAAATCTCACAGGGCCTTGTTAAGCAGCTTACTGGTGCGGTTCTCTGGCAGAAATGTATGGAAAGACTTCTGGCTGACGGGGTAACTAAGTTTTATGAAATAGGGCCGAACAGGGTTTTGATGGGTCTTATGAGAAGAATCAACCGAAAGGCGATAGTTTTTAATATAAGCAGTATTGCTGGGCTAAAGGAAGTAAATTGATTGGAGGCTATTGATGGCTGAAGAAAAAAGACTTGCAGTAGTTACAGGGGCGGCCAGAGGTATCGGCAGGGCAATTGTGCTTGAGCTCTTAAGGCAGGGCAGGTTCGTTGCAGGGCTCGATTTGAATGCCGAGCAGCTTAAGGAGCTTGAAACGCTCGTTTCTGCCGCCGGTTACAGCGTTATTACAAGGTGCATCGACATCACAAAGACAGAGCAGCTAAACGATTGTTTGGAGGAATTGGCGAAGGAATACGGCGGGATAGGAATACTCGTAAATAACGCAGGTATTACTCGCGATAGATTACTGATACAGATGAGCGATGAGGAATACGATGCTTTAATGGCAGTAAATCTGCGGGCCGCCTTTTTCGCTTGCCGTGCCGCTTTGCGCTCGATGCTTCGCAATAAGTTCGGCAGAATTATCAGTATAAGTTCCGTTGCTGGTATTATGGGTCAGGCGGGCAGTGCCAATTATGCCGCCAGCAAGGCCGGCCTTATCGGTATGACAAAGTCCATAGTCAGGGAAGTTGCGAAAAAGGGCATTACCGCCAATTGCGTCGCACCAGGCTTCATTATTACGGAAATGACGAATGTCCTGCCGGATGCCGTTAAGGAAGCAGCCTTGGCCATTATTCCTGCAAAAAAACTCGGAACGCCCGAGGACGTCGCAAAGGCGGTGGCGTTTCTGGCAAGTGATGATGCAGGCTATATTAACGGCCAAGTCCTCCATGTCGACGGCGGTATGGCGATGTAATTGTGAAAAAAATGGTTGCAACTGTCGGCTTTGACGGGTATATTACCGCCCAAAATATAAAACAGTTGTTCTTGTAAAATGTCAAATATGGAGCATTTTTGATTCAAGGAGACGAAAAGTGAGTATTGACGTCCAGGCCATTGAAAAGAAGGTTATAAAGATTGTCGCCGACCAGATGGGCACCGAAGAGGCGGAAATAACACGTGAAACATCGTTTATTAACGACCTTAATGCTGATTCGCTCGACACCGTTGAGCTTGTCATGGAATTTGAGGATGAGTTCGATACCAGCATACCCGACGAAGAGGCTGAAAAAATCCAGACCGTCGGCGCTGCTATCGATTACATCGTCAACATACTTAAGCAAAAAGAGCAGGTCTGATAGCAGGCTGTTGTAATGAACAAACGACGAGTGGTTATAACAGGCCTGGGCTGCGTTACCCCGCTGGGGGATTCTGTAGATGTTTTCTTTGATTCAATCTGCAAAGGCAAAAGCGGCGTCTCGAACATCGAGAGTTTCGATGTTTCACAGTACCCGACAAGATTCGCCGGAGAGATAAAGGATTTCAACGTTACCAAATTCGTCGATGCCCGCGAAGGCAAACGGATGGACCGTTTCTGCCAGCTTGCTGTCGCCTCGGCGGTGCAGGCAATCAAGGACAGCGGAATTGATTTTTCAAAGGAGGACCTCGACCGTTGCGGCGTTATCTTCGGGACCGGCATCGGCGGTATCCAGGAAATCGAGCAGCAGCACATCCGGCTTCTCAACAAAGGGCCCCGGTTCGTTTCGCCTTTCACTGTGCCCAAACTTATGGGAAACGCCGCCAGCGGGACTATCTCAATGATGTTCGGCCTTAGAGGCCCGAATTTCTGTGTAGTTACCGCCTGCGCCTCAGCCTCTCATTCCATCGGCGAGGCGTTTTATAATATCCTTACCGAACGCAGCGATGTTATGGTAACCGGCGGCTCAGAAGCAGCCGTCGCGCCGGTCGGCCTGAGCTCCTTTTGTGCCTTAAAAGCGCTGAGCACCAGAAACGATGCGCCACAGATTGCTTCAAGGCCTTTCGATATCGACCGTGACGGCTTTGTAATAGCCGAAGGCGCTGCCGTTATTATTCTCGAAGAATACGAACACGCCAAAAAACGCGGTGCAAAAATCTATGCCGAGCTTTTAGGCTACGGCGCAACAGCAGATGCATATCATATAACCGCTCCTCCGCCTGACGGGGCAGGCGCTATAAAAGCTATGGAAATTGCGCTCAAACAGGCGGGCATTGAAAAAGAAAAATTTGATTACATAAACGCTCACGGCACAAGCACTCAGCTCAACGATATTGCTGAAACAATCGCAATAAAGAAAGTCTTCGGCCAGCACGCCTACAAGTTGTCAATCAGTTCGACAAAAAGCGCTATCGGCCATTCGCTCGGCGCAAGCGGAGGAATTGAGCTGGTAGCGACCTGCAAAACAATACAAACCTCAATTATTCATCCTACAATCAATCTTGACAGCATTGACCCCGAATGCGACCCGAAATTAGATTTTGTGCCGAAAGTCGCCAAACAAAGGAAGGTCAATTACGCAGCGAGCAACTCATTCGGCTTCGGCGGCCATAACTGCTGCCTTGTTGTCGGCAAAGTATAATAAAGGATTCGCCTTTGGCGGTTATAATTTTAGGATTTTCTAATGCCATTTAAGTTACTTGGTCTTTCCGACCCGCTGGTACGGGGTATTCTTGCTACCGGCTACATCGCTCCTACCGAGATTCAGTCTCAGGTAATTCCGGCCGCGATCCAAGGCAGGGATATCATCGGCTGCGCCCAGACCGGCACGGGCAAAACTGCCGCTTTTGTCCTGCCTATTTTAAACCGGCTCAGCCACGAGCATGCAGCCAAAAACAAGAGTATAAAAGCGATGGTTCTTACCCCGACGCGAGAGTTGGCGTTGCAAATCGAACAGTGTATCATCGGCTACGGCCGGTTCCTGCATATGCGCTCTCTTGCCGTTTACGGCGGTGTGAATATTGAAGGTCAGTTTGCCGCACTTCGCAGGGGTGTTGACATCATTGTTGCCACGCCGGGCCGTCTTCTCGACCATATGCAGCGGCGAACTATCGACCTGAAGCACGTTGAAGTGCTTGTTATTGACGAAGCCGACCGTATGTTCGATATGGGGTTTATCAACGATGTGCGGAAAATTATCGCCGCTGTACCCGCAAAACGTCAAACGCTGCTTTTTTCTGCTACCATACCTCCGGAAGTAAAGGCTCTGGCCGCGGGGGTAATGAAACATCCCAAAATAATTCAGGTAGGTCCGCAGCAAATCCCAATCGAGACCATTACACAGCATATCTATACTGTCCAGAAGGAACAGAAAATGGATATCCTGCTGCACATGCTCCAAAAAGGCGGAATGTATAGCGTCCTTGTTTTTTCCCGCACAAAGTACGGCGCCGACAGGATTAATCATCGGCTCCAGCGGGCGGGCGTTAAATCGGTCGCGATACACTCCGGCCGCACTCAGGGCCAGCGCCGCCGGGCGATGGAGGGCTTTAAAGAGAACAAATTCCAGGTTATGGTAGCGACCGATATCGCTGCACGTGGCATAGATGTCGAGGGAATTTCGCACGTCATCAATTTCGATGTGCCCGTAATTGCGGAAGACTATATTCATCGCATCGGCCGCACCGGCCGGGCCACTGCCACAGGCGACGCGATTACATTTGTCTCGCGTGATGAGGAGAAATATCTGCATCAGATTGAAAGATTCATCGGGCGTAAATTCAAACTGGAAAAATGTCCCGGCTTTGTTTACACAATTCCGGCTTCGCCGCACAAGCAACCCGAATATAAATCTCGTCCAGTGCCGCACACACATAAAGTTTTTGCTGGTGGTACAAGACAGCATCGTCGCCGCTGGCGACGCAGGTAGCCCCCTCTCTTGCTTCGCCTGCCCCCGCGACTTCCGTCGCAAGACGAGGCGGCGGGTAAGAAGCAGAGGGGGTCTTTCCGAAATCGCCAATCCAAAATCCAAAACCTAAATTTATCCGCCTCAGGCGGAATCCAAAATGGTACAATGGACAAGTTAATCCTTTGCGGACGGGTTGCTTTGCGGTAGGATAACGCGCGATGAAAAACAATTTGAAAAATACCGCCAGGCCGGCTCAGACCCGATTCAGCTTCGGCGCCACCTCAGCCATCATCACCAATCTGGGCATTATCACAGGCCTTGATACGCTGACGCATCCAAAATTAAGCATCATCGGTGCACTCCTGGCCATCGCACTGGCCGACAATATGTCCGATTCTTTCGGCATCCATATCTATCAGGAGTCCGAGCACCTCATCAAAAAAGAGGTCTGGCTTTCCACGCTGACCAACTTCCTTGCCCGGCTGTTTGTCTCATCGACCTTCATCGTTCTGATAATCCTTCTGCCTATTAAGCTTGCCGCTGCCTGCTCAATCATCTGGGGCCTATTGATATTAACCGTTATGACTTACGCGATAGCAAGGCAGAGAAAAATAAGTCCTTATTCTGCAATTCTTGTTCACACTATCGTTGCAGTTCTTGTCGTCGCTGCCAGCCACTTCATCGGAGCATTCGTAATCACCCGATTCCAGGGCTGAACACCTGCTGCCCTGTTTATCCTGAGCGAAGTCGAAGGGTCGGGGTGCCGGAACTGGCGACGAAGATAGATAGAATTGAAGATTTAAAATTTAAAATTGAAGATTTATAGCCACTAAGACACTAAGGCACAAAATTTTAACCGCTGATTTCACGGATTACTCAGATTTTTCCTAGCCACTATACCCTATCCCCCAAACCCTATACCCTATATTTTTTTATTTACTTTTCGCCGGTGAAGGGTATAATTTGTCGTAATGCCATAAGCGAGAGAGAAATATGAAATTCATCAAAATCGCAAGTCAAAATAGACTGTTCGCTGCTCTCTGCGGGTTGTTTCTGACGCTGACAACAGCTGCCGATGTCCAGGAAACCAATCGTCTGACAAAGATAAGAACCTGGATGTGTCTGCTTGACGGAGTAGAACGGCTTGGCACAGTGGAGGCCCTTGCCAAGACCCGATATGGTATGTTGGTCGTTGAACCGACAGTAACGATCAGGGGTAACGAAGGATTTGATATTGTGGGAGCGGTTGCCGCGCTTCATAAGAAATTGGCAGGGCGATTGGTGCTCGCCTATGTGGATATTGGCGAAGCGGAGACATATCGGACATACTGGAAAGATAACTGGAAGGTGCCAGCTAAAAACGCCGCTGGCAATCCGGATTTCCTGCTGAATGCCAACCCTGACGGCTGGGACGACTGTTACGTTGCAGCTTACTGGGATAAGCGCTGGCAAAAAATTGTGCTGGAACAAGTGGAAACTCTGATGTACGCTGGATTCGATGGGATCTATCTTGACGTGGTGGACGGGTATGAAGATGAATCGGTTGTCGCAGCGGCAAAACGCGCCAAAGTCGATCCGGCCAAAGCTATGGTAGATTTTATCGGGAAGCTGCGGCAACGAATTCGAGCTGTCAACAATCAGGCAGTCATTATTGGCCAGAATGCCGACTATCTGATTGATGTGGTCCCCAGCTATCTCAAAGTCATCGACGGCGCAGCGTTCGAAGACACGTGGTTCAGCGGCAGGCCTGATGCTAAATGGGCAAATCCCCGAGGGGGTGATATTTCAAACCGCTACCAGGATGAGAACAGTACAAAAAACCGACTGAACAATTACAGAAAATATCTTGCCGCAGGCAAACCTGTGTTCACAATTGACTATTGCCTGAAATGGAAAAATGCGGAAATGGTTTACAACGCAGCCAGGAAACAAGGTCTTGTGCCCCTTGTCACACGGGTATCCTTGGCAAATATCACAACCACACCGCCACCCTGGTTGAAAGAGGAGCCAAAAACGGGGAATTAAAGATGTCAAATGAATAGAGACCGTTTGGGCATCTGAAAAAACATCCCCGCCGCAGGCGGGTAAGCTTCGATTTTACTCAGTCCTTGGGACTCCTTACGGAGGACAGGTTTTTATTTCGCGTCAGCGTCCGTCGTAGTCCATCGGGCTAAGGCGGATTGATTTTTGATATTTAGGTGCACAAATTCTTCCGCTCAATTATAGGGCTTTATCATATTGTTTCTATTTTAGTGTTACAGTCTGACCTTCCGTCCCATAAAACTGTGTAATAAGCTATGTGTTATACCTGAAGTCAGTGTTAGAAAGACGTGTAAGTATAAGGCCCTATTATGGTTAAGAGGAACAAAGATACAGCCGAATGGAATAATTAGACGGTTTATCTCTACGGATACTGTGTATTGTTCATAGGTATTAAAAATGCAGACCAATAATCGAAGAATAAAAGTGCCTGTTCTTATTCCGTTGGGACTGGCAATTCTTGTTCTTTTGGCTTCTTTTATTCTTGGCGCATATTTGCTGGAGCGTCGCAATTATATTGATAGAGTCAGGATAAAGGTTGAAGGAGCACAGTTGCTTTTCGATAGGCAGCTGGATGAAGATGCGCGTACAATAAGCGGTCTTCTTGACTTTATAGAGGAGAAAGAGGATTTACAAAAGGCCTGGCTCGAAAAGAATCGCGATGCGTTGCTTGAACGTTCACTGCCGATTTTTGAAAATATCCATTCCCGGTATAAGGTGACCCACTTTTATTTTCTTGGATTGGACAGAACTTGCTTTTTGCGAGTTCATAATCCTGCCAAATATGGGGATGTTATAGAAAGATTTACCATGTGGGGAGCGGTGAATCAAAAGCAGCTTGTATGGGGCATTGAATTGGGGACTTTTGGCACCTTTACGCTGCGTGTTGTCCATCCATGGCTGATTGATGGAAAGCTGGCTGGTTACATTGAGCTTGGCGAGGAGATTGAGCATATTTTGCCGGGGCTGAAGGATGTTTTTAAAGTTGAGCTTTTTGTTGTTATCAGGAAGGAATATCTTACTCGCCCTGGCTGGGAAGAAGGTATGCGAATGATGGGACGAGACAATGCCGACTGGGATTTATTATCTAAAGAGGTGATAGTGGATTCCACATTTGCAAAGCTTTCAGATAAGTCTTTACAAAATATAAAAAAGATTTTTGAGCAAAAGAACAAGTCCTTGTTTGACACTGCGATTGAAGGTCGTGATTATAAGGGCGAATTTATACCGTTGATTGATGCCGGTAAACGCCATGTCGGCGACCTTGCTGTTATGAAGGATATTACAGCGACGCAAGCAGCCCTTAAAACGTTTTCAATAGCTCTGTCTGCTGTCTGCATTTTAGTCGGCATTTTATTATGTTTATTGTTTTATACATATATCCGCCGTATAGAGTCAAAACTGACAGATGTATATATAGACCTTCGGGACCAGATAGAAAAGCGAAAGCAGGCCGAGGAGGAATTGCAGGGGGCCTATGGTCAAATGGAGCTTAAAGTTCAGGAGCGCACCTCAGAACTGCAGAAGCTTAATGAGGAACTGGAAATGACGATTGACAGACTGACTGTGGCCAATCAGGAGCTTGAGCAGTTTGCCTTTATCGTATCCCATCAGTTGCGGGAGCCTGTCAGAAAAATATCCATATTCGGAAGAATGCTGGCTGACTCTCTATCGGCCAAACTGAATGACGATGAGCATGAGAATCTTCATTTTATGCTTGATGGTGCCGACAAGATAGCGCAGATGGTGAAAGGCCTTAAGCTTTATTTTGAAACTTCGGTAGAAAAGATTAAATTTGAAGATGTTGATTTGAATTTGATTCTGGAGCAGATAAAGGGGTTTGACTTGGCGGATGAACTTGGCCGGGCAAACGGAACGATATTGGTTCCTGAAAAATTGCCTGTGGTTAAAGGCTCTCCTGTTCAGCTGCGCCGGGTATTGGAGCAGCTTATAGGGAATAGTTTAAAGTATCACAGGAAGGATGTTAAGCCGGAAGTTACTGTGCGAGCGTATGAACAGGCCGATAAAATGGTTCGCATAGAGTTGGAAGATAACGGACTTGGCATTAAAGAGGAATATCTTAAGGATGTTTTTAATCCCTTCAAGCGTCTGCACACAGGAGGCGATTATGAAGGTATCGGCATTGGTCTGACTATTTGTAAGAGGGTTGTCGCCAGACATGGCGGCCGGGTGGGTGTCCGGTCGGCTTACGGTCGGGGTACGACATTATGGTTTACATTGCCGCTTGTGACAGCGGCAGCGGTCCACGGATTTGCCCATTCAGATTCTGCGAATTCATAAAATCGTATTTCTCTGTTTGGATCTTTTCAAACTCAACCGAAATTCTCCTCTCCTGTTCACCTGCTCACCTGTTCTACTGTTCTCCGCTTTGGCGGTCTTCATGGCTAAAAAAATCCGTAAAACTTGTCCTCGCGCAGCCTGTCCTCGAGTAATCGGGGAGCGGGGAATAGGTACGGGGGCAAGGATTTTTGAAGCGGTTATAAGTCAATTTTGTATGCAAAGTTCGGTAAATGTTCCGATTCTTGATAAAATTAGACAATTATTATGTATCCGATATATGAGTACAATGTCTCTGCGAACATAACAATCAAACCAGTCCGAACCTTTTGCCACCAATTTATTAATGACATACCCAGCAGGTATTTTTCCAGCCTGTAAGGCAGTTATTATTTTTTTAAGCTCCGCTCTGAATTCTTTTTTGTTCTTCAGGCGGTTTTCGGTACGCTTGAAGTCTTTTTTGAATTGGCTGGCATAAAATGTTCTCAACGGTCAAGCTCCCTGAAAAGCTCGTCAACGTCTGATACCTCATGCAAATCTCGACCAGCATCAACCTTAGCCATTGTTCTGGTGGTGAGTTTATTGGGAATGTGGAGCTCAAAAGGTAGTGTGGCGAAGCGTTGTTCCGGCACAAATCTGATATGAATGTTGCATCTGAAAGCAGAAGCAATGCGATTAATTGTATCGAGACTATGACCGCGATAATCTGCGTCCTCAAGTCTGCTGATAACGGACTGTGTTGTGCTAATAAGTTCAGCAAACTGCTTTTGACTTAATCCTGCTTTTGTCCTGAGCCTGTAAATTTGTGCTGCTACTTCAGCATTGATATGATCCTTCCGGAGAGAGTCAAGCTTGGTAGGGTCATCCTTTATATACCGGTTACGCAGAATCTTTGAAGCATCTGTAATTATTCTGGCCTCCATAATTTTTTCCTTTCAATATTTTCAATCTTTTATTTTCAGGACAGTGCATCTTAAGGTTCTGCAGGGTAAGTATAAGTTGTACGGTTTTTCATCCACTTTTTGAGATTATCAGAAGCTTTCCTGATTTCTTTTTCAGGTACTTGGTTAACTTTTGTGCATCCGTGTAAAAGTAGAACAGTATTTTTGCCACAAAAAGCATATAAAATCATATAATGCGCATTACTATGATGTGCTCTTAATTCATAAATTCCATTCTCAAGCATATCGCAGTCCGGTCTGCGAAGTTCATGGCCGAACGTCTGGAGTCGCTCAATCTTAACGATACACTTTTCTCTGGCTTTTTGCGGAATAGAGTTCATCCATTCCAGCAAAGGAACACAACCATCTGATTCTTTAAAAATAATAACTTTTGTTTCAGGCATTTGATTCGTCTCTCAAAAATTATCTTCCATTCCACCCAAGGGGAATACTTATTATATTATCGCAATTTTGCGATATTAAGTCAAGTAAAAAATGAAAAAAAATTATTTTTTATCCAACGTCTTATTCTGACTAATGTTATGAATGAACAACTTATTACTCACAGCATCGATTGTTCGGACCTTATGGATGTCACGCTGAGCTTCAAACACGTATTTAACTGGTACGAAGGACTGCCTAATGAAGTGGCTGATGTAGAT
>JBGOWI010000075.1:0-8522 GCA_041478555.1 Phycisphaerae bacterium
AACGTTTTCGAACGTTTCTTTTAAAAACTTGCGCGTTTGATGCGAAAATCTGCACTTTTGATTGAAATTCTTACGCTTTTGCGAATAAACTTGCGCGTTTGATTGATTTTTTCAGTCGCCAGGATGGCTTACGCCATTCCCGAAACTGCCTATCTTGCCCAATCCCCCCGTCTTAAACTTACCCTGTCCTATTCTTGTAAGCAGCCATTGCAGCATCTAAAACGGCTTTTACAGCCACATTGTGCTTTTCTGCAGCGGAAATGCAGTCTGAAAATTCCGGCTTGGCATTCACAATTTTCCCGTCTAATGTGCCGGTCTTTATTCTTATTTCGCCGAACTCAGTCTGGACGGTAACAAACTCTCTCGCTAATTTGCTTCTTTGCAGAATTTGCCTTCTGACCCCGAACGTAAGTCCTTCTTCGAAAAGGATTTGTTCCAATTGCTGAACATCTTCGACTTTGCAGATAACAGATATTTGCTCAGCAGGTCGGCCGTGTTTCATATAAATCGGCGTGGTAAAAACATCCAATGCCCCACGGCTGAATAGTTTCTCCGTTACGAAACCAACTATTTCGCCGCTTATATCATCGATATTAGTCTCAAGAAGACAGACAGAATCGGCATTAGCTTCCATTTCACCAGCGATTTGGCCCAGAATCAGCCGCAGAACGTTGGGGAATTTCTCTGATTCCAACGAGCCTGCCCCATACCCTATTGCCTCGATTTTCATCGATGGCAGAGGGCAGAACCGGTCAACCACGGTTGTCAAAATTGCCGCTGCGGTGGGAGTTAGCAGCTCAAGCTGCCCCGGCCCGCCGACAATTGGAACGCCTTTGAGCAGTTCTGTTGTTGCAGGTGCGGGGACCGGCATCAGGTGGTCAGCACACTTAATGGTGCCGCCGCCCACACTCAAAGCTGAGCAATATACCTTATCAAGGCTTAAAGCCTCAAAACCAATGGATGCAGAGACAATATCGACAATTGAATCAAGGGCTCCTACCTCGTGAAAGTGGACATCGTTAGGGTCTTTACCGTGAACGGCCCCCTCGGCCTGGGCGATTTTTTCAAAAACGGCAATTGCCGTTTTTTTGGCCTGTTCGCTTATTTTGCTTTGAGTGATGATTTTAGTTATCTGTTCGAGATTTCGCCCGTGCTGTTGCTTCGGCACAACGGGTAGAAAGCTGAGCGCCCTTAAGCCGGCACGCCTGGTTTCGGTTATTTTTATATCGAGGTTTTTCAAGCCGAGCGTTGCGAGCTGAGCTTTTAGAAATTCGGCATCGAGCCCGGCATCGAGCATTGCAGCGACTATCATATCGCCGCCGGCACCGGCAAAACAATCAAAATAAGCGATTTTCATAACTGTAACCTTATAAAGGCAGTAATCTTACAGCAATTATCCAAGAAAAAAACATTTCTTCAAGCACAAATCCGCCACAGGCGGACAAGTAGTCGTGTTGGGAAATTTCGGTTTTGCAGGTATTCGGTGTTAAGATAGGCAATTTGGGGGAGTGAAAAATGCGAGGGGGTCCGAGCGTAAAATGGCCTGAAATGGGGTAACGGCGCGGGTTTATGAGCAAACGTTCAAAAATATTCGAAAACTTGCAAAAACCATACCCAAACTTACGAAAACTGATACCAAACTTACAAAAATTTCGGAAGATTCTGCCAGGCTTCGGGCGCATAAAAAAGGCCGGCTGACAGTTGTCAGCCGGCTCATTAAACAATTCACCACACCAATACTATCAACTTTTTCGTGCTCACTGCATAGAACGAACCACCAAGCCGATAAGCGACTGGCGGCTATTACTGGTAGAATGTGTTACACTCGGCGTCTCATTGGCACCCGTCGCAGATTTGTATCCATCCACGGCATCGGCGTTACTAATCGAAAGCTCGAGAGCTTCGGTAAAGCCGTTGTTCACCGTATATGAGCCGGTGCTGCTGCAAGTCGCAGCGTCAATAACCATATCACCGTTATTTGTGGCCAGAGCAGAAGTTGTTATCGTGGCTCCGGTCGATGTAGCATTACCGGCAGTAGCCCCCGTAAGAGTTGATTGATTGACGTTCTGCAGGAATACACTGGCGTATGCGGAGCTTGTCGGCGTAACACTCCAGGTCGGAGTGAATGTGGTAGTGGTCGCAACATTGATGCCGACATCGTTGAGGATAAACGCGGCAACGTATGTTCGCGTGCTACCCGAGCTTATGATTCTCTCAACGACCTTTGTCATTGCTCGTCCACCGTATGTTACGGAATTCAGAGTAGTAGAAGCGCTATGCTCGGCGTGCGCGATAAAGACCAGAGCACGGTTTGTGCCTGACTCTTTTGCGTGAGTCGTACCTGTTGCCCACGACCCTATGATGCCAACCGAAGGCGGTGGGTTGATAGTAGTGAAACTCCAGACTATACCTGTGGTAGTGCCACCGGCGTTCTTCTCATCGATACGCCAGTAATAAGTTGTATTACCGCTCATCGTTCCGGTGTCATAAGTTGTGCTTGTCTGGTTGGCTTTGAACGGCGGCGGATTTGTAGTGCCGAAATACACATCGTGCGAGGTTGCGCCGGCTCCAGTCGTCCAGCCAAGGTCGGTTGTCAGGCCCACATTTGTCGCCCCGTCGGCCGGTGTCGGACTGCCGGCCTGAGCCGGAGGTGGAGGAACAGTGGTAAAGCTCCAGACCTCCCCTGTAGTTGTACCACCGGCGTTGTGTTCATCGATGCGCCAATAATAGGTTGTGTTGCTGAGCAATGTTCCCGGGTCAAAAACCGTATCGGTCTGATTGACCTGGAAAGACGGTGGATTTGTAGTGCCGAAATACACATCGTGCGAGGTCGCACCGACACCAGCCGTCCAGCTAAGGTCGGTATCCAAACTTACATTCGTCGCCAAATTCGACGGGTTCAGCTCAGCGGCCTGCAAAGGTAACATCTTAACCACAAATCCGATAAGCACATGATTGCCGCTCGGATGACTTATGCTCGGCGTTTCGCTGGCACCTGTTGCAGGTTTGTGTCCGTCCATACCATCATAGCCGGACACTCCAAGGTCAACATCCTTGGTCCAGCCGGTTGTTATAGTATATGTGCCCGTCGTACTGCCGGCGGCATTTTCGATTACCATATCACCATTGCCGGTGCTAAGTGCAGATGTCGATATTGAAGTAGCGCTCGTTACGCCGTTACTGGCTGTAGCTCCGACAGGAGTCGTCTGATTGACATTCTGAAAGAATGCACTGGTGTATGTAACATTGGAAGGCGCAGAGGTCCAGGTGAGCGTAAAGGTTGCATTGGTCGCAGCAGCAATGTCTGACTCTTTGAGAATAAATGCCGCAACGTATGCCCGGCTGGAACTTGAGCCGATAATCTTGGAGATAATCTTTGTCATCGGCCTGCCGCCATAGCTTACAGCGGTTAGATTGGTTGAGCTGCTGCTGCTTTTTGCGTGTGCAACAAAAACCAGGGCGCGGTTTGTGCCAGACTCTTTCGCGTGGGTTGTGCCCGTTATCCACGAGCCGATGATTTCAACTGAAGGCGGCTGGGTGGTAGCAGACTGCTCTGTTGACCACGCCGTTTCGTTGTAGTTAGGGCTTTTATCGTGTGCTTTGACTCTATAGGTGTATTGAGTGCTCGGGCTAAGGCCGGTGTCCCGATAGGTCGTGCTGTCCTGCCAGCCGCTGTTGTGACCCTCGCCAGCCGTGCACTCGAAGTAGTATTCCACACCGCTCGAATCAGATGCAGTCGTTGCTGTCATCGAGATGGAAGTGGAACCGGTTGCATACGGTACAGTCGCCCAGGTCATCGGGTCGGGAGTCGGCGGGTTGGTATCTGGCGGTGCCGCTGTAGTGAACATCCAAACATTGCCTGGCCATATATTAGCTTCGTTAACTTCGTCGATAGCCCAGTAGTATGTAGTGCTATAATCCAAAATGCCAGGGGAAAAGCTATTATAATCAAGAGGTTGGTTGCCCTTGAACTCGCCGGATGAATAATTGGCTTCAGATACAGAGTTGTAATCCGTTCCGAAGTACACGTCGTGTGAGCCGGCATAAGCCCCCGAACTCCAGCTAAGGTTGATGTTCGGTTCTACACCTGTGGCGCCGTTGGCTGGAGCGGGATTGCTGGCAGTCGTAGTATCAATCACCGCGCTGCCTACCACGCGCAGCGACGGGTCGCCGAAGATATGCCAGGTATTGAACATACTTACGCCGCCGCTGCCGTATTTGTCCATCATTGAGCAGGCGCCGGCATAGCACAACGCACCGTAAGTGCTGTATGTCCCGGCGATATACAGCGAATTAAACGCGTCCTGTGCTTCCATTGGCGGGGCCCAGGACTGATTGATTGATGAAGCGTAGATACCTATAGCACCGGTTGGCTCATTACCATTGGTCGCACGCATCCAGGCCTCCGCGAAGCACGTATAGCCGCTGAACTGACCATTTACGCAGGCCACGTCGAAAATAAAGGGCAGCATATTTTGGTTGATTAACGCAAGGACGTCGGTGACTGAAAAGCCGGTGGTGCCCCAGGCGGTCGTCGAGCCGTGTCCGCAGTAGTTAATGATGCCGCGACCGGCGTTCAAGGCGTTGGTTATATCGGCCTTGGTCGGCCCTGCGGCTTCGTAGATTTGGTCAACCAGCGTATAGTTATAGGATAGAAGCTGCAAACGGAGACCCTCGATATGCTGCTGGTCACTTTCCCCGTCATCGCCCGTGCTGGAGCCTCCCTCGGGTGAGGCAATACCCACACCTCGCCAGAACCAGTCCTGCTGTGTGGCCGGCATATTCTCATATTCGATGGTCTTGAGAACCTGCGTATCTACATCAGCAGCGGTCTCTGCCGAGAAGCGACCAACGAAAATGTCGGGGTAGTCGTCGCTGCCGGCCAGCTTTGAATAGCTCGGGTCGGATGACCCGCCGGACGCCGTCGGTGTCGCCACCTGTGTGGCATCGCCAACCAGCAGCACGTATGTCAGGTCGCCTGTGTTATAAACGTTCTGGATGTAGTTCTTGATTGACGTGGAGTTATTACCTATCGTCGAGACGCCGACAATCGTGGTGTTTATCCCGATATTGTTCTTGTGGTCAACCAACGGCTGAAGGTTACTAACCCAGGGGTCATACGCGATAATCAGCATATTGCCCTGTTCGTCCGGGATAGCCAAACGCTCACCTGCGCTATAGTTGATAAATTGCGAACTATATATGTCGCGAAATGCCCGGCTTTTCTTCGGTTTGTGGCCGCCGCGGCTCAGCACGTTCACCCCGCCTTTACCAATGGTCGTTACCTCCACCGTAATGTCGGTATAAACGCGCAGCACTCGCCCAACGGGATTGTATTGAAAAGGATGAACTGTTACGACGCCGCCGCGGTAATCGCGCATAATATACGGCTCGCGCAGCGTCGCCAGCTCCCCCGGATAAAACTTATCCGCCCTATACGCTTTGCCGAAAGTGTAAGGAACATCCGCGGGATTAACGTTACGCAAAATATTGCCTTTTGACGGCGGGATGCTGATGTTTTCGACCTCATAATATGAGCTGTCTACTACACTCACGGCCATTTGGGCGTCGTCGGGAATTATGATGCTGCGGGAAACATCCGGCAGCGCCGGCGCCCCCTTATCTTTTTTGAGAGCTTCCTTTCCCAGATAAACCTCGGTAAAGGATTGCCCCTCGATGCTAATCGGCCTTTGAGCGAATTCGCCGAACCTGTACTGAATCACAATCTGGTTGGGATTGCTATCCAGCACATTGATGGTGACCGCTTGGTCGACGGGTGCTGCGAAAGCAACCGAACTTATCACAGCAAGGAATACGAGCATCAGCAGTCCACTGTGCAGCCCAGCAGCCATTTTCACTTTTTCTCTTGTTAATAATTTTTTCATTTTTTCCGCCCCTTAAATTCCCCCACAAGAAAATTTCTCTTCCCTGTCGTACCCAATGTACAAAACCGGCACTCTACATCCTTGACAAGGGATACAGACAGATTTGGCTCTCTCAAGAGCTTATCCGCCCTGTTCATCCGTGAAATGCAAAGTAAATAATTACCAGGCAGCGGCGTTTTTTGCTTCTACCTGTTTTATTAGCTCGGTTCAAGAAGAGCACCGCAAAAGCCCCAAAGCTTCATTGTCATTTTTTGCTCTAAGGATAAACTTCTGTGCAGCAAAGCTACCAAGATAAGCGGCCAAGGTCAAGAAATTTATTACTCAAACTGACTGACCAATTTTTGAATTGTATGACTACTGAAAACATCAAACAAAAACAGCCTTCTCTGACGATAAGAGTTGTAGATACAAACACTTATCACAGGAGAGGCCATATGATTACAATGGGCAAAATTACAAATCAAATTCAAAAATTATAAAGCCACGAATCCCCGCTTACGGCTTGCGAGGACGGGAAGGCACAAAAACGCAAAGAAAAATTAGACGTAGATGGGGGGTATCCCCTGCTGCAAAGCCAAGATAGCGGGTTCTCGGGGACAGGCGGAGGGGATTAAAGGGTGATATTTAGTCCTATTTTTCCTTGATTTGCAGCCTGAAAAACTATATAATGCTGTAAATAAGAAAATGCCCGGAAGGAGGCCAAAATGAAAACCCTAATCTTAATTTTCGGATGTCTGCTGCTCTCGGTCATACCCTCTCAGGCAGCAGAAAAACAACAGCAACTTAGTGACCCTGACCAGCAGTTGGCTCAGCCACAGGTCGAGGAGATAGAAAAATACATCGCACGCCTGCGCCAGGGAATAGAAAACTATTACGCAGGCCAGCTTATTGAAGTGCAACAGCGTGCAGAGGCAGAGATTAGACTGCTTGAAGTGGCTGACAAGGCGGTCTATGCCGGCCTCGCCGAACAGGCTGAAGTAGCTAAAGTAGTGTTGCACATCAACAACTACGGATATCGAGCACCCTGGTATCTTGAAGCTGAAACTGAAAGAATGTTGCAACTTAAAGATAAATACAACAAATTAAAATCACCTGAGCGGTTTGCGGTAGCACAAAGCCGGATAGCTGAAAGTAAAAGCGATGTATTGGCGAAGCTGGCGTACGAAACCGCAGACCTTGAAAGGCAAAAAAACTACGCCTTAACCGTTACCTTGCCGGAGCTCGAAAAACGACTGAAGGAAGACCAGCTAAAACCTGAACCCAAGCCGACGCACGGAGTGGTAGCCGGGATTGTCTATTCCGAGGACAAGCCTTCCGCTATCATTGACCGCAAAATAGTCCATGAAGGGGACGTAATATACGGTGCCACGGTCGTTAAAATATATAGAGACAGCGTTAAGTTCAGCAAGAAAGGCAAGAACTGGGAGCAAAAAGTACAACAGACCCCAGAAGCTTATTGGAAGTAGTAGGAAACCCACGGCAGAGCTGTGGGCTAAATGATAAGGAGAACCCCTCGGCAGGCCGAGGGGCTAAATAAAATAAGAACTCCGAAGGGTGGTTTTTTGGATTGCATTTAAGATGTGCCCCCCCTACCAAACAAAAAAGTCTATTCTTTTGAGAAATTATAAAGAAAATATAGTAAAATAATCTCTATGCAGAGAAAGTTTTTTACAAAAAAGGGAAGTGTTTATACCCAGACAATTAAAAGAGGCAAAGAGTTCTGGATTAAACAGGACAGAGACGGCGAGATAGAGCCACTTGTGGGGGGAATTCATATTTCGAGGAAAAAATTCAGAGAACTTATAAAAGAATATCCTTCCTCGTTATTAGATAAAACATATTGCTTCGATGCAGATGTCGAAAGAGAGTTTTTTGAAGATGCTAAAAGAGAAAAATTTACCGGCAGCATAGAAAATGAAGATACTGTAATTTTTTTCCTTATTAAAAAAGGGCCTGACAAATACGGAATCGGATGCAGCAGTTTAGTTGAGAGAATAGAAGAAATTGATTAGACAGGGGCAAATGGGGGGTTGCACTTAAAAACCTTTCAGTTACAATAACAGGCAGTGTAATCGGTATTCAGAACCAATTAAACCTAAAGGAGACAGGAATATGCCTGAGGAGAAAATTGGAACGGTAACGGATTTCTTTGCCCGGCCTGTAGCAGCCGCTATCGAGTTAACAGCACCTTTAGAAGTGGGAGATAAAATCCACATTAAGGGTCATAGTACCGACCTTGAGCTGATTGTTGACTCAATGCAGATTGATAATGTGGACGTTAAAGAGGCTAAGGCAGGCGACTCTGTCGGAGTGAAGGTCAGCGAGCGGGTAAGAAAGCAGGATACAGTTTATAAGATTACCGACTGAGCTGCGGTTCGCCGTCCAAGAATGAATTAGGGTCTTAAGTTCGCAATTTACGATTAGGGATGAGATTGCCACGTCCATTTTCGGCAGTGAACAAGGAATCTGTAATTGATGAAGGAGAGATATGGGTAAGAAAGCAGTTGATGTTGTGCTGCTGCCGGACGAGGCGATGATGGGTAAGGCAATTGAAGCGAACGCTGAATTAGTGAAAAAATTCGGCAAGAAAATAGTGCTGAATAAAGAGAATTGCCTGCCGCATATTTCCTTAGCTAT
>JBGOWI010000083.1:0-5696 GCA_041478555.1 Phycisphaerae bacterium
AAGTAAGGACAGCTTTCCGCACGCTTAAAGTAACGCTGCAATCCTCCATTATATTCTGGAGAGTTATCCATCAATCTGGCCCCGTCAGGCCCTTTCAATCGCTGCTCTATTATTTCTGAATGTAATTTTGCCTGCTCCGGCGTAAATATCCCGCTTATTATGCCGCGTGTCATCGGCAGAAGACTGTAATGAATTCCTATCGTTGAATCAGATGGATGAACAAGTAAATCAATGCCACCTTTCTGATTAACAATACCGAAACCTGTTACAACACCATCTTTAATCAGGAAATGATTAAAATCGTTCTGAATCGAATCGCATAACTTATCAAGTTCATCAGCCGTCTTAATACGTCCTGCCTTGCGGCAGACTTCCGCGAAACTTCTGAAAGCCTGATAACTTAAGATTACCGTCCAGGAACTAATCAAACGTTTTTTCAATTCCTGATTGGCCGGCTGCATCGAGTCATTCCAGTCGCCTCCATCATAATTTACCAGCACTGTACCTGGGGCGAAACGGCTGCTTTTAACATTTTCTATAGCCTTGAGAATATGTTCATATATGGTGGCACGTTCCGCTCGTTTCGGCCCGTTTTCATTGTAGAAAGGTAATTCCTCGTCGAGGAAATGATAATCGCCGCAGCTGCGAATATACTCGCTGACTGCCAGAATCGGCCAGAAAATCACATCCCCGTGAGACTCCGGACACCTGATATTCCTATATCTGTCAAACATCCACCACTGCGGCCAGCTGCCATCGATATTCTGATTTGAGAAAACGATAGAGAGAATATTTTTTACGGTAGAATAATGTTCCAGACTCAACAACATCTCCACCGGCCCCTGGCATACATCGCGGGTGCCCCATGCCGCGCCGCCGTATTGCTCCAGTCCGCGAGGCGCAAGATAATGAATCTGCGAATTGTGAACAAACCAGGGCAGTATTTCAATTATTGCATCTATCCCCGAAGTTTTCCCGTTTGACTGGAGTTTTATATTATGATTAGTTTTCTGATTTTGTGATTTGGTTTGCTCTACAAGTCCGCCGCAGATTCGCATCACAAACTCTTTTGCCGCCGCCAATTCAATCGTCAAAAAGCTCAGTCCCCTGCTTTTCCCATCAGCAAAAAGCAATTCATCTCCCCCTGTTTGTTTAATCACCTTGGAATTCTCCAGCCGAACACTAAAAAAGCCGTCGGGATAATTTTGAGCCAGTTTGCTTTTTTTGTCTGGAACAAATTTGAGAATTCTATCACCATTATTCTGCTGCTGCTCAAGGCTCCAGTTATGCTCAGCTGCGAGCTGATTGGAAATAATCCAATCCGGCTGGCAGCCCTGAAGGACCTGTATTTTTAATATAATTTCCGCTTTATCGGGCGCCGCCTGAGAAAGAACTTCAAACATCAAATTGCCCTGCTTATAAATCCATCTGCATCCGTTAAGCGACATTTCAAAAGCAGATGGTATTCCTAATTGATAATACTCTCTGTTTTGCCGAACAAAAATTCGCTGTCCTGTATGACGGGGTATATTCAAAAGATTGGAATTCAAGGTTAAAAACCGGTTAAAATTAACATTACCCTGGGCAATATGAGACTGAAAAACTCCAAACATATAAGCTGTGAAACTCATATTTATATCATCCGGCGTTAAACCGGTTCCTGTTTTCATTATATGTCCATGAGGTCGATTCGCTCGAAGCTCTTTGCCTCGCAATACAACGTGCCGATTTTCACCGTAAAAGAAAGAAAGCAATTCTCCTTTTAAAAACTCACTATGCCTTCGTTCCGTTCCGAACAAAATATTCAGTTCATCCTCTGTAAGGTCTTCGGAAGCAAACAGCGATGACTCCGTGAACAAACTTCTGCTCGGCTCCTCATAATCATATCCATCAGACCAAGGCAGGTCAGAAAGTTTCTTAATCTGTCCAAGCTTTGTATCAATCATTTTGATATCATCTGATGTGGTTGGTGCGATATGATTTTCGCAGAAAATGCCGAAGAATCCAAGATTACGGATTTGCCCCGGCTCCAAAACAAACGGCTTTTCCTGCAGCGCGACAACCGCAAACTCCTGCTGGCACAATCCTGCAAGCTCAGATGACGACAAGCTTCGCGCAACTCCTGTTTCCTTGTAGGCCGGCCCATAAAATTGTATTCCATCCGTTGAAAAACTATTTGTTTTAGAAATCGACCCCAGCGCAAGCCATGGAATACTATTCGGGCCATGCTCATTTTGTCTGCAGCAGACGATATGGCCGTGTTCTTTGTGCCAAAGCGGCGTATAATCAACATATTGACTTATATATAATTCGTTTTTCTCATTCCCATCAGCACAGGCCAAGCCAATATCCTGCACATACAGAAGGTCAAACTCCTGCCTTTTGCCGTTTGCGTTTTCGATTCGCACATCCCACAGCCACGAACCATCCTTTTTCGCAAGTAACAACCTGCAGGAAAATATTACGCCTTCAAATTCTCCCTTAACCTCATAAATATTTTCATTAATAATATGATTACCGGCACCTTTAGGCCCTAACAATGGGATAGCAACAATTCTATCCCCTCTTTTTCTCAGATATAAATTGGTGCATCCCGGTTCAAGCGGAGAACCCGGGATAAGGTTTATCAGCACTGCACCCTGCTCGATACTTTTTATACTACCGTTCTCGAATATAGAGAATTTCAGACCCGTGGAATTTTTTATGTTATGAATCTGCGGCTTATCAATCAATATGTCGTCTTTTAAACTCATCTAACTTCCTGCTTTAATACCTTTGAAGCCGCTGCGGACAAGACCCTGCCGAACATTGTTGTTTTGCATCATCAGTTTCCAGATTAGTCCGCTGCGGGAATTTTCTATCATTAAAAGCATCGGTCCCTGGTCAATGCCGATTACCTGGTCCGAAATCCAATGCTTATCAATATTAAATCCATCACAAAAACCATAACCGCTGTCTTCGCAGGATTGCCATATCGGCCTGCCGTCTATTTTAAGATTGCGCATCTCCCGCAATGCTGCAATCGCATCGTCAGGAACAAATGGTACAGACATTCCTGCACCATAAGGATGCAGCGTGCCATATTGTCCCTGGTTATCTTTTGCCCCGCGAGGCGGATGACCCAGCACTAAATATTCGTTATTTGGACCGCTGCCGGCTGTGATTCCCCAAAGATTTTTACCGTAACTTGCATATTCAGATGAATGGTCACGGCACCAGTCGCGATTAGCCTTAACCGCACGGCAGGTGTTCTCGTACCAGTCAACGCCGAGCGAATCAACGCCTGTTCGGCGAAAATCATAAAAACAATGCGCGAATATATATGTAAACAACGTGCCGGGATACGTATAAATAAATGGTTGGCCGTTTTTGTATTTTCCAACTGGACGGTTCCAGTTTGTCATTGTTTCAGGACGCAAACGATATTCAGAATTCGGCGACGACTGACCCAGCAGCGATATCAAAAGAGTTTCATCCGAATACCAGTCCCATGTTTGTTTTTCAAATTTGCCCGGTCCGTTCATATCCCAGGCCATAAAAACTTGTCCATTGGCAGGATTAACAAACGCCGCCCAGTCCGCACGGGCAAAAATACGTTCCGCTGACAATCGAACTTCGCCACCAAAATATTCGCCGGCCACAATCGCACCTGCCATCAGCAAAGCCGTATCCACTGTTGAAGCAGCGTTCTCATGGCCTGATTTCGTCGTATTACCATTTGCCAAATCGATGAAATGACAAAATATTCCCTTGTAATGTGCGTTGGATTTTTCCAAAGTCCGCAGAGCATTTAACGCCCTGTTTTTCGCCGCTTCATAAGATACATAACCTCGCTCGACTCCTATCGGCAGCGCAGCCAATCCAAATCCTAATGATGCGACACTGCATATATCCTTATCTGTCACGTCCCGCACAAGGCCGGAAACAGAATTTGCCTCGTTCCAGAAAAACTGAAATGACGCCCTGCTGATTTCTTCCAGCAAACGTCCGTCTTCCGCTGTTAACGAAGCACAGCAAAGCCCGCATGGAAACAAAACACTTGCTATAAAAAAAACAGGACTATTCATTCTACTGGACACTCTTGTCTCCGGAAATTCGGTTGTTATGTTTGCCACAGCCGCACGATTCACGCACTACAAGACGTGCTTTTAAAATTACTTTCGCAGGTTCTGAAACCCGGTCTGCCAAACGGTTCAAAATCATTCTAACCGCCAGCCGGCCTATTTCTTTGGTTGGGATATGCATTGTAGTAATCTTCGGCCTCCGGTGTATCGCGATATCCGAATCATCAAAACCGGTTACCCCAACCTGTTCAGGAACCTTTATTCCCTTATCCATCAGGGCATCAATAATACCGCAGGCGATATCGTCATTTGCCGCTACAACGCCATAACGTTCTTCAGGATTTATCAGTGGAAATATCTTTTCTTCCGCAAGACGATAGCCTTCATCATAACTGTAACTGCTGCCGAAGTACTGTTTGCCTTCTGCGTTCAATTTTATTGACCTCAGCGCATCAGCAAACCCCTGGGCTCGCGCGGTAGTATCAAGATTGCTTTTGGAACCGCCGACAAAAAACACATTTGTGATTTTGTGCACATCAATAAAATGCTTCGTCGCTTCAAAAGCTCCGAGCCGGTTGTCCAGAAGCACATTATCAAGTCTCCAGAGATTCACATCTCTGTCCAGAATTACCAATGGCCCCTTGATATCTCCTACCCCCTCAAGCACATCATCGTATAATTCAGAAAGCATAAGTATCACACCATCGGTTCGCCCTTCCGAACACAGTCGCCTGACAGCTTCTATCTGAGCATCTGATCCTTTGGCCTTCAATACCATTATATGAACGCCATTGACTTGTGCTTCTTCATGTGAGCCTTCCATCAGCATCGAAAAATACTGGCCCTCAAAATCCGGGACAATCAGACCTATCATATCAGTCCGTTTTCTGCTTAGTGCCTGCGCCCGGCTATTAGGGTGAAAATCCAAACGGCGAATAGCTGTTTTAACTTTACGTCGCGTCTCAGGCGCAACCCGCCCTAAACCGTTTACAACCCTTGATACTGTGGAAATTGAAACCCCCGCCACTTTTGCGACATTATGAATGGTTATACTGCCTGTTTCTGTTACCATTAGGATATCCTCACATATTTACTTAATTATCAGGTTAAAATACATCTAATGCCATAAAAACCTTTTTACACTTTTTCCCAATTTTTGTCAAGACAATTCGTGATTACCCGTTTTGGAACAGATATACGAAATCGCGGCTTTTCGTTCAAAAAACGTGTTTTTTGGGGGACAACGGGTGCAATAGAACCGGTTTAAAAAATTGCCAAAAAATCCAAAATTCACTGACTACCCCTATACACCGCCGTGGATGAGGCTTACAAACGATTCCGCAGATTTTTACACGACTATAAGCAAATTTGTCACGTTAAAACGGGTAATCGCGTGAATTTTTTAAGACCTTCCGAACTCATAATCATATATCCTAAAAATAAAAACTATTAGTTTTTATTTTATTGATGCTTTTTTATTTTGAATTTTATAATCTTATACGTCCCCAAAAAACCGCATTCTTAATATAATAATGCAGTTTTTTAACCTATTTTAATTTTAAAATACAGTTTTAATTTATAAATTCCCGTGATATTACGGCTTTTTTACTTGACTTTTTGAGGGTTTTTAAG
>JBGOWI010000087.1:0-4700 GCA_041478555.1 Phycisphaerae bacterium
ATTAAAGCATAGCTTATAATCGTTTGTGTACGACTGTGATTGGCTATTTCCGGCATAACCGTTATTTACCCGCTTGCAACATTAGTTGACTGCGATTATACGGTCAGCAGCCTTTGACGTCAACCCCGGAACAGAGGCACAAAGAAATTTAAGATTTAAGATTTATAGGCACAGAGGGAAGAGAATATCGAATATTGAATATCGAAGTTAGAAGATTCGGGGTTAATTTCCTATTCTGGGAAAATCGGTTCGGCCATAGAAGAAATCGCCGCCAGGCGCTCCAGTTGTGCCTTCGTAAGCTTCCTGCAGTGTGGCGCCAGATTGAGACACAACCTGAACAGACTCTCTTCGCCCGGCGGGATTGCTAACGAAATATTCTGACTAAACGCCCAGTTCAGGGCCAGCTCTACCGTATCGGCATCGTCAAAAGGCTCATACCAACATTTCGAATATGGAACTTTGGCAGTGCCTTCCTGCCGTTTCTGCTTTGCGAGCGCCTTTATGCCGATGATGCCAAGATTCTGCTGGCCGGCCAGAGAAAGAACTTCTGTCTCAAGACCACTGTTAAAATGAATACTGAAGTTTACAGGAAACATTATTGTGTCAAATTCAAACTCCTTCATCGCTGTTATCGCTGCGGCAGGAGTGTGTGCGGAAAAGCCGATGTTCCGAATAAGGCCGTTCTTTTTTGCCTCTACAAAAGCCTTAATCGCTCCGTCTTTGCCAAGTGCGGCCTTTACATCCTTTTCAACGTCAACAAGTCCGTGAAGCTGATAAACGTCGAAATAGCCGGTTTCCAGATGCCTGAGTGATTGCTTAAGCTCGCCGGCGGCACCGCTATAGGAACGCTGGCCCGTTTTGCAGGCAAGATAAACATCTTTTCGAAACGGCTTTAACGCAGGGCCAAGCTTGAACTCCGCATCGCCATAAGAGGGGGCAACATCAAAATAATTTACGCCTTTGTCTATCACTTCGGCTACAACCTGCCGGGTATGGTCAGGCTCTTCATTCATTACAACAATTCCGCCCATGCCGATGATTGAAACTTTAAGACCTGTTTTGCCAAGAAGCCGCCTCGGCAGAGAACTTTTGCCGGTATGAACAGACTCACTACTGTTGATTGGCATGAAAAAACCTTTCCGGATTACGGCCAGGCTAAATTTTTAGCCACTTGCAACCATAATCGACTGCGATTATACTGTTATGCAGCTTCAGGGTCAACTTTTTTAAGCGGCTCAGTAAGGAAACATCAGGTATAATAGATAATTAACAGCAGAAAAATGGAGTTTAAAAAATGATTCAATTAACTCATAATTTTCTCGGATTTGGTTCGGTCGGCTGGGCAGAGATACTGGTTGTATTGATTATTGCACTGCTGATTTTCGGCAGACGCCTGCCGGAAATAGCCCGCTCGTTAGGCAGGAGTCTTACAGAATTCAAAAAAGGGATGAATGAGACCAAAGACCAGATAGAAGAAAAGACCAAGCCGGACGAAGAGAAGGAAGTAAAGAAGTAAATTTAGGGTATAGGGTATAGGGGTTAGTTGCCGGCGGATAAAAAGCTATGGCCGGCAAAAGAGGATGCCCATCTCATATAAGATATACATCGGCACGGCAAGGGCAATCTGACTTATTACATCAGCAGAAGGCGTGGCAACGGCTGCGACAATAAATATTGCCAGCAAAACATACTTTCGAGCCTTTTTAAGAGCTTCAACTGAAACGATTCCGATTCTGTTTACCGCAACGATGGCTACCGGCATCTGAAAACAAAGGCCGAACACGAGCATCATCGAAAACATAAAGTTTATATAACTTGAAAGCGTTACCTGCGTTCGCACCGATTCTATGCCGGGGTCGAAACCAATGAAAAACCTTATCATAATCGGAGCGATAACAAATAAGAAAAACAATGCGCCTGCAATAAACAGGGCGGCACAGACCGGCGATATTATATAAACGACCCTTTTTTCATGTCTGTATAAACCTGCTGAAATGAACTTCCATAACTGATAAAACACCCACGGCGAGGAAAGAACAATGCCGAAAAGAAGTGCAGTCTTCATATATACAAGAAATTTTTCAGACAGGGTTATTGCCTGAAGCGTTGCTGATGAACCGATTTGCTCTTGTATATGAAGATACGGTTTAGCCAGAAGTGAAAGAAAAAATCCTGAAAAAAACATACAAACTGTCAAACCGACACCAATCCCCAGCAGCGCAAATATAATCCTTGCCCGCAGTTCCTCAAGGTGGTCGCCAAAAGACATTTCAGCAAAATTTTGCTCTTTTTTTTCGGCCATACAGATTCGACAGGACTTCGGCGAGCTCAGTCGAGCCGCTCACCATAAACAGGTAGCGAAAACATCATAACAATACTCTATATATATTGCAAAGGCTTAACAGGTCTTTGTATTTGCTTTTAGACCAGCAAAAGCTTAAAATCGCTAATCCAGCTTTGAAAGGGTATATTATGGCACAGGAATATTTGGTAAATGCGAAGGTTTATAAAACCGCCGATTCCGGCGACTGGAGCATCGAGGATATGCTGGCCTATTTCAAAAAACATGGGGCTATGAGGGTGTCCGATTTGCACATAAAAGTCGGGGTTCAGCCGACTTTCCGGGTCGACGGCGATTTGATGAAACTGCGAGGCCAGATTGTTACAAAAGAGATTGCACAGGGGCTGATTTTTCCGCTGCTCGGCGAAAAACATACTGCTGAATTCAAGGCGAAAAGCAACGTTGACTGCTCTTATCACTATGCTGATTTGCAGTTCAGAATCAATGCATTTGTGGATAATGACGGACCTGCTGCGGCTATCAGAGCCCTGGGGATGGAAGCACCGAAACTTGAAGATATAGGCTTTCCGAACGATGTTTACAAGGATATCATCAGACTCCAGAATGGTCTTGTCCTGCTTACGGGCATCACCGGCGCAGGCAAATCCACCACCATTGCATCTTTTCTCGACAGAATCAGCGAAATAAAAGCCTGCAGGATTATTTCACTTGAAGACCCGATTGAGTATATCATCAGGCAGAAAAACTCTGTTATATCGCAGCGAGAGGTCGGCAGAGATGTGCCGTCGTTCGTCGCAGGAATAAAGGCAATGCTGCGAGAGGACCCCGACATCATATTCGTCGGAGAAATGAGAGACGCTGAGACAATTGCGATGACGCTGATGGCTGCCGAGACAGGACATTTGGTTTTTTCGACGCTGCATACGCGCGATGTTACGGGGACTGTAACAAGGATTCTGGATTATTTTCCATCTGCCAGACAGGATGAAGTCAGCAATCAGCTTTCGCTCGGACTTGCCTATGTAATCAGCCAAAAGCTCATACCGAAAAAGGACGGCACAGGAAGAATAATCTGTATGGAGATACTTAATAATAATTACGCCTGCGCAAACATCATCAGGACAGGAAAAATCGAACAGCTCTATTCACAGCTTCAGACAAAGACCAAAAACAAGCCCGATGAAAAGATGGTAACCTTCGAGCATCACCTTGCCAAATTAGTCAAAACCGGCCAAATCGACCTGCTCGAGGCCCAAAAATGGGCCAACGATTATAAATGCTTCATCGATGCAATGAACACATTAACGGTGTAAGTGCCGATGGCTACAATTACGTTTAACTGCCCTAAATGCAAGTACTTATGCGCATTTAAGGATATTTACGCAGGCAGACGGGCAAGATGTCTGAGGTGCAATCAGGTCTTTGTCATTCCTCAAAAAGATAACGAACCGGCAGAGAAAGTAGAACAGCCCAAAGAGTTCGATGAGCCGCTGCCGGGATTTTACGAGGCAGTGTTCAAATATTCATGGCGGGCCATCTTCAATAAACAAAGTCTGGCGACACTCCTGTTCATACTTGTAGTAACTACTCTGAAATTTTTTACTATACATTTTGATTTTTCTATCCGGGTCGGTTTTTTTACAATTCATCTGCCGATAGGCTCGGCAATCGCTGTATTTGTCTGGGGCGGGATTTTCTGGTGCTATGCAGAGATTATCTATGCAACCGCATTCGATGTTGAAGTGCTGCCGGAGATTTATTTCGGCGGCTGGTACGGATATCTGTTTTCAGTTCTTAAGTCTTTCTATTCTTTTTTTATCGCACTTGTGATAGTTCTTCTGCCGGCAATTATTGCCAGGAAGATTTTCAATGTCATTGGTATTCAGTCAAAATGGGCGTTTTTTCCTTTTGCCGTTCTCGGAATGTTTCTGTTTCCAATGGCTGTGCTGACGGTAAGTATAGGGCGAGACCTGACAATGCTTTTCAGGCCTGATTATTTCTTTAAACCAATAAAGAGGGCCTTCTGGCATTATCTGTTTGTCGCAGGTCTCTTTATCCTTACCTGGCAGCTGCAATACACCAGCCTGAATTATGGAGACATCGCAACTCGCTCGGTTTTCGTTGTTCTGATGAATCTTCTGGCAGTGTTGGCTATACAGATTCTTGCGGTTTTTACGATGAGGGCGACAGGACTGTTTTACAGGCATTTTGCCTGCTATTTTAAATGGTAGTGTTTGTAAAAGCTTGAAATCAAAACACTTCTGGTGTATAAACAATCTTGTATGGACAGTAAATCGACACAAAAAATCGGACATATCTTTGGGCCTGTGCCGTCGAGAAGACTTGGACGGTCGCTGGGAATCGACCTTATACCGTCCAAGACCTGCAGTTATGACTG
>JBGOWI010000076.1:0-8367 GCA_041478555.1 Phycisphaerae bacterium
AGCGGAAACCCGCCGAAGGTAGTTTTGGATATTGGAATTTTTTATTTTGAATTTGTTTAGAATTTAGTGCTTAGTATTTAGGATTTTTCTTTGTGCCTTAGTGCCTTAGTGGCTATCTTGCTCTTTTTTGTCTGAATAATCAAAAACGCGCAAGTCGGGTTTTCAGAAATTGAAAAAACCGAGAAAAAATCGAAAAAAGTCCTCCACTTTTTGAAAAAATCCGAAAAAACCTGAAATTTTGACCCCATTTTTACCCCTCTTTTTGTCAAACTTGCGCGCTTTTGACCAGATTTCTTGCGCCTTTTGTTCGACAAACCTCATTTTTAAATTAAAAACAAGGATTTGATTTTAAAAATTTTTCCCAAAAACCTGCAAAAACCCCGGTTTTTTGAATTTTGAATCTGTGCGAACCGCACAATCCGCGATTAAAATAATCATCCCGATTTGTCGGGGTTCCGCAATTCAACATTAAAAATTCAAAATTATATCCGTGTCATCCTCGCAATCTGCGGTTAAAAAATCCGTATCAATTCATTCCGACAGATATTTTGCTGCACCGCTGCTTTTGATTTAAAAACGAAGGTGTTGTATTTCGGTTTTGGGTACAACTTGCTAGAAATTTTACCAAATATTATTTTCTGGAAACAGCGACTTCAAAAACTCTCCCTCGCCGGACACGGCGGACTGAAAATTCAAAGTCATCATAAGTTATGCTGTCGCCGACACGAGGGATATGCCCAAGTTTTTCAATAAGCCAGTCTGCGACTTTTTTATTGGTTGTTTCTATCGGCCTTCCGGGCCGGGCAGCAAACAGTTCTGCCATCATCACGCCGCCGCCGACCATCCAGGTCCCACCGGAAAGCTGGTGCAGCATACGAGGCAGTCTGTCAAATTCATCTTCCAGTTCGCCGACAAGTTCTTCCACAATATCTTCAAGAGTCACTAAACCGAGTGGTTTACCCGAAAAATCACGTACAATTGCGATATGCACGTGCTGGTCTATAAAAGTTTTCATCAGGTCGGCGGCAGAATCCCGCGGCGATACAAAATGCAGCGGCCTGATGATGCCAAGGAAACTCTGGTCTTTTGGGTTTGTCTTCATAAAATAAATCATTTCCTTAAAATTGGCATAGCCAATAACATCGTCGCGGTTATCGCCCCGGCAAACAGGATAGCGCGTATGAAAATCATTATGAGCGGCAAGCACGGCCTCTCCTATAGACTGCAGGGAAGACAGGAAAGAAACCTGTTCGACCGGAATCATTACATCCTTGACACTAAGCCTTGTCAGGCGGGATGCCCCCAGGATAATTTTTTCCTGATGCATGCTGATTTGCTTCGAGAGGCGAGCTAACCCCGCCAGAGCGGTAATCTCATCAACTGCCATCTGCGAACCTCTTTTGGGGTATTTTCCCTTGAAGGGTTTGTTGAGCAGGTGAACCATTTTGATTACAGGTTCAAATATTCTGACGACTGCATTGAGCGGTTTGGCAAGAAGAAAACCCAATTCGCTGTTAAACCTCACGCCGAGCGACTTGGGTAAAATCTCGCTAAATTGCAGCATCATAAAAGTGAATATGAGCGAAAAAAGCCAAATCCATTTAGCACCGAAAAGGTCGTCAAAACTCGAACCTGCGACCGAGGCGCCGATGGTATGGGCTGATGTATTAAGTATCAGAATAATAGTGATGGGTCGCGTAATATCAGATTTAAAATTCTGCCATATACGGCCGATTGAAGGGTGTTTTTCTGATAACCGGGCAATCTGGCTCGGAGTCAGGCTCAACAATGCCGCCTCCGCCAAAGAGCACATGAATGAAACGCCCAACGCAACTGCTATACTGATTAAAAAGACTGACATATTTTTTGCTCCTTTTTACCCATATCTTATTAGTAACACCGAGTTCACCAGGTAATTAACTCTTTTATAATTCTACATTCTGTACTCTATTTTTTGTCTTGTTTACCTTGACGAATACCGCTCTACGCCTCTGGATTTGATTAAATACTGGCTGCCGGCTTTGATAATTATGGCCTCTGTATTTTCTGTTTTTTCGATAATTTCAAGGCCTTTTTCTGCACCCAGCACGCTTACAGCGGTTGCAAGTGCATCGGCCTCGGTGCCGTTTGCTGCAATGACCGTAACACTTGCAAGCTGGTCGACACTTTTTTCCGTTGCGGGATTGAAGATATGGCTGAAGCGATGTGCGCCGATTTGATAAAACCTTCTGTAATCGCCGCTGGTTGAGACATTCATATTAGTAAGACAAAGTCTGGCAATTACGTTTTGACCATCATCCGTATTCTGAAGAACCTGCGGGTTTTGAATGCCGATGACCCATTTTTCTTTTTTTCCCGTTGTGCCGAAACAGCCTATTTCGCCGCCGATAGCGACAAGTCCGCCGAGAGCACCGCTTTTTTTCATCTCTTTTACGGCAAGGTCAACTGCAAAGCCTTTAGCTATCCCCCCTAAATCCAGGCTAATGTCCTCCTTCGCAAACCGTACCGAAAAATCATTAGCATCAAGAATCAGTTTTTCATAGCCGATTGTTTCCCTGACTTCTGCAAGCTGTTGCTCTGTCGGCATAGAGTTTGCCTCAGCACATTTTTTCCACAAATCGACCAGCGGCCCTACGGTAATATCAAATGCCCCATCGGTTTTTCTACTGTAATAAATCGATTGCTGCAGAATATCAAAAAGGTCTTTATCGACTCTTATAGGCTCTTTTGCCGCCAATTGATTGACTTTTGAAATCTGCGAGTTCGGGTCATATCTGTTCATTAGTTTTTCAAGGCGGTATATTTTTTCAAAGGCTGAATCGATGCTTAATCGTGCGGTTTTTTTGTCGGGAGCAATTGCAGTAATCTTTGCAATTGTATTCATCACGACTTTATTTGCGCTTTCCGCACGAGCAGGTTTTTTATTTTCAAGTCTGTTTATCAACAGATAAAAAATGAAAATTATTGCCAGTGCCGCTAATGCAAAATTAAATTTTTGATTTTTCATCCCATTAGAAATCTTTCTTTTTCATTACAAACTCTTACACATTGTTATTTTAACAGGATTCATCCCGTTAGAAATCCTCTTTTCCATTTATAATTTCTAACGGGATTCATTTCGGTCATTATCAGTTATCCAACAGCAAATATCAATTACAATCATGGCAGAAAATGTTATAATGCCGCGATGAAAATGGGAAAACCAACAATACTTGCAGACATAGTCGAGCATCAGTTTCTGCCGTTTGTCAGAACGCCTTCACGTTACATCGGCGGCGAGGTCAATCAGATAAAAAAGAATCTCGATGCCTGCGATTTGAAGGTCGCTCTGTGTTTTCCCGATGTTTACGAAATCGGGATGAGCCATACCGGTATGGCAATTATTTATGAAGCGTTAAATCGCCTGCCGAATGTCGCTGCTGAAAGGGTCTTTCTGCCATGGCTCGATGCACAGGAAATAATGAAACAAAAAAATATTCTGCTTTACACCCTCGAATCGAAGGCAAGAACGGCAGATTTTGACGTTCTGGGTTTTAGTCTTACAAATGAATTGTGCTATACCAGCGTCTTAAATGTCCTCGACCTTGCCGGTATTGCACTGCGAAGCAAAGACCGCAACGAAAACGACCCGCTCATTTTGGGTGGGGCAGGAATAGCAAACTGCTGTGAACCTGTCGCAGATTTTTTTGATATGTTCCTGCTGGGACAGGCCGAAGAGGCGGCTGGCCAACTTGCACAATTTCTGATTGAGCATAAAAAAACAAATACGCCGAGGCAAAAAATTTTAATAGAAGCTGCGAAAAAATTTCCTTCTATTTATGTACCTTCGCTTTACAAATTTGAATATGAAGGCCTGAAAATAAAATCATTTGCACCTGTTTACGACTTTCTGCCGAAACAAATCGAAAGTGCTGTTATTGATGACCTTGATAATTCCATTGTACCCGAAAGGCCAATTGTACCTTTTACTCAGGCTATTCACGAAAGGATAAGCATTGAGGTTATGCGGGGTTGTCCCGGCAGGTGTAATTTCTGTCAGGCAAGTTTCTGCCGAAGACCTGTTCGATTTCGCAGCCCAAAACGAATTTTTGAAATTGCAAAAACAGCTTTCGCTGCAACCGGCCTTGATACAATCGGGCTACTCAGCCTTTCAACTGCCGATTATCCTTATCTTGAAGAAGTGGTAACTTTGCTTAACAATTATTTTCAGCCTTACCGGGTAGGCATTTCTTTACCGAGCCTGCGGGTGGATACACAGTTAAAACTTTTGCCTAAACTTGCATCATCTGTTCGCAAAAGCGGCCTTACAATTGCGGTAGAGGCAGCGAGCGAAAGGCTTCGTAAAATTATCAATAAACCTGTATCTAACGAACACCTTTTTACTGCGGTTGAGGAGGCTTATAAACAAGGATTTGAGAGTGTAAAACTTTATTTTATGGCAGGTCTGCCCGGCGAAACACAGGAAGATATAAAAAATATAGTTAAACTATCCTTTGAACTTGCGATGTTAAGAAAAAAAGTCTGCAACAAGGTCGCTAACATAAATGCAACAATAAGCTGGTTTGTGCCGAAGGCTCATACGCCTTTCGGCTGGCTTGAGCAAAAAAACGAAGAATATTTCAAAAATGCCAAAGATATAATTCTTACTGAAAAAAAGAGGCTTGGTGCAAGGTTTTTGAACTTTAAGTTTCATAATATTCAAAGAAGTCTGCTCGAATCTGCCATCGGCAGGGCTGACAGAAGACTTGGCGACGTGATTGAATGTGCTTATAGGAGCGGGGCAAGATTTGATTTGTGGGATGAGTGCTTCAATTTTGACTTATGGCAGGATGCGTTTGAAAAATTCGGCCTTGATTTATACCAGCTTGCGGCAAGAAAGTTTGAGGCCGATGAGATTCTGCCCTGGGAGCATTTAGGCGGCCCGGATAAGCAATACCTGCTGAAGCATCTACAGGATATGGAAAAAATGAACATTAAGGATTTATGAGCTGCTTTCGGCAGCGCATTTTTTGCGATTGAATAACAAAGTTTTTATCGTTTCCTTAATGAGCATCAGGCTCAATAATAAAAGAATCAGACCGCAGACGCCGGAAATAATAATATCAATCTTAACGGCCGTGCCGCGAACAATCGCCGGCAGAGAAACGATAAGCGGCTTTGTAAGATTTACCAGCGACCACAATGTTACCACAAGCATAAACGCCATCGGGATAGTTACGTAAACAGCTTTTTTGCCGGTCTTTATGAGCCAGATTGAAATCGCCAGAAGTATCAGGCTGGCAAGCAACTGATTACTGGTGCCGAAAATCGGCCAGGCGACCAGATAGGCCTTCTCTTTGGTAAGCAGCAGAAAAACAAGCGGTAAAAAAAGACTCGCTGCGGCTGCAACATAGCCGCCAGCCCTGGATTTGAGGCCGGTAAGCTCCTGAAAGATATATCGTGCAAGTCTTGTGCAAACATCGAGAGTATCGTAAACAAATGTCGAAAAAGCCAGCAATGCAAACGGAAATGCTATACTGAATTTTATGCCGATAAGGCCGAGATACTGCGATATTCCGTTCGCATAGATAAGATTCGGGTCGGCCTTGATGAGACTATCACTTTTCGGCATAATCATAATCGTAGTAAGCGCAAGCACTCCGACAAGACTTTCCAGCAGCATAGCGCCAAATCCTATCGGCAAAGCGTCTTTTTCCTTTGCCAGTTGTTTCGATGTTGTGCCGGAGCAGACTATGCCGTGAAACCCCGAACAGGCACCGCAGGCAACGGTAATAAACAACGCAGGAATCAGCAATTTGCCGTTGGCAAGACTGGACAGACCATCGAGATTCAGAGCCGGATATTCTATCCGGAATTTTCCGCTAAACACCCCGGCAAGGCCAATCAGGATTACCGCATAGAGCATCCAGCCGCCTAAATATCCTCTGGGCTGAAGCAGCAACCAGAGGGGAATTACTGAGGCGACAAAACAATACGCCAGCAATACGACATCCCATTGTTTTGTTGAGAGTTGCGCCAGAAAAGCGAGGACTGTCTGAGGACATCTTGGTCCGCACCAGACAATGAGCAAAACCAGAGGAACAAAAATTATTGTGGCCAGCGACAGTTTCAGTTTGAAGCGGTACAGCAGGATGCCCAAAAGAATAGCCAAGAAAAGATAGAGGATGGAAGATACGGCCACAGCCGGGCCATAGGCTGCCTCTTCGACCATTGTTTTAAACGTATTGGCGGTTATATCCGTAAATGCAATGATGACATAGATTAGCGCCAGCCAGACAAACAACAAAAAAAGTATATGCACAGTCGGTGAGGTGTATTGTTTGACAATTTCGCCGATACTCGCGGCCTTATGACGTATGGATGCGACAAGGCTGTAGAAATCGTGGACGCCGCCGATGAATATCGCCCCGAGTACGAGCCACAGAATTGTCGGCAGCCAGCCGAACCACAGACAACTCAGGATTGGCCCGACAATCGGGCCTGCCGCTGCGATGGCGGAAAAATGCTGGCCGAGCAGCAGAGGCATCTTTGCCGGGACAAAATCAACGCCGTCGTTGAATTGAACAGCAGGAGTCTGACGGGAATTATCCAGTTCCATCTGCTTTGAAAGAACCCGGCCGTAGAAGCGATAACCCGCCAACAACAAAAATACAGCTGTTAGCACAATCAAAAGAATCATACATTTGCCCAAGAGAGCGTCAGAAAATCTTTTTTATTACAGATGCTCATTTCTTCTGTCAGGGAAGTTGAGTTTTTTTCAGGCCGCTCGGTTCCTGGACGCCGCTTTTGCCGCCGGACTTGTAAAAATCTATTATAACATCCGCGGCCTTCTGCGGGTCATCATAAACAGAAAATACCTTTAAATCGCCGGGATCCATATAATCGTGTTTGCGCAGCATTTTGTCTTCCATCCATTCAACGAGGCCGGACCAGTATTCGCTGCCCATAAGAATCACGGGAAAATACGCCTGTTTTAAAGTCTGAATCAGCATAACAGCTTCACTGAACTCATCAAGCGTGCCGTATCCGCCGGGAAAGGCGATAAAACCGTTGGCATATTTGAGAAACATAACTTTTCTGCAGAAAAAATATCTGAAATGCAGCGAAAGATTTTGATAAATGTTCGGCTTCTGCACCTGCGGCATCTCGATATTAAGGCCGATACTTTTACCGCCTGCCTGGGCGGCGCCTTTATTCGCCGCTTCCATTATTCCGCCGCCTCCGCCGGTGATAATCGCAAAACCGGCTTTGGCTAAAATACCGGCCGTTTGTTCGGCGAGCTTATAATATTTATCCTGCGGCTTTGTCCTTGCCGAGCCGTAAATCGAGACGGCAGGGCCGATTGTCGCAAGCTCCTCGAAGCCTTCGACAAATTCCGCCATTATCCTGAATATTCGCCATGTCTCTTCGGTCGGCACATCGAATCTTGCTATTCTTTCGCCCATTTTATTACCTCTCCTTTACCAGAGTTTCGGATTATTCGCAGCCGGACAGTACTTCATTATAGGGCAGTTGGGGCAATCCGGCCTGCGTGCCTTGCATATATTTCTGCCGTGAAAGATAAGCAGATGACTAAGAAGCATCCAGTTTTCCTTCGGCACAATTTCCATAAGGTCAAATTCCAGTTTCTTGGTGTTATTTATATTTGCCGAAAGTTGTAATCTTCCGCTCAATCTTATCACGTGAGTATCGCACGCAATGCCGGGCACGCCGAACGCGTTGCCTAAAATGACATTTGCCGTCTTTCTGCCGACGCCGTTGAGCTTGAGAAGCTCATCCATTGTGTCCGGCACTTTGCCGTTATAATCACTGATTATCTTTTCGCACGCACTTTTTATATTGAAGGCCTTGTTGCGGTAAAAGCCTGTGCTTTTTATATCCTGTTCGATTTCCTCAAGCGGCGCTTTTGCCCAGTCTGCAGCGGTTTTATACTTTTTGAAAAGCGTTTTTGTTACGATATTAACCCTGACATCGGTGCACTGAGCCGAGAGAATAGTCGCAATAAGAAGCTGAAGCGGGTCGGAATGTTCGAGGGCACATCTTGCCTGCGGATAGGTCTCCCTCAATATCGGCCAGATTGTTGCCACTCGCTCTTTTGCTTTTTGCTTATCGATTTTAACAGTCGCTTTTTTTGCCATTTATTTCTTCACATCCTCAAGACCCTGCAATTGCCTTATCAGCTCTCCTTTTATCAAATTGCCGCGAAACTTAATCGGCGTTTCATTTCCCGGCAAAAGTAAAACCGTTACCGGCACAGCCGGCTCATTATAAATTTCCTTTAGTGCTGCTGCCGCAGGGTAATCAAACTGTGTTGTGTCGGCCTTTATCGCGAGAACGCCTTTTCGTTTTATTAAATCAGCGATTTTA
>JBGOWI010000091.1:0-2601 GCA_041478555.1 Phycisphaerae bacterium
GAAAAACCGCTTGCTTTTGATTTGGCAATGCTGGAAAAAGTCCGCAGATCAGTGGAGCGGAATAAAATTAACCTTATGGCTATGCTGACTATGCGCAGTGACCCTCAATTTGTAGCCGCCCGGCAGGTTTATGATAGCGGTGCCATTGGCGAGGCTGTTTTAGTTAATGCCCGAAAGAGCTACAAATGGGGTACAAGACCCGACTGGTTTGGAGACAAGGACAAATACGGCGGCACAATAGGGTGGGTCGGCATACACGCCTTTGATTATATCAACTATATTACGAGTTTGGGTTTTACTAAAGTTGCCGCGATGCAAAGTAATTTTGCACATAGCGAACGGCCTGCCTGTGAAGATAATTGTGCTCTTGTGGCGGAACTTGGCAACGGCGGACACGCTACGATAAGTGTTGATTATTGCCGTCCGGAAATTGCCAAGACTCACGGGGATGACTGGATAAGAATCGTCGGGACAAAAGGAGTGCTCGAGGCAAGCGGCTCTAAAAGTGAATGTTCTGTTATCAGTAACGATAAAGGCAGTTTTCAGCATCCGCTGCCCGACGGAAAAGATAAGATATTCAGTAGATTTCTTTTGAATATTCTTGACGGCAAAAGCAATGACGAAATCACACAGGTATCTTTTATGCTTACAAAAGTATGCCTGATTGCCCGCGATGCTGCTGAAAAAGGCAAGATTATAGATATAAAATAATCTTACGCCTTTTTATTTTATTGCGTACGATATTCAAAGTAATCGAAATCAGCTTTTGTCTGTGTGCCAGCTAGGTCCTGCGCACAGATTCCTACAAACGCACCTGTAAAATGACCTTCCTGACAGAATTCATCGCTGAGGGTTGTTATATCAAAGTCCTGGTCAATCTTATTCCACTTTTGGCCGTCCAGCGAATATGAGAAGTACAGCTTGTCTTTTTTGATTTCTGCTCGGAGATGACAATTTTTCTGTGCCAGCGGGAATAGCTGTGAAGTAAGTTCGACATATTTGTCATTCTGGTTGTAGCAGACAGTGATACATTTTCCCACTTTTTCATTGTGGGTTACTTTCAGATAATAGTAATTCTGAGTATCGTAAAAACAGATAAGCCCCGCCTCCTGCTGAAAGGTTTGCGGTTCGAATTCGACACAGGTTTGGGCCGTGCAGTTAAGGCTGGTTATTCTTCTTGCCACAAGACTTTGTCTGTGTTTTGAGCCGAGTGATTCTCTGGCGTACAGTCTCAGCCAACCCGGTCTTTGTGTGAGCGACAGCCAGCTTTCCTCCGGCGGAACACGCAAAGTATTGAAGTGAACATTAAGTTTTTTGCTGTCGAAATTATCACGTGCAGGTTCAGGTTTGAATGGATGCAGAGGCAATCCCGGCGGCGGAACGGTAACTTGCGGACTGTTTCCGCCGGCTTCGAGTCTGAGCCAGCCGTTGCTGTCCCATTTTACTTTTTGAATGGCGGTCTCTCTTCCAAGCACACATCTTCCCTGCGGCATAACAGGTCTGCTGCAGAGATGTACAATATACCACTGGCTGTTTTGTGTCTCGACCAACGAAGCATGACCGGCCTTTTGCAGTTCAAGGTCGTTATTATCTTTGGAGGTTAGAATCGGATTATCCGGCTGGACTTCGTAGGGACCGAAGAGACTTTTTGACCTTGCCAGCGTTACGGCATGCTCGAGGCCTGTGCCGCCTTCTGCGGTCATAAGATAATAATAGCCGTTAAGCTTATATATATGCGGCCCTTCTGTCTTACCAAGTTCAGTGCCTTTGAAAATATTTTTAATCGGCCCGACAAGCTTTTTCTTTTTTGGGTCGTATTCCTGGATAATGATTCCGGCAAATCGTTTTTCGCGGTCACGGTGGTCGTGCAGCTCATTGAGCAGCCATTTTCTGCCGTCATCGTCGTGGAACATTGAAGCATCGAATCCTGAACTGTTGAGATATATCGGCCTAGACCACGGCCCCTTAATATCCCTGGCGGTTATAAGGTAATTGTGCACATCTTTATAAGGACCTTTCATAGTTTTAACATCGGAATAGACAAGATAGAACAATCCATCAGAGTAGCTCAGACAAGGCGCCCATACTCCACCGGAGCTTGGTTCGCCGAGAAGGTCTATATATTTTGTAGAGTTGAGTCCATAACCGATAAGCTCCCAGTTTACAAGGTCTTTTGAGTGATGAATCGCTACGCCCGGAAACCATTCGAAGGTTGAGTTTGCAATGTAATAATCATCCTTGACCCTGACAATAGATGGGTCAGGATTAAACCCGGGTAGTATCGGATTTTTAATCATTGCAGCTCCTTTCGTATCTGTTTTTGCAAAGCATGGAGAAAGCACGAGTAGGCAAATTAATATAACTTTTTTCATTTTTTAACTCCTTATTTATCAAATGTATAATACCGTCTTCGGCGTGTCAAACCCTCGATGCCCCTTAGGGGCAGATGTTCTCATCCCTACTTATCAATGGGATTTATCTAACGGAGGAGGAGGGATTCGAACCCCCGGTGCGTTTCCGCACAGCGGTTTTCAAGACCGCCGCCTTAAGCCGCTCGGCCACTCCTCCGGCTGTTTAAAGTCGCTTTTAAATTTACAGTTA
>JBGOWI010000042.1:0-18658 GCA_041478555.1 Phycisphaerae bacterium
ATTTCCAAAACTATAAGTAAAACTTATTCAACTTATTAAGATTTAAAATTTGATTTATGCAGTTTTTATGGCTAAAATTCGCTATAACTATGGCTTATTATACATCCGCTGTTTTGTATTTATTATTAACAAATTTTATAGTTTTGGCAATCAAAAAACTAAATTTTTTATGGAGGTCCTAAAATGTCGTCAAAAAATGTTATTGAAAGTGTATATGAGCTTGTTTTGAAGCGAAATCCCGGAGAAAACGAGTTTCATCAGGCAGTGAAGGAAGTATTGGACAGTTTGCCTCCGGTACTCGACGAAAATCCTGAGTATGTTGACGCTCGTATTCTCGAGAGAATTGTTGAGCCTGAGCGGGTGATAATGTTCAGGGTTCCCTGGATTGATGATAATGGTAAAATCCAGGTCAACAGGGGTTTTCGCGTTCAGTTCAATAGTGCCATAGGCCCTTACAAAGGCGGTATTCGTTTTCACCCCAGCGTATATCTGGGCATAATCAAGTTTTTGGGTTTTGAGCAGGTTTTCAAAAATTCTCTTACCGGTCTTATGATGGGCGGCGGCAAAGGCGGCAGTGATTTTGACCCCAAAGGCAAGAGCGACAACGAGGTTATGCGTTTTTGTCAGAGCTTTATGACCGAGCTTTGCAAATACGTAGGTCCTGACACGGATGTCCCTGCCGGCGACATTGGTGTTGGCGGCCGTGAGATTGGTTTTATGTTTGGCCAGTACAAGCGAATCAGGAATGAATTTACCGGCGTGCTTACCGGCAAGGGGCTCAACTGGGGCGGCAGTCTTGTGAGGACTGAAGCAACCGGCTACGGTCTTACGTATATCGTTGATGAGCTGCTCAGGGAAGAAGGCAAGAGCTTTGAAGGCACGGCCGTTACCGTCAGTGGCTCGGGCAATGTTGCGATTTACGCTGTTGAAAAGGTTCAGCAGCTCGGCGGCAAGGTCGTTGCGATGAGTGATTCGAACGGCTTTATTTATGACCCGCAGGGCATAAAGCTCGATACCATAAAGCAGCTTAAGGAAGTTGAAAGAAAAAGAATCAGGGAATATGTCGCAATTCACAAAAGTGCCAAATACACCGAAGGTTGCGGCGGTATCTGGAATGTAAAGTGCGATATAGCTCTTCCTTCTGCTACGCAGAATGAGCTTGACGCAGCAGGCGCAAAGGCTCTGATTAAGAATGGCTGCATTTGTGTTGCTGAAGGCGCCAATATGCCGACCACTCCGGATGCGGCTGATTTGTTGATTGAGAACAAGGTGGCCTTTCTGCCAGGCAAGGCCGCCAATGCAGGTGGCGTCGCAGTATCTGGTCTTGAAATGGCTCAGAACAGTCAGCGTTATGCCTGGACATTCGAGCGTGCTGACGCCGAATTGAAGAATATTATGACGACAATTTACAAGAACATCAACGAGGCAGCCGAAAAATACGGCTCACCGGGCAATTACATCATTGGTGCAAACATTGCCGGCTTTATCAAGGTTGCTGATGCGATGCTCGACCAGGGCGTTGTCTGATAATTTTAATACCTTAACTTCTAAAGGGCGTTTACCTTACGGCAAACGCCCTTTTTTATTGCCTGATAAGCGGATTCTTATTAGAATTCTGCCTATGGCAGAAAAGAGGAATTTAAGGAAAGTTTTTGACCAGCACGTTGAGCTGGAAGAATTCTTTACAGGCTTTTCGGTAAAGTCAGATAAGCCTGCTCAGCCTGCCGGCCCGCAAAGTAATGATAATGACATTATCGCTCAGCTTGACCAGATAGCTAAAGAAGTTGATGCCTGTCGCAAATGTGAGCTTGGCAATCTTCGCGCACACTCCGTCCCCGGCGAAGGAAATCCTCACGCACGGATAGTATTTGTCGGCGAAGGACCCGGAGCGGATGAAGATGCGCAGGGCCGCCCCTTTGTCGGCAGGGCAGGTCAGCTTTTGGACAGAGTCATTGCTGCGATGGGGCTTAAACGCAGCGATGTATATATTTGTAATATCTTAAAGTGCAGACCTCCTGAGAACCGCGACCCGCGCCCTGAGGAGATTATAAGCTGTCTGCCGTTTCTTAAAAAGCAGCTTGAGCTTATCAGACCGGAAATTATTGTTGCCCTCGGTGCACATGCCGCAAAGACGCTTCTGGAAACCAACAAGCCCATAGGCCAGCTTCGCGGCAAGTTTCAGGATTTTTATTTTGACGATTTTTCTCCTCCCATAAAACTTATGCCGACGTTTCATACGGCTTATTTACTTCGCAATTACTCCCACGAAAATCGTATGAAGGTCTGGGAAGATATGAAAAAAGTCCTTCTCGAACTCGGCCTTGAGGTGCCGAAAGATAGAAGTTAACGGCAGAACCGGTAAAGATGGCGGTGCAGTTCATACTTGGCAGAAGCGGAACGGGTAAGACAACGCTTTGTATAAGGCAGATTATTAATTCTCTGCTTGATAAGGAAAGCGGCCACAGTCTTGTCTTACTTGTTCCTGAGCAGGCCACATATCAGGCCGAAAGAGCAGTTCTGTCTGATAAGAGAATTACAGGTTATAGTCGTCTGCACATTCTTTCTTTTCAGCGTCTCTGTTTCATGATTTTCGGCAAAAATCTTGCCGCAAGGCCGCTTACCACACAGGGGCGAGATATGATAGTCCATCGATTGCTCTGTGAAAACGCTGAAAAACTTAAAGTTTTTTCTTCCGCAGCCCCCGCCAGCGGCACTGCCGTCGGAATTGCGAGTGTTTTGGCGGAACTTCAGCAGCACAGCAAATCGCCTGATGATGTTGATAAACTTGTTGAACAGCTCAATCGCTCACAGGCTTCGCAGTTGACCTGTTCCAAGCTTGCCGATATTAAACTTATTTATGATAAATATCTTGCCTTTGTGCAGGGGAGCTTTTTCAATAATGATAATCAGTTAAATCTTGCCAGAGACTCTGTTTCTCGAACTCCGTTTCTCAAGGATTGCCGGTTGTGGGTCGATGGCTTTGCGGGTTTTACAACTTCGGAGCTGCTTCTGCTTTCCGAACTTCTAAAGATTTCTGCTTCGTCTAAGATCGCTCTGTGTCTTGACCCTGCTGCGGTAAAAAATAATACTCCACTGGACCCTGCAGGTATTTTTTATCCTACCGAAAAAACTTATGCCGAACTTCTTTCTCTGATTAAATCATTAAAGTTGCCCGTTGAAAGGCCTGTTATTTTGACAGAGCCGAGACGTTTTGAAAATTCAAAGGCCTTGATTCATCTTGAAAAGAATATTTTCAGCTTTGATAAGGCCCCCCTTGTTTCGTCGCAGGACAGTATAAAAATTACGGCTTGTGCCAAGGCAAGGGCGGAGGTCGATTATGTTGCCCGTCAGATTTGCTCTCTTGTAAGAGACCGTAATTTCCGCTGGCGGGATATTGCCGTTATTGCTTCCGACCTTGATTCCTATCGTCATTACATACAGGCTGTATTTGTCGATTTTGATATACCTTTCTTCATTGACCGAAGAAGAGACCTTCAGCAATATCCCGCGGTGGAGTTGCTAACCAGTGCCCTCAGGATTGCAACAGAGCGTTTTACGACAAATGATGTGATAAATTATCTCAAAAGCGACCTTATTCCTGTGAGTCGAGCCGACGTTGATGAGCTTGAAAATTATTGTCTCGCCTTTGGTATTGAGGCGGACGATTGGCTGCGGACAGAGGCCTGGGATTTTGCTGCAAAGGATGACCCTGATTTTAATAATGAAAAAATAGACCGGATACGCTCTAAGGCAACCGGCCATTTGTTGCGGTTCAGAACTTTCCTGCAGAGCAGCCCTGTTTTAAGCGCCGAGAGGTTTTGTACTGAACTTTTCAATTTTCTTGATAGTCTCAATGTAAGAAAACAGTTGCAGGACTGGACAAAAGCCGCCTTTGATAAGGGCAGACTTGATGAGGCGCAGCTGCACCAGCAGTTCTTTGCTCAGTTTACGCAGTTGATAGACGATTTTGCTTATATTTTTAAAAACAGTTCTCTTTCCGCAAAGCAATATGCCTCGATAATCAGTTCAGCTTTTTCCGGGATGACGGTAGCCCTTATCCCGCCTGCGCTTGACCAGGTTCTTGTCGGCTCGATTGAAAGAAGTCGTCATCCGGATTTAAAGGCAGTTTTTTTAATCGGCGCTACTCAGCAGCAGTTTCCGGTTCCTGTATATTATGATAATATTTTCAATGATAATGACCGCAGGATTGCCTCTGATGCCGGTTTTGAACTGGCTCGAACCGGCTCGGCGCAGCTTGTCGAGCGAAGATACCTTGCTTATATCGCCTTCACTCGTCCGAGCCGTTTTTTGTTCATCACATATCCTTTGACTGACGAGAAAGGCTCCGAAGTCCAGAGCAGTTTTCTTGTCAGCCAGTTGAAATCATTATTTAATGACCTTGCGGAAGAAAGATATTTTGGCAGTTCTGATTTTAATGATTTATATAATGTTTCTGATTTGACCTGTCTGCTCGCATCAAGACTTGGAAAGGATAATTTGTCGCTGCAAGACGATTTGGACGCAAAGTGTAAATGGCTGCTCGATGCTGCATCGAGTGAATTTCATCTGGCCAAAGTCAAATCGGCGATAGATTATAAAAACACTGCCGCTCTCGATGGGAAAGCCGCTCAAAAGGCCTTTTCAACGGCTTTATCTACAAGCGCGACAAAACTGAGGTCTTTTGCAAGTTGTCCTTATCAGCATTTCACAAGGCATATCTTAAAGCTTAAGGAGAGACGGATTTTCGAATTAAAACCCTTCGATATCGGCTTTTTCTTTCACAAGGTTCTTGAATTGCTGTTTTACAGCCTCAAGGCCAAAAATCTTGCTTTTTCGACGGTATCGCTCGATTTGCTTGAGCAGCTTGTTGACGGCTCTGTTAAAAAACTTCTTGTTGAGAATTTATTTTTGAAAAGTTTTGTGCAAAAAGCCAGACACAATAGTTTCGTTATTTTTTCTGCAGCAGAGGTTGTCAAAGATGCAGTAAAAGAGCTTTCACAGATTGCTTCTGCCGGCAGTTTCGCACAGATTGCCTCTGAAATCAGGTTTGGCGATAAATCTTTTCTGCCTGCTGTTGAAATTGGACTAAGCGACAGCAGAAAACTTCGTATAGAAGGAATAATCGACAGACTTGATGTAGCTTGTAAGGACGGCAAAAACTACGCCTTAATCTGGGATTACAAAACATCAGGTGCCGCAATTGACTTTTCGTTGCTTGCCGCAGGCCTTGATTTGCAGTTGCCGATATATCTTCTTGCCGTGCGCAATCGGGCTGTTGAAGGATATAAAAATCTCATTCCTTTGGGTGCTTTTTATTTTCGCATTCAGATGTTTTCCAAATCGGCGGATTTAAGCGAGATTGCAAAAACGGCGCAGAAAATTCAGAGAAAATCCAGAGGCTTCTTTAACGGTGAGTTTTTCAAATTTATCGACGGCAGAACCGAGACAGGCTACAGCCCGTTTTACAATTTCCGGATTACACAGAAAGAAAAACAATTCGGCGTCTATGAAACAAGCTCGCTTTTAACTGACGAACATTTTTCAATGCTGCTGTCTTTTACCGAGGATAAGCTCAAGAAAATCGGCAGTCAGATACTTTCCGGCGCAATTGATGTGAATCCTTATAGATATATGAAAAAGAGCGCATGTATATATTGTCCTTACAAATCGCTTTGCCGGTTTGACTGGCAGATAAATAATTATGCCGATGTAAAAAAGATTTCAAAGACGGAATTTTTTGAATTCAATGAACTGGACTAAGGGTCAAAAGCAGGCTATAGAATCGCAAAGCGGCGATATTACTGTTGCCGCCTCGGCAGGCACGGGCAAAACCTCTGTTCTTTCCCAGAGGTGTGTAAGAATTCTTTCCAGTTCGGATTTGTGTCCAGATGTGTCGGACATTCTCGTATTGACATTTACCGATGCTGCCGCAGGTGAAATGAGCTGGAAAATAGCCGAACGCCTGCGGGATGCTGCGAAACAAACGAAAGATGCCCACCTTCGCAAACAGCTTCTTATGCTCGACAGTGCCGACATAAGCACAATCCATTCTTTTTGCAAACGTGTTATTGTTCAGCATTTTCATCATCTCGGCCTTGACCCGGCCGTAAGGGTGATGGATGCCGATGAAAGCAGGCTGATAAAGGCAGAAGTTCTCGAAGAAGTTATCGAAGACGCCTGGCAGGATTCTTCTCTTGCGCAGGGCCTGCAGCAGCTTTTGCAGGGCAGAGTTGTCGGCAGTCCCGCGAGAAATTTTCTTAACTGCGTTATAGAAATCGGTGATTTCCTCGACACGGTTGTATCGCGCCAGAGCTGGTTCGACAGGGCGACAGTTTACAATGATGCAATTATTTCCGCTTCTTCCCAAGCTGTTAAGAATCAAAAGCAGATTATTCTGGATAAGCTGAAAACTTTCAAAGAGCAGTTTTTATGGTCGTTAAGGCTGGACGAGAAGATAACCGCCGGCTACTGGAAACAGCAGATAGAAGAGCAATGTTTGCCGAAGATTGACTATGCCGTTGAGCTTTTGCAAAATGATGATTTAAAGAATTTTATTGAACATTTGAATAGTTTTGACAAGTTTAGATGGAACAGAAGACCTGATGGTCTTAATGATGAGCTGAAGGGCTTTGTTTTATCAGCAGCTGATAAGGCAAAGGATGGTTTTAAGAAACTTTCCGAACTCGCGATGCTCAATCCCGATTATGAGCGTATTGTTGCAGGTGCCTGTTCCGTCCAGACAAAGGTCTTAATTGAGCTTGTCAAAAGATTTGACCTTGCTTATCAGCAGGCAAAGCGCCGGCTGAACTGTGTGGATTTCGCAGACCTTGAGCAGTATATGTTAAGATTGTTATCTGAAAACGGAGATGTTGACAGCGGCAAACCATCCGATGTTGCCCTTGAGTTGCAGAAAAAGTACAAATATATTTTTGTTGACGAATATCAGGACATCAATCCCGTTCAGCAGAGGATAATCGACCTCCTGGCAGGTTTCGCAAAGGTCTTTGTCGTCGGCGATGTAAAGCAGAGTATCTATGCCTGGCGTGGCGCCGATTGCGGTCTGTTTGTCCAGCGTCTGGGCAGGACTGAAATTGACGAGTCAAAATCCCGTGTTGATTTGAATGAAAATTTCCGTTCAAGGCCGGGCATTTTGAATTTTGTCAATGAGGTTTTTGCTCGCATTATGACCGCCTCCGTCGCAGCAATAGATTATGACGAAAATGCTGCTCTGAGGCCCTTTGATTCTTTATCAGCGAGAGCTGAAAGCAGACCTGATGTTGAACTGGTTATCGTTAATGATGACCCTTCAGAAGGGCAGCAGGACGGCGATGAGGAGGATAGCCAGACGCCTCTTGTCTCTTCGGACGCGATTAACCGCAGGGCTCTTGTTGTTGCCCATCGGATAAAACAGCTTGTGGAAGTTGAAAAATTTGAAGTTTATGACAGAAGAAGTAATAGTTACAGACCCTGCCGCTGGGCCGATTTCGTAATACTGACACGAGCTTTTGAGCAGCGCGCGAACAATTATGTCCAGATACTCCGCTGTGCAAATATACCGGTTGTCAGCGACAGCTCTGCCGGCTATTTCGCGACTACTGAAATTAACGATATGCTTTCGTTGTTGCAGGTTTTGGATAACCCCCGACAGGATATTCCTCTTGCTTCTGTTTTGCGAAGCCCGCTCTTCGGCCTTAGCGATACAGAACTTGCGATGATAAAGTCTTATCAGAAAGACGAAACTGATTTTTATTCATTGCTTGAATCTGCTGCAGTAAAATCTGATGATAAAAAATTGCAAAAGAAGGTTTCTGATATTTTACAGCAGCTTGACGATTGGCGTACCTTTGCTCGTCGCGGCTCGTTGGCCGATTTAATCTGGCAAATTTGTTCCAAGACTGATTACTTATCTTTTGTTTCTGCTCTCATCGGCGGTTCTCAGCGGAGAGCAAATCTGCTCAAGCTTCATCAGCGTGCGATACAGTTTGAGGGTTTTGCCTCAAGCTTTAATGTAATTTCACTTTCGAGATTTGTGAATTTCCTGCAGAAACTTCTTGAATCCGGCGGCGACTGGGCTCCTGCCGAGCCGGATAGTTCCGCTGCGAACGCTGTGCGGGTAATGTCCGTTCACAAAAGCAAAGGCCTGGAATTTCCGATTGTAATCCTTGCAGAGATGAACAGGCAATTTCGAACTAACATGGATGCCGGCGACTGCATTACTGATAGTTATGCAGGGGTTGGTCTTAAGATGATTGATAAAGACAGCGGCTCAAAACTTTCTTCGCTTACCTGGCAGGTAATCAACCAAAAGCGCAAGAAGCAGAATCTTGCCGAGGAAATGAGGATTTTATATGTTGCTATGACGCGCGCAAAGGATAAGTTGATTTTGTCGGGTGCTGCCGAATCGAAGGACTGCATCCGGTTGCTCTCGCATTCTGCACTTTCATATTCCGACAAATTACCTGACTGGCTGATAGAAGAGGCAAAGAGCGAACTTGACTGGGTATTGCTGTCCCTTGCGCCATATAAGAAGTTGAACGCACATTTTGAACTGCTGGTCAAAATCGACGGCAGGGACGAAAATCTTTTTGATTTGAAAATATACCAGTCTGGTGAAATTTTGCAGCTTGAGGAGCAATTGCTGAAAAAGCCGCTAATCAGCAGATACGAAGAAATAAAATCACCTGTGCCGGACAAATCGCTGCTCGAAAATATCGCGAGAAATTTAAGCTGGCAGTACCCGTTTAAAAAAGCTGCCGCGGTAAAGGCAAAGCAGTCTGTTACTTCTCTTGTTCAGGCGCAGGAGCAGTTTGCCGAGGCCGATTATAATTTTTTATTTGAATCTTTTGAAAGACTCACGGATAGAACTGACAGTCTTGTTGTCGGCAGTGCAACGCATCTTGTCATTCAGAATATGGATTTAACCGCCCCCGTCGATGAAGCCAAAATCAGCCGGACGATGACCGACCTGCTTAAAAAAGGGTGCGTAACGAAACAAACCGCCGAAAAAATAGATAGTGCATCTATCCTGAAATTTTTCAATAGCGAACTGGGCAGATTTCTGCAGGACGGCAGAAATACGGTAATGAGGGAATGGCCGTTTACTTATGCAGCATCGGTGGCGGATTTATATCCCGACTTGCAGGGCTGTGAGAATGAAAAAATCATCATTCAGGGCATAGTTGATATGCTTGTCAGAACGCCGGATGGAATTGTGATAATTGATTTTAAGACTGACCGCATCAGCTCTGCTCAGATACAGCAGAAAAGTGAACACTATTTACCGCAGTTAAGATGGTACTGTAGGGCAGCGGGCGATATTCTTAATGTCAAAAGTGTCGCAGGCTGGTTGTATTTTCTTGCTCCGGCTGTTGCTGTAAAGGTCTGCTGATAGCGGATTATTTTTTAACCTTCGTCCGGTTCAATGTGGATGACGATATTTACCGGCTGGGGAATCTGCTGGTGGAGTTCGTTTTCGAGCATTTCTGAAATTTTGTGCGCCTCTGTTATTGAAAGTGTCGGTTCGACGAGTATATGCAAATCCATAAACAGTTCTCTGCCGATTGTTCGTGTTCGAAGTTTATGCCACTTGCGTATCTGTGACTGTGAGGCAATAATTTTTGTAATTTGTTCATTTGTTTTTGTATCAACGGCTCTTGCGGTAAACTGACTTGTGGAATCGATTAGTATTTTGACTGCCACAAAGATAATCATAAGGCCTACGATGATAGCAGCTATCTGGTCTGCGTAGTCGAAGCCGAACATGGAAGCGACGGCGCCGATAGCCACAGCCAGCGAGCTTAATGCATCTGAGCGGTGGTCCCATGCATTGGCATAAAGCATTGAGCTGGACAATCTGATGGCCACCCTTTTTGTAATGACAAAGGAGTACTCCTTGAGAATGATTGCTATCACGGCAACGGTGAGAACCGGGTAACCCATTTTTGTGATTCTGTGTTCAGCGATACTCGTTACTGCTTTAAGAACCATATATCCGCCTGCCAGAGCCAGCGGGACGGCAGTAAAAATAGTTATAAAATTTTCAGCCCAGCCGTGGCCGTATGGATGGTCTTCATCCGGTTCTTTTTTGCTTATACGGACGCCGAGAATAATCGCAAAATCCGTTACAAGGTCCGAAAGAGAATGAAAGCCGTCGGCTATCATTGCCATGGAAGATACCAAAAAACCTGTAATAATTTTAGCTATTACGAGAATGACGTTGATGATTATTCCCAGCCATGTAACCTTTATGATTTGATTAAATGCTTCGGTATTTTTTTGTTGTTTAGACATTTTATCAGCCTGTCGTTTTTTGTATTATAGCCGTTATTTTGTCTATATACGGTTGTGCAAATACGCCTTTTTTGAATTCTGCGATTAATCTTACGATGGGTTCTGTATTGCTCATTCTCAGATGAATCCAGCCCTCGGGCAGGTCGAACCTGCATCCGTCAGCGGTATTGATTTTTGCCTGTCTGAATATTTGTTTTGCCTGTTCAATAATTTCAATTGCCTGCTTTTTGTCTGCGGTGAATTTCTGTTTTATCATCTGGTATGCCGGAATTTCATCAACAAGTTGACTGATTTTTTTGCCTGTCTCTGCACAAAGCTGCAGGACCAGTGCCATCGCAGCCAGACTGTCTCGCACAGGTCCGACTCGCAGGTCGATGACTCCGCCGTTGCCTTCGCCGCCTATGGCGCAGTTGTTTTTTATCATCGCCCCTGCCACATTCGCTTCACCGACAGGCGTTCGAATGACTTTGCATCCTGCTTGCGCTGCGACATCGTCAATCATACGTGATGTGGAAAGATTTGCGGCAGCAGTGCCTTTTTTATGACTGAAGATATATTTTGCAGCAAGAACAAGTGTGTATTCTTCGCCGATATATCTGCCGTTTTCATCGACGATAGCCAGCCTGTCGCCGTCCGGGTCCTGAGCAAAGCCGATATCCGCGCCGGTTTTCTTAGCCGTATCGCATAGCTGCACCAGATTTTCGGCCAGCGGTTCAGGTTTATGCGCAAACAGACCGTTAGGTTGGTCATTGATTGCCGTAATCTGACAACCCAGTATTGACAGAAGTTTTTTTGCAGGCCTTGCCCCTGCTCCGTTTATGCTGTCGAGAACTATCCTGAATTTTTTTCCGGCTATTTCTTTTTTGTTTACACAGGCGAGCACTTTTTCTATATGGACTTCGTCGCCCTTGTTATTTGTTGTAACTTTTCCACGGTTTACTGAATCGGCTGAACTGAAATTTTTGCTTATGAAGATAGCCTTTATTTTTTCAGCTTTTTCGGCAGGCGGAGCGATTCCGTCAGCCAAAAGCAGTTTGATGCCGTTATATTCAACGGGATTGTGAGATGCGGTAATAACCATACCGCCGTCGCATTCCAGGTGCCGCAGCATTATCCCGACAGTTGGAGTTGTAACAATTCCCAAATCGGCAACATCGATTCCGATGGAAGACAATCCTGCAATTACAGCCGATTTAAGCATATCTCCGCTCGGTCTTGTGTCAGAGCCTATGGCCGCGGATAGTTTGTCTTTATCGGTTGAGTTTTTAAGAAACGTCCCGAAAGCGCGTGCAAAGTCAGCTGCAATTGCGGCGTTAAGATTTTCACCGACGATTCCGCGCAATCCGCTGATGGATATAATTAAATCCTGTTTCATTCCCTGTCAGCTATCAACTATTTTATATTTGCCTGGTCTTCTCAAGCACTTCCTTGAGTCTGGAAATTACGGTTCTAACCTGCCCGTCCTTAAGAGCGAGTATTTCCTGCAGTGCCTCTCCGATGTATGGCAGATATATTTCGATATAGCTTTTTTTAACCATTTCCTGTTTGATACGTCTCTGTCTTCGCAGATACATTCCGAGTTTACGTCCGCATTCCTGGATGGCAAGTTTAATTTCTCTTATAATTTCAGGATAGTGAGCGATAGCTTCCTTGCTCTCGGAAGTGAAGGGCACCCATACCGAAGCGATATGAACCATCAGGATAATTGGCCCCATTGGCAAAGCTCCCTTTGACTGTGAGAGACTGTAATTTCGCCAGTTTGTCTCGACAGCAGCCTTATGTATCGCGCACGCTCCCTGCTGATAGAGCAGTGGCACACGGTTTGCAAAACGTTTGAGTTCCATCTGCAGCTGTTTATCGGGGTCGCCGTTTCCGTTGTCCTGTTCGTTCTTGAATCCATAAGCAATTGCCGCTTCAATAAGAAATGGATTTCCCCGGTAAACGGTTGGTTTTCTCGTGCAGGCCGCATAAAACTCTGCATCGACAACTCTCTTGAGTCCCTGTTCGAGTTCAGCCTCTCCGATAGGTCCGATGCAATTGACCGGCGGCGCCATTATTTTTGTTTCGTTTATGGTAGTATGTAGAGTTTCCGCTTCTTTTAAAGTCATTGTTACCGGTCGCATATTTTTTGAAAGCTTTGCCTTTTTGCATATTTCACCGGCAAGTCTTGAGCTTACACGTGAAAAATCCTGATGCAGGAATGCCGAAAGGCGCTTTGCGGTGCTTTCTCTTGCCATTTTGTAAAGCAGCCCCAGTTCGACGCCGTATGGATGCGGTTTAATCTCAACTGGCATAAAGGGCAATTTTTTTGTCTGTCGTTCGTATTTATATGTCTGGCCGTCAGGCGCGTTATAAATGATTGTTGTATGTGGGTTGGCCGTCGCAGTCTGAGCAAGATAATCATCAACGGACTGTTTGCCTTTCTGGTATTTTCCCTCAATCGTTATCGTTACCTGTGTTCCTGTGGGCAGTTCAAAATCGCAGTCTTCATCGAGCACAACCAGAGGTTTATTTTTGCTGGTATCAATCTGGACATGGTAATGAGACGCTTTTTTTCTTTTGTCGGTTCTCGAAATTATCCCAACAGGTTCTCCGGTGGTGAGCAACCCGTACATTCCTGCAGCGGATATACCGATGCCTTGCTGACCTCTGGACATTTTTAAGCTGTGGAATTTACTGCCGTAGAGGAGTTTCGCAAAGATGTTTGGGATTTGCTTATTGACGATTCCCGGCCCGTTATCTCTGACCGTTATGGTGAATTTTTTTTCGGAAATCTGTCTTATGGTGACAAGGATTTCAGGCAGAATATGAGCTTCTTCGCAGGCGTCGAGCGAATTATCCACTGCTTCCTTTACAGCCGTAAGCAGGGCTTTTCTGGGGTTATCGAAGCCGAGCAGGTGTCTGTTTTTGGCGAAAAACTCGCTTACGCTGATATCTCGCTGTTTTGCCGCCATGGACTCAGCGGTGGCTGCAATGGCAATTTTTGCCTTCTTGTCCGCTGGCTTGTCCGACGAAGCCTTGGCGAAGGCGGATGCGGTTTTTTTGGATTTTTGGGTCTTCGTTTCAGACTCCGAATCGCCGCCAAAATCAAAACTCATCTGGTTTGCCTGATGTGTTTTCTCTGTTGTCATATTCCGTGGCCATATTCAATATTTTTTTATTTAGCCCCCCGAATTTATTCAGGGGTTTTGTTTGGTTTTTCAGTCGAGTTTGCACAGATAAACTTTGTTAACAAAGTCAAGCTGAGATATTTCTTTTATTGTATTATCATCCGGCTTGGCATCGAGGCTGACGGCCAGCACCGCCTTCTTTTCTGCGGCCTTTTGGCCTACGCCCATGGTCTGGATATTGATTCCATGTTTGCCGAAAACCGTGCCGACGGCTCCGATGACTCCGGGCTTGTCGTCGTTGAAAATAATCATAGTGGTATCTGCCGGTGTCATTTCCACGTCGAAGCCGTTGATTTCGATGATTCGTATTATTTTGTCGCTGAAGACCGTGCCGGTGATGGTGCAGGCGCCCTTTGCAGTGGTTACTTTTGCTCCGAAGCTGGAAGCGACGTTTAACGGTTCTGTGTTTTTGGTTACATCGATGCTTATTCCTCTTTCCTTTGCAAGGAAGGAAGCATTTACCATATTGATTGGGTCTTCAAAGTACGGCTGAAGCAGGCCGATTTGAAAAGAGCTGGTTACGATTGCAACATCATGCTCTGCGATTGAGCCGCGATACTGCACTTCGATTTTTTTGATTTGTCCGCCTGCGATTGAGCTCATAAGCGTTCCGACCCGTTTTGCAAGAGTTGCGTAGGTATTTACAATAGGCACCGCAACCCCTCCCATAGCTGGTGCGTTGACAGCGTTTTTAATAGGTCCGCCTTTCAGAGCGTCCACGAGGATTTGCGCAGCCTCGACAGCGACTTCAATCTGTGCTTCTTCAGTGCTGGCGCCGAGGTGCGGCGTAACAAGGCAATTGGCGAGCTTTTCAAATTTTTTGTTTCTTGGCGGCTCTTCTGCAAAAACATCGAGTGCGGCGCCCGCGATGATTCTTTTCTCCAGGGCATCGTAGAGTGCGTCTTCATTTATTATTCCGCCACGCGCGCAGTTTACTATCCTTGTGGTGGGTTTCATCATTTTAAGCTGTGCTTCGCCTATCATATTCATAGTCTGTTCGTTCTTCGGCACATGCAGCGTGATAAAATCCGCCTGTTTGAAAATTTTTTCAAGGCCTTCTGTCATTTCGATGCCGTATTTTTCTGCGTCCGGCGGCGTGGCAAGCGGGTCATAGCCCAGAATTTTCATATTAAAGCCGCTTGCCATTTTTGCGACAGCCATTCCGATTCGTCCCAGTCCGATTATGCCTATGGTTTTGTTGTTAAGCTGATTTCCCATATAGCTTTTTCTGTCCCATGCTCCGCCTTTAAGGCTGTTGCATGCCGGCACAACATTTCTGCACATTGCCAGCATAAGTGCCATAGTGTGTTCTGCAGCGCTCAATGTATTTCCGCCCGGCGTGTTCATTACGAGTATTCCCTTTCGTGTCGCTGCCGGCACGTCAATGTTATCGACGCCGACGCCTGCGCGTGCAATGCCTCGCAGTTTCCCCGCATTTTCAAGTACCTTGGCTGTTACCTTTGTTTCGCTTCTTATGATGAGGCCGTCGTGCTGCCCGATGATGGAGGCAAGTTCCTCTGGACTGATGCCGGTTTTGACAACCGGTTCAACGTCTTTTATCGATTTGAGCAGTTCTATTCCTTCTTTTGCGAGCTTGTCGGTAATGAGAATCTTGATCATTTCCATCTTCTCCTTTAATTGTTTACCATGTGTAAAAATCAAGTTCTTTTTGTTCTTCCGCAATACGGAATCGCTCGGTTTTACAATTGTAAAAATATCTCGTTACGCAGTGTGCGGTTGCGGCGGATAGTCTTTCCACAGCGGTTCTTACGGTTCCTTTCTCATCCTCGAAGCCGACCGTAGTTTCACGCCAGCCCTCATTTGCGTCCTGTGGCCATATCTTGTTGCCTTTGGCGTCAAGCAAACAGCTTTTTGCCAGCATCGTTCCGTTAAAGAGGTCTTCTTCTGCGAATGTGCTTAATTCAAAGTCTGTTATCTGAACGGCCAGCACATACTGTGCGTTAAGTTTCAAGGCGATTTCAAACGGGTCGTCTTTTTTTTCATCCGATAGTTTCATTCGGGTTTTCAGAACATCCGTATATGGAAACAGTCGTTCTTTCTTTATTTTTGCCTTTTCAACAAGTGCCGCATTTATGGCCTCTGTAAGTGTAACTCGCAGGTCCATAGGCGTTTTTATCCATGCCGGCGTCTCTGTGAAAATGACAATTTTGCCTTCTGTTTTGGCCAGTTTGAATTCGGCCGGCGTTACCTTTTCGGATTCTGTTTCAGTTGCAAGATTTCCTGCAATACCGCCTGCAATACCACATCCCGTCCAGAAAGCTGCCGCACCTGCGATGCTGACCGTGATTAGAATATTTTTTATGGTTACTGACATTTTTTATTAAAGGTCGTTTAGCCCTCACCCCTGGGTGGGGGTTTATTTAGCCCCGCCATTTATGGCGGGGTTAATGCTCGTGCCAGTGTTACCGCCCAGCCGGCAGCGAGGATTATCAGGGTCGCAAGTAGTATATACCTTAGCTGCCACATTCTCACCGGCGGCAGGAAAGAAAAGTTTACTCCTGAACAAGCGCTAAGTAAAGAGAAAAACGCCGTCCAGATGAGGATGATACAGCCGGCTGCCGCCGCAGGCTGGATATAAAAAGCCTTTATTATCTTGCCCTCCATAAAAGCGCTTATTGCCCTTGTCATTCCGCAGGTAGGGCAGGGCAGCCCGAAATTTCTTTCGAATGCGCATCCGCCCGCCGGCCCTAAATTCACAAAACCCTCGTTAACAAGGTAAAAAAGCACAAAGAAAAGGGCGATTATCACAAAAACCGCAAGAAAAGTTACGCGGTCCTCCGGCGTGGATTTTACAAACCATTTTGACTTATTTGACTTTTCCTGTTCTGCCATTATGATATCAGGTATATGTTATCACGTTATATACAGGTAAAAAAGGGTTTTTATAATGGCACTTGACCATAAGGATTTAAGCAGATTGCTTGAAGTTGCCGTAGTTGCCGCCAGGCTTGCCGGCCAGCGCGCTATGGAGGAAATAAGCTACGTAAAGGCTGCCCCGAAAAGCTCCTCTGAGCTTGTAACCGATACGGACCTGCGCTGTCAGCAGATTATAGTTGATACCATCAAACAAAATTCCAGCGACCACGGTATTATAGCGGAAGAGGGCAGTGCCGGCAGTATTTTCAGGCAGCCTCCCCGCGGCGGCGAGGATATCTGGTGGGTGATAGACCCTATAGACGGCACGAACAATTTTGCCCACAGAATCTTGAATTTTGCCGTCAGCATAGCGGTAATAAGTGAAGGTCGTCCGGCACTCGGCGTAATTTATGAGCCTGCCACGGACTCGATGTTCACGGCCGCCGGCGACGCCCCGCCCCAGTATAACACCAGAAGGATTGAAGCGAGCCAGGGCGGCCTCGAGGTTTTTGAAACTGTCGGCATTGAAAGTTTGTTTACTGATGGTGTGCCAAAATGGCTTGTGCAGCTTTTGAGGACTTTGCGTTGCAGAAGTCTCGGTTCGACGGCATTGCATCTTGCCTATGTAGCCAAAGGTTCATTTGTTGCTGCCATAATTGAAAAGCCCAAATTGTGGGACATTGCAGCAGGTGCGTTTTTAGCAGAAAGTGCTGGTGCTGTTGTTACTGACTGGCAGGGCAAATCTCTTTGGCCTGTCGATATGAACAGCTACAGTGGCGAGTCTATAAAGACCCTCGCCGCAAACAAAAAAGTCCACAAAAAACTGATTGAGATTATCGCAGAAAAATAATTTTTAATGTTGAATCGAGGAGCCGCCTGACGGCGGGATTTGCTCACTTGTTCACCTTTACCCCGTGAGATGTCCCTTTGACTATCTCATCGGGGTGTTCAACCGCTCGCCGCTATCCTGTGAGGTCTAATCTTTTTCTTCGGTCAATTCTTCGGTTTCAGATTGGTTCTTTTTGTCGTTAAGTTCTTTAGCCAATCCCTGTGAAAGTGCGGTTATGCCCGCAATGCCGCCCAATTGCATAGTCTCCACAGCAGTACTGGGCACAATTACAATAGTAGCTTTCTCTTTCAGGCCCTCGTAAAGCATGTTCATAGCTCTAAGATGGAGAGCAGTGGGATTATCAGCATAGAATTTGGCCGCTTCCTTAAATTTCTCAGCTACCTGTCGTTCTGAATCGCCAAGAATAATTCTAGCCTGGCGTTCTCTTTCCGCCTGTGCCTGCATTGACATAGCATCATGCAAAGCCGGAGGAATTAGAACATCTCTAATCTCAACAGAAATAACATTAATTCCCCACGGCTCTGTTCGTTGGTCTATTATCTTCTGAAGTTCAGTATCAAGCTTTTCCCTGCCTTCAAGCATATCGGCAAGCATGGTCTTGCCTATAACATCACGTAAGGCAGTTTGAGAAGCCCAGCTTATCGCGCTCTGATAGTCAGCTACCTCCAAAGCAGCTTTTTGCGGATCCAGAACTTTCCAGAAAAGCACAGCATCCACATCTACCGGCACCGTGTCTTTGGTCAAAGTTTTTTCTGCTTTAAATGTAGTAGTTATCACGCGAATGTCAATCCAGTAAACTACAGAGTCAATAACAGGGATAATGAAAAATAGTCCCGGCCCTCTCAAAGAGTAGAACTTGCCCAGCCTTAATACCACAGCCTTTTCCCACTGGTCTGCTACCTTAATGGCGGAAGATACAATTGTAGCAATAACAAAGGCAACAACTCCAATCCAGACGCTTTGGTTAATGTTGCCGGAAGCTCTAAACTTGGCGTAGGCTAAACCTATACCGAGGCCGAAAATTAAAAAGAAGACCAGTATTGCGAAAGAACTTTGCTTTCTCATTTTAAACCTCCAGTAAAGTAATTCGAGATTTCCCATATACTACTCTGCGTAGTGTGCTACGTAGCACGAGTTGCGACGAATTATAGCCTTAAAAATTGAAAAGTAAAGGGAAAATCCGGCGAAGCCGTTCCTGCAACTAACGACTAACGACCAGCGACTAACGACTATTTTTCTCCTGCCACGCCGGGTACTTATCCAAAACCTTCTGCGGCTTGTAAGTGTAATACGTATAACCGCTGCGCCTTTCCCTGTCCACTTCCGCTAAAGAATAAAGCGGTTCGCCGCGTCTGTCGGCAAATAGCGCCCTGTGTGTTCCAAATTCATAAAAGCGCGCCCATATCGGAGGCGCTAATGGGTCTTCGACTACTATTCTATCTATTTTTGAAACCCTCAATGGAAATTTGAC
>JBGOWI010000041.1:0-19279 GCA_041478555.1 Phycisphaerae bacterium
ACGACTCGACTGAGCTCGTCGAAGTCAGAGTTCACAGAGAACACAGAGAGATTGCTTTAAGGCGGTGTTTTGCAAACACTGTAAATTCAAACCAAACCCTTTCTGAAGTAAACTTCAACCGGGTTTAGTGTTTGACTTTTTCCTGCTTCGCAGTTGCGCCTTAAAGCAAAAGATAGTCGTAGTTGTTTAATAAGATTTCAGCGGGTAAATTTGGTTGAGTTTGAAAAGAAAAAGAGATAGAATTTTTGCGAAGCGATGAGGATACAACAAAGCAAAAAGAAACACTCAGCCCCGCAATTTTCAATTTTTTGCTATTCACTCCAAACAGGCAACATGTCAGCAAGTCGTTTATGCGAATGGCAATTATTATTTTCACATCTATAGAAATAACTTTGCCTATCTTTCTCTGGTTTCATTTTTTGCTTGTGCACAGGACAGCAAGGAGGAGTTAGCGATTTGAACTCATCCTCTGAAAGAGGATAAGTTTTATTGAAATTCTTACATCCTTGGTTTTGACATACTTTCGACACCCATCCGGAGAATTCGGGTGAGGGATTCATGCTGTTAAACAGTATAGCAGGAGCACCCTTGCAGAGTTTTCTAACCCTTGCTCTTGGATTTTTGTACAGCCGTGCCCCATGCCCACATTTTTTGCATATAACAACCGCTTCAAAAATATCCTTATCACACATATTTTTTTTCTCCTAATATTGGTTGGTTATTTATTGTCGCTTTCTTAACATCACACCACCCAAGCCGAGTAATAAAAGCATTTGTGGCCAAGTCGTACACTATTTACCTATTTTATTATTCAAAAGTGTATTTGCTAAGATAAAGATTACAATCCAAGTAACTATAGTAATCAACTTGTATATTTTTTTTTGCTTAGGGTTAGATGCGCCATAAGTTGCCATTGAAGAGAAACATCCAAATATAAATAAACATATAAATAGCCACTTCATTTTTCTACTCTCTTGAAATTTATCGCCAAAAAATTACCTGCCGCAGGTAGGCAAGCCTCTAATCCTCTATCGACAGTATGACATATTGACTTAATAATCGGCTTGGCAGTCGGATAAAAACCGTGTAAAATAGCGTAAAAGCTATGATATATCGGGGCGGCAGGCCTCACATCTGCCAAGGTTTGAGTAATGGTAAGGTTTTTCACTCACCTGTCTAACCTGCTACTGCTTAAACCGACTCGAAAAAGGACAGGTAAATGGATGAAAAACGCATATCGGTACTGCTCGACAAGTTTTACCAGTGCATCGACCATAATCTATCTTGCACACTGTACGAAGTTCCGATACCTGAAAAAACTTTCTCTTCAGGACTACAAGCCTGCGACCAGCTATATAAACCGTCTGATTTATGCATTGAATTCTGGTGCTATCAGGCAAAGGCCTGCTTTATAAAGTATCAAGGCGATAAGCAAGCTTATGACCGATTTTGTCAGTTGGCAGAAATAGCGGCAGAATTTCTGCCTTCACCAAAAGATGAAAAGCATTCTACTGCTCCTGACAACAAAAAACGCTGGGTTTATCATCTTGTTGACTTTTTGAGGTCTGAACCAGAAAGCAACATAAAGAAGCACGTTTATGGTAAGACGGATGATTTGAATGAAGAGATGGGGGACTCAATTTTTACAGTAAATCAAGAGATGCTGACGCTGTATAACTGGGCAAAAGATTCGACGCAAAAAAAGGTGCTTGTATCCAGTTCGGATATTAAAAATCTGTTCAATGCTTCCGCCCGCGTACTGGAGAAAATGTATAAACCGCTTGAAGGGCAGTCACCTAAAACAGTCAGCGGCAATAAGGCTGGCGAAAATAAAGAGCGGGAAGCCAAAAACGAAGGCAATACTTATGTTATTGCCGAACATATTTCTTTAGGAGACAAAGCACAACATGCCAATAGAGATATAATTACAACTATACCAAAGCCCGTGAAAAAGTGGGAAAAGCTGGTAATAATTCTTACTGCGCTTGCCGCGATTGCAACAATATTAATATTCCTATTTGGCGATAGAGTTTGGATTCGTCTTGGCACACACGGGTGGAATCTACTTAAAAGGCAGGATGAAACAAGATCTCTCTCGATGTCACCAGCTATCAGTATTGATTTGCAACTGGATAAGATAGTAATTCGCAATGACGGGCAACACACCATAATTAATGTCAAAGCACATCTAATTGCTTACGAAGTTCAACGTGATCCATTAAAAATCCTCAATCGGACTGTTCCCACAGGCTATCTGCCGGTTGCCGCCATACTTACCTCGGCACAGAAAGTGGAATTAACCGCTAAACAGATTGTATTTGGAAACATGGAATCTATACCTCACGGCAAAACAGAGGTGGTCAGAGCGGTTGTCTTTGAATACTTCCGCCAGGCTGACAATAAGCGATTCATCAGAGTTGAGCCTTTTTTTGCATCAACGATCGATTCTAAATGGGTTTTGTTTCCCCTGTACTCGGACGGGCGATGTGCAGTTGCTGGAGATCCAACTTTCATTCTGAATTTAGTACAAGAAATAGATAAAACCGAGAACATTTTCTTCAGGGCATCGAATTGACTTTTGGATATTTTCAGTTGAAAAAACTAGAGACGTGTCAAAAAGAGACAGAAAACGGAGTAATTAAATAAGCAGGATTTTAGAAATAATAGCCCTGCGACGTAGTCGCAGGGCTAACCGTCTTCACTTCATCACACCCCACTGGTGGATAAATTTCAACGCGACAAGTTCGCTTGGGCTCTGCGCGGGAATGACAAACGAGATTGCTTCGCTGTGATCGCAATGACCCCGGTGAAGTAGTCGCGACACCTCACGGGGTAAACTATCGCACTTCATCGGGCTGGTCTCATGTGGTAAACTATCGCATCTCATGGGAAAAGACTATAATAGTAAAACTTCATAAGGGTTTGAAAATGCCGGATAGGGATGTAAAAACGACTAAAGATTTAATTTTTTATCAATACGCAAAGATAATCGCAAGGCGGGCGGAATAGAGAATCGAAAATCGAAAGTGGAGAGTTGAAAAAATAATGCTGCCCCGAGTGGCGGCGGCTGAACAAATAAACAAACCCGCCGGGAAAGGGTAGGTAAACTACTTTGTTTTTTGAGGATAAAAGACACCTAAGACCATAAAGGTGGTGCGGAATCTTTTCATATTGCCGACATAAAAATAAACGTCTTTTTTCGTCGTGTCGGCGATATCAAGCCATCGCTGCTTAATCTTTTCCAAAAGGATTTCCTCTGATGGATATTTTGAACGCCAGTCTCTATAGGCCTGGCCGATTTCCCAATCAATAATGGATAGTTTATGGCCGGGGCAATTGCTTTCTCCGAAGCATTTGAAGTTATAATAGAAGTTAAAAGGAATTTCTTCAATCGCATTCTTTTTCTTATCTAAAAAACTCAGTTGAGCATAACAGGCTTCTCTCGCCTGTTGGTCGGATAAACTTTGTTTTGCCCATTCAAAAGAAATATTTGTAGGTTTTATAAGCCCCAGAGAAAGGTCGCTGGATTCGGCATCTTTGTAAACCTGACACATTGATTTTACGGGGACTTTTAAAACGATAGATTTGCGTCTTTCCCACGTTCCTTTGTCCGTATCAAGTTGGTCTATAATTTTTATAGTATCTACATTTACATGAAAGCTTTCCGGCCTCTTATCATCGGAGGGAGCGGAGCAATCAACTTCGATAATGCTATATTTTTTAAATTTTTTGTCCTCGTCAAGGTCGCGGTATGTAATTGGATAGAGACGGACCAATTGAGAATTGCTTAAATCAACCCCGGCACAACATACAGTCTCACTATATTTTTTGCTGGGATTGGGATAGGCTTTTACGGTTACAAGTATTTTCTTTTTCTCGAATTTCAAGGAATATCAAATATGTTTTATTTTCAATCCATTTCCGTCATACTCTTTTATTTTATCAGCCACTATTGACCGGTGGCATTTTTCCGGAAATCGTTCAAAACACATAATACAAGTTACTCCCTCAAAGAGGAATTGATGCACCCTTTTCACGGCATCCATATTCCTTGATAAATACTCTGAGTATGCCTTGAAAAAATACTTATAGTCCCAGTCAGATTTTAGCTTGTTGCGTATTGTGGCAGGGCTTCCGAGGGGTTTTGCATGTACGTATTCAATATGCTCATCTTTAAGTCTTTCCCCCAAAATTGATTTCGAGAACCCTTTCTTTCTTGAAAGAGGAATCTCTCTAACGTCAATAAGACGTGTAACACTAAAGCTCTTTAGACGATTAACGAATTCGTCTATCTCCCTTCCTTCGTACCCTATTGTTAATAATTCATATTGTTTCATAACGCTCTAATTATATATACCACAATATGATATCGGTATGAATAGAGCAGTTTCATAAATTATTGCAAGTAATTAAAACAAATAATATAAAAAACCCGCCGTGAAACCCCGCCAGAGCGGGACAGGCGGCGGGCTAAATATAATGGATTCCCGCTCCCCGATCGCGGTCGGGGACAAGCTTTGCGGGAATGACAAATCCAACGGATTTGTCATTTTTTTGTTTATCTGCCGGTAAAGAGCAGGGTAAAATATAATCGTGAAACCTAATGAGATTGTAAAACTGATAATATGCTGCGGGGTGGTTTTAGCTGTCGGATTCGCAGGGGCGCTTTTTACAAACTCGTCAGGCTGGTATCAAACACTTGAAAAACCAGCCTTCACGCCGCCGGACTGGGTGTTCGCTCCGGTCTGGACAGCCCTTTATCTGCTTACAGGAGTATCTGTCTTTTTGGTGTGGCGAAAAGGCTTTGCAAATGCGGCCGGCAGGATTGCAATAGCTGCCTTTATTCTTCAATTGGTATTTAACGCACTTTGGATGCCGATTTTCTTCGGTGTGAAACAGCCGTTGATTGCATTTGCAGATATTGTCCTGCTGTGGCTGGCGACAGCAGCGACTATTATCAGCTTCCAGAAGGTTTCAAGGCCGGCAGCAATTCTGCTTGTCCCCTATATGGCGTGGGTGAGCTTTGCGGCTGTTCTAAACGCTGCTATTTGTGTGCTTAACCGGTAAGGCGATAAACCTGGTCCAACTGCTGTTTCAAAGACTGATAGACAGGCCTGATTAAATAATAGAGCCAAACAGTAACGGCAAGAATCAGCACTGATGCAATAATCTTCGTTATCGGTTTATAGCGAGGATTAAACCACATAAGAGGCAAGGCAAAAGGCCCAACACACATTAAAGCAATTACAAAACAATAAGTAGAAAAATACCACTTCGCTTTCGCCACTGCCCCTGCGGGGGTCGCCGAAGTCAGCAAGACCTTCAGGTCTAACTCTTTGCCGCAATAAGGACACTTTATCATAAGACATTCCGTCGTCGTTCCGACGACGGCCAAACAACCCCCGAATAAATTCGGGGGCTAAATATAAATATTAAAAATTACTGGCCCATCTTGTAAAAGCCGCGGCAGGAAATGTCGAGCTGCTCCTTATTCTTAATCTTTATATGCAACGTATCGGAAAAGACGCGCGACGAGCCCTGCTTCGGAGGCGGAATCATATCCACATCTATCTTAAAGCGGCTCTCCGTCTGCTCCTGAGCCGAAACCTTGACGATACCCTTATCAGAAGCAATCGACTCAATCTCAATAGGCTGATTGTAATTGCTTGTAAGATATATGGTGCGCTTCTGGACCTCGCCGATGACCGCATCCCTGATAATAATCACGCTCGGAGAAGCTTCAAACTCACGCATACAGGTATACTGAACCCTGACACTTCTGCAGGCAGGATGGTTAATCTCCATAGTAATATAGCCGCCAAGAGAGCGGCGGAGATTTTCAATATTCACCTTCGGATATAAGGTGTGTGTATCCGATATGAAGTTGGGGTCAAAATCTATCGTAAATACGCTGCCGTCTGAATTAATGCTTGTTATCGCAAACTGCTCGTTATCAAGACTCTTAAGAGTTATCGCAACTGCGCCGGCATTATTGGCGTCAACAAGTGAAAGACTCATCGTCTCAGGAGTTGCCCGGACCTGAGATTGAACGTGGGCCTGGACGGTAAGCTCAATCTTGGGATTTTCAGGGTCATTGCTGGAAACAAATATGTTCTGTGACGTCGGCCCCTGATATGTCGGGGCATGAAACTGGACGCTGACTTCGCTGGATTCACCGGGGGCATAGTCCTTCTTCAGCAAAGCCGGCACTGTACATTTGCACGTGCCTTTGATCTGCGTAATCTCCAATGCGCCGGGGCCAGTATTGGTAAAACCAAACGTGCAAGTATTCACGCTGTCAGGAGACACATCGCAAAAATCATGAACCATCTTGTCAAACTTTAAGTGAGGCACAGGGCCTGACACGTTCGGCTCCTTAACCGCAACTTTTTCCGACGAGCCGGGGGCTGATTTAGCGGCCGGCTTAGAACGCTTCGCCTGGGAGTGACAGGGGAAAACCAGAAACAGTGAAACTAAAACAAAAATCATAAAATTGTAAGACCTGTTATTCATAATCGCTTCTCCATTAAACAAATCCGCAAAATTTAAAACCGTTATATTAACAAAAATTGCCTTTCCTGCAACAGTAAATTTTCACAGTCAAAGAAAACTTGTGAAACCCGAGACGCTGTGGTAGATTAAGCCTAAAATAATGGAAAAAAATACGGTTTTTTACATACAGGCGAGGCAAAAATGAACGTATTGCTGATAGGAAACGGCGGAAGAGAACACGCTATTGCATGGAAGCTGGCACAATCAAAACAAATAAACAAGCTTTTCATCGCACCGGGCAATCCCGGCACCGCCAAATGCGGCAGAAATATCGATATTAAGGCAGACGAATATGATAAACTCCTGACATTTGCCATGGAAAATAAGGTCGGCCTTGCCGTCATAGGACCTGAAGACCCGCTGGCGGCAGGCATCGTCGACAGATTTGAGGCGGCAGGCATAAAAGCCTTCGGACCCAGCGGAGCGGCAGCTCATCTTGAGGCGGACAAGGTATTTGCCAAACAAATAATGAAGGCAAATGCAATCCCCACCGCAGAAGGCAGAACTTTCGATAACTTCCATGATGCTAAAGCCTACATCGCAAGCAGAGACGAAGCGGTTGTCGTCAAAGCTGCGGGACTGGCCAAAGGAAAGGGAGTTTTCGTATGCGATGAGCCGGCTGAGGGAATCATCGCTGCCGAAAAAATTATGTGCAATAAAATATTCGGCGATGCCGGCGGAAAAATTGTCGTCGAAGACAAACTGCTCGGACAGGAAGCATCAATACTGGCATTTGTGGACGGAAGAAATATCTACGTGCTCGAAACCTCACAGGACCATAAGCCCATCGGAGACTCAGATACAGGCCCGAACACCGGCGGTATGGGGGCGTACAGTCCGGCGCCGGTTGTTACAGAAAAAATCATGGGGCAGATTGCACGAGAAATACTCGTGCCCATCGTCGACGGCATGAACAAAAACGGAACGCCTTACAAGGGTATTCTATACGCAGGAATTATGATTACGCAGGGCGGACCGCGAGTGCTCGAATTCAATGTGCGGTTCGGAGACCCGGAAACACAACCAATTCTTGCGAGACTCAAAAGCGATTTGCTGGAGGCGATGCTCGCAACCTGCGACGGGAGGCTCGATAAAATCACGCTTGAATGGGACAGCCGAGCCGCTGTGTGCGTCGTCATGGTATCCGGAGGATATCCGGATGATTATGAAAAAGGAAAGGTCATTACAGGCCTCGACGAGACCCAAATGGTTAAAGACGTTATCGTATTCCATGCAGGAACCGCTGAAAAAGACGGGAAAATCGTTACCGCCGGCGGAAGAGTGCTGGGCGTAACGGCACTGGGAAATGATATCGGCGAGGCTCAGAAAAAAGCATATAACGCCGTCGAAAAAATAAAATTCGAAAAGGCATACTGGCGAAAAGACATAGCCGATAAGGCGATTAAAAAAAATAAAATATCAAAATTCAAAAATCAAAATTAAGGAACCGGCAAGGCCGGATTTTGTTTTCATAAATTCCTCGTTGGAACAGGGGCTTCGTGACAAAAAATAAAAGAATTATTCGATGGATTGTAATAATTATCGCAGCCGTTATTCTGTGGTATCTATACAACTGGGGCGGAAACCTGCTCAAGCCGCTGGCTATCAAACAAATCCAGGAACTGACCGGCGCAAGAGTCGATATTGACAGCGTAAAATTTAAATTAAGCGGGAAAATAAGTTTCGAAAATATAAATATCGGACCGCTGATTAAACAAACGCCGAACAATGCCATCCTGACCGCCAAAAATCTTGACGCATATTTTGCGCCAACAAGCATTCTGAAACTGGCGCCGCGATTAAAACGCCTCAGAATCGAGGATTTTACACTGAATGCACAATACAATAACGATACAAAACAATGGAATATCGCCGCTTTGAAACTGTCTGCGGGCGGAAAGGGGGCCTTGCTGCCAGAGTTGAGATTCAAACGAGGGGAAATAAAATTTACACAAATAAACAACGGGCAGGAAATCAAAACCATCGCCTGCCGAATCAAGAACGGAAACATAAGAACAGACCATAAAAACAACTTATATACTCTTACCATCGCAGAAGATGACGCAACCGAAAGAAGCGGAAACAGAATATTCATCAATTGGACAAAAAATGAAAAATCGGATGGCTTCGACAGGCTCACCACGAGAATTAACGTTGAAGGTTATCTGCCGAAGCTTGATTTAAACCTGTTCGGAAGCAAATGCAACCTCAACAGCTTCGATTCAAAAATCACTGCAGATAAAGAAAATATAATCTTTGAAAACGCCCGCATTGCCATCGGACCACAAACCATAATAGACGTCAACGGCATAATAAAAGATTTGAAAAAAGACCCTGCGTTTGTCTTCGGCGTCAGAATGAAGGACCTGAACATTCAATATGAGCCTGCCGACAACTGCTTTGCATACGGAAGCAGAATCTTTGAAAAATTTATTCCGCTGCTGCAGATATTCTTCGACAACTTCAATCCGCAGGGACTTCTCGACCTCGATGTCGTACTGACAGGAAAGGCAAGCCAGATTGCCAAGACACAGTGCGCCGGATACCTCGACTGCAAGGATATCTCAATCCGATACTTTGAGTTTCCTTATCTTGTCGAACACCTGGCCGGAAAAATCGATGTTACGGAAAGCAGCATGACTATGAAAGACGTCAAGGCTGCACACGGCAAGGTCGACATCACAATGAACGGACATTGCAGCGGTTTCGGCAGGACTATGGACAGCCGTATAGTCCTTTCGAGCAATAATATGATTCTCGATAACGACCTTTACGCGGCACTGCTCGAACACCATAAAAGGCTGTGGTATATCTTCTCGCCTGGCGGAGCGGTATCGGGCGATTTTATCTACTCGGCAAAACCGCCAAACACAAGACGAATGCAACTGTACGCTGATTTGCTCAATGTATCAATTATGTGCCAGTATTTCCCTTACCCCATAAAAGACATTACAGGAAAAATTGCCATCGATGACGACATAATAGAATTAAAAGACGTCGTAAGCCATCGAAACGGCAGCACCATAAAAATGCAGGGGCGAATTACACAGGCAAATACGCTCCAGCCCGAATATGATTTTCGAATCCAGGCTGACAACGTGGCTGTTGACAGTGAGCTTATAAACGCATTTCCACAGGAACAGAAAAAATTCTTCGGCAATTTTGACATACAGGCAAAAGGTGATGCCGATATCTATATTCACTCAGTCGATAACAATGAAATGCCGATAGATTATCTGGCAAAACTTAATATACGGGGAGAACGAATAGGCCATCCCCTGCTGCCGCAGCCTCTAAAGAATATTACACTCGAAGCAAATCTTGCGCCGTCGACGCTCGAGATAGAAAGCTTCAAGGCAGATTTCAACGAAAGTCCTGTCGATGCCGCAGGAACCATATGGACAGGCGCCGGAAAAGAACCGGTAGGATACTGCATGCGCCTGAAGACTCTGAATCTTAAGCTCGACAGCAATATCGTCCGGACGGTGCTCGGAGAAAGCAGCGCAAAACTGCTCGAAGATTTCCAGTTTGAAGGGAAAGTGAATCTCGATGCTACCGTCGCTAAAAACTCAAAGATAAAATGCCCGGAATTTGAAATTGCCGTCGACTGCCTGAGCGATACCGCTGTTATAAGCAAACTCAGTCTGCCGCTGAAAGATATTACCGGCAGGATAATCGTAAAACCGCAAATTTTGGAATTTGCCTCGCTTTCGGCGACACCTGCAGACAGCATCCAACTCGAAAACCCGCCGACAATCAGGCTCGACGGAAAAATAAAAATGGCACAACAGGATATCAACACCGCAGAATTAAAATTAAACGCTACCGAAATGATTTTTGATGAAAGACTTGCAACTATTCTCGGAAAGATGGGGAAATATTATATGAAACTATCGCCAACGGGAAGATTCGACCTTAATTTTGACAAAATAGAACTTTACAAAAACGATGCCGGCGAGAAAACGCTACTGCTTGACGGAACCGCACTTTTCAAGAACTGCTCAATCGGACAGAACAAACCGGTCAGTAATATATATGCTATGCTCGATATCGATGCTCAATACAAAGTCGGGAAAGGACTGGCGAACTGCCAATTGCTTTTGAATGTTCAAAATGTCTCGGTCAAAAACAGACCCTTTGAAAACCTGAAAGTGCCGATAACTATCGATGTCAACGAACAAAAAATCGTCGTGGAAAATTTTATCGGAGATTTTCTCGGCGGGAAAGTCACCGGCGCCGCCGAATTCCAGACCGATATCGCCGGCGAACTTACAAAATATAACATTGATATGGCTCTTTCGCAGGTCAATACCGAAAGTTTCGTTTCACCACAGACCGGCGGCACTTCGGAAACCGGCGGCTCGATAAACGGCGAGCTGAATATACAGGGAGATTTCCAGAAACCTCAGGTTGCCAGAGGAAGGCTCATCGCAGAAGCGACAGGATTAAAACCAAGACAGACCGGTATCCCTGCACAAATCCAAATGGCCATTTACGAAGCAATTAAAAAAGAGCTTCCGTTCGACAATGTAAAAATCCAGGCTGTAATAAAAGGCAAAATACTATATATCAGCAGATTCGACATATACGGCCCTACTGCCTCGCTGAGAGGAACAGGAACTTACGAACCTGCCAGCGATTCAATCAATATCGACTTCAAGGCATACAGTGCTGCAGGCAAGGAAGGGCCCCCCAGCTTTATCGAGTCTCTTACCTCGGGCATCGCCGCGGCATTTCTAAAAGTCGAAATGAGAGGAAAACTCGAAAGCCCTCAAATCAAGGTCATCCCCCTGCCGATTATCGAAAAATCTCTGGAAATAATAGGAACGAAATAGTCGTTATAAAAAACAAAACCTGCCGTCAGGCATTCCACAGTTTTGAGTTTTTAGTTTTAAATTATCTTGACCTGCCAATAAAACAATAATATACTTTTCTGTGCAGGGGTGGCCGGGAAAAAACGGCCTGAGAATATACCCTTCCTGTTGCGACGCGGTTGCGTTTCGGTGGCTGTGCTGCGCATTTGGCGCAGCAGGTCTCAGCCTGAAAGGGACCGCTTCCGCAGCAGGATTCGTCGCACCGCGGCGAATGAACCTGAACAGGATTATCCCCTTAGGGGAATGCCTGCGTAGGAAGCGATTAAAACAGCAATAATCGACAATTAAGGGTCGCTTCAAGCGGAGGCGACCCTTTTTGTTCCCCATAAGGGGTAAATCGGAGAAAAAATGACAACACAAATTAAATCGGCACGCGACGGCAAAGAAACAAGCCAAATGAAGACCGTCGCAAAAAATGAAGAAATCCGGCCGCAGATAATCTGCAAAGAAGTCGCCGAAGGCGGAATGGTAATTCCAGCCAATAAAATCCATATCGAAAAGAATCTGGCGCCAATCGGTATCGGCAGAGCCGCAACAATAAAAGTCAACGCCAATATCGGGACAAGCAGCGTAAGCTCATCAATAGAAAATGAACTTGAAAAACTTCGAACCGCCCTTGATGCGGGAACCGATACCGTTATGGATTTAAGCACCGGCCCAAATCCCGACGAGGTCCGAACCGGATTAATTGAAAACTGCTCTGTGCCATTCGGGACAGTGCCCGTTTATGAAATGATTATCGGCAGAAACATAGAAGATATAAATTCCAAAGTCATCCTTGAAACAATAGAAAAACAGGCAAAGCAGGGAGTTGATTTCTTTACCATACACGCAGGTGTATTAAAAGAATACCTGCCGATGGCGGCAAAAAGGGTCTGCGGAATTGTCAGCAGAGGAGGAGCATTAATAGCCAAATGGATGCTTCTGAAAAACAGGCAAAATCCTTTCTATGACCTCTTTGACGACATCTGCGATATTATGGCCGAGTATGATGTATGCTTTTCGCTGGGCGACGGCCTGCGGCCCGGATGTATCGCCGATGCCACGGATGAGGCACAAATCGCTGAACTAAAAACGCTCGGCGAACTTGTTCTTCAAGCAAGAGAAAAAAACTGTCAGGTTATGGTTGAAGGGCCGGGACATATTCCATTCGACCAGATAAAACAGAATATGGAACTTCAGCAGCAATACTGCCACGGCGCGCCCTTCTATGTGCTCGGGCCGTTAGTAACGGATATTGCGCCGGGATACGACCATATTACAAGCGCTATCGGCGGCACTGCAGCAGGATACTGGGGCGCATCGTTTCTGTGCTATGTTACTCCGAAAGAACATCTCGGCCTGCCTGATGCACAAGACGTAAGAGAAGGCGTCATCGCAGCTAAAATTGCTGCACACGCTGCGGACGTCGCAAGAGGACATCCAGGCTGCGCAGAAAAAGATAAAAAACTAAGTCAGGCAAGAGCAAACCTCGACTGGAAAAAACATATCGCCAGCGCAATAGACCCGAAGACCGCTGAAAAGTTTCACAGCGAGGCCTGCATAAAAAGCACACGACAAACCTCGCCGGACGACGACTACTGCACGATGTGCGGAAGAGATTTCTGCAGCATAAGGATAAATAAGGAGCTGGTGAAAATGTACGGGAAAAAGAACTAAAAATTAAAAATGCAAAATGAAAAATTGAGGAACGCCTTCGGCGAATTTTTTTAATAAATTATTCCACTTTCAAAAGCGGCACTTCGTCACTTCTAAGAGGCGAACTTAAAATTTTGCAGCCATTTTCAGTTACGAGGACATCATCTTCTATTCTTATGCCGAACCTGCCCGGCAGATAAACTGCCGGTTCAATCGTAATCACATTGCCCTGCGCAAGAGTTGCCTTTGATTTTACAGAAACAACCGGCTGTTCGTGAACTTCCAGACCGAGGCCGTGACCCGTGCCGTGGCCAAAAACCGGCAGATTCGATGATTTGATAATATCCTTCGCGGCAGTGTCTACTTTTTTTGCTTTAACGCCGGCTTTAAGATTTTTTATGGCGTTTGCCTGTGCGTTAAAAACCGTTCGATATACTTTCCTGTAAAAATCATTTACTTTGCCGACCGCAAAACATCTGGTTAAATCACAGCAATAACCATTTAACTTTGCGCCAAAATCGATGAGAATTGTATCGACCTTTTTGAGCTTTTTAGCCGTCGGGCGATAGTGCGGCATCGCAGAATTGCTTCCAAAGGCAACTATGGTTTCAAAGGCAGGAGAGGCACCGGCCTTTTTCAATTCGAATTCCAGCATCGCAGCAACCTCAATCTCACTGGCGCCGATACGAATCTTCCGCAATACCTTAACAAGAGTTTTTTGCGCGACTGCGGCCGCTTTTCTTGTCGCTTTAACTTCAAACTCGTCCTTTATCTGCCTGACGGATTCAACAAGATCTTTTACAGATTTGAGCCGGATATGAAGTTTCCTGTGCAGAATTTTAAAAAGAGACAGTTCGATTTTGTCTTCAACTGCAACCATCTTACCGGCAGAAAGTTTTTTCAACAGACCAACGACGGCTTCTATCATCGAGCCTTTTCTCTCATAAACTCTGCACGGCGGGCACTGCTTTTTTGCCGCAAGAGTGTATCTGCTGTCGGTGATAAGGTAAACATCTTTCGCCGTTAAAATCAGCCAGCTGTCACCACTCGAAAAACCGCTCAAATACGAGATATTAGCGCCGACAGTCAGTATCAGGGCATCGAAACGTTTTGGCCTGAGTATTCTTCTGACCTTTTTTATTCGATTTTTAAAAATATCATTTCTCATCTGCGTTTTTCTCTAAAGTTTATTACTTGTATATAAGCCAGGATGGTATTAGAATACTGTTTCTCAAATAATTTTTCGAGATATTTTTTACAAAAATAAAATATGCTGCTTCCAATCAGGACAAATGTTCGGCCGTGGCGCACGCCATATACGAATTACGCATTGATTATCGTCAATGTGATTATCTTTCTTATAACCTATATCGGCGGACAGCGCGCCCCTCAGCGATGGGCAAACAGCTATATGCTTACGCCGGCATACCCTTTCCTGTGGCAGTTCATAACATACGCCTTTCTGCATGGAAGTATCGGACATATCTTCGGAAATATGTACTTTCTGTATATGTTCGGAAATAACGTAAACGACCGGCTCGGACATATAGGGTATCTATGCTTCTACCTGGCCGGAGCAGTATTCAGCGCCATCGGACATATCCTTGCTGCTTCTTTATACGGTTCCGGCGTCGCCACACCCGTACTTGGCGCAAGCGGTGCTATCGCCGCTGTCACAGGAGCATACCTCGTCCTCTATCCTCAAACACTTATAACTATTGTCTACTGGTTCTTCTTCGTAGGAACTATGGAAATCCCGGCAATATACCTTATCCTGCTCAAAATGATTTTCATCGACAATATCATCGCAAGAACCGCGCCAAATGTCGCATACGACGCACATCTGGCGGGCTATGCCTTCGGAATTGGAGCTATTCTGCTGCTGCTTTCAACAAAACTCATAGCCCAGGACCAGTTCAACCTGTGGGCTATGTTAAAACGATGGAACCAAAGAAGGGTTTACAGAGATGTCGTCGTCCAAAGCGGAGAGCCGTTCGCCGGCCCCTTAGGGGCAGGCAGAATCAGCAAAAAAATAAATGTCAAAGAAGTAAAAACCGAAGCACAAAAACAGGCCGAAGATAAAGCTTCGGCCCTGCGGCGGGAAATCCTTACACGCATAAATCAGGGAAACCTCGCTTCCGCTGCCGAGTTGTATCTGGAACTGACAAGAGACGATACCGGCCAACTGCTGCCCAGACAGGCAATGCTCGATATAGCAAACCAGCTTATGTCTGCCGGCAGATGGACAGAGGCCGCCGAGGCTTATGAAAAGTTCCTGTCCTATTACAGCGGAACCGAACACTGCGAACAGGTGCAGCTTATGCTCGGAATTATCTACGCAAGATACCTTTCAGATAGACAGAAGGCAGTCAATTATCTGAAAAAGGCCTACGGCAAACTGACCGACGCCGGCCAGAAAAAAATGTGCGGCGATGAGATACAAAGACTTGAAGAATAAAGCCCTGCAACGGATAAAAATTAAGATTTGACAACGAAACACGGCTTGAGATAATTAAGAAAAAACAGATTCAATTGTCTGGAAAGGACGCGATATGAAGGTAAGAAGGATTATCCCATTGGTAGTAATAATAGTTGCCGGGCTGTTTACCATCGCGCAGGCAGAGCTCAGACCCGCTGCGCTGAACCAGCCGCAACCCAAGTCACGGCAGCCAAAGACACAGCCGCCGGCACAGCAGCCGACAACCGAACCAAATGCCGTTAAATTCCCTTATGTCGGAGAAATTACCGGCACTGAAATTAATGTCCGCTCAGGACCGGGTATGAATTACTACGGCTGCGGCAAGATAAACGCCCCTATGAGAGTTATCGTCGTAGACCAGAAATACAGCTGGTCGAAAATCCTGCCGCCGCCGGGAAGCTTCTCATGGATATTCAGACAATATGTCCAGACCGATGCCAATAATCCCAACGTCGGCACTGTAAACGCAGACAACGTTCGCGTCTACGCCGGCTCAGATGAAATAGAACCTATGCGGTCCGACAGCGTCCAGATACTTCTTGCAACAGGACAGAAAGTGCGAATCATCGGCAGTGCGGTCGGCGATTACTGCAAAATCGCTCCGCCAGAAGGAGCAACACTGTGGACAACCAGCCAGTATATCAAATACGTCCGCAGCGCTGACGAAATAGATATAAAAATTCCACCAGCCGAGTCCGATGCAAACGCTGCAAAACCCGAAATGATTATAGAACAAATCGAGACCCAAAACCGCTGGCTGGAACAATATCACACACTGGAAAAACAATTCGAGGATGAAAAGGCAAAGCCGCTCGAGAGCCAGGATTATTCAAAAATAAAGGCCGAACTTGCGGCGCTTGTTACAGATGCAAACAGCGGGGATGCAGGAAACTACGCAAAATATCTGCTCAAAAATATCCAGCGTTGCGAACTTGCAAAAGAATCGACAGGTTTACTCGAAAGCCAAAAGACGGAGCTGCGAAACCAACTGGCGGAAATTGAAAAAAGCCGCGAGCAGAATCGCCAGAACCTTACAGACCTCGGCAAATACGCCATTATGGGAATCTTCAGACATTCACTTATTTATGAAGGACCATCAGCAAGGCGATTCCTGATTGTCGATGACAGCAATAATCCAATCTGCTATGCAGAGCCGACGGGTGAAGCGGCAGATGCCAACCTGACGGACTACTACGAACAAAAAGTAGGCCTAATCGGCCGGATTGCCGCCGATAATCAAAGTCACCTCGCCCTGGTAAAGTTTGAAAAAATTGAAAAAATTGAAAAAATTGAGAAAGAAGAACCAAAAGAGCAGAAAAAGGAATAAAAACAGGGTATAGGGTTTAGGGGACAGGGGATAGGATAGTCAGTCGATAGACGCTGGTATTCGGCTGCTGGTTGACAGTAGTGTGTTATGCGTAGTGCATCATGCGTTAAAATCTTCACTCTTAAATCTTCAATTCTTTTCCCCTTTCCGCTTTCTCCGTTTAAGGCTATAATTTGTCCCAATATGAAAAACAAGAAATGACTGAACAAGGTGTCAGGAAACTTTTTGCAGGGATTGGAAAAGTTATAGAAAGGCTTTTGTGATGAATACAAAAAGAATTGCACTGGCAGTGCTGGCGGTACTCCTCTGTGCCGTTTCTTATGCAAAGGATAAGCCGGCCGGTAAAGAGAACGAGATAGATACAAATGATTTTTACAACAGCAAACACCACTGGTATGACATCTACGATGAAAAAAACGTAATTAATCCTGAGCCGAACCAGCCCCGCTACGAGCCGACACAAATAAAGGAAATCGCAGACAATATTCTTCTTTACCAGAGAAACAACGGGGGCTGGCCGAAGAATTACGATATGCAGGCGATATTAACCAAAGAACAAACAGAAAAGGTTATCGCAGCAAAACCCGTTCTTCATACGACATTTGACAACTGCACGACATATTCGCATATAAAATACCTGGCGAAGGCCTATCAAATCACCAAAGATGAAAGATATAAAGATGGCGCACTTCGCGGAATAGATTTTGTACTCTCGGCTCAATACCCCAACGGCGGGTGGCCGCAATATTATCCTCTGGAAAAAAAATACAGCAGATGCATTACATTCAACGACGATGCTATGACGGGCGTTATGAAAATGCTCATGGAAATAATAAATGACGCGCCTTATTATTCGTTTGTCGATAAAGGACGCCGTGAGAAAATCAAAATTGCTTTTGACAAAGGATTGGACTGCATACTCAAATGCCAGATAAATGAGAACGGAAAATTAACGGGGTGGTGTCAGCAGCACGATCCAAATAGTCTGGCACCGGCCAAGGCAAGGGCGTATGAGCTGCCGAGTATTTGTAACAGAGAAGGCACATGGGTCGTTCTTTTTTTAATGAGTATAGATAAGCCCTCCAAAGAAGTTATTAATTCAGTGCAAAGTGCGGTTAAATGGTTCGAAGATTCCAAAATTGTGGGAATCAGGGTTGAAGAATTTAATACTCCGCCGTTCCAAACTCCATTGAGGCTTTTAACAACGGACAAAAAGGTAGTCGAAGACCAGAACGCACCGCCGATATGGGCGCGATTTTATGAACTTGGAACACACAAGCCATTGTTTAGCAACAGACAAAGCCAGCGGCTTTATTCTCTGGCCGAGGTGGATAGAGAAAGGCGTGCTTACGGCTGGTACACTTACGACCCGCAGCAGGTTTTGGACCAGTATCCTGCTTGGCAGAAGAAATGGTCGCCAGAGCAGGATGTTCTGAAAAAGTAAATAGAAAGGATTTTCGCGATGTATAAAAAAATAGCTGTATTGGCAATGTTATCGTTATTTTTCTGCGGGGCCTGTTTTGCGAAGGACAAGCCGGAGAATAAAGAATACCAGATAGATACGGCTCCTTTTTTTGACAGCAAACACCATTGGTATGATATCTATGAGGCAGCTAATGTAATTAATCCGGAGCCAAATCAACCCCGCTACAAACCGACACAAATAAAGGAAATCGCAGACAATATTCTTCTTTACCAGAGAAACAACGGCGGCTGGCCGAAGAATTACGATATGCAGGCGATATTAACCAAAGAACAAAAAGACAGTGTTATTAAGGCAAAGAGTATCCTTCATACAACATTTGATAACAGCACAACGTATTCACAAATAGAATATTTAGCAAAAGCTTATAAAGTTACCAAAGTTAAAAAATATAAAGACGCCTGCCTGAGAGGAATAGATTATACACTTTCGGCGCAATACGCGAACGGCGGCTGGCCCCAATTTTTCCCCTTAGAATCAAAATACACCAGACACATTACGTTTAACGACAATGCTTTCACAGGTATAATGAAGATGCTTAAGGATATAACGGGAAACAGGCCGGAATACTCTTTTGTCGATTCAGAGCGCCGCCAAAAAGCCAAGGTTGCTTTTGAAAAAGGATTAGACTGCATACTCAAATGTCAAATATATGATAACGGAAGATTAACATCGTGGTGTCAGCAGCATGACGAAATCGATTTGCGCCCTGCGAAAGGAAGAGCTTATGAACTGCCAAGTATCTGCAACGACGAGGGCGCAGGCGTCGTTCTTCTTTTAATGAGCATAGACAACCCCGGTAAAGAGATTATCACTTCAATACAGAATGCGGTTAAATGGTTTGAAGATTCGAAAATTTTCGGAATCAGGGTCCAAGAAGTTAACGCTCCTGAGGTCAAATTTCCATTGAGGGTTTCAAAAATAGA
>JBGOWI010000047.1:0-17444 GCA_041478555.1 Phycisphaerae bacterium
AATTTCTTTTGTCTGGCGGGTCGGGCGGCCGCTGTCCCGATTTATCGGGATGGAGGAAAGTCCGGGCAGGACAGGGCACGGCGGTGGCTAACGGCCACCCGGAGAACTCCGCGGGAAAGTGCCACAGAAAATACACAGCTCCCTCTGCTTCTTGCGAAGCAAGAGAGGGGGTAATGGTGCAAAGGTGCGGTAAGAGCGCACCGCGGTTCTGGTGACAGAACCGGCACGGCAAACCCCACCGCCTGCAAGACCAAGTATGCCGGTATGCTCTGCCCGAGCGTTAATCCGGCGGGTAGGTCGCTTGAGCCGATCGGCAACGGTCGGCCCAGAGAAATGGTCGCCAATTACAGAACTCGGCTTATAGACCCGCCAGACAAAAGCAATTCAAAATGAAAAGTTGAGGATTACAAATTTGTGGGACCCCGACTCGTGGGGATGAATTTTTTCATTTTTTTCTTTTTTTTCATACCGCTGTCGGTTAAAGAGGAGCAAAAATTATTTGTCATGGGTAGCCAATTAAGCCGGATTTAACTTAAAGGGATTGACAGTGAGCAGGAATCTGGTTTTTGCAGTGTTTATTGCCGGGCTTTGTTTTTGTCCGGCGCTGCAGGGACGCGAAGAGACGGCTTACGACACATCACAAAAAAAGATAACCGACCTTAAAAACCCTGCTGACTGGCTGGAACTGGGTGGAGATTTCAGATTCCGCTTTGTTTACGATAATGCCAGAAAACTCGACAAAGAAGCTGTCGGTCACGACCGCATTCAGACGCGTTTTCGCGCAAGGGTGCAGGCGAAGATAAAATTAACCGACGACCTTGACTTTAATATGCGGCTTGTAACTGAACCGCGATATTATATCAGGGCTGAGGCGGAACCGCACCATTGGGCGTATCACGAGGCGCTGTTCGATAAGTTCAACCTGACATGGAGAAACGCGTTTGATTTGCCGATGACGATAGTCGCCGGAAGGCAGGAGATAAAACTCGGCAGCGGCTGGCTTATAACGGACGGCACACCGCTGGACGGCGGACGCACCGGTTTTTTTGATGCGCTGCGATTCACATATAATCTGGACTCCAACACCACGGCTGATTTTATATGGGTGGAAGATCACGGCGACAGCGCAAAATGGCTCAAGCCGTTCAACGGCAGAGATGAAGACCTTGCAGAACAGGATGAGCAGGGCGCTATACTTTATCTGGCGCAAAAAACGGGCAAAGATTCCGGCAGGGATTTGTACTTCATTTACAAACATGACACCCACCGCAACAGGAGCAGCGGCTCTGAAGGCGAGATTTATACTTTGGGCCTAAGGAAATACGGCAGATTAAATGAACGCTGGCAGTACAGTATGGAGTTTGCGCCGCAGTTCGGCCACAAAAACGGCAAAAGCCTCGGCGCCTTTGGAACAAATAATCAGTTGATTTATAATTTCAACGATGAGAAGGAAAATAAAATTTATCTCGGCTATGAGTATCTTTCCGGCAACGACGACCCTGACAAGAATTTCGACAAAGTCTGGGGACGCATAGATACATGGAGCGTGCTGTATCAGGGCAATATTGATGCCATTGACGGCAGGGCGTATGACAATTCCAATCTGCACAGGATTTATGCCGACTGGGCGACCAACCTCACGGAGAAAACAGAGCTAAAAACCGGTTATGCGCTGCTTTTTGCCGACGAGAACACATTCAAAGGCGGTACTGGCGGGCTGAGCAAAAGCGGCAACTTCCGCGGCCAGTTGCTCAGGACTCAGCTTTCATACAAAATCAGCAAAAATATAGAGCACAGACTGGAAGGAGAATTATTTATCCCCGGCGATTTCTACAACGACGACAGAAACGACCCCGCTGTCTTTGCCAGATACAACCTGGTATTCACCTGGTAATCGTTTTCTGCCGCTGGAAATCAAAAATCAAAATTGTGACATCCGCCTCAGGTTACTGTCTGCCTCCGCCGCGGCCGCCGAGCCCGCCTGGACCGGGCATTGTTATGCCGCGCTGTTGCATTCTTGTCTGCATGGCCTGCCTGAACGCGGCTCGCTGTGCCCTCAGCTCGGCTGTGCCTCTCTCAGACCTTGCACGCATCTGCGAAGGATTTGGAGCTCTTCTGCCGCTGCGGCTCTGACCGGCGGTCTGATTTTGACCGGCCTGCCGCTGGCGGGCACGCTCCTGACGAGCCAGTCGGTTAGGGTCGTTAGCATCCGGGGGACGTCTCGGTGGCATCTGCTGACGCATCTGTTCAAAACTCGCACGCTGCGCCTGCATACGGTCAATTATGCTGTCAAGATATGCGGTTTTCTGCTGCTCATCGGGCAGTGAAAAATATGTCTCCATCTGATATTCCATCACCTTTTCGCCGCCCTCGCGCATATACATAAACCGCTCGCGAGGCGACACCTTCTTAAACTCGGCGCTGTCCATATAAGCCATTATCTCCTGCGGCTTTTGCTTATTGGGATTTGGAAGATTGCTGTCGTTCCATTCTCTCCTGCGCCGGCCAAAATCGTCTCTGGTATCTTCATTACTGCTGCCTTTGAGGATATAAACCAATCCGCCTAAAGCTGAAAGACTGACAGCAGCTATAATGACGGCGATAATTATAATTTTCTTTTTGTTTGACTGAGGCGGACGAAGTGTGCCGGTATACATTATTTGTTCCTTTCTCTGTCAGCTACTAATGTGTCGGCATAAAGATACATATACGCACCTACCGGGTATGTGCCATTCGCGTTTTGTTTGCCGTGCCATCCGCTATAGTCGTGCAGCATCCATACCTCCATTGTGCCGAGACGCTGAGCCATCCAGGTTTTGTCTATTACCTGATTTGCTAACATAACATTATATTCATAACTTGAGCCCTGCTCTCTGAAGTATGTTGCCTGCGGGTCGGCAGGACACTTGAGCGCTTCAGGCCCGCTTAAATATTTGCCAAGCATGGTATAAATAGGGATAGGATTTTCAGTCAGGTGCAAATTGGGCATATTTGTAATTGTGGGCATAATATTCTTATTGTCATCGAGGTACATCCGAAAGGCCAGTGCGCAGCCGTGCAGATTTTCTTTGCAGGCGGTTTTGTAGGCGACCCTGCGGGCAGTGGCCAGAGCAGGCACAAGTATGCCCAGCAGCATCGCCATAATCGACAAAACCACCAGCACTTCAACCAGCGTAAATCCCGTTAGAGACAAGGCATTTGAAATATCTGACGGTCGTCCCTGCCGACCTGTCTCTAACGGGATAAAAGCCTTTTCTGTATGTCTCATATCCTTTAACCTGTATGCGCAATAGAACCAGTCATTATATCAAATATTAAAGACGTTTACAGTGTGCTGATTATTGCAGGAAAATGGAGATTTTTTATTTTTCTGTCAGGACGGCAAGGATTTTTGAGGTGGTGGCAGGTTCATTCCTCATGGCCACATTTTTTATCAGGCTGGTCTTGTTGATTTTCGGTTTCTGCTAATACTGCCAGCAGTTTTGAGGCTGTTGTCGGGTCAATGGTCGGTTCAGGTTCAGAATGGTTTTCGATAATCTGCTTCAAACCTGTTTCCAAGGCAAGGATGTCCAGACAAGCCCTTCGGCTGGTCTCCTGATTTTCACTGCCGCAGAGCTGAACCAGCTTGGCTGCTGCAAGCGGTATATATTTAGCCAGAAAAATCCGACCCTGACGCCTTGCTAATTCAATCCTGCCTGTAATCTCATCGGAAAAATCTTTATTGTTCAGCCATCTCAGCCACTGTTTGTGCGAGGCGCCGTATTTTATCAAAATTTCTGTTTCGTCTCCGCCGTTTTCAAACAACTCGTCAATAATCTTCAACTGTTTTTTCGTAAGTGCCATAAGACAAATCCAAAGTTCAAAATGAAAAATTTAAAATTGAAAGGCAAGATTCAAAATTGTGGAGTCCCGATAAATCGGGATGTTTTTTTGCCAAATACCAAATACTAAATACTATTAAGATAGCATTCTGCAATTTTTGTAAGAGCTTTTGCCGTTCTTTCAGCCCTTGTGCCTTCCACCGGCATTGCCTTTTCGAGTGCAGAATTAACAACCTTTATCTGCTCATCGTCGAGAAAGAAAACAAGAGTATTCAAAAACAGCTTTGGATTATCAGCCAGCTGCGGCAGAGGTTTTGTAATATCCTTTAGTTTTTCTATCGCGCCTTTGGTGTCAGGCAGCAGTTTGCTAAGTTCCTTACCGCTGAATTTTTCGCTTAAGTTTTTAATAAGCTCAATCTTGGCTGCCAATTCATCTTTTCCGCCTAATCTATTGAGTGTTGCAAGTAGAATCCGTGCCTGGTTGTCATTGACATCCCAGATAACGCAGTCCGCAAAGGTTTCGCCCAGCTCTTTAAGGGCCGTCAGGCGATGATAGCCGTTGATAATCTCAAAGTGGTTTTCAATCTCAGGATGATTGCGGACAATCAAAGGCTCATAATTGTGTGATTGAGCTATATGCCGTTTGAGCTTTTCAAATGTTGCCTTGCTCATCCTGTTCGGGTTTTCAGGATGCGGCAGTAATTTATCAAGCGGTATTCTGACGATATTTTGTGTTTTCATAAGTTGTTCCTATGGGGTATAGAAAAAGTTTTGAGTTTTTAGTGTTGAGTTATGAGTTATTTAAATCTTCATTTTTCAATCTTAAATCTTCAATTCTAAATTTGGGTTTCGCCAGAGATAGTAAACCGGTCGGTCGGACAATTTGCTGATTAGAAATTCTGTTCTTGAGATATTATCCGGCAGGTTTCTCGCCCTTGTGCCGTAGGCGGCAAGAAAATCCTTTATCTGTTTTTCAATAAATGTCTTTTGCTTTTCAGCCAGGTTCTGCAGTTTGCTGTGTGTCCTTTCGATATCGACAAGGTCGCTCTGCTCTATTCCAACAGCGCTGAGAGCCTGACGGAGTTTGGCGCAGCGCAAAGGTTCAGAGCCTTCAAATTTCATCATTCCTGCCTTTTCAAAGAATGGATTGACCTTGCCCATCACTGCAAGAGCTTCGATGTAAGGCATATTTAATAGAGGCATTGTCTTTTCGACAAGTTCATGTGCAAGACCCAGACCCCTGTATCGTGGCTCAATAACCACACGTGCGATTGTGCGGACATTGTTGTTGACAAGCTGCATTGACGCCGAACCTGAGCCGAGCTTTGCAAAAAGTCCTTCTGTTGCAATATTGCGAAGCTGGACAGAACATACAGGCATTGAATAAATGATAATACCTACGACAGGTTCCATTTCAGCTCGCATAGGGTGGATGTCGATGATTTTGTAAACCGCTGCTACCGGCCCTGTTCGGCAATCACGATAGTGAAACCGAGCCAAAGGTTTGTAATCAGCAATTGTGCCGGGAACAATCTTCAGATATCTTTTTATCGTGCAATTCATAAACAATTACTTCGGATTTTTATAAATCACTTCGGCTTGGCCTGCCAAATGCTTTATGACAATAACTTCAGGCAGCAAATCAGCAAGCAAATCATCATGTGAGCTTGCGAGTATGAATATTTTGCCGCTCTGTGTTGCAAATTTTCTCAGATTATGGGAGATAACCGCTGCTGTTACGCGGTCGAGACTTGAACAAAATTCATCTGCAAAGATAAATTGTTCGTTGCCGGCCAGTGCCTTTGCGATGCGGTATCGGTACTTCTGGCCATCGCTGAGAGTTCGGGGTGAATTAAGGACGCAAAAAACATCTGTAAGACCTGCGTTACTTAAGGTTTTAAGGGTGTTGAGAAAACCTGCCTCGATACAGTCAACGCAGGTTTTGTTATCGGGCAGAGGTATGTCATCGATATTGATTTTTTCATTGTTGTTGAATGTATTGTAAAATTCTTTCAAGAGGACACTTTTGCCGCTGCCGGAGGGACCTGTGATATAACAGATATCGCCGGGCGATAGTTTGATATCGCAACTGTGCGTGATAACATTGTTTTTCAGTCTTTGTACTGTCATACCGAAAGCTCGCAGAACGTCTGCAACTTTGTCGGTTACAGGAAGATTCCAGTCAAAACGCTTACTTGCATTTAAGGTTGTCTGTTGCATTGTGCGACCTTTATCATTGAAGATTTAAGATTTAAAATTGAACATTTGTGGAATCCAGCACTTTAAAATTTTTAAGCACCAGAGAATTTTTTTAACTTCATAATTCAAAATTTATTATTCGACATTCAATATCCCTTACTTTTTTACTAACAACTAACGACTGTTTTTATTATTTTTCTTACCCTGTAGCGAGAAAGGTTTCTATCCTTAGCGATTCTTGCCATCGGCAGGGCGTTAACGAAGTAATCCTTGAGTATTTCCATCTTTTCGCCTGTTATGCTGCTGTTTTGCGACAGAGCAGTGATGAAGTTATTACTGCTGATTCTGTCAGCGATTTTTTTCAGTCTTCTTGCGATGGTTGCCTCGTTGACGCCTGCCATTGTTGCGATCGACCTGAAATTCTGTGCGTCCAGAAAAAGCCTTACAAACATCTTTTGTTCATCGCTCAGCAGGTCAATCCTTGTTGAGAATCTGTCAAGAAGACCTAAAAGCTCTTTTTTTCTTGTGCCTTTTGTTGCCACAACTAAGCCGCGGACCATATTTTTAAGTCCCTCAAAATTGAAGCTTTTTGCCTTTTAAGTTTAATAAACATCAAACTTGTTGGTATTTTAACATAAAATATTAAAAAAGCAAGGTATTTTTTGCAAATTTTGTGAATTTTTTTGGATTTTCGCTAAATACTTAACAGGAAAAGGCTTAGAAAATCAGTTATTTTTGGGGTTGAGCAGGGGGCAAAAGCTATCGCGCAAAAGGACAGGGCTGGTTTTGCCAGCCCTGTTATTTAAGGTTCAACTCAATCTATCAGGGCTTTTTGCAGTTTTGCGGTTGTTTTACATGTTCAGGAGTGTGAGTTTGCACCGGTTACATTTATGGGGAATGGCTTATGATGTGGGAAGTGCTTTTCGACATTTTGTTTCTTGATGATTTTGATAAATGCGAAGAGCAGGATTTTTTATTGAAAATTCTGCCAGCCTGTGATAGTATGATTTTTTTGAGGAAACGGAAGTATCTATTTGGCAGGAGGAAGGCCAGCTGTAATAGGGCAGATACAATCTGTTCTATCTGTGCAAAAAACAGAATAAAGCACAGGATAAGGAATCGAGAGTTTTATTGCTGTCTCATTTGAGGCAGTTTATCATATAGTCCGGCAGGATAGTGTAGAGCTTATTGGGAGGATGGAGAAGTAAGGATGGCGGCCTCTGCCTGCCAGTTAATTAGCTCGTGGCTTTTTGTACCCCCACACCTAATTGTACCGAGCAGGAGAATTTTAAATTCGCCAGCAAGGCAGCTTCTGTAAAGCCGTTATTTGCCCAACCACAATGCAAGTAGGTGTGAGGGTGTACCTTCCCGGCCATACTGACAAACCTCGTATGATGGTGCAAAATACCTGTCTTGCCTGTCTTAACACGATTTTTAAAATTTTATGCGCTTTTTTAATTTTTTTTGTGCGCTTTTTATTTTTTTTGACGCACATTGTCGAACTAAATCGTATAAGGGTATAGATAGTTTTAAGTGCGTGTTTACTGGTTCAGAGGTGGCTGTTTTTGTTTTCAGCCGACGCTTTGTGAAAGGAGGCACGGCTATGGAAAAGGCAAGGAAACTTGCGGATATCCTTGGACGCGTTCGCGACGGTGAGGACCCGGCCAAAATTAGAGAAGAGTCTCGTCAACTTCTTTCCACCCTCAGGCTTAGCGACATCAGTAAGGCCCAGAAATACCTGCTCGGTTCCGGCATATCGCTCGACCAGCTCCGCATACTTGTTTATGCCTTTGCCTCGATTTTAGGCGACCAGTTTGCGCTTTTGCGGGCAAATCTTTCAGCCAGTCACCCAGTTCGCAGAATCCTTGCAGAGCATGAGATGTTCGAGTGCTTTCTTGCGGACCTTGCCGAGGCAAACCTCGAATTACAAGAGGCTCAAATGTTGACAGAATTGAGCAGCGAGTTTCGCAACCTGGAACACATCGCAGGACACCTGCAGTCGATTGACATTCACAACCAGCGGGAAGACGACCTTATTTTTCCCGCACTGGAAAACTATCCCTGCAAAAGTATCTGTGTGGTTTTGCAGAAGGCACATTGGCGGATAATGAACATGGTCGGCAACCTGACAATGGCAGTGAATAACTTCAAGCACTTTGAGCCGGAACAGTTCAAAATTCAGATTAACGCACTTTCTTGTGCGATTGTGCCAATTGTCAGGGAGCACATCTTCCAGGAGGACAACATTCTTTATCCTGTTGCGCTGGATGTTATTGAGGATGACAAAATCTGGTTACGGGTAAAACAGCTCGGTGACGAGATGGGCTATTGCGGATTCGACGCTCAGCCTTGCTGTACGTAAATGGCTGACAAACCCGGCTTGCAGGAGGGTGATGACTATAAAGGCCTTTAGGGCAGGCCGGGAAGATTTCAGTTTAAGCTCCCCCTAAGGGGGAGCTTTTTTATTAAATTTAAAAATCAAGAATAAATCCACCTTCGCTAAAGCTGCGTCGGACGCTACGCGAATTCAGAATTGAGGAACCGCCTTCCACTCTCCGCAGTAACAGGCTACTGCTACGGAGGGCGGGTCGGCGAATGTGTTTTTATTTATTGCCAGTTTATCGCTGCATTCGGCACGTGTGCAAGGTCTGGCGCGAAGAAGTCGGCGCCGTTGAGTTTTTCAGGTGTGAAGCTTGAAGTTATCGCAAGGCATTTGCAGCCAGCAGATTTTGCGGCCTTTATTCCGCTGGGAGCATCTTCAATTACAAGACAATCTTTGGGGTCAAGACTGATTTTTCTGGCAGCAAGCAGAAAAATGTCCGGTGCGGGTTTTTTGTGCTCGACATCATCGCCGACAACAATAGCATCAAAGGTTCCAGACAGGATTTTCATCTCAGCAAGATTGCCTTTTACTTTGCACATGTCAGCACTTGAGGCGATGGCAATTCTTTTGTTCAGCTTTCTGCACTTTGCAATGAATTCCTTTGCGCCGGGCAGAGGTTTTAGTTTTCCTTTTATTATTTCAAGATAGATGTCATAAGTGTGTTTTTTAACCTTTTTAATATCGACGGGGAAATTATACTTTTCAGCAACGCCGCCCAGAAAGCAGTTTTCTCCTGTGCCGGTAAAGGGATGAAAATCCTGAGGTTTGACTTTCAGGCCGAGATCTGCGAACATCTGCGACGCAGCTTTTATTATAAACGGTTCAGAGTCAATTAGAACGCCGTCCATATCGAAGATTATGCCTTTTGGTAATGTATTCATAAAACAATTTTCACGTTGATAAAAAAACTATTATTTTGTTTTTTCTCCTTTTATCCTGTCAGCGCCAAGTTGGCCGCAGGCGGCTTTTATACTCCTGCCGCGACGGTATCTTATGATTGTTTCAATCCCTGACTGCATCAGAATGTCCTTAAAGCTTTTTATCCTCTCTTTCGGCGAAGATTTGAAATCACAGCCGGGATGAGGGTTGTATTCAATCAGGTTGACATTGGCCTCGAAACCCTTTAAAAACTGCACGAGCCTACGGGCGCAGTCATCGCCGTCATTGATATTTTCCATCATACAATATTCAATGGTAATTCTGCGGTCAGTTTTCTGCTGATAGTATTTCATAGCACTTATCAACTGAGGCAGGGGGTATCTGTTTGCAGCCGGCACAATCTGTTTTCTTAAATTGTCATCGGCAGCATGCAGAGAGACCGCGAGGCGGGGATAAATATCTTCATCGGCAAGTTTTCTTATTCCGTCAGGCAGGCCAACCGTTGAGATTGTCTGTCTGCGGGCGCCGATTTTTTTGCCTGACTGGTCAGAAAGAATACGAACGGCCTTTAAGGTGTTTTCGTAATTGTCAAGCGGTTCGCCCATGCCCATATATACAAGATTGTTTATTTTACAGTTACTATCGGCGGAAATTTTAATAACCTCATCGGCAATTTCGCCGGCGGTAAGATTCCGCTGAAATTTAAGATAACCTGTCGCGCAGAATTTGCAGCCCAGACGGCAGCCTATCTGTGTTGACAGGCAGATTGTTTTCCTGCCTGTCTCGTCGAGCAGGACAGATTCAATTTTCTGCCCATCGGCAGTTTCAAAAAGGTATTTTGCCGTGCCGTCCGGGTCGGTAAGCTTTTCAATGATTTTAAGCTGCGAAATGAAGAAACCGTCGTCAGAAAGTTTTGTGCGGAGCTCTTTCGGCAGGGTAGTTATAAGGGCGATGTCGTCTATGTTGTGCTGGTGGATAAAGCTGAATATGTATTTTGCCAGATAGGCTTTAGCACTGGACTTTTCGGTGATTTGCTGCAGTTCCAATACGGTTTTATCTTTCAGGTCTTTGTCCATAGGCAGGTGAGTTTAACGCAAGTTGTGTTTTTTGTCGAGACAGAATGTTTTTTATAGGACGATTGCCAAGAAATTTTTACTGGAGAGTTGGTGTTCATCGGCGCAAATCTTATATTTTAAAGGGGGGTGTAATTCTGTAAAGTGGGGTGGATTAAGGGTGGCCTAATGTTCGACATAAAAGAGCTTATCAGGAAGGATGTAGCTTTTATAGACGACCACTGTCGATTAGCTGAAGCGGCAAGATTGTTATGTGTCAGCGACCAGCTTTTACTGCCTGTGGTAAATGAGTGCCTTGAGCCTATTGGAGTAGTAACCGAAAAAGATGTCCTTGGCTGGCTATGCGCCGGCAGAGACAGAGATGCAAAAGTTGCCGACTGCATGCAGACTGAGTTTACGACCCTCGATGATAGTGCGGGGCTTATCGATGTGGTGTACATGTTTGCAAGAGAAAATCACAGAGAAATACCGGTTGTTTCAGATGGGGTCCTTGCAGGGCTTATCAAAAGAGGCAATCTAATAAAATATTTGATTGACAAGAAAACAGCTGCAAACAGAGGAGCGGAAAAGAAGATGAAATGTGGTGTATAGAATATAGAATTAAGGAGTCAGAAATGGGGGATGAATGACACAGGCTCGGAGTCTGGTGAAGATGGATGTGTTGTATCTCAAGCCGGAGATGCCGATTGAGCAGGCTATTGGGCTTATGCGGCAAAAGAATACAACATCAGCTCCGGTCTTGAATGATAACGACACTATAGCAGGCATTCTTACTGAATCCGATATTATCAGGATGTTCATTAGTCCTGAAAACGGCGGTAAAGAGGGCACAACCGTCAGGGATTTTATGACTGAAGGTGTTATGACTGAACAGGTTGACAGCGATATCAGCCAAATCAGCTGGTGTCTGCTGAATCATCACTTCGGGCAGGTTCCAATTGTATACAATGGCAGATTCGTCGGCGTCATAAGCAGAAAGGATTTGCTAAAGTTTATGATGGAACCGAATGGCTAATCAGCGTTTTTATATATCTTCCACAACTTTTCGAGAGTTTCTGCTGCACCGGCAGCGATTTTGTAATCTACAAGATAGCTAACCTCAGTCTCGGCAGGGTTTATTTCCACTGTGCATCTGCCGGCCAGCTTTGCCTGGCGTACAGGTCCGGCAATATAGGGAAAAACACTGGTGGTTCCTACTGAAAATACAATATCAAAACCTTTGTTTAACTGCTGACGAAGGGTTTGACATTTTTCAATCGGCAATAATTCGCCAAATAGCACTACATCCGGCCTGACCAAGCTGGCACAGTTGGGACAATGGGGCGGGATTTGAATACCGCGGTAATCTTCGACTATTTTTTTGTAGCTGCAGTTTGTGCAGATGAGTTTGTGTACATCGCCGTGGATATCGATAACGTTTTTTGAACCTGCCGAGCGATGAAAACCATCGATGTTCTGCGTAAGAATCCATAAACGGTCAAAATGCTTTTCCATTTCTGCGATTATCTGGTGAGCAGGGTTGTGTTTTGCGCCGCGGCAGTTTTTTTCAATCTGCCAGATATATTTCCAGCAGATATCCGGTCGGGTAGCCATCATCTGCCCACTTAAGGCCTGTTCAATTGAGCAGCCATCGTCGGTGGTTTTACTGTTGTACAGGCCGCCGATACCACGATAGGTCGGCAGGCCGGAATCAGCGCTAATGCCCGCACCAGTGATGAAAAGGACACTTTGGCAGTTTTGCAGGATACCGGCAATTTGCCTCAATTTATTTATGAACTCTTCTGTCAGGGACATTTTAAAGTTGTCTGAAGTTTTTGATTTAAAGCATAATATGATGGTTGCATTCCGACAAGCAAAATAGCAATTGACCCGAGAAGCGGCTGCAAGTACAATTTTTGCATAAGATTATGATTTTTATGGAGGTTGGTCGAAATGGACCCGACAATTTTCAAGGCGTATGACATTCGAGGCATTTATCCTGACCAGGTGAATGAAGACGCAGCCTGGAAGATAGGCAATGCAACGGCGACTTTTCTGCGGTCAATGCTGCGCGGCTATGACCGCGGACTGGCCAAGCGCCAGAGTCTGTGCGTAGGCCATGATATGCGGTCACACAGCAAGGCTTTGGCTGAAGCTCTTATCCACGGCATGAACGCAGCCGGTGCAAACGTTATTGATGTCGGAATGATTGATACGCCGCAGATTTATTTTGCGATAAATCATCTTGGCACCTGCGGAGGCGTGCAGGTAACCGCTTCGCACAACCCGGCGCAGTATAACGGTTTTAAGATTTCCGGCCTTGAAGCAAAGCCGGTTGGACAGGATACGGGCTTAAAAGAGATAAAGCATATCGCAACATCACTGCTTCATACGCGGGGTGTTATGGACGGTTCGGTTGAGAAATACGACCTGACAGATGTGTACAAAGAACATGTACTCAAATTTCTCGACTCGAAGATAAAAAAACTCAAAATAGTTATTGACGCCTCCAACGGCATGGCGGGCAAAGTTGTGCCGCTGATTTTTGGTGGTTTAGGCATTGAGATTATCAAGCTGAACTTTGAGCACAAGGGAGTGTTTAAACACGACCCTAATCCGCTGGTTGAGGGTAATCTTTCACAGCTCGAAGACTCGGTTAAAAAACGCAAGGCCAGTGCAGGCATCTGCTTTGACGGTGATGCTGACAGGCTGATGATGGTTGATGAAAAGGGGCAGACTATCGGCTGCGATTTGCTGACGGCTCTTATGGTGCCGTATTTTTTGAAAAAAGCACCGAATGCAGCGATTGTTTATGACCTGCGGAGCAGCTGGGTGGTTCGTGAAGAGATTTTAAAGTACGGCGGTGTGCCAAGGCGCGAGAGAGTAGGCCATGCATTTATGAAAAAGACGCTGCGGACCGCTCATGCGATTTTCGGCGGTGAACTGTCGGGACATTTCTATTACCGCGATAATTTTTATGCGGATTCCGGCATGATTACACTGGTGCACGTGATAAATATCTTAAGTAAATCGCAACAGCCTATCGGTGAACTTGTAAAGCCCCTGAAAAGGTATTATGCAAGCGGAGAGATAAATTTTACAGTTGATGAAAAAGAGGAAATGATGAAGGGACTTTGCCGCAAGTTTAGCCAGGGCGAAGCAGATGACCTTGATGGGATAACTATTCAATTCAAGGACTGGTGGTTCAACTGCAGGCCAAGTAATACTGAGCCATTGTTGAGACTTAATGTTGAGGCAAAAACAGAAGAGCTGTTGGAAAAACAGCTTACAGAGATAAAAAATATTCTCGGCGAACCGGTTGAGCACTGAATTTTTATGCTGCACAAATTTCCTTACAAGGATTTCCCTTCAATTGAGCTGCCTGAGGATAATGTTTTGGGTGTTTACAGACCTGCCAAATATTTGCAACAGGATGATGAAAGCAAAGTTTTTGAAAAAGCGCTGGCAAATCCCATAGGCACAGAGCGCCTGGACAGAATTGTGAAGGCTGGTACGGAAATTGTCGTAGCTGTCGATGATATTACGCGCTCGACAAGAACGGAACTTATGCTGCCGCTGGTTTTGAAGCAGCTTAAACGGGCAAAGATAAATACCAAAGCCATTTCGATTTTTATCGCACTTGGGACTCATCGGCAGATGACCGAGCGGGAAATAAGGCTCAAATATACAGAGGAAGTTACGGAAAGTTATCAAATTATAAATCCTGACTGGAAGATGGGTTGCGACTATCTGGCTGTTGGCAGAATGTCGGATGGTTTTGAAATCAAAGTACACGGAGCGATACTTGAGGCTGATTTTGTGATTGGACTTGGTCAGGCAATGCCGCATATGTATGCAGGTTTTGGCGGCGGCGGAAAGATAATTAATCCGGGCTGCTGTGAGGAACAAACCATCGGCCAGATGCACTGGCTGAGCCATACAGTGCCTACAAATGAAAGGTTTGGAATTCGCGACAATAAAGTAAGACAGTTGGTAGATGATATTGCTGTAAAGAGTGGTTTGGGGTTTATTCTCAATGAAGTACCAGCAGAGGATGGCGGAATTGCTATGGCGTTTGCGGGCGACCCAATTGAGGCTCATCGGGCAGCCTGTGAGTTTGCGGCACGATTGTATACGGTTAAGATAAAAAAAGCTGATATTGTAATTGCGGATTCATATCCAGCAGATATTGATTTCTGGCAGTCAATAAAGGCATTGTATTCTGCACACTTTGCGGTTGGGAAAGGCGGAACTTTGATATTCGTAACACCCGGTCCGGAAGGAGTAAGCTCTCAGCATCCGGAAATAACCGAAATCGGTTACAAAACAGGACATGAACATATTAAGGGACTCGTTGCAGACGGAAAGTTGAGTAAGGTCGTAGCGGCCAATCTATGGATGGGCAATGAAATACTTCAAAACAACAATGTTATATTTGTAAGCAAAGGTATATCAGAAAAAGACACGAAAACGATGGGATTTCAATGGGCAGCGAATCCCGCTGATGCGTTAAAAATTGCGATGAAAAAGCACGGCAAAGGTGCGAAAATCAGCGTACTTTGCGGGGCGTCAAAAATTATCTGTCAGGCTTAATTCTTATCAAACGGCATTTTGACTCCGCCGCTTGGCAGAACTTCCACATTGGTTTTTTGTTCGCTTATATTTTGAGGTTCTTCAGTTTTCTTTCTGCAGATTAGTCCTTCGGATAGTTTCAAAGCATCGCCCTTTACTATGGCAGCATAGGAGAAATTGGACATAACTTTTGTAATTTTTATTGTGGCAACCGGCTCTTCAATTTTCCCAATGGATTCCTTTGTGTCGTAGTCAAAAAGTTCCACACCTTCCTTGAGGACTTCATAGATATCTGACTCGGAAATATCTTTGCCGCCTTTGTTTATCACAATTTGGCCCTCCGGCAGGATTTTCGCTATTCTGGCCGGATAAAGCCCTTGTGTGATTTTGTCAACTATTGGTGCGGTTGCTGATTTAATCAATTCATCGGCAAGCACCAAATAGTCAATCTTATCATCCTGCCAATTTGGAACAAGACTTCTGACATCCTTATCATACTGGAGCCACAACGTTACAGTATCTGATAATTTGATTTGGCTTGTTGCAGCGCCGATAAGAGAATAATCCAGTTTGAACTTTGCCTCGTGTTCGTAGGTTTTGCTTCCTATGGCTTCCAGGTTTTTCTCTTTTGCAGAGAGATAGGCCTCATTGAGCGTTGAAACAAGGATATAGTCCGCTCCAAGAAGATTTCCTATTTTTGCCTTTTCTTCGAGAGAGGAATCGCCAAGCAGTACCAATCCTTTCTCTTGCATAACCTTATCAATGTAATGTCTGTCGAGAACAGCGAATTTATTTGTTGCTATCAGCTTGGTGTTCAATATATGTGTAATTTTCTGTTCCATTTCTTCGCTGCTGATTCTTATATTGCCGAAGGAATACCCACTGCTCAAGGTTTTTGTTGCCATTACGGCTATTCTTAATCTGCCGGTCTTGTCCGGCGGCTGATAGTCATATATCCAGACTTTAAGTTTTACTTCCCACAAGTTAGGGTCAATCCTTTTTTCTTCCAATACCTCATAGCTTTTCACCAAAGCCCTGATTGCCGTACTGGTCGTCGTGCCTTCGGCATATATCGAAACTGCGTCAAAGCCGATTTCTTTGCCACTCGGCTTTCTTTCAATATCGGCTGAGACAGATTCAAAATCGAACTGGTATCTGCCCGAACCTACGTTTATTCCTTTTGCCTTTGCGACGGCCTCAAAGATGGCTTTTTTTATGGCATCTTCCCTTGTTGAGGCAATTCCTTTGCCTTCCTGAATTATTACTTTTTCTCCAGCTAAAACCTGTAAAGAAAAGGGGAGAATCAGCAGTAATGTTATTATCTTTTTCATTTTATCTGTCCTTAAACCGTTATTTTTCACCAGGCAACCGATTTATTGCTGCCGCGTTTTCCTATGAGCACTTCTTCCTGCCAGAATCGCAGGCCTGTTTTTATATCCGACAGTTTCAATTGAAAGTAGTATTCCACCTGCTGTTTGTCTTTGTCATAACGCAGGTTTCTCTGATAGATTTTACCTGACAGGCTCAATTCAGGAGAGATTATCTGGCCTTTTTGCGGCAGGGTTTCCTGCTTAAATTCTTCGCCTTTTGAGGAATCTCTGGTCTCTCTCATATTATAGACCGTTTCGTCACGGTTGCTTTCTTTTCCGCCCACAGCGGATGTCATCACCACCTGTCCGCTTTTCATCAGGTCTTGCTCGACCTTTGCGGTGAGCAGGTCGGTATCGATTCTCTGCATAGTGTCATTTGTGATTCGGCCCGTGGAGATAACATATCTGCTTCCATCCTTTTTGGCGAGAGTGCCTGAACTTATAAGCGATTGAATCATTTTACTTGCCGCCTCATCGAAATCTCTGTAATCAAGCGACAGGACTTGTTTGCCGGTGTCGTTGGTGGTGTCAATTTTCTGAACTTCCTCGCAGCCGATTAAGAACAGCGTTGAGAAGAGCAAAAGTATCGACAGATTTTTCATAGTTTTATCCTTTCATTATTCCGGAGTTTTTCTTGTATTCATTTTGAAATTAACAACATCTTTAGACGGCGCAACAGCTTTGAAACTGAAGGTGGTTCTTGATTTTGCGGATACAGGCATCCAGACGCTTGCTTTTGAGTCAACCACAACGCCGTTTTTGTCGAGCCATTCTATCTTGTAATCAAATCTTTTTGTATATATGGCTCGATTATAGCCGGTTGCCTGAATTTCCATAAAGCCGGCGTCATTTGTAAAGGTTTTTACGTCTTTTAAATCAATTCCTTCCCCTATCAGCAAACTGAATGCACCATATACCGGTCGGGTCAGGGCGTTGTTTGCGAGCGTATCGCTTTTGACTCCTGTGTCGAGGTTGACACGCTTGTCGCCGGTTTCGCCGCAGCCGTTAAGAAGTACAGCCGATACGACAAAAAATAGCAGAAGAAAGCACTTTTTCATACAGGTATCTCCTTAATCATATTTAATTTTTCATCTCATAAAGGAATAACACTATAAACCGGTTTAGAATTTCTTTGTATGATTTTAACATATACCAGTACATTATCGCT
>JBGOWI010000085.1:0-5389 GCA_041478555.1 Phycisphaerae bacterium
GAACAAGATACTTTTTACTAATTTTCCCTGTTTCGAGCATTTAACCAGTTGACAACATAAGCACCAAGTCGTTATATTACAGGCACTTAAAATTTCAGGCGCCCGTAGCTCAGCTGGATAGAGCAACGGATTTCTAATCCGTAGGTCGCAGGTTCGAATCCTGCCGGGCGCGTTTTTGCTTTCTTTAACCGTGTTTTAGCCAATATGAAACTCTTTAATGATTTTATCTACCTTTTTGCTCTTATCGCCATAAGCCCGAAAATTCTGTACAGGGTCATCATGCAGAACCGTTATCGCCAGGGCTGGAGCGAAAGACTCGGCAAAATCCACCGAAACTTCCCCGACAAAAAATGCATCTGGATTCACGCCGTAAGCCTCGGCGAAGTCAACGCAACCAAAACCATAATTACCGAACTCAAAAAACATCTCCCCGAATTCGAAATAGTCTTAAGCGCTACTACAGATACCGGAATTGAACGAGCACACAGTCTGTATGCCGGGGAACTGAAGGTGTTTTATTTCCCGCTCGATTTTTCATCCGTGATAGACCGCTCATTTGAAAATATCAGGCCGGATATCTGTCTGCTGATGGAACTTGAGGTCTGGCCGAATTTCACCTCAAAGGCACATCAGTTAAAAATTCCCGTCGTCGTCGTCAACGGCAGAATCAGCGACAGAAGCTTTCCGAAATACAATCTTATAAAGCCTTTTGTAAAACCCATCTTTGAAAAGGTCTCGCTCTTTCTCGCACAGAGCGAAGAATACGCTGAGCGCTTCATCTCGCTGGGCGGCAAAAGAAAAGCAACGATTATCACCGGCAGCCTGAAATACGACACTGCCCAAACAACCGAAAAGGTCGAAGAAGCCGACCGGCTCGCAGAGCAGTTGAACATTACAGATAAGCACCTGCTTGTCGCAGGCGGCACAGGACCAAAGGAAGAAAAAATCATACTCGACGTTTTCAAAAAACTAAAAAAACAGGATAGTTTCAGCGACCTCAGGCTTGTTGTTGTTCCCCGCAAACCTGAGCGATTCGACGAAGTTGCAAAACTCATTAAAAAATCAGGTTTTGAACTTGTAAGGTACAGCCGAATAAAATCCGGCGACCAGAAGGCAACAAATCAGGATGCCGTCATTCTCGGCGACACGATGGGCGATTTGAGAAAGTTTTATTCATTGGCGACCGTTGTCTTTGTCGGCAGAACCCTTGTGCCGATGGGCGGCTCGGATATGATAGAATCGGCAGCGATGGGCAAATGCACAATATTCGGGCCCCACACATTCAACTTTAAACAGACCGTCCAGGCCCTTCTGCAGGCACAGGGAGCTATTAAAGTAAAGAACGAAAGCCAGCTTTGCCTCGCAGTTCAGAAATGCCTCGATGAACCGCAGTTCGCTCAGAAAATCGCCCGCAATGGCCAAAAGGTCATCAAAGAAAATCAGGGCGCAACACAAAAAAGTGTCAATGCAGTCGTCAGTTTGCTTAAAGAGCAAAAAGGGCAATAGTTCCCTATTATATCAAAAATAGACCTAACAGGTTGACAAGTGGGTGGTTTTCTGATATTATTACATATTATACAACGGGTTATCGGAGACCGTTACCTGTTTGTAGCACTTAAGGGAGGATATGGTGATGTTAAGGCATCCTGAATACAAGGTCTGTCCAAAAACGGGGAAGGTTTACGAGATGCGGCCTCGCCGCGCCTGGCTCCGGTGGCTATGGCCCCTGACCGGCTTGCTGGCAACGCTGTGGTTTTTGATACGAGTCATTCCCAAGCCCAGCCGTGCAATATATCCCTGCCAGAGAATGGCATTTCCGATAGCGTCGAGTTTCGTAGCATATTTGATAGGCATATTCACTACCGCAGTGATAGTAGGACGAGTGCGCAAACACATCAAGCGGGCAAAATACGTGGTCGCGGCAGTATGTTTGTGCGCAGCGATAACAACGGCGTGGTTCACGCTGGGTATCGACGGGGGCCGTGCGAGCGCGACAATGTTCGTGCCGACAGACGGGACAAACAATCCGATGGGCGTAGCGAGGGGAATATATCCGGGCAGAGTAACATGGGTATGGGACCCAAATGCAACAACATGGTCCCATTCGCTCGATACGAACACAACGGTTTTCTACTGGGACGACGGCCACACGAACCAGGCAGTTGTCGATGAGATGTATTCGAAGGGTGTCAGGTGGTTGACCAACTCAACGACAGATGAGGAAGCGTGGGATAAACTATTCAGGTATTTCAACCAGCGTCACGGCAAAGGCGATGTCGGATACGTCAGCGGCGAAAAGATTGCTATAAAGCCGAACCACGTGGAACAGAGGAGGCTGTTGTGGGAAAACAACCTGGCGGACCTTGCGCCGCAAACGGTGGTATCGCTGCTAAAGCAGCTTGTCAACAAGGTGGGCGTCCCGCAGAATTGTATAACAATATGCGACTCATCGCGGTATATTTCCAACAAGGAGTACTATCGCTGCCATGCGCTTTTCCCGAACGTGCATTATCTTGTGACGAATTTCTACGCCGACAAGGGCGATGATAGGCTTGCGGATTCAAACCGGCCGCCTGTGACACCTTCAGACCCGTGTGTGGTTGCGACTCACTATAGTCACCTCGGTGCTACGGGCCTTCCGATACCGCCGAGCGCCCAGCCAATGCCGTTCGTAGATGCGAACTACGTGGTGAACCTTGCCATTATGAAAGGACACTCTCAGGTGGGGGCGACATTCTGCGGGAAGAACTGGTATGGATGTTTCTGTGCCAAGCCCGGGTCGGCGACCGCAACATACCCAATGCCGTGGAACGACCCAGCCGATACGGCTCACACGACTGCATACCTGACGGACACTCCTACAATGGAAAATTACCGGCTTGTGGTGGATTTGATGGGGAATAAGAACTTTGGCGAGAAAACTGTCCTGTTCATAGTGGATGGGCTGTGGGGATTCGCCAAGCACAGCAGCGGGTCTTATCCCCAGAAGTACACGTTCCCCCCGTTCACGAATATAGACCCCAACGGGGATTATCCCTCAAGCCTGCTGATGAGCCAGGATATGGTGGCAATAGACTCGGTGGGGCTGGATTTCGTGAGGTCGCAGTACGGAAACAATCTGGGGACAACGAACCTGTACAGAGGTGTGGACGACTATATGCACGAGGCCGCGCTGGCGAACGACCCGTGTTCGGGAACGGTATATGGCTATGACACCAATGGCGCGCCGGCAAGGTTCCCAAGCCTCGGCGTCCACGAACACTGGAATAACAGCACTGATAAACAATATACGAGAAATCTTGGCACGGGCACGGGTATTGAGCTTCTCTCAAGCAACCCCTTGGCGTGCGTATCGCAACCGGAGGCGGATCTGACGAGCGACTGCATAGTGGATTTCTCCGATTTTCGCAAGGTGGCACAGGAATGGTATGAAACACCGGTGGAGGCAGACATCAACGGGGACGGGTATGTGAACATGCTGGACCTGCGCATCCTGGTGAACGAGTGGCTCACGTGCGGCCTTGCTGATCCTAAGGCGTGCTGGCCATAGTAGGGTCGGAGGGCTGATGAGGAGGGGGCCGAAGTTTATGTTGCATTTATGAGCGCACCGCCCACAACAGCAACTACAGACTGGGGCTATGCGATGTACAAGAAATCGTCCACCACTTGAGACTGGGAAAAAATCACTGCGTCGATGAACGGCACTTCACCAAGCGGCGGCCTCTCCGACGGCGTATTCAAGGCAACGGATAGTTATATGGTCGTATCTTTCAATATCGACGGCGATAGCGGTTCTCCTGCGGTTTATTATTGGATTGACAATGTCAGCGTTCACGAAACCGGCAGCGACCCGACAGCCGACATCACTGGCGACTGGGATGTCGACTGGTCCGATATATCCAGTTTCGCCGATGATTGGCTGCAATCCGGCCTTGTTTCGTAGTTTAGCCGATACCGGCATGGCGGCGCTTAGCCTTGTCATCTCAATGACGGTATCATTGAAAGCATTATTTAACTTTCTTTAAAATAACCTTCTGTGCATAGCTGAATTTCTGTCCGCCTACTGATGCATCGACCATTAAACCTGCATCTGTCGTAATAAATACAGCCATACCGGCCTTATAATCCGCCTTCGCTGCCGCACCCCAGACAAGAGCTACGCCCGTTACCTGTGCAGATAATGTATATTCCTTACTCTTGAACTTTTCCAAATCTTCCTTATCCCTGAAAAAGATTATCTCGCGGTAAAACTCTCCTCCGACCGATAGTCCGCCGCTTACCTGCGTTATATCGCAGTAGCCGACCATTGTTCCCTGCTCATAGACTTCGCCTTTGCCATAAGCTCCGCCCGCCAAAAGAGCAGCCTTAAAAACCTTCGGCAGCACCGCGTATCCGTAGGATTTATCAAAGAATTTCCGGATGCTCTTGTCCTTTGCCTTCATAACTGCGATTGCCTCATCCACTTCTGACGACAATACTGCCTTACCCTCAGGTTTCTCCGGCTCAACCTTACATCCTCCCGCCGCCAGCATAAAAACTAAAAAACACATTAAACTTATCTTTATCGCTTTCATTTTTTATCTCCTATTGAACGATAATCATTTTGGGTTCTGAATCATTCCAACTTTATTTCATACAGCTTCTTTGACCTGTGGTTTTTTAGCTGAAATTTTGTGTTTAATATATAAAATCAGCCTTATTATCGCAAAGATAACCAATGTATCTATAATAAATGCAGCCAGAAAAAAGCCAGCCCCCATACCCAATGCACCATCAATTAGAAAATTTGGATATAATACTGCTACAAAACAAATATCTCCTATTATGTCTGGAATTTGTAATTTTAAGGATAAATCCAAGATAGAAATTAATACTAATAAATAAGGAAAAATAGAAGAAACAAATAGTCCTTTTGGTGTTCTAGCTTTTTTACTATATACGAAAAGTGCTAATATAAAAAAAGCCAACACGATTAAAAGGTATATTCCACTGCTGGCACTCATATCAATGCCATGTGCCAATACAGACTTACAAAAATAAAAATCATTCATATTCAAGTTCCCTTCAATTATCAATAGCCTGCAAGCTGTAGAAGCTTTGCCAATAAATAAAGTCAGCTATCTATTTTTAAATTTTTATATGCCTGCCCTATGAGATGACGCTTCGTCTATCTCATCGGGGTATCTTTTATATTTTATTTTTGATTTTTAATTTTTTTGCCATTGCTTTTATATGTTCCGGCCCTGTGCCGCAGCAGCCGCCGATTATCGCTGCACCTGCCTTATGAATTCTCGCAAGCCATTCGGCAAATTCCTCATCGCCAATCTTATACACCGCCCTGTCGTCAATAAGCTCAGGCTTTCCTGCATTAGGCTCTGCTAAAAGTAAA
>JBGOWI010000067.1:0-10758 GCA_041478555.1 Phycisphaerae bacterium
CCATTTATGAAGCTATTGAACATTCTCTGCAGGATTTGCCAAAATGAGCGCCGATAAAATAACCACAAAACAGAAAATTTCCGCCGCTGCAAAAAATCTTTTCAGCACACACGGATACAGCGAAACAACAATCGACGACATAATAACCGCTGCGGGCATTACCAAAGGCGCTTTTTATCATTATTTCAAAAGCAAAGAGGCGGTTTGCGGCGAAATAATCGACTCGATACAAAGCGAATATCAGAATATCTTCGAGTCTCTGCCGAAAACAGCAAATCCGCTTGAAAAATTAAAGGCTTTAATCAAACAGCTTCTCGAATTAAACAATTCAGGCCAGTGGGTCAACTGCAGACTTATGCTGCGTCTCAGCTGCCAGGCTCAGCTTTTGCAGACGCCGGTAAAGCAGAAACTGGATGTCTTCTGGAAATGGTACATAGACCAATACCGCCAGCTTATAACACAATGCAGAGATTTGAACCTGACAGGCAACAGATTGTCGGCTCATCAGCAGGTTGATTTTATTTTAAGTACCTTGGCCGGAAATGTCTGGACAAAAGCGGTCTTTGACAGCAGTCTGGATGAGGAAATTATTGATTACATCATTGAAAGGCTGTAATCCGCTTTCAGCCGACGCACAGTTTTTGCAGATCGCTGACTTTAAGCTGCCTTACAGAACCGATTATCATTTCTGCATCTTTTAATTCTTCGGCAGTATAGCTGTTGGTTACGGCAACTACGTGCATGCCGGCTTTTTTTGCAGAGATGATGCCCCAGCGCGAATCTTCGATAACCACACACTGCTTTGCAGAAATCGGATAATCTGAAACAGCATTGAGTTTTTCAAGAGTCAGCAGATAACTTTCGGGGTCGGGCTTGCCTTTTGTAATATCATCAGCAGAAACAATAACATCAAAAGAATCCTCAATGGCTGAACCGGCGAGCATGATTTTTATATCAGCAGCGATGGCGCCGGAGTTTACAGCGACTTTTATGCCATTTCTTTTGAGCCGGCCGATCAGCTCTGTAATGCCGTTAATCAGATGGTCGGTCTGTTTGATAAGCTCCTGAAAAACTTCTGCCTTTCGCTCAACAAGCTGCTCGATGGATGTGCCCTTGAAATCCGTTTCGTATTTCTTTTTAACGGTTTCAAACAGCTCATAATCCGTAAAGCCAAGATAGTCGGCGTAATACTGCTGCTGGGCAAGCTGAATTCCAAAATCATCAAGCACTTTGTTGGCGGCTGCAAAATGACAGGGCTCAGAATCCGATATCACTCCGTCAAAATCGAATATTACAGCCTTGAGCACTGCCGTTATTTCTCCTCCGGAACAGGGCCGGCAAGGGTTTCATACTGTTCAAACGAAGACCTGTCGCCGCTGAGTATCATATCAATGAGCGATTTTATCACGACAGCATTTTTCGTCACGTATCTGCGGGTAATCATCTCCTTGCGTTTTTTCATACTGATTGTCTGCCCCTGACCGTTATTTTTACCGTCGGCAACTTCAACCTGGCAATCAATTTTGCTGCTTGCCTGACCGCAGAAGAGATAACCGCATATAAGATAAATCGCCACATCGACAAGCGGTCTGCCGTAAAGGTCCATATAATCGACGCCCTTTTCCTTTATGAAGGTCACGGCCTTGAACATAAGGTCTGTGCCCTGCTTGAGAATATCGAGCAGGTTTTTAACCTGCGGCTCGTATTCAACTGCGGCAAGTTCCTGAAGATACTTTTCCACTGTGCCGCTGCAGACGCCTCTGACAGCCGCTACTATCTGCAACTGGCTTGTACCCTCGTAGATTGTTGTGATTCTCGCATCCCGTGCAAATCTTTCGCAGGGATAATCCCTCATAAAGCCGCTTCCGCCGAGAATCTGTATCGCATTATACGCAACCCTGTTGCACATCTCCGAGCTGAAATACTTCGTCATCGGCGTAAGCATACCGGCATAGCGACTGTAACGTCTGGAAGCCTCCTTGAGCTGCTTGAGCTGCTCCTTGTCGGCAGGCGGATTGAGTTCCAGCTTTTTTGTGAAACTGACATCATAGTCAACCACCCTGCCCGTCTCATAAAGCAGTGCCCTGGCCGCTTCGATGTCAATTTTCATATCGATAACCATATCGCGAACGGCAGGCAGTTTTTCAATCGGACCGCCAAACTGCTTTCTGCTCGCAGCATAATCTCTTGCAACCCTGTATGCAGCTTCTGCAATCCCGACCGACTGAGCGGATATGCCGATTCTTGCTCCGTTCATCAGACTCATAACATACGTGGCAAGTCCGCGCTTGCGTTCGCCGATAAGCTCACAAGGTGCATTATCAAAAAATAATTCACAGGTGGGCGAACCGTGAATGCCGAGCTTATCCTCGATTCTGCGGACGTGAACCGTTGGGCCTCTTTGGCAGACAAAAAGACTCAGACCCAGTCCGCCGCTCCTGTCCGGCTCGCTGCGGGCAAGAACAAGTAATATTTCACCGCAGCCGTTGGTTATGAACCGCTTTACGCCGTGCAGATACCATTGACCGCCATCGTCCTGAAAGGCCCTTAACTTGCAGCTCTGCAGGTCACTGCCTGCGTCGGGTTCTGTAAGAACCATTGCACCAGTTACCTTGCCCGCTGCAAATTCGCGCAGATATTTCTGCTTTACTTCCTCAGAGGCAAAGGCGTTGATGGTTTCGGCAATACCCTGAAGTCCGAACAGATTCATAAGTGAAGCATCGGCACGCGAGACAATCTCAATGGCAATTGAATAAATCAGGTTCGGGAAATTAAGTCCGCCGAATCTGTGCGGCAATGTAAAGCCCATCACGTTTGCCTTTGCGAGCATATCAAGCGACTCTTTTATCCCGTCGGCGTAACTTACCGTGCCGTCCTCATTGAGTCTGCTGCCCTGCCTGTCAATGTCCTCGGAACGCGGTGCAACAAAATCTCCGCTCAGTTGGCCCAGAGACTCAAGCACAAGGTCGTAATTTTCAATCGCCTCGGCAGCATCTGCGGGGGCATAGTCAAATTCCTTTGCGAATTTGAAACCTTCTTCCATAATTTCGGCGATGCTGCCAATATCCATATGCCTGAACAAAAACCGAATGTCGTCGTTATCTCTGTAAAAATTTGCCATCTCTCAAATCCGTTTAATTTTTACAATTTATTATAATCCGGCCTTTTATTTAAATTTATCAAACTCCAAAATCAGAGCTGACTATATCAAATATCAAAATGCAAAAATCAAAATGACATATTAAAATCCAAAATTATTTTCTGCCCTTGAGGGTCAATACGCTGGATGCAAAGATTTTACTGATTTCATTCAGTTCACTCAGAAACCATTCGACATCTTTGGGTTTTACTCTTCTGCTGTCGCGTAAAAGAGCCAACCAGAGCTTGCTTTCGTTGGCTGATTTTAACGACACGTTAAAATAGTTAATAAAATCCTTTTTGCTGCTGGCTGCCTGACCTTCAATGTAATTACTCAGGATGCTCGTACCGCTGCGAAGCAACTGGTCGCCCAAACGTTTTGACACATTATCAGAGGACAAATGGTCAAGGAACTCTATCAGGCGGAGTGCAAACTTATAGAGCCTGCTCTTAAACTCCATTTTAAATTTTGATTTGTCATTTTGCATTTTAATTTTTGATTTTTAATTTTTATCAGTATAAACCCTGCGATATCAAAAAAATTATACTACACTCTTGCCTTTATGGCCTTTATCATTCTCGGAACTACTTCGTTGAGGTCGCCGACAATCTTATAATGAGCAATATCGAAGATGGGCGCTTCAGGGTCATTATTGATTGCGATAATCTTCTGGCTGCCGCTCATTCCAGCCTGATGCTGAATAGCACCGCTGATGCCGACAGCGATATAGAGACTCGGCCTTACTGTGGTGCCGGTTTGTCCTACCTGATGGTCGCGGTCGATAAAGCCCAAATCAACCGCAGCCCTTGTAGCACCCGGCGCAGCACCAAGTGCGTTTGCAAGGTCCCAGATAAGACGGAAATTCTCTTTGCTTCCGACGCCCGCCCCGCCGGAGACGACCATCCTCGAGGCCTTAAGGTTGACCTTCTTTTCACGTTTGTGTTCGCTGAGGATTTCCAGCGGCAAATCGTCATGCGCAACGTGGACCTTCTCGACAACAATCTGACCCCTTCTGGAGGCAACCGGCTCAGGCATCGGCATAACGCCTTCTCGAACGGTCGCCATCTGCGGCCAGCGGTCATAGTTGATAATCGTTGCAATAATATTTCCGCCGAAGGCAGGTCTTATCTGCAGCAGCAGATTCTTATGTACCACATCCTTGTTTTCGTGGTCGCCAATCTGCAAATCGGTGCAGTCTGCGGTAAGGCCCGCCTTTGTCGCGCTTGCAACACGCGGGGCAAGGTCTCTGCCGCAGGGTGTTGCTCCATAAATCATTATCTGCGGTTTGTTTTTGTGGACAAGGTCATAGATTACCCTGCTGTAACTGTTGGCCTGGTAGTGCTCCAGCAGCGGATGCTCAAGAACGTAAACTTTATCGGCTCCGTAATGGCAGAGCCTTTCCGCAAGAGCCTTTACCTCATCGCCAATAAGCACTGCCGCCGCCTTAACGCCGAGACTGTCGGCAAGCATCCTTGCCCTCCCAAGGAGCTCAAGACCAATATCCTCAAGCTTGCCGCCGTGCTGTTCGGCAAAAACCCAGACTTCTCCTTTTCTGTTGACTGAAATCACAGACTATCCTGATACTAACTTATGGTTTTGTCCTTTATCAATTCGTGAACCATATCGGCAATGCCCTGCTCGGTCGGCTCAACTGTTTTGCTTTCTCTGGCCGTCAGAATAACACTTTGAATGCGATGAACCTTTGTAGGCGAGCCGTCCCGGCCGCACCACTGCAAATCGGCGCCGAGAAAATCAAGGTCCCATTGCTTTATCAAAAGGCCTTTTTCCTCAAGCTCATCGACCTTCCTTTGTGCAAGCTGCTTCAACTCGCTGTCTCCTGCGTCAGGGTTGTCCTGTTTTACCTGCATTTCAATCTCAATCGGCGTGCGGGCCCTTTTGTATTTCATCAGCCTTCTCGCAACGGAGACGCGAGGCTCGTTTGCTTCGCCAATCACGGTAAGCAACACAGGCAGCTTACACTTTACTTCCTGCCAGCCGCTGCCGATATTACGTTTCGCAACTATGGAACGATTTTCAAGACTGAGCAGTTCTTCGAGATAAGTAATCTGCGGCACTGAAAGTTTTTCAGCAAGCTGCGGCCCAACCTGAGCGGTATCGCCGTCGATAGCCTGTCTGCCGCACAGAACGATGTCAAACTCAAGTTTTTTAACGGCACAGCTCAGGATATAACTCGTGGCAAGAGTATCGCTGGCGGCGCAGCGTTTGTCTGTTATAAGTATTGCATCGTCGGCGCCGCGATAGAGCGATTCGCGCAGAATCGCACTTGCGGCAGGCAGTCCCATCGTTATCGCAGTAACTTTTCCGCCGAATCTTTCCTTTATCTGCAGCGCCAACTCAAGGGCATTAAGGTCTTCCGGATTGAAAATTGCCGGCAGCGCTCCACGATTAACAGTGCCGTCATCATTCATGGCATCGCCTGTAATCCTCTTGGTGTCAGGCACCTGTTTTATCGGTACAATGCAGTTATAAGCCAATCTGACCTCCTTGTATCAAGAACTTCAAAAGCTATAAAGAGCGGATAGTTTAGCCAAATTCGAGGACAAGTCAACCCAAAAGTGAGCTTTCCGACAAACCGGAGGAGGTTATTCTTTGACCGGCATAATTCCAACGCCGCTGCCGAGAACGGCGCTGGCAGAACCTGTTTTAAGGTTGTACTCTATGGCATCGGCAAATACGCCGTTGAGCATACACGGCATATCCTCAGTGCCGCTAACAGTCAGATATTCTTCCTGTGCATTATAGTAAAGGTCTCTGCCGACAAATTCATACTTCGGCTGTTCGTAATAAACGATTCCGCCGGTCGCGTAAAGCTGTTTTAGCTGAGCTTTGCCCTTTGTCGGCTCAAAATAGTCAATGTCTATCTGCCGCGTATCTATGGTAATCCTGTTTCCATAACCAGTTTGCTCAACAGGCAGATAGCCGATGTGAACCCCCTTGCTTTTTTCACTGAAGGCCTTTACCTGCAGCGAATTGGTATCCCAGATGAGCTTGTCAAAACCTTCAACAAGTGTATAGCAGGGTTTGTCCAGAGCCGACTTTGAAGATGAGGCCTGCAAATTCTCAGTTGCGACATTTCCGTATTCGATTATTCCTTGTCCTGTTGCAATAATATCTTTGGTAATTCTGTCGTAATCGATTCTCTCGGATTTGAGTCTTACGTGGCTTAACTTGGTTTTTCCAAGCGTTCTTATCGATTCAAGCCGAACACCCGGACCCGTAACGGTTACATGTGCGATATCAGCCGATTCAACAGATTCCGGCTTATTCAGGCCGGCGGTCAGGTCAACGACGAGTTTGTCGCCATAGAATATATTTTCCTCATCGTAGTAGTCGGTCTGTTTGTTGAAGCTGCCTCTGACGCTGCCGTAAAAAATCGCCTGGTTCAGCTTTGATATAAACTCAGCGCCTTTTTGAGCACTTATTATAAAAGGTTTTTTTCCACCGCTGTCTGATTCCATTCGAGGATAGAAAACAAGTTCGACCTGATTGGGTGCCTTTGCAATCTGGTTTACATAGTCGTAGCTTACCCGTTGAGCCAGAAGGACGTTTCTTCTGCCGAGCCAGCGCAAAGTATTATCAGGCAAATTTAGAAAATTTCTGAGCTGGGGCGGCTTGTAGTCATCAGATTCAGCGGCAGGTGTGGGTCTTATTATCATAGGGCCGTCACATTTAACTGTTGCAATAACCGACTCTTTTTCATCAGGCGCTGCCGCTTTTGTATTCTGCTGCTGTCCCGCCCTGAGCTTGTCGAAGGGTTCGGCAGGCATTTGTCCGACAGTACTTTCGCTGATGTTCGGCTCGACCGAGCTCGCCGAAGTCTGCGGCTGCTGAGACTTCTGGGAAGAAGACCATAGAAGATTTGTAATTGCCATCTCACTGGCAAGTATAACTTCGTTTTCATATTCGAGCACAACATTATCCCTGAAGAGGCACTGGAAACTATCTTTGTTTTCTTCAAACTCAGCAGGGGTGGGCTTAACCTCGGCAGGCTCGGCAGAAGAGACTTTAACAGGAGTGTCTTGTGGATGTTTTTCTTTTATTTGGTCTGTTTGCGCAAGTTTCCTTATGTTTAAAAAGTCGACCTGTTTTACCTTGAGGTATTCGAGCCGATTTGTAATGCTATTATAGACAACCTCCAGCCCTTTCCCTATAAGCTGTGCATCGGCGGAGACAAAATTGACGTCATCGTCTGAATAAAACATGGCACGGTCGGAGTCAAATGCAATCTGGTTCAGGTATACAAAGCTGTCTGACCGGCTTGCAACCGTTTCAGGAAGAATATGTATGACGACATTTCCCTTAAGAACAGCTGATTTCGGCGTGGGGTCTGAGCCTTCGACATTTTCAAGCTCGATAGTGCCTGTATCGGCTGTAATATCGTATCGCAGCCTGTCCTGAAAAACATTCATATAGGGCTTGTCGAGCATCCATTCGTTGCCGGTCTTGTGCAATACTTTTTCAAAGCCGACGACACGTTTCAATTTTCTTGTCTTCGCATCGACGGTTTCAAAACGTGCACGTTCGAGATACTCAAGTTTTGCCTGTCCCACCTGACCGGCATTGGAATCGGCGATAAACCGATTTGCGTCCATCTGTCCAATACCGCGGTCAAGTCTGGTAATTTCTATCACGCCGGTATCGCTCGCGCTTCTGTACAGCAGAAAAACAGCCAGCACAACAGCAAAAGAAATAAGCCAGACTACAAATTTTCTGCCTAAAACCATAACAAAGCCATTCTAATTCTAAACAAGATATCGCTCCATAAGTTCGGCCCATCTGCCGGTATTCTTCAGGATATACTCAACAACTTCCCGCACCGCTCCCTTTCCGCCCGGCCTTGAGGTTACATAATGAGCGTGGCTTTTAAGCTCATCGACCGCATTTGCCACGGCGATACCAAAACCGGCCCGCTTCATCAGCGGAATATCGAGCACATCATCGCCGATATAGGCGATATTTTTCGGCTCAAGCTGCGAATCGGAGAGCAGCTTCTCGAATCCATCGAGTTTTCGCTGGCACGGCTGATATATAAAATCTATTTCCATCTCGCCGGCCCTTTGCTTTGTTACGGCGCTTTCTCTGCCGCTTATCAGAGCTGTTTTAAGCCCGGCCCTGCGCCACATCCTTATTCCGTGTCCGTCAAGCAGACTAAAGGTCTTAAACTCCGAGCCGTCGGGCCCGACAGTAATTGAGCCGTCTGTCAGGACGCCGTCGACATCCATCGCAAGCAGCTTTATCTGCTTGAGGTCTGTTTTCTTAATCTCTGCCATTTTGCCTAACCGACAATCTTTATCGCAACTATGTCCTGCACGTCAATCAGGCCGACGGGTCTATCCTTTTCATCGACAACAGGCAAATCGTCGATTCTGTGCTTATGAAATATCGCCATTGCCTCCGAAGCAAGGCCGCTGGCTCTGATTTTCTTGCAGTTTGCGGTCATTATATCCTTTGCAGTATAATCAAAAACTTCATCTCCTTTTTGCGCCATAAGCCTTCGCAGGTCCGCATCAGTAACGATACCGGCAAGTCTGCCGTCGGAATCGACAATCATCACCGCACCGTGTCTTTTTACATCGCTGTTCTTTTTCAGCAGTTGGCTGACGGTGTCGGTGGTTTTTGCAAGAGGCAGTTTTTCGCCGGCTTTGAACATCATGGACTGTTCTACCGTGATAAGTTTTGCACCCAGCGAGCCTGCGGGATGAAAACGTGCATAATCTTCGACGCTGAAGTTTCTGGCCTTCATAACAACAAGAGCCAGTGCATCGCCGACTGCAAGCATACAGGTGGTGGATACGCTGGGAGCGACGCCCAAAGGGCAGGCCTCGTCAAGTTCGCCCATGCACAGGACGATATCGCTGTGAGCGGCAAGACGGGATTGACCGTTGCCTGTGATTGCTATCAGTTTTATTTCAAGCTGTTTGACGATATTTATCAGGCGGATAATTTCGTCTGTTTCACCGCCGTAACTTAATACAATCACGACATCGCTCTTTCTCAGCCTTCCCAAATCGCCGTGCACGGCCTCGGCAGGATGAAGAAAATGACTCGGCGTACCGGTCGAGGCAAGCGTAGCGCTGATTTTCTGACCGATGATGCCCGCCTTTCCGATGCCCGCAACTATAACAGAGCCTTTGCAGCTGTATATAAGCTCTGCAGCGAGCGCAAAGGCATCATCAACAAGACTTGCCATTTGCACCACGCCCTTTGCTTCGGCATCTATCACCTGCCTTGCATATTCAAGGTCGAAGGTCATTAAATCGCTCCGTTAATATCCGAAAAAGATTAAAGTTTCACGACTCCTTCACGGTCGTCAAAACATATTATATTATACCCCTCAGGGGGACAAGTTTCATCCGGCCGGATTACTATCTGTTTTTGCTCGTTAGCTTCTATTCTGGCGACGGCGGTTCTGCGTCGATTGAGCAGAAAATCGGCCACAGAAGGCGGCACGGACAGCTCAATTCTTCTGACATCACTTCTTGCGGCAGCCATATTGAGGGTTCTTATAATTTCTATCGCAGCCGATTCCGGGCTTTTGACCATACCCGTTCCCGCACAGTGCGGGCATTTGAGATAAGTGCTCAACTGTAGAGAAGGTCTGACTCTCTGCCTTGTCATCTCGATAATTCCGAACGCACTTATTCTGAGTATTCTGCTGCGGGCACGGTCATCCCTCAAGGCGGCATGGAAGGCCTTTTCAACCTCTCTTCTGTTCCTGCCGTCCCGCATATCAATGAAGTCGCAGATAATCAAACCGCCAAGGTCGCGAAGTTTCAACTGCCGTGCAATTTCCTTTGCAGCCTCGATATTAATCCTGAGAGCGGTCTGTTCGGCACCTTCATGCTTCCTGTATTTGCCGCTGTTTACATCAATTGCGACAAGTGCTTCGGTCTGTTCAATAACAATTGAACCTCCGCTTTTGAGTTCAACATGGTTTGCGTGAATTCTGTGGATTTCATCCTCAATTTTATACTTGTGGAACAGCGGAACTCTGCCGTCATAATATGTTACGCGGTTTTTCAGCCGAGGCTGAATGATGCCAAGAAAATCTCTTATCCTGCGAGCCACAGTTTCGCTGTCGCAGATAATTCTGCTGACATCGGTGTTGAAGACGTCTCTGATGACGCGAATAATGAGGTCGGACTCTCTGTACAATTCGGCCGGCACCGGTACAGTGTCGATTCTTTTCTGAATTGCCCTGAACAACCTGCTTATATATCCGAGGTCTTTCTGGACATCCCTCTTTGAGCAGCCGGCACTTGCAGTGCGGAGAATAAAGCCCGCCTTCTCGGGCAGCTGGACTTCATCAAGAATCGTCCTGAGCCTTGCGCGTTCCTGCTCATCCTCAATTTTCTGTGAAACACCAAGGTTGTGCATCCACGGCATCATTACAAGATACTTTCCCGGCAGCGACAGATAAGTCGACAACGTGGGCCCTTTGGTGTTTATTCCCTCTTTGGTAACCTGAACAACGATATCCTGACCCTTTTTAAGACACTGCTGAATAGGCGGTCTGTCCCTGAGCGATTTTCTCTTGCCGATATGCTCGGTATATTCGTGACCTTTTCGCATATAGTACCTCGGATGCAGGTCGCTGA
>JBGOWI010000057.1:0-14144 GCA_041478555.1 Phycisphaerae bacterium
CGGACAACTGGATGGGTCAAAGTCCATATTTCAAGGGTAACACTAACGATACCAGTTACGACGACCCTTGCAACCTTCAGTTAAATGCCACGTATTACTGGCGTGTTGATGAGATTAACGGTCAGGAGAATCTAAAGGGTAACGTGTGGAGCTTTACAACTATCCCCGCCGACAGCAATTATACCCTCATCGGCAAGATTATGTGCGGCTATCAGGGCTGGTTTAACTGTCCGGCCGACGGAACTCCTCGCGGCTGGGTGCACTGGGGCCGCGCCAGCTTTGCACCGACCAATTGCACTGTTGATATGTGGCCGGATATGAACGAAATGGATACGGATGAAATATATGCAGCAACCGAGTTTTACGATGGCAATGATTATTATGTATTCAGCTCACACAATCGCAACACCGTGCTGCGCCATTTTCAGTGGATGCGGACTTATGGAATAGACGGCGCGTATCTGCAGCGTTTTGCAACGGAATTGACTCCCGGAAGCGCCGAGCTTAATCACCGCAATGATGTGCTTTCCTACTGCAAAGACGGCGCAAATATGTACGGCAGAAAATATGCAGTAATGTATGACCTTTCCGGCCTTGGCGCAGGCGGAACTCAAACGGTCATAGATGACTGGAAATCTCTTGTCGATACAACGAGGGTCGGCAGAGACCCCAATGACCGTGGTTATATGTTCCACAAGGGTAAGCCGGTCGTGGCTGTATGGGGTATAGGTTTCAGCGGACGAGCATACACACATGCGGAATGTCAGACACTGATAGATTTTCTCAAAAATGACCCCAACTACGGCGGCAATACAGTTATGATAGGCGTTAAGGATAGTTGGCGCACAAATACCGACCCGAATATTATAGCCATTCGGAATATGGCGGACATCATCAGTCCCTGGACAGTCGGCGGTTATAAAACAACTTCAGACATCAATAGTTATGCTTCCAGTAAATGGGGTCCCGATAAAACATGGTGCATTACTAACGGCAAGGATTATCTGCCTGTGATATGGCCGGGATATAGCTTCCACAATGCAGGCGGCGGAACGCTGAATAAAATTCCTCGCAACGGCGGCCAGTTTTTCTGGGACCAGGTATACGCTACCGCTGTTACTGTAGACGTCAATATGATTTACGTGGCGATGTTTGACGAAGTCGACGAAGGCACCGCGATATTTAAGGTTACCAATAATCCTCCCAGACCGGGCGGCATTGATATGTTTGTTACATACGGGGGCCTGCCCAGCGACGAATATCTCTGGCTTACCGGACAGGGCGGTCGAGGGCTTCGCGGCGAAATTACCGTATCCCCAGCCCGGCCAGCAAGGTAACCAGCAACAATTTAAAGGTTTAACCGCCGATTCATCTTTGTTTTTGCTCATCGGCGATTTTGATACGGCGTGCTTTTTGAGGTGGCTATGTATTCTCATGATTTTCTCATAATTGTTTTTGTAGCATGCCATACGTTATGTTCTTGACACGGATGGTGTTAGCTCCGGCTGTCATGACGGTGGTGTAATGGCAAAATTATTTTAATAAGGAGAATTCAAATGGTCAGAAAAAATTGGATTGTGATCGGGTTGTGCATTGCAGTCGCAGCAATGCTGTGCGCTGTAGCTTACGGCGAGAAGGGCGAAAAGAAATGTTCACTGCCCGCTGCGGTACAGGCTGCGGTAAAGGCTCTTTTCCCGAATGCAGTAATTGGAAAAAGCAAGATGGAAGAAGAAGAGATAAAAGTGTATGAAGTCAAAGTGAAGGATGGCAACAAGGAATCTGAGGCAAAACTCGCTGAAGACGGCATGCTCGTAGAGGTCGAGTCAGTTGAAGACATTAATGCTCTGCCGGCGGCGGTTGCCCAAACTATCAAGGCACAAGATGGAAAACTGAGCAAAGTTGAAAAGGGAGTCGAGCACGCCCAGTTAAAACTGGTCAAACTCGATACCCCTGTAACCACCTACGAGGCAAAAATCACCAAAGACGGCAAGGAAAGCGAGATTAAGATTGCTGCCGATGGCACGATTCTGAAGCAGGAAACTGAGAAAAAGAAAGACAAAGACGAAGACAAAGACTAAGTTTACCACCGTTTGATTTTTCAAACTGTTCAGACGCCGCCGAGACATAGAATAGATCGACGGCGTCTTACTTTTGGATTATCACTATGCGAATATTGCTTGTTGAAGATTATCTGCCTTTGCAAAAATCGCTGACAAAAGGGCTGCGGGAGTCCGGTTTTGCCGTGGATGTTACCGGGGACGGACAGGAAGGCCTTTGGTATGCGATGTCGAATGATTATGACGTGATAATTCTCGATTTGATGCTTCCGCGAATGGACGGGCTGAGTATTCTGAAGCAGCTCAGAGTAAAAAACAAAAATAATCACATACTGATTCTTACGGCCAAAGATACGGCTGAAGACCGTATAAAGGGGCTTGACATGGGCGCGGACGATTATCTGGTTAAACCCTTTGCGTTTGGGGAACTTCTGGCGCGACTCAGAGCACTGATGCGGCGCAGATATGACCAGAAGTGTCCATGTCTAAAAATACATGATCTGCATATAGACGTCGCTTCCCGGAGGGTATGGCGTGGGGATGAGGAAATCATTCTCACATCGCGTGAATACATGCTTCTCGAATATCTGGCAATGCGTGCCGGACAGGTTGTTTCGCGTACGGATATATGGGAACATGTTTATGAATTTAACTCAGAGGCCTCAAGCAACGTCGTAGATGTTTACATCGGCTATCTGCGGAAGAAAATTGAAAAGGAAGCGAAACCGCCGCTGCTCCGCACAGTGCGGGGGCAAGGTTATATTTTGGGAGCATGATGTTGATGTGGTCTCTTAGGTTACGATTGATGTGTGGCATGATTGGCGGCATGGTAGTGTTGTTGATTGGTTTTGATCTTATTGTTTATCATATAATCAGCCGCGTGCTGTTCAACCAGTTCGATGCATCGCTCGAATCTGCGGCCCGTATACTGTCAGCTTCAGTAGAACGGGACGATAACAAGCTTGATTTTGAGTTTGATGTCGAAATGGTGCCCGAATTTACCGGCGGTACAAGGTCGGCCTATTACGAATTCTGGAGAAACGACGGCGTTCCGATTAGAAAGTCCCCTTCTCTCGCCAGCGATGACCTTATATGGTTCAAACCTGTAAATCACCCGCACACTTTCAGATCATTTGTGATGAATGATGGCCGCCCTATCCGGGCTGTTGCAGTGAATTTTCTGCCGCGCACTGGGAAAAATAATCCAAACGCGGCAGATTCGCCGCAGTCGCTTATACTGGTAGTGGCCAGGGATACCGGCTACCTACTGGCACAGTTGCGATTTTTGAAATACCTTCTGTCAATTGCTTCGATAGGTGCCATCGGCCTTGCCTGTGCCGTCGCGGCGGTTGTGGTGAGGCGAGGGCTCGCACCGCTTTCTGCGGTCGCCGCACAAATCGACAATATCAGAGAGGATAATCTCAAAAGCCGTATCGCCGACGAGCATCTGCCTGCCGAAATCGTGCCCATACAAAAACAGCTCAATAGTTTATTGGCACGGTTGGAGGCCTCATTTGAACGTGAAAGAGCGTTCAGTGCAGATGTGGCGCATGAACTCCGAACACCGTTGGCAGGCATACGATCAATTATTGATGTAACACTTACACGGGACCGTGATGCTGCTGAATATCGCTCCGCGTTATCTGAGTCTCTCTCGGCAATCAACAACATGGAGGCAATGGTCGCCAAACTGCTTATACTTGCGAGAATTGAAACCGGTCAGATGACATTTAACAGGGAGCAGGTAAGGATGGCCGAACTGGTCAATAGATGTTGGTGTCCTTTTTCCGGTAAGGCCGCTGCGGCCGGAATTGTTTTTGAGAATCATCTTAACAGCGCTCTTGTGTGGAAATCGGATGTAGCGGGGTTGTCAATGATAGTTTCAAACCTCCTCGATAATGCCGTTGAATACACAGATCGCGGCGGCAGAATATGGGTAACCGCTCGAAAAACGGACGTCGGCACCGAGATAATTTTTGAAAATACCGGCAATCAGCTTACCGGCAAACAGACGAGTGAGGTTTTTGGTTGCTTTTGGCGAGGCGATTCGGCCCGCAGTAACACCGGTGTTCACTGCGGTCTCGGTTTGGCGCTGGTAAAAAGAATCATTGAGGCGCTTGGCGGCAGCGTCTGCGCCGAATCACAAAATGGCTTGTTCAGTATACGCATATACTTGCCCCTCGTAAAAAATGGTTTATGAAGAGCGGTTCAAAAATCAATTTTTGCCGGCGGATTCGTTACTAACAGCTGTAAGCAATTCAGTCAGGTTCACCTCGAAAAGAGGCTCTTTGTTAAGACCGCTGTAAACCTTAAGCAATAGCCTGTTCTCATTACTATAAGCAGATATGATTCCGTACCCCGGCATATCGGCGAGATAAAATTTTGTAATATATTTTGCTTCTTCTGCCAAGGCTTGACGTCTCTGGTCCTGAGTTTCGGGAGCGAACTGAGGTTCAAGAGCGATAAGCGATGGACCATACTCAGTGGTTTGCCAGTATGGGCCGTTGGCATCACTCTGCCGAATTACACTGTTGAGCATTATCTGAACAACCGGCCCTTCCTCGGTTGAGCGCCTTACGAGTGAGTATTTGTGCAGGTGGGCACAGAGGACTATGGCTTTGTGTCTGGCGAGCAGACGAAGCAACTTGTCTCTTTGCTGATTATTATGTTCGTTGGCTGTTTCAAAACTATAAAGGTCCCAGCAGCGGCCGGTAACGGGTATTACTGGAATATGCAGTGCAACAAACTTATATTCGGCTTTAGATTTGGTCAATGCCTTTTCCAAAAACCGAACAAGATAGTCCCCGTCGTCCGAATCAGGGCAACAAATAAACTCAACCGGCCCGACAGAATAGGTAAAGAAAGAATCTTTGGTATGAACGCCGAGTTGAGAGTTAATAAATGGTATAATTATTCGGCGGTATGCCTCATGTTCGCCGGGACCAAGCCAGCCGTCGTGATTTCCTTTTACGAGCACCCATGGTACAGATAAATTGGCTTTTTTGAGAGCGTCAACAGTACCTTGAGCCATTTTGCGGGCAAATTCCTGGTTCCCGGCCAGTCCTTCCATCAGGTCGCCGAGCTGTACCACCGCTGCAACCGGCGGCTGATATTGTTTCGTTTGATACCGCAGCACATCGACAAGACTGTCCCAATATTTGCCGGTATATACGACATACTCCTGAGTTACCTGACGGTAATCATCAGGATTGTGCCAGGTGTTTTTCAGCCAGTCAAGGTCGTGAAATTCAAGGCGGTCGTAATGCAGGTCGCCCAATACTATGAAACTTATGTCCTGGGCCGCCCAAAGCTGCAACACTGAAGAGAATGCTACTATCAGGCATACACTCAGAAATTTTTTCACGGGCTAATTCTTCCAAAATTAAAAAGGGCCGGGTATTTGTTACATACCCAGCCTTGTATAGTTAAACTCGAAATAAGAATTACGTACCTAAGAGCCAATTGTCAATCATAATCTTAAGAGACTAAAAAGAACCGCTTAGCCTCATCTGGCGGCCTTTCTGCCATCTCTACCACGACAGTATCTCATTTTAGCTAAACAGGCTGCATCCCTCAAGAACGCAGCCTGTTCTACAATCAAAATTAATTAGTCAGCAACTTTTGCCGACTATTTTCCCATCAACCAGTAGAGGGCAAACTCCTTCACGTCCGCAAAATTCACCCTGCAGTCCTTATTAAGGTCACCTGCCGGATTCCCAGAGCACCCGGGCAAATCTACCAGACGGATATCGTCCACATCGATAGTGCCCTTGCCCAGACCGTACGGACCCGCAGGCTGAGTCCGGACAGCGAAAATAATTGCCCCCACATGTCGCAAATTATTATGCCCCCATGTCCAGCCCGCAAGATTATCGAAGTTAATAGTCCAGTCGTTGTACACACCGGGATAAGTAGAGGTGGAACCTCCAACGACTGAATTCGCTATGTCCCTTGCGTCGGGGCCAGTTAAGCTGAAGCCCCCCTTGCCGTAGGTGCCGTAGATATCATTAAGGAACTTTGCATACATAAACGTCTCATACTCAGGACTGTTGTTGGCGTCGCGCTTTAACGATAACCTGAGCTGGTTATAAGGGACGAAGTTCACTTCGTCATCCAGCACCACAAGGATTTCCGTATATCCCACTCCCACTCCGGCTCCGTTAGCTTCATGAGGGATTACGTTAACGTCATAAACCCATCTCATCGCCTTGGTGCCGCTGTTTACGTCATTGGGAGAATCGGGAGGAACGGTTATCAGGGTCAGCGTTGAGGAACCGCGTACCCAACCAGGATTATAGTCGGTCCAGGCTGGCACCACCTGCCAGGTATTGGGGTCACCAACATCGTTTGGTCCAAGAAGCGTTCCTACCTGCCCAGGTCCTCCGGTTGCCGTATAAGACTCGAAATTATCCAGGAGTACATCATTGACCGCAGCGATGGTGTTAGAGTCGCGCCAGTGCAAGGCGAGAATAGCGAAGTCCTTAAAGTCGACGCCATGCCCACCGCCCAGGTCCGCCGGCCACTTCTCCTGGCCGGTAAGCACTCCCTGTGAGCCCATATAATTTCCATCCTCATCGGCATGAATAAGGGGCGAATAGGGCTGCAGTGCGTAAAAGTTGGGCTCATCGGGGTTATTCGTCTGGATATAAAACGGGTCCACTCCTACCCAGCCTAATCCTCCAGGCCCAGGCAAATTAATGTCGTTAGGCCCTAATACAACACTACCAGCGCTACCGATACGGCTAGTACAAAAATTGTCATTCCAGTTACTGTCAAACGTACCTGCATTTCTGAGGTAACCATAATCACCGGTCAAAATTGAGTTCCTGATTGTCAATACGGCCTTGGGATTCGTAGTTGTCACCGCCCACTGATCGTTGCCTGATTCAGCGAGGTTGGGGTCCCAAAAGTCACAATGGTTGATATTACAGACACCTCCACTTACTCCTGAACCCGGTGAGCCAAAATTCACACCGCACCTGTGCCCTGCCTTGATAATACAGCGATTCAGGTTTAACGTTCCGCGGTACTGGAGAATCTCATCACTATGTGTAGCGGTGCCCAGTGCATTCATGATTATGCTGTCTTCAATAGTGGCCACACCATTAGACTCCATAGCGAAGTTTCGACCCAAAATTGCTTCGCGGATAGTCGAGTTAGTGATTAATAAATTAAGTGTACTACTTCTACCATTAAGTATATCAATATCATTACCATCGGTGGCTAATACATTACCACCCACTGGATCTACTGGATCCGATGTGCCGCCACAGCGTTCGATTGTACATTTATCCATCACGGCGTTGCAATCAGAAAAGATAACTCCCCGGACTCTTATATTGAAGATATGGGAGCCGGAAATAGAATAGCGAAATCCGGTATTAGTCTCATTTGCGTCACATAATATGCCGAGTCTGCAGTTGCTTAGCTCAACATCCTCAATCGTTGCCACACCCGCAATGCCCCGGATATAGCCGGTCGTACCGACAATATTGCAGTCCCGAACTGTCGTAGCGCCGCCACTGGAAAAAATTATAGCGCTATTGCCATCGGCGGCAGAAGCTGAACCTGAGAAATCGATATTAAAACCCTGGATGGTTTGTCCGACCGCCGCCATAGAAATATACTGCAATGTATTCGAGTCTGAGCCGATAAGTCTGATAGTCGGGCTGCAGCCGCTTCCTGCCTGAAGGGTTAAAAAATTCACGTCGGAACGAAATGCCAGGTTCTGTTGGTAAATATTACTATCCCGTACCTCGATTACATCACCCGCAACCAGATTGGAGTCATTAAGGGCAGCCTGAATGGTAGTGTAGTTTCCACCCCCTCCTTGTTTGACGGTAACGACGTGATGATAATTCGGGTCAGCTAATGCAGTAACCCTTGTCTGCTCGAGATTAGGGTCGGGATTAGGGTTCCAGGTAACAACTACATTTGCCCTGGCGCCGTAGCCTTTAATTATGCCATACCATACCAGAGACCTGATTTTATCCCACCAGAAGTGCTTCTGAATCCACGTTCCACTGGTGATGTTCATATCGGCTACTCCGCCGGCTACGTTTTCGAATGCAAACTGCTCTGTAGTAAGTGTGCCGCCATTGAGTTGAGCATAGCCCTTTCCGCCATTCCAGGACAGACCAAACATCTGGTTTACATCAACCGTACCACTGTCGATTTGCAGACGACCGGTAGCGTCAGGGTCCTTGCCTACCAAAAGGTGCTGATTGCAGTCTACGTCTCCACCGGTAACCCAGAGTTTACCGTCGCCGTTAACATCACCAAGTACTGTTTCCATCTCAACTTTGAGACCGCCATTAACTTGAAGAGTCTGTGCGCCATTGCTCTCAGCAACATAAAGCTGGTTGACATCGGCAACTCCGTTGATTATCGGGCCGGGGTTGCTTCCATATTTGTTAACCCTGGCCTTATCTGCCAGACCAGGCACGGAACATGGATCCCAATTATTAGCATCGGACCAGTTAGTGCCGGCTCGCCCAACCCACTTTATATCTGCGGCCCAGACATTGCCGGCAATAACCATCATTGCCGTAACTACAAGTAATAAAACTTTCTTATTCATTGCTTTTTCCTCCTTATGCTCATTTTGATTTTGAAATAAGTATTTAGCAACCATAATCTGTTCTCCTTATATAACATAGTAATAGTTCGTAATAACATAACCGTTCAACATTATATATCTTACATAATATACCAAAAGGTTTCACACGCTTTTATTTGCGTTTACTTACAAAATAAGGGGAGCCGTTTGGGCGGCTCCCCAAAAAACACAAACTTCTTTAAGAACGCTTTCTCAGTAGTGCCAATGCACCTAAACCAAGCAGAGAAATACTGACCGGCTCAGGAACTACTATGTTCGTCTGTATGATATTCCCAAAACCATCATATACTGGTACAACAGCACCAGATATCCTTCCGGCATCGATATAATTTTGTATACTGGTTACAAAGTCATAATACTGACCTTGAGGCCCTCTAAGGCTAGGAAGGGTAACGAGACCCGTTCCAGTAACGCTAAGAAGCGAGCCAGGCTGAATCGAGGTCACCGGGGCAATATTGCTCAGAGCCAGAAGACCGCCGTCGAGGACATTTACAGTTCCAATACCGCCTGATGGGGTAACGGCGTTTAACGTGCCAAGGCCGATTATTCCTGCGACATTGATAGTTCCGCTGAGATTCACGATACCCCTATTTTGGCCGAAAGGAGCACCGCCATCATTCATAGCAACCCACAGATGACCACCACCGGCCGTAATTACACCAGTGTTCAGAGTTCCACCAGCATCAATGTTAATAGTACCGATGCAATTACCAGCGACTCCGGCACCCGTCCATGTACCCGATCGAATAATTCCACCGGATACAACATGCAGTATACCACCTTCATCAACACCGGCTTGAATCCGATCAACTACTGTTGAAACATCAATGTCCACTGTAACTGTGGCGCCGCCCCAGTTCATTCGGGCAGCATCAAATTGGCCAGGCAGAACTCCCGGGTGCGTTGCGCCGTTGTCGAGAGTCCAACCCCCAGTAACCGAAGCAGGCGCCCAGTTGCCATCGCCCTCATAGCGATAGTCTGCCGCATTCGCCATACCCGCTACAGCACATACTAACACTACAAACAATAACTTCTTACTCATGTTCTTCCTCCTTTTCTTTCTTTAATTCTAAAAATTACTAACTTACGTTCATTTAAACCTAACACTTTGTAACCGTCAACAGGACTCTGAATGTACCAAGCAACACACTCAGTACTCAGATGCCCTGAATTACCTAATTCCTTCGCGATAAAACTTATTATCACGACTAAACACTTCTATCACCTTTTCAAATTAACTATCACGGCCAACCAATCCTTGAGCCTTCTACCCATTCCACATGGGTATCTCGGTAACGATTACATTACTCAATTCCCAGCACCGATTTGCGAACCCTGTATCCAATCCACATGGCTATCGCCAAAGACCACAGTAGTGCCTCCCTTTCCTTGTTTTTTATGGCTGCCATAATTGATAATTCTGTCGTTTGGCTGACTCTCGTCGATTTCACCATGTGCACAGTAAAGTGCGGTCCGCTGAGATAGCCTGCGTGTATTTGAAAATTTTCTCGGATGACTCTCCAACCAATCGATATCTGCCTGAAGCCTGCTATCGGCCGAAAAAACATAAGGCTCATCGTCAGAGAGAGCGATCAGGGGATCGGGGCTGCCGGCACTGTGCCAAACCACATTCCCATACTTGTTAAATCCGTTGGGAGGACCCCATGGGTGGTTAGGCCAAAAAGGATAATTTTTAGGGCGTGGCCAGATCCACGTAGAGTAACTATCCATTCTACCGATGGACACGTAATTCTTTCGTGTCGTATTGCCAATCATTACCGTCCCGGAATCCTGAAATAGAGTTGCCTGCGGGTTGCCTCGCGCGAATGGACAGATGTAAAAGCTTGGAAGCCAATTTCGGGCGTAATCTAACTGTTGGGCCGTGTCCCACGGATCATCCGGTGGTAACCATGTTGGCAGCTTGGCCTTCGCCCCTGAGTACTTTCGAAATGGTATGGATAGAAGCCCACTTTTAGCGTTGATTGGGGTGAATTTATTGCGCATCACCGGTACGCACCCATTATTCTCGTTCTGGTACACTGTCATTATCAGGCCTATCTGTTTAGCGTTTGCCGCACACAACATAACCTTGGCCTGGTTTCTGGCCTTCTTCAAAGCCGGCATGAGGACGGCTAATAGTATTGCTATTATTGATATCACCACCAGCAACTCGACAAGGGTAAATGCTTTCGATTTTCTCACCTCAGCCATTTTGATATCCTTTCAGCTTTTCTGATATCCTTTCTTATAATCCTGGCTTTGGCCTCAGTTTGTCCGTTCACTACTTACACTGAGTGTGCCAAACGCATCTATCAATCTGCCATAACTTACCAAAATTGTACATCGCGGCAAAGAGCAAGTCAAGTGTTTTTTTTTAGAGTTTGAAAATTTTTTAGATTTATATAAAGACGATAAAGAGTGGCGAGTTTAGAACATAGGTGGTTTGGCCAAAATCTTCGATTGAGATTTCATGTGTATCCCTTTTGCCGGCAAGTAGTTAAATCTTAATCTATGCAAATAAATCTGAAGAATGTCCAATAAAGTCTAAGTTATTCCACGCCCGATGCTCTTGGGTTGCCTATGCTAATGATAAAACGTGTAACATGATAGGTTTTTTAAGAACGCAGGGATGTGTTTAGCATTTCCTGGACCGGCTTAAACAATGGCAAAAAACCCAAGTTATGCGGCTTTGAGTGCTTTTCAAGGTTTTAGGGCATAGCAAGGGAAAAATGCTTGACATATGAGCCGATATGGGCTATAAAATAATGTAATAGAACCTGATGGGTATGAGTATTGAATTTATGGTCTTTTTGAAGGAACAGGTTGATGGATGTACGGTTTTTGGGCTCCTTAGCAAAAGAGTCCGACTTTATTTCACTCAAAAAATGCACCGATGGACGTTTTGCAGTGGGCAAAAACGGGGTTATATCCATCTTAGCTACCGGTGATCGTAAGGTTGAATTCATTTTTTTCAGAGAACATGTGCTGGCATATGTCAGTTCGGCTATGGGTTATCCGGCGTATTATCCGGTTCAGCCGATAAAAATTGAAAAGCCCATCCGGGCTGTATTAATGGATTTGGACGGTACAAGCGTTCGCAGTGAGTCTTTTTGGATTTGGACTATACAGCTTAGTATCGCCAGTCTGCTGGGCAATCCGAAATTTGAACTTGAAGAGGTCGACCTTCCTTATGTTTCGGGACATAGTGTTTCCGAGCATCTGGAATACTGTGTGCGCAAATACTGTCCCGATAAAACAGTGGAGGAGGCCCGCAAATACTATTTTCAGCACACGCATTTCCAGATGCGCGAGATTATGGAAGGCCGTGGCAAGGCCAACGCATTTACGCCCTCGCCCGGACTTAAGGATTTTTTACTGGAACTGAAGGCGAGAAGTATTAAAATTGGTCTTGTTACATCGGGTTTATATGAAAAAGCATGGCCCGAGATACTTTCAGCATTTCGGACGCTGGACATGGGTGACCCGAAAGATTTTTATGACGCAATAATAACAGCCGGTTTCCCGCTGCGAAAAGGTGAGGTTGGAACGCTGGGCGAGTTATCGCCAAAGCCGCATCCGTGGCTGTATTCGGAGGTCTGCCGGGTGGGACTTGGCATTCCTGCCGAGCAGAGGGGCCATGTTGTCGGAATTGAGGACAGCGGCGCAGGAGTTTGCTCGATTCGGCTGGCGGGGTTCGCGGTGATCGGTTTTGGTGGGGGCAACATTATTGAGAGCGGCACGCAGGGACTTTGCGAACACTACTGCAAAACTTTTGAAGACGTGTTAAAAGTTATAAAATGAAAGATGAATATATGCTTAAGACGCAAGTGACTAAAGAGACCACTGTGGGAAAATCGACCCAGACACGTACCCAATGCCATTTCATATCAAATACGCATTGGGATAGAGAATGGCGATTTTCAATGCAGCGTACCCGCCACATGCTGGTTTATATGCTGGACATGTTGCTGGATATCTTTGAAAAGGAACCTAATTATAAATCCTTTCATCTCGATTCACAGACTATCCCGCTTCAGGACTACCTTGAAATCCGCCCCGAACGCGAGGCACTGCTTAAAAAGTATATCGCTGAAAAGAAGCTTTTTGTGGGCCCGTGGTTTTGTCTGCCGGACGAATTCTGCGTTGCGGGCGAATCGCTGATTCGAAATCTTCTGCTTGGCCACAGGATAGCACGACGGTTCGGCTATGTGAGCAAGACGGGGTATTCGCCATTTTCGTGGGGTCAGATTTCCCAGATGCCGCAGATATATAACGGCTTTGGCATCAAATTCACGGCATTTTACAGAGGCGTCAATACGATTGTTGCGCCGCGTTCGGAATATATGTGGGAGGGGCCGGACGGCTCGATGCTGATAGCCTCACGGCTGGCGGTGCGGCCTCGCTATAATATTTGGTACGTCGTTCAGCGGCCGGCATATTGGAACCAGCAGGATGTCAACAATCGTATAATGTTATGGAAGAACGGGCATGGACCGTTCAAGTTTGTTGATGAGGCGTACTGCGGGCTTGATATGCAATATGTGCATCCGCGATTCGATTACTTCAAGAAGAACGTCGAGGAGCAGGCACAGCAGGCATACGATGAACAGGACGGCGACTGGACGACGATACACCGGTTCTGGTCGTGCGGACATGATTCATCCTGTTCGGACATCCGCGAAGTGCAGATGATTGCCGACTGCGACAAAGCAATCAAAGACAAGGCAGATGTATTTCACAGTAATTTTGAGGATTTTCAAAAAGGGGTTTGCCAGAGCGTCAGCCCCGATCTGCCGCTGGTTAAGGGTGAAATGCGGCATTATTTTACCAAGGGCAGTACGAGTGTCCTTTTCGGGTGGATAATCTCTGCGAGGATGGACCTCAAGAAGGATAATTTCATCACGGAGCGGGCATTAACCAATTATGCGGAACCATTAGCTGTTTTTGCAAGTCTTTTAGGCGCTCCTTATCCGCAGGGGTTCATGGATATAGCCTACAACTGGCTGCTGCAGAATCATGGTCATGATTCGATTGGCGGTTGCAGCCGCGATATCATTGGCGAGGATATGGTTTACCGGGCCCGCCAGTGCCGCGAAATCAGTTCGTGTGTTACCGAGCGGGCGATGCTCGATATTGTCGGTTCGATAAACCTTTCCGAATACAAAGCGGATGATATAGTTCTGGTGGTATTCAATCCTGCTTCGTTTGTTCGAAGCGAGGCAATGTTCGCGGTAATCGATATTCCGCGGGAATGGAAGTGCGACGGTTTTGAGATAGTGGATGAGCGAAACGTGCGGGCGCGGATGCAAATCTGCGAGAAGGCAGGGCAGAGCAATCCGATAGTGCAGTCGCCCAACGATACGGCCAATATGTTTCCAATGACGCGTTATAACGTTTGTGTACAGCTTGAAGATCTTCCGGCGATGGGATATCGCACGTTTTTTGTAAAGCCGCTGAAGAAGTTCCGA
>JBGOWI010000049.1:0-17291 GCA_041478555.1 Phycisphaerae bacterium
GACAGGTGAAATGGGGTATTACATTCAACCGCGAACAAAAGGTGCCGGACATGGTTCTACATCGAGAGCTTTTTATGCAAGGCCAAGATTTTTAGCTAAATTTATAAAATTACAATAATTTTTTTGAATAAATAGGAACAGCGGTACTGTTGAAAAAGTCCACGTTATTAAACTATTTTTAATACCCATTCCCACGAGTACAAGTTTTTGATTTTCCTCTGTTGCAACTTCTTTACCCCGTGAGATGTTTCCTGGATTACTTCATCGGGATGTTTCTTAAACTATCTCATCGGGGCTCGCTACATATAAGATTATATCCTGCTTTTTTGCAAAGACAACCAAATTTTCAGCCGTTTTTTTCAAAACAATCATTCACATATATTTACTCTTCCATCCTCTGGGGCGAATAACACTACACATCCAAACCTTCCATGAATATCGGGATTGTCAGAAAGAAGGAAAGGCTCTGTTTCCACAGAAATTGTGTGCTTATCTTCAGAAAGAGCGGTGAGTTTGACCCTGACCTTCTCAGAACCGGTAATCCTGTATTTCTTAAAAGAGCATATGGACAGCAGATTGTCCGCATAGGGAAGTATCTGGTCAATATACTTTCCAACATCCTGCCGGCTGATCCCCATCAATACCTTAGCTACCGGCTTGGGGACATCCTTAGGGAGAACTATCACCCACCCATATTTGTAGCGATGGGGTTGAACGGGGGATTGAATGGAAATATTATTGATATCATCGAGGTCGTTCAGTATCTGAACAAAGAAGTGAGCATTCGGGTCCATCAGCTCCTCGCTGTCATTAGAGATTCTCCATCTGAGATGCTCTTTCACCGGCTCAACCTTATATGCCCAGCGAATAAACTGCCCTTTTGTCCAGCCAGTTGCTTTAAATATGGGGTCGTTGCTCCTCAAGTACAAGACATATAAAAACCCGAGGACAAGCAATGCCACAATAAAAACCATAATGATTTTAAATTTCGCCAATTTCATTTTTCTCCTCCCAAATAAACAGGAACAATCATCACAGCCTCCCTGTTGCAACTCCTCGCTGCTTTACAAGAATTATATCTCTGTTTTTTTGCAAAGACAACGGGATTTATTTTAAAGTTTACAGTGAACAGTAAACTGTAAACGGTAAACTAAAAACAACCGACTGACGAAATTCATATTTTATCATTTCTTTGTGCCTTGGTGTCTTTGTGGCCATTTTTATCTTTTTTGTCCAGATAAGGAAATTTGCGCAAGAAAAAACTTGCGCACTTTGAAAATCTTAAAAAATTTTCATCCTTATCTGACAAGGACTTACAAGGCCGGCATTAAAAATCTTTGCTCAAAATTGGTCAAAAAGGCGCAAGTTCTCTGTAAATATAGCCACGAAGACACAAAGGCACCAAGTTAGTTTTGAATTTTGAATTGCCCTATTTTGGATTTTCAATTTTTACGATGGTTAAATTTATTATTCCAACTCCGGTTTTTATTCCCGCGTTTATCGAACGCATCTGCGTGTGGCTCGTGCTGCGTCACAGGGAAAAACACTACGGTTTTGCATTTCGACTCATTAAACTGACGCAGGGCAAATATGCAATCGTTGACCCGGAAGATTTTGAAAAGCTAAACGCATATAAATGGTACGCGGTAAATAACCACAATAATACTTTTTATGCTGTACGGGAGGCGGAACGCAATAATGGTAAAAGAAAATTCGTACGAATGCACCAGCAGATTATGAAGCCGCCAAAAGGCTCCTGCGTTGACCATGAAAACCACGAGGGTCTTGATAACAGAAAAATAAACCTGAGAATAGCTACGCCGGCACAAAACAGCTATAACAGAAAGAAAATATCTAAGCCGAGCAGCTCAAAATACAAGGGAGTTAGCTGGGTTAAAAGAGAGAATAAATGGCAGGCACTTATCCGTTATAAAGGCAAAAGAATATTTCTCGGTTATTTCGATAATGAAATCGAGGCGGCAAAGGCTTATGATGAGGCGGCGAAAAAATACTACGGGGAATTTGCGGTATTAAATTTTGCCACAGAGGACACAGAGAACACAGAGAAATTTATAATAAAAAAATATTGCACCACGAAGAACGAAAGAAGCACGAAGAAAAAATGTATATTTAAAAAACTTTGTGTCCCCCGCTTTCGCGAGGGCAGGCTTTAGTGCCTTTGTGGCTAATTAAGAAATCATTTCTGCCTTGATTTCTTCCTTATCAGGCAGGTGTTTGCCGGTAAGATGAATTATAACGCCCGGAATTGAGGTCAAAAGCCAGGTAAGCCTTTGAGCCAGAGCAAGCATTAAACCCTGGCTGGCTGTAACCTGCGCAACCTTGCTGAAAAGACCTTTAAGGCCAAGCTCCATTATACCCGTCCCGCCGATGCTTATGGGAATAACGCCGATTATCCACGAAAGCGGAAAGAAAATATAATAGTATTTGATATGAGCTTCGATGCCGAGATTTCTGCCGATAAGATACAGGCCGTAAATCGGCATTGCCTGACATATAAATGAAAGAACAACCGCTAAAAGCAAAATAAAAGGTTTGCAGCAGTAAAGTTTTACGGCCTTGACAATCCGGCCCAGCCATAGTTTCCAGCTGAGACCCAAAATAAACACATATTTGAGAAGATAAGGCCGAAGTTTGCTGCTAAAGTACATCGCTGCAATAACAACAGCTGCGAGGACAGCCAGAACCAAAAGAGCGAGCAGAAATTTGACCGAAAGGGAGGCAAAATTAAACTCTGTGCCAAGTCCGAATTCGGCACCGCTGCCTTGTGCAGGTATCAGCCAGTAGGACAGAAATGCTATCGCTACGGTGCAGGTAAAACCGACAGCACGGTCGACAAATACGCTCAGTGCAGCCTCAATCTTTTTGTCGGTGTGCATCGTAACATACCAGGCCCTTAATAAATCGCCGCCGACCGCGCCGGGCAGACAGTTATTGTAAAACAGGCCGAGCAAATGCAGTTTTAGCGCCGACCAATAAGCCACGTGAACCGACTGTGCCCGCAACAGGATGAGCCATCGCAGGACAAAAACCAACTGACCCGCAACAAGAAGACCAAGTGCAGAAGCAAAAACAAGGATATTCAAACTGCCAAAAACCTTTATGATATCCTTTAAATTCTCGCCTCTGAAGGCAAAATACAATGCTATCGCAGCTACAGCTATCCTGATAAGATGCGAAATATGTTTGTTTTTTTTGCTTGTATCGGCCAAAAACTTTTTTCCTACAAAACACTTGAGTTTGGATATAATAACGTGTAAAACATTTATCGGCAAGAATATAAATAGGAGATGAAAATTGGCAGCAGAAAAACAAATTGAGTTGGGAAAAGATTTTGAGCCGAAATTTGACTCAAACGGCCTTATCACCGCAATATCACAGGACACAAAGACCGGCCAGGTTCTTATGGTCGCACTTATGAACAAAGAGGCTCTGGAGCAGACAATAAAAACCGGCAATGCGGTCTTTTACAGCAGAAACCGAAAGAAGCTCTGGAAAAAAGGCGAAGAAAGCGGCCATATCCAAAAGGTCAAACAAATCCTTGTTGACTGCGACCAGGACTGTTTGATTTTAAAAGTTGAGGTTGACGCCGGCCAGTGCCACGCCGGGTATAAGAGCTGCTTTTACAGGGCGGTGAAAAAAGACAATCCAAAAGAGCTTGAATTTATTGCAGAAAAAGTTTACGACCCGGAAAAAACCTATAAGAAAAAATAAGCTTCAGGAGTTTTTCAAAGATTTCACTGTCGGCAGAATCTGAAATTGCTCGATACCAAATCCTTTGATGAAACAATTGACAATTTTTTCAAGCCGTTCAGAATTTTGCTCGTGCAGCATCACGTAAAGATTATACGGCCAGTGCGGCAGCGTTTTTCGTTCAAAACAGTGACTTGTCTGCGGCAAATCACTCAGGAACTTCGCCGCTGATTGCAAAACAGCGCCGTCAGCCTTGCAGCAGAACAAGGCATTAAGAATGTCCGGCGGTTTATGGCGTTTAACAGCGGACGTGTCTAATTTATGACGTTTGGCTGCCGGGAAGGAGAAAAAGTCAGTTTTGAATTTTTTCGAAAGCTTTTCAATAGTCCTGTCTATTTGGCTGAAATCCGACGCTTTTAAAGTAAACCACAGATTGTAATAGTGGTTTCTTAAGTAATTATGAGAAACAGCGGGGAGAGAATTTACAGCATCTGCAACAGCAGAAAGTTTATCTTCTTCTATATGAGCCGCAACAACTGTACTGGCCGAGCCAAAAACAGGGTGATTAACAAAATAAGAACACAGCGGGTCACTCGCAAGATAATCACCCGTTTGTGCAAATGCTCTTGCTCTGCATCCGCCGCAAATATTTACATAATTGCATCTGCCACATTTGCCGCTGAATTTCTTCTGGCGAATCGCATTTAAAAAGTCAGACTTTTCCCAGATAGAGCCAAAATCGCCTGTTTCTAATAAATTACCTGCAGAAACTTTCAAAAAGCCACAGGTCTGAACGTCGCCAGCGTAGCTGATAAACGCAAAATTCTGTGCGGCAAGACAACCACCCGCCTTCGCTAAAGCTACGGCGGGCGAGAAGGCTTTTTTCTTCGATTGAGCGAAAAGCTCTTTTAAAACCGGCGCAAATCGGGGGGCACAGGTAAAACGAATTTCAATTTTGCTGTCAGCTTTTAATTGGGCAACGGTACGCAAAACCTTTTCATATTCTTTGCCGGTTAAAGCAATATCAGAAAGTTCCCTGCCTCTGCCTGCAGGGACAAGCATAAAGGGATTAAAGCAATAAGCGCCTAAACTTTCAGCCAGTTTAGCAATGGCCAGCAATTTGTCAGCATTGAGTTTTGTAACTGTTGTGTTAATCTGAAATTTCAGGCCAGCTTTTTTAGCAATGTCGATTGCCTTTAACGTTTTTTCAAACGCACCGGAAGTTTGTCTGAATTTGTTATGTGTTTGCGCATCTGCTGAATCAATCGAAAAAGAAAGTGTAAGAACACCTGCTTTTTTTAGTTTTTCTGCGATTTTTTCGTCAAAATTATAGCCGCAGGTGGCGAGCGAAACAGCTAATCCGCAGGAATTTGCAAAACTAATCAATTCAAATAAATCGGCTCTTTCAAATGGTTCTCCGCCTGTAAGAATCAAAACACATCTGTTGTAGTCAGCGATAGATTTTATAATTTTTTTGCACTGGTCAGTTGAAAGGTCATTCTGAAAGTCCGCATCGGCAGAGGCCCGGCAGTGCAGACAATTCATTTTACATCTGCGTGTAACTTCAAAAGCTACAATACGAGGCTTTTTTACCGCTGAATCCATTTAGCAAATTCTTTTGCAAAATATGTTATGATTATGTCTGCTCCTGCCCTTTTGATTGCGTACAGCGTTTCCATCATAGCAGATTTTCTGTCGAAGACATTCGCCTGTGCGGCAGTGTTTATCATCATATATTCGCCGCTAACCTGATATGCAGCAATGGGAACGTCGAATCTCTGTTTTGCCTGAGAAATAATATCAAGGAAACAGAGAGCAGGTTTTATCATCACGATATCGGCCCCTTCTGCAATATCGGCTTCGATTTCTCTCATCGCCTGTCTGGCTGATGCGGCAGGGTCCATCTGATAAGTTTTTCTGTCGCCAAAGGCGGGGGCAGAATCGGCTGCTTCTCTGAACGGCCCGTAAAATGCAGAGGCGTATTTTGCAGAGTAAGACATAATCGCAGTATCAATAAAGTTATTCTCGTCGAGAGTTTTTCTTATAACTCCTACTCTGCCATCCATCATATCCGATGGCGCGACCATATCAGTTCCAGCCTTTGCGTGGGAAATGGCAACCTTTGCAAGTAATTCACAAGTCGAATCGTTATCAATTTTGCCATCTTTTATTATGCCGCAATGGCCGTGGTCGGTATAGGCACACAGGCAAACATCAGTAATAACTAATAAATCCGGCACAGCTTTTTTAATGTTTCTTACTGCCTGCTGAACTGTGCCGTTATCATTATATGATTCAGAACCCTTATCATCTTTCTTCTCCGGCAGACCAAAGAGCAGAACGGCAGGTATTCCCATATTGAAAACTTCTTTTGCCTCATCTGTAACTGTATCCGGCGAAAAATGGAAACAATTTGTCATTGAAGCAATCGGCTTTTTTACTCCCCGCTCCGTCGCTAAAGCTATGGAGCGTCTGCGACTGCCCGGACAGACAAACAAAGGATAGACGAGATTATCGACAGAGAGATTAACGCCTCTTACAAGTCTCCGCATCGAATCGCTTTTTCTAAGCCTTCGCATCCTGACAGGCAAACTCTGCATTTGATACTCCTGTTATGGATATTTCTTCATCGCTCAAGCAGCACTTCGGTTCCAAAAACCATTCCGATTTATAATCCGCACCGAAGAATCTGGCATTAGTTCCACAGATTTTTAGCCATCGACATCCCTTGCATCTGTCTGGCGCAAAAAGAGTCTTATCTTTAAATATATTTAGAGAATTGTTCAGAATACTTTCAAGGTTTTGTTCTGTAATATTGCCCAATGAGTAATTTTGCCAGAACTGGTCGGGGTGGACTGAACCAGCCGGGTCGATTGCAAAAAGTTTAACACCGATTTTATTGCCGCCGAATTTTTGGAGCAAATTTAAACTTTTTTGATAAAGCAGCGAATTTTCCTGCTTTAAGCGATTTAAAATAAATGGACCATCCGCGTGATTGCCGACAGTAAGAACCTCGGTTATGCCTTTTGCAGAATACTTTTTTGCACAATCGCAAATATCATTCAGGGCTTGCCTAATCTGCTCATCAGTGCATTTAAGATTATTTTTTGCCGCCTGACCTGCTGCAATGAGATGATAAAAACAGATTCTTTGAACGTTTAACTTTGCAGCAAGAGTAAATATGTCTTTAATCTGGTTGAAATTCATATTCGTTATTGTAAATCGCAGGCCGACTTTCAGATTTGCATCTTTGCAAAAATTAACGGCATTTACTGCTGCTGTGAAACTGCCTTTGACGCCGCGAAATTTGTCGTGTGTTTCCTCTGTGCCGTCAATTGAAATACCAACATAGCTTACGCCTGTATGGATAAGCTTTTTTGCAATTTTAGAATCTATTAAACAGCCATTCGTTGAAACAACCGTGCGCAGGCCGAGGTGGTGCGAAAAATCGAGAAGCTGGAAAATATCGTCCCTTTCAAGAGGTTCTCCTCCGCTGAAAAGAACCACAGGACATTTAATACAGACAAGCTGTTTTAAAAGTTCTTTGGCCTGCGATGTATCAAGCTCTTTGCCGGTCAATCCGGTTTTGCTATAACAATGCAGGCAATTCTGATTACATTTATCGGTGCAGTTATAGACGAAAATCGGCCCTGATTTGTTGACAGAGCGGTAACGGAACTTGTCCGATGAATTTTCTATTCCGCAATATAATCTTGAAATACTAATCATAATTTTTAGCCACAAAGGCACTCCGTTAGGAGTCCCAAAGACGAAGACACAAAGTGTAGTTTTGAGTTCATAGTTTTGAGTTCTTTTTAATCAATAACTTATAGTTTTTTTTCTTCGTGTCCTGGTGTCTTGGCGGCTATCATACCTTCCATTGCTTCAATCAGGCCATCGATAGTATGCTGTCTCGCTTCAACAGCAGGTTCGAGTCCATATTTTCTTATAGTCCGGCTTGTTGTCGGGCCGATTGAGGCTATTTTTATTTTTTTATCTATCTGCTGTGAACTGAAGTCCGCAAAAAAATATTCGACGGCAAAACTACTGGCAAAGGCAATCCAGTCTATTGCACCTGTTTTTAATTGTTCGGCAATCGCTGTTAAATCATTTTTCACCTTTTGGGCAGTGTAAAGAGAGAATTGTCTGACCCTAGCTCCGCTGCCCCGGAGTTTTTCAGCCAATTCTGAAGTTGCAAGGGCAGAGCGCAGGAGAAGTATCTTTTTGCCGGCAGGATTCCGTTCTTTTATGAAACCATCTGCAAGTTCGTCGGATGTGAAAACGGCTGGCATAAAATCGGCTTTTATCCCGAAATCCTCAAGAGATTGCGCAGTCTGCGCACCAATACAGGCAACCTTTATGCCGGCAAGAATTCGAGCATCTTTATTTAATTTTCCCACCGACTCAAAAAACAATCTTACGCCTGTGGCGCTCGTGAAAAAGACCCAGTCAAAATCCGCAAGCTGCTTAAAAATTTCTTTAAATTCTCCGCTATCAGTCAAATCTTCTATCTTAAAGGCCGGATAATCAACTACTTGTGCTCCCCTTAAGGCGAGTTTGCAGGCAAAATCAGCATTACCTTCTTTATCGCGGGTTATAAGAACCTTTCTGTCAAACAAAGGCAGATTTTCAAGCCAGCTGAAACAAAATTTTCCGATTATCATCACTGCCGGCGGCTCAATATTTTTTTGAGCGCATTTTCCGGCAATATCTGAAACAGTGCCTTTGACTATTTTCTGGCTTGGCAGCGAGGCATCCGCCACAACGACAGCACCGGTATCGGCAGCAAGGCCTGACCCAATCAATCTCCGGCAGATTTTGCTCATATTCTTTACAGCCATATAAAAAACAATCGTGCCATTGAGTTTCACAAGGCTGTCAAAGTCAATGTCCTCAACGTCTTTGCCCCCGCTCTTGCTTTCGCAGGAAAACGCGGGGGCGGTCTGTCCTGTAACATAAGTTACGGCTGAGGCTGTGCTTCTGTCTGTAAGAACAACACCGGCGTAAGCTGCGGCAGCCGAAGCCGCCGTGATGCCCGGGACAATCTCAAAATCTATTTTGTTACAAGTAAGGCATTTTAGCTCCTCAGTGGCCCGGCCAAAAATCATCGCATCGCCGCCCTTGAGTCTTACAACCGTTTTACAGGTATGAGCCTTTTCAACAATCAGCCGGTTTATATCTTCCTGTTTCGGGGGATGTCCCGTGTGGTCTTTTCCCGCATATACAAGCTCTGCCTTTTGGGGGACAAAATTCAAAAGTTCTTTGCCAATTAGTCTGTCATAAATAACACAATCGGCCTGCTGGAGAATCTGCAAGCCTCTTACGCTGATAAGCTGAGCACTGCCGGGGCCTGCACCGACTATATAAACCCTCCCGCCTTTACAAGCGGCCTTTGGCGATTCCTCGCTATGCGAAGTTGTCTGACCGTTCATCCACGGGTTACACCTGCGGCTTTCTGAAAAGGTGGAAGGGTAAACCTTCGACTTTTTATTCATTCTTCAATATCTCCGAAACACCGGCCAGCAGGAGCTCTTTTGCCAGATTCTGCGCAATCTTTTGTGCAGATTCAACCGGCCCCTGCAACCGGCGATTGATAAATTCAGTTCCATCTTCACTGGAAACAAAGGCATAAATTATAATATCACTGCCGACTATTTTTGCAAATACCCCTGCCGGAGCGTGACAGCCCGCTTTTATTTTATGCAGCACGAGTCTTTCCGTATCGGCGGTAATTCGCGAGATTTTATCGTCAATTGCAGCAAGTAATTTTTTAATCTCCGTATCGCCCTGCCGCACCTGCACAGCTATTGCTCCCTGAGCCGGTGCCGGTATGAACTCCGTCGGCTCAAAACAAAGCGAAACTTTTTTAATCAAGCCCAGTCTCTCCACACCCGCATATCCAAGAATAACGCCGTCGCAGGCGCCTTTTTCAACCATACTTATCCTCGCAGGCACATTGCCTCTTACGGAATCGCATTTCAAATCGGGCCTGGCTCGTAAAAGCTGCACCTTCCTGCGAAGGCTGGACGTTCCGATTTTAGAACCTTTCGGCAAATCCTTCAGCGAATTTATTTTTTTACGGCAGACCAGACAATCCTGGCAGAATCTCCTGTCCAGAACCGCTGCGGTGACAAGGCCGGGTGAACCTGCAATCGGCAAATCCTTGTAGCTATGAACTGCAATATCGGCAATATTGTCGCGCAGAGCATCTTCCACCGCAGTGGTGAAAAAACCTGTCTCTGACAATTTCCACAGGGTTTTTTTTCTATCAATATCGCCTTTGCTTTTTATCTCAATAATTTCAAAACTGACATCAGACTTATGTTTTTTCAGAGCTTCGACAACAATCTGCGTCTGGATAATTGCAAGCGCACTTGACCGTGCTGCTATGCGGAGAGTTTTCATCTGTAAGCCTTTTTGTTCAAAAATATCTTTTCAATCAGCCCTGTCGCCCTGATTATTTCATCATCGAGCCAGTCGTCTTTTTGTTCGCCGCCGCCGTTTTTTAAGAAACTCACCGGTTCGTGAAGAATTTTTCTTGCGATATCTTCTGCAAGTTTTTCAGACTCGGCAAAATCTGGTGCATATTTTTTTGCCTCGGCTCTTGCCAATGAAATAAAACTTTCCTGAAGTCTTTTAATCACCGGCACAACCTCAAGGCCTTCAAGCCATTGTGAAAAAGTCTGCATATGTTCATCTATAATTGCTTTTGCCTTTGGAAGCTCGGTCTGGCGTTTAAGATTATTTTCATTGATGATTTTATTCAAACTGTCGATGTTGAAAAGTTTTACTTTATCAATCTTTCCGGCCTGCGGCTCAATATTTCGCGGCACAGAAAGGTCAATCAAAATCAAAGGTTTAACCCGTTTTTGAAGTTTAGTTGCTGTTATCAAAGGCTTGCCTGCAGCGGTAGCTGCAAAGACAATATCCGCATCGGAAAGGCAGCTATTTAATTTACTCAAAGGCTCATACCGGCCCAAACCTGCCCTTTTAATCAACTGCTCGCCGGCAATCTTGTTTCTCGCAGCAATAGTAATATTCTGAACTTTCTTTTTAATCATATGCTTCAAAACAAGCTCAGCATTAGTCCCGGAACCAACTATTACAACTATTGCTTTGCCAACAGCAAAATTATCCGCTGCAAGCTCCACAGCAGCCTGTGCAATGGAAAGCGCACCAGTATTTATATCTGTATGAGTCCTTACAGCCTTTGCCGCTCGAAAGGCACTGTGCAGAAGACGATGAAACATAAATTTTACGGTATTACAACGCAGCGCGAAACTATAGGCAGACTTCAGCTGAGCTAAAATCTCGTTTTCGCCGATAATCTGCGATTCAATCCCGGCAGCAACGCTGAACAAGTGCCTCGCGGCATCAAGACCGCTGAAAATCTGCTTATATTTATTCCAGCAATTCAGGGCGTCGGATTTTTTGTCCTTTAGAAAATCACTGACGAAGACGGAGACATCGAAAGTTTTTTTTGCATAAAAATAAAATTCCAGTCTGTTGCAGGTATTAAGCACGAGAGAATCGCTTATTTGGGGACGGGTGTGACAGAAGCGAAGAAAAAGCCTCTGCTGCTGCGAATCGAGCATAAGTTTTTCTCCTGCACCAGGGGAACAATTTTTAAAATCAACGCTCTGACAAAACAGATTCATAACAAATCGGCCTCAAGCAGCATAATTATGAAGGCCCGCGAAAATTTTCGAGAAATTTACCAGCGAAAGACCAAGAATAATCAATACAAAACCCGTTATAATCCATAAGCTGTTCAATTTCAAAAATCTCTGTCCGTACAGATATCTGAAATGCAGAAAAGCAGCGAAAACAAGCCAGACCGCCAGCGAAAACATCTCTTTTGAGTCCCAGCTCCACCAGTCGCCCCAGGCAAAGGCCGCCCAGACGCTGCCAAGCATCAATCCTGCCGTCAAAAGCGGAAACCCCATACTAACAAATCTATATGATTTTTTTTCAGTTTCCGGCATTCTATCGAACAAATGTTTCACTGCGAAAAAGGCTGCCTTAGCCAAAAATACATAAGAAAGAAAATATGCAAAGACATGCGGCACAAAAAAAACACTGTTAAGCCTGTGCGACGGCAGGGATATTATACGAGAGCAGGAAATAAACACTATCGCCAAGAGCAGCAGAATCGCTATTATAACATCGACTCTATCGGGTCTGGTCCAAAGAAGACCGAAAAGACCTATGCAACTCAAAGCAAAACCTGTAAAGACAATACTCAATTCGCTTTTTGCGCCGCAATTGCCGATGCCTGCTGCAAGAACCAACAAAGCACCTAAATAAATTGCGAGCGGCCATTTCGCCCTGTAAATTTGGCCAAACTGACATAACGCAGCAATTATCAACAGTAAAAAGCAAATCCAAAGTCCCCCTGCCGGCACAGAGGTAAAGAACGTCTTTGACCATTCTGCGCCCATTACCGCACCAATAATACACAGCACAGCCAAAGATATCATTAAGACTATGCCGGTTAAAAGACAAAGCTGTTTTAACCTGTCCACAAACAATCCCTTGTGTATAACTTTGACATTTTGCCAACAGGATAGCAGATTTACCATCGTTCCGCCATAGGCGGATAAATTTGCATTAAATTTAGGGTTTCTAAAAAACCAAAAAATTATACACCTTATCCTCAACAAGGGGGATACGATGTTCCTTGGCTATCCCAAATATTTCCAAAATTATTCTTTAAAAAGAGTGCCCGATAAGGTAAAGTACAATTTTATAAAACATAATCGACAGCGGGGAAGAATGTATGGAGATTTGTAGAAAAAAGACAAAACCTATAGGTTGGGGGTGGTTTTCGCAATTATTCTGCGAATTCTCGGCTAATTTGCGACCAATTCATCATCAAAAATCAAACGCGCTTATAGATTTTGCGAAATATGTGTCGGAGATAAATTGTAAAACAGAGAAGTTGCCAAATTCTAACCAGGAGTTTCGTTATCGAGGTCTTGAGGGACAGATTTTTTAGAAAAGGAAGGAAAATGAAAAGGACAGTACTTTGCATCACATTTACGTTGGTTCTGGTATTAATGTGCGGCAGTGTTTTTGCGATGCCGGCAAATCCAGCCGCCTTCGAAGTCCGCCAGCCTGACGGCAGGGCTATCCAGATTCATATCCGCGGCGACGAGCGGTTCCACTGGTATGAGGACCTCGATGGATACACAGTTGTCAGGGAAAACGGCCGATATGCTTATGCTCAGCTTGACAAGAACAAGCGCTTAATACCGACTTCGTTGACGGTCGGCGTGGATAACCCCAAAGCAGCGGGGTTACAAAAGAAGACGCTGCCGCCGGTCGAAGTTCGGCGTTCACTTCGTCCGTCCCTTCTGTCGGGCAGTAGCGAATCATCAGCCGCACCCGCCATGGTGCCGCCTTCGGGAACGGTCAAAAATCTCGTCGTCCTGTGCAAATTCAGCAACCATACTCTTGGCGTGCATACGCGCGCCGCCGGCGATTATGACATTCTGTTCAACCGTGTCGGCGGCCACCCGACACTGGCGCCGACCGGCAGCGTCAAAGACCTCTACCTGGAAAACTCCTACGGCGCGATGACGCTGCAAAGTACCATCGTAACGACCTGGGTAACACTACCCCACACAGAAGCATACTATGCCAACGGCGAAGATGGCACTGGGGACTATCCCAAAAATGCTCAGGGAATGGTCGAGGATGCACTGAACTTGGTCGATCCACTTGTGGACTTTTCGCAATTTGATAACGACCATGATGGCTATATCGATGCGATTAGTATTGTGCATTCCGGCTATGATGCGTCCTCCGGAGGGGGCGGGGGAAACTGGATATGGTCGCACCGGTGGTCGTTATGGGCGTTGCCGGGCGGTGAATGGACCAGCCATGAGGGAGTAAAGGTGTATAGTTATCTTACAGTGCCTGCCCTCTGGGGGACCAGCGGAACCAGCATTGCCCGGTTTGGCGTGATTGCCCACGAAATGGGACATTTCTTCGGTCTGCCCGACCTGTATGATACGGACGGCTCCGGCGGCGAAGGCCTCGGCTACTGGTGTGAGATAGCCAATTCCTGGGGGTTTGACCAAACCCAACTTCATCCCCCGCACTTTTCCGCGTGGTGCAAGATCAAACTCGGCTGGGTGACGCCGACAGTCCTCAGCACGCCCGGACTTTACACCATTGGACAGGCCGAGACAAACCCGCAGGTCTATCGCATCAATTACGGGTATCCGTCCAGTGAATACCTGCTTATCGAAAACCGTCAGCCGGTCGGGATCGAAACTGCGATGCCGCAGGGCGGGCTGTGCATTTATCACATTGACGACCTTGCCGGCTACAACACCGAAGGCTATCCCGGTCAGGCTGGATGGCCCGGAAACGGAAACCATTACGGTGTAGCAATCTTGCAGGCGGATGGGAATTATGATCTCGAAAAGGGTAACAACCGCGGCGATAGCGGTGATGTCTTTCATGCATCCGGTGTATCGGAGATTAGTCCCGGTCCAGGCAATTATCCGAACACAGATGCTTACCAGAGTGGAAACATTATCGTCACCAATAACAAGCTCCATAATATTTCGGCGGCGGGTGCTTCGATGAGCTTTGTATATGGTAACGTCACAGTATCCCAGCCGCCTGTTGCACAAGACGGGAGTGCCGGCACACAAATTAACACCTCTGTACCGATTACGCTTGTAGCCACTGACGATGGTTTGCCGAACCCTCCGGGCACACTGAGTTATATCATCACTTCATTGCCATCCAACGGTGTATTGATTGATCCCGGCGCTATATTGAATAATCCCAATAGTAGTGGTGTCATCAGCAATGTCCCTTACACACTTTGGTGGCTCATAGCAGAGCTTGATTATGGCGATCAAGTCATATATACACCCAATACTTCCTTTACCGGTTCCGACAGTTTTCAGTTCAAAGCAAACGACGGCGGCACCGCACCTGGCGGCGGCGATTCCAATCCTGCGACTGTGACAGTCAATATATCTACGGAACAATTGATATATACGGCAATGATGGACACTGATCCCGGTTGGACATACGATGGTCTATGGCAGTGGGGAACTCCCACCGGTTCCGGAGGGCAGCACGGCAATCATGATCCTACGGCCGGCTACACCGGCGCCAATGTTGTCGGCTATAATTTATTGGGTGATTATGAGAATTTGATCGCCTCCACGCAATGGGCGAAAACGCCGGCTATTAACTGCAGAAATCAAAGGGGTGTGACATTGAGTTTTTATCGCTGGCTGAATGTCGAACAACCTTTGTATGACCATGCCTATATTCAGGTTTCGAATAACGGTTCAGACTGGAGTACCATCTGGGAAAACTCCTCGGAAACAATTACGGATTCAAACTGGACACTGCAAACTTTTGATATCTCCGCCATCGCCGACAACCAGCCGACCGTGTATATTCGCTGGGGCATGGGGACGACAGATTCATCCTGGCAATATTCCGGCTGGAATATCGATGATGTAAAAATCACCGGGGAGGGTTCGCTGCTGTCCCAGCCGCCTGTTGCACAAGCCGGGAGTGCCAGCACACAAATTAACACCTCTATACCGATTACGCTTGTAGCCACTGACGATGGTTTGCCGAACCCTCCGGGAGCACTGACTTATATCATCACTTCATTGCCATCCAACGGTGTATTGAGTGATCCCGGTAATGGCGTCATCAGCAGTGTCCCTTACTCACTGCTTGGTTATGGCGATCAAGTCATATACACACCCGATAATTCCTTTGGCGGTTCCGACAGTTTTCAGTTCAAAGCAAACGACGGCGGCACCGCACCTGGCGGCGGCGATTCCAATCCTGCGACTGTTTCGGTCACGGTTATCAACTCAACAGTTATTTTCTCCGAAGATTTTGAAAGCGGCCTGGGCGGTTTTGTGATTGACAACAGCTTTGGCAATGGTAATGGGTTATGGCATTTGAGTACGGTCTGTAATGCTGCATTACCCGGACATACCAAACCCACCGCCTTGTTTTATGGTCTGGATGGCTCTTGTACCTATGACAATGGCCTGACAAATCAAGGTGTTGTTATCTCTCCCAGCATCAGTTTAGCCGGTTTCCCAACTAGCCCCATCGAACTAAGATTGAAGTATTTCCTTAAGACGGAAGGTTCCCCGGCCGACTATGACAGGGTAAGCATTGAAATCTCTGAAAACGGCGGTCCATTCATCCTTATCTCCCATAATAACACTACCCCTGAACCGGTTACACTAACTGATCCTTCAATAACTTGGCTCGAGACTGTTGTCGATCTGTCTGCCTTTGCAGGTTCCTCGATTCAGCTGCGTTTCAGCTTCAGTAGTGTTGACTCGGAACTAAACAATTATGCAGGATTCTATGTCGATGATGTGACTATAACGGGGAATGTCTCAACCCCACTACCCGGCCAAGCAGCCAGTCCTGAGCCGGCTAACGCAGCAACAAATGTAAGCCTGACCAATAACCTTAGCTGGACCGCTGGCTCAGGCGCTACATCACATGATGTATATTTCGGAACCACTAATCCGCCAACATTTTGCGGCAACCAGGCTGGTACAACCTATGACACTGGAAGAATGACCCCCGGCACAACATATTATTGGCGTATAGATGAAAAGAACGCAAGTGGTACAACTACAGGCATGGTCTGGAGTTTCACCACTGCCGCAAGTGGAGTATGGCAGAGTGAGTCCGTGAACTGGCGAGTGGGTTACGGCAATAATTGGAATAAGACCGGCACGGCGACCAAGCCTGGGGCCACGGCCATACGGCTGCACTTCAGCACGATTGATGTCGAAAGCGGTTGGGACCACTTGTATTCTAATGCAGGCGATAACTGGAGTGGTATTTATACTGATGTTACGAGCGGCGAAAATTCCGGAGATTCCATAACTCTGACATTGACCAGTGACATAAGTGTGACGGAATATTTCATTATCGACCGAGTGGATTACCAAGGAACATCGGCAGAACCGGCTACCGTAAGCGGTGAATTGTTTTGGGATAATTGGAATAACGGGAGCGGAGATATAACCTATGATTTCAATGGTCTGCTTTACATATGGGATATTAGCGGAAGCTATTCTGGTCCGATAGACGTTCAAGGTATAACTCTTGACCTCGATTATGTCATAAGCCAGGACACAAGCGGCAAAATCACAGGCTATGGAAACGCCCAGGCTTCCGTCGACACTGACTACGGCACTGCTGACGTTGATATACCATTTGACGTTAAAGGGTCTGTGAGTCAAAAGAATGGTACATCCTCTGTCAAGCTGTCGTTTAAAGGTAAGGGGACTGCTGATGTAGAAGGTGAGATAGTAAAATTCACCTTCAGTGAACAGTTGCGTGCGGGCATCATTGATCCCGGCAGTAACGAGATAAGTGGCGAGGCAAAAGTGCGTTTATCTGCAAGAGGTGTCTCAGCAAGGGAGACGGTACCCTTTACACAGCCGCTGCCGGATAACATGGATGGATCGGCGACTTTGAGCATTAGCTGTGCTCCAAACGGCAAGCGTTTGTCGGGGACCGGCGAACTGACGCTTTCTAACGATGAGACCTGC
>JBGOWI010000079.1:0-6684 GCA_041478555.1 Phycisphaerae bacterium
CCGACCGAAATCCGAAACCAATCACAAAAACTACGCCTTACATCAGGAATATAAAAATAACAAACGTTACAGCCAACAACGCTCAATCCGCAGCCGCTGTATTTTTGGGTCTGCCTGAAAGACCCATTGAAAATGTGTTATTCGAGAATGTCAAAATAACAATGGCTAAAGACGGCAAACCTGGCCGGCCGGCTATGGCCTTTGGTATGAAAGAAATGCAGGGCGAAGGCCTCATCGCCGACTTCGTGAAAAACTTCGTCCAGCGAAATACCCACATCCAATAATCACCCGGGTAAAGGCACCTATGCTCCCCTGCTCACCTGCCTGTCCCGCACCTATTTACTATTCAATTATTCCTGCCTGTCCCGCAGCATGTTGCGGCGGGGTTCTATTCGTTTTATATTTATTGCTATGATATAATGAATAGGTGCGGGGTCAACTACCAATTTTATCCTGCCATTATATAGCTTCAACAGATTTTCCCAAAACCACAATGTCCCCATTTACTTTTATTTAAGCAATTTGTTTTTCGTATAGAGTAAGTCGTTCGCCTAATACGGTGACTTCACCTACCGGCTTGAAACCGGACTGCTCGTAATATGTCCTGAGACCTTTGACGTCAGCGCCACAATCCAGCCGGAGAAGCTCTTTACCATTTTGGCGACAGTGAGATTCGATGAGGTCTAAGACTCGCTTGCCGATACCCTGCCCCGCAAGAGCGCGTGAGATTGTAAAGGAATGGATGTAGCCCGCATTGTTCTCCTGAACGCCCCAAAACACGGGGTCCTGCCATTGGAGTCGGAAACAACCAATAACACATCCATCAATCTCGACCATATAAAATTCATTTTGAGCGAATCCCTGCCTGAGCCAATCGATAAAATGAGGGGGTGGAGAAATCCAATCCTGCCAGTAGTCAATTGGCTTTTTTTGTAGCCAGAGGGCCGCCTCTTTGAGCAACAATAGAACACACTCAAGCTCATCCGGCCTTGCTTTTCGAAATGTAATTTGTTTCATTTATCCTTTACGGCCAACATAATAATATCCATCACAATTTGCCACCTGTGGTGAGCAAACCTGTCCTGAGTAAAATCGAAGGAGTCGAACCACCAAATTTATCCCGCACCTATATGCTTATACTTATAGCTGTGTAATAAATAGGTGCGGGATTTTATCCTGCCATTATCTAATATCAACGCTTTAAAAACAACAATGGATGATATATGATTTTTAGTCTTTAATTTTTTCGCACACTACATCTTTAATAACAGACTGTTTGGTCGTTCTTCCATCAGATTGTAAACCGATCATTTCACCAACCTTAACTATTTTCAGTTTCACCCGTTGGTATTCGAAAGGCTCATTATACTTGAGGGATGAGGTATTCGTAATTTCTGCAAATATCACTTGTTCGTCTTTAGTTTGGACTGAACCAGTAACATCTCCAACGGAACTTCTGTTTTGATATATCTTATTAGGGTCGCGCGTTACCACTATGTCTGCAATCTTTGGTTTGTTATTGAAATACTTTTGTAGAGTTGCCTTAGGATCAATTTGAGATGTCCATGTCCAAAGGAGAATCTTTAAAGATACAATTATTACTACAAGAGTGATGATAATCTTTATGAAAATTTCCACTGGTAAAACTCTATCCATATAACATAATAATCTACCACACTTTTTGCCGCGATGTCGTTTGGTTTTTATCCGCCGCTGGCGATTCCACAAATTTTCAATCTTCAATTTTCAATCTTCAATTTTAGCCCGCCGGCAACAAAACATCAATATTTTCAAAAGGCAATCAATCCAAAAACTTTTCACCTGCCCTAATGTCCCTGGTTTCTCCTGATTGTTATTTATGCACACAGGCAGGGTTGGAAGGATTCGTGCAGCAATCTATCAGCCAGTAGGCGGCCATCATTGCAAGATCCTGAAAGTTCACTATACCATCACCATCCGGCAAAGGTGCAATATCAGCAGATGGAATACCTGGCGGCTGAAACCATTGGTCGGCTAATATCGCCATGTCTTCAAAATCCAACTTGCAGTCATCGTTCAAATCGACGGCCAGAACATACAGACAACATTTCAGGCCAAGCGAATGATCATCGCCGGCCGCGATGGCCGTAAAACACGTATTGGGTGGCGGCGCAGGGCATTGAGATGTCTCGCCGCCTCCCCAGGCCACAATCGAGCCGGTGTTTTTCAGGCCAAGCGAGTGAGACTGGCCGGCCGAGATGGCTATAAAATCCTCATTGGGCAACGGCACATCGCATTGACCGTAATCGTTCTTCCCCCAGGCCACAATCAAGCCGGTGCTTTTTAACCCAAGCGAGAAAGCCCAGCCGGCCGAGATGGCTATAAAATCCGCATTGGGCGGCGGCACATCGCATTGACCGTAAGTGTTGTCTCCCCATGCCACAATCGAGCCGGTGTTTTTCATCAGGCCAAGCGAGTGATAGTGGCCAGCCGCGATATCCTTAAAATCCGTATTGGGCAAAGGTACAGTGCATTGACCGGACCCGTTCAACCCCCAAGCCACAATCGAGCCGGTGTTTTTCATCAGGCCAAGCGAGTGAAACGCGCCGGCCGAGATGGCCGTAAAATCCGTATTGGGCGACGGCAAAATGCATTGACCATAATACGGCCAATCTGACTGTCCCGGTTGCCCTGCTCCCCAAGCCACAATCGAGCCGGTGTTTTTCAGACCAAGCGAATGAAACGAGCCGGCTGAGATGGCTATAAAATCCATATTGGGCGACGGCACAGTGCATTGACCGTAATAGCCATCCCCCCCAAGTCACAATCGAGCCGGTGTTTTTCAGGCCAAGCGAGAAACGATGGCCGGCCGAGATGGCCGTAAAATCCATATTGGGCGACGGCACATCGCATTGACCTAAGTCTTCCCAGTTCCCGCATCCCCAGGCCACAATTTTTCCGGCGGCATATACCGGTATGGTGAAAACAAACGCGGAAAGGAAAAAACAAACCGAAATAATTATGATGAAAAAACACTTCTCGTCTTTTGCGCTGCTTCTCATCATATTATCCTCCTGAATAATTTCCAATCTCCTGAATAAACAGGAACAGTTGGACTGTTAAAAAAGTCCGCACTATTATTTTTAATTTTTAATTTGTCATTTTGCTTTTTGATATTTGATTTTTAATTTTTCTGCTGTTGCTATTCTTTACCCTGTGAAGTGCTTTTAGCTACTTCATCGGGGCTCGATGCCTCGCAATAATTATACCCCCTCTTTTTCCAAACTCAACCGAAAGATTCCCGCCGCAGGCAGCTTGTCCGTCGTAGCACGAATGTGCGAAGTCGGATTCCGCAAATTTTCAATCCTTGCCCCGTGAGATGTTTACCCCGTGGGATGTGAAACTATCCCATCGGGGCCGTTGCTATCTCATCGGGGTTCAATCTACAATCTTCAATTTTCTCCGTGTCTTGGTGCCTTAGTGGCTACGTTCTCTGTGTTCTCTGTGAGCTCTGTGGCTTAAAATATACTTTTTATATCCTCTGTGGCTACATAGCACAAAACGCGCAAGCACGAGTTGCAGAAATTGACAGAAATTTGAAAAAACTCGAAATTTCCGGGTCATTTTTGATAAAAATCCCCAAAAATCCTCAAAAACCTGAAATTTCGGGGGCCTTTTTAGCGTAATTTAAAAAACTTGCGCGCTTTGTGTAAAAAACTTGCGCATTTGGTCGACAAAAACGTTTGTAAGTCTTTTATCTACGTAGTCGTTTTTATCATAACTCCTTATTTTTTTATCGTGTCAAAGCCCTTAGCGAAGACGGACTCGTTGAGAAATCATTTTGATTTTTAATCTGTCATTTTGCTTTTTGATGTTTGATTTTTGATTTACTTATGACAGCTTCTTTATAAGGCTTTTCAGTTTCTCCACTTCCTTATTATTTTCAAGGTATGATTTTATAAGTTTTTCGTGCAGTTCTTGTCCTCTGTCATATAACCTCTTTAGTCTCTTGGGTTTAGTGGTTTGTATGGTATATGCCGTCATTATCGGAAATGCTACGGTTACATCGAGGTATGCAGTTACGGTTTCATCCAATTTTGTCGGGTCGATTTTCCCCCAGCTTGCCGCTTCACTCGGCGGCGCGCCGGAAAGTCCGCCTGTATCAGGTCTTGCGTCAGTTATATTGATATCATAATCCTGGCCCATTTCCGGTATCATAAGCACTTCCTGTATCTGAGGTTCGGTCTGCAGCATAAAGTTCTTCGGACTGCCGCCGCCAATCAGAATAACCGCTGTTTTGCCTTTTTCATATCTCTTGGCATTCAGCACTATGGCTGTCGAATCATTGACATCTATACTTGGATTTATCTTCAGTTTAAACAAGGACTTAAGACCTGTCGCTTCTGCCAGAAGTTCAAGGCCGGCAACATTCATTCCGATTGTTGAATCTCCCGGCGAAGATGTAAAAACAGGAATGCCGTTTCTATACGCTGCTGCCAGAATGCTTACCTGGCCGAGATTGTTTTTCTCTTCGAGTTCGTTGACGATTTTGCCGAGATGATGATAAAATTCGCGCGTGCCCATTTCCTTCTGGAATTCGGGTCTGACAAGTATCTCTCTTAATCTCCTGTCGGTCTCCATCAGGACGTCTTCATAATCGAACAGGATGTCGTAGATTCTTGTTACGCCCTTTGCTCTCAAGTCTGCATCGTCAACATTATGGCTGCCTCTGAACATCGGCAGATTGAATGCGAAATGCAAATCGTGATACATATTTGCGCCGGTTGCGGTTATCCAATCGACAAAACCATGGTTCATCAGGGGAATTATCGTCGAAGGCCCTAATCCCGCCGGTGTTAATGCCCCTGCCAGGCTTAATCCCACTGTAACATCCTCCTGGGAATATCTGTCTTTCAGCAGGAGACAAGCTGCTCTCAATCTTCCGCCGTTATAGGCATCCATATTGTCTATCAGTTTTTCTATATTCGTGTCTTCAGTAATCGGCTTTGGAAGAATCCTTTTTCCCGACAGATATTTTTCTTTACCCCCGACACCAATGCTTTGGTGTGGGGGTGTACCAGGGCAATTTGACTTATCGTGTTTCATTTTTTCTTTCCAAACTTTGTTTGTGAATTTTATCAAAAAACAGTAAAAGTTAAAATTAATGAAAAATGAAGGGATATTTTAGGATACCACTGGCCGTTAAACAATCAAAAAAACAAGGAATTCCCGTCTGGGAACTGAGTATACAAGCGATTAATAAGTAGCTGCCAAAGGACGACCAACCGACTAATTTCTGAACAAAATAACGTAAAATCGCAAAAAAAGCATCCGAACTAAAGCTTATACACATAACAAGCCAAAGGGATTATTTCGTCCGATAAACAGCAATTATTTTTTATAAGAAGTTCATCACTTCGAGAGAGACAGATGAGTAAAGCCTGTTGAAAAAAGCAGTTATAGTATTTGGGGTGGTATATCTAAAAATGCCGCAGACTTTCAATTTATTTGACATCATGCGCAACTTATCAAGGCCGATAAATTAATCAGGGTAAGATAACACCTTTTTAAAAGGGGGTATAATGCAGGAACATATACCACTCCAATTAGAAGAATGGGGCGACATTTTCTTGCTGCAGACAGTAGAGGATTCTGATTATGGAAACTATCGCCAGAAGTGAGCGGCGTGCGCCATATATACTCATCCTGATTTTTATCATCCTGGCCGCGGGCATCGTCACCACTGAGAAAGTAGAAGGCACAGGCCTTGGCTTATCCATCGCCAAAGACATCGTTGAGTTACATAAGGGCCGAATTTGGGTGGAAAGCGAAGTCGGAAAAGGAAGCAGGTTTATTTTCGTCCTGCCGAGGGATTTAAGGGGGAAGGCCAAAAAGAACCATGACGCAGAAAGACAAAACCAAAGAAGAACTCATTGAAGAGATAAGGCCCCTGCAAGGGCGAGGTGCATATGAAAACTGATTTAAGGAAGTCAGGAATTGAAATTGTTGGGGATGTCCCGTGGGGTACGCACTTCTGTCAGTTTTACCAGAGCAAGGAAGATTTGATTGAAATTCTGGTGCCGTATTTTGAGGAAGGGTTAGAGAATAACGAATTTTGCATGTGGGTTACTGCCGAGCCGCTCAATGTTGAAGATGCAAAGTCAGCGCTTAAAGCAAAAGTAAAGAATTTGGATGATTACATTAAAAAAGGACAGATAGAGATACTTGACTACAGCCAATGGTATACTAAAACAGGCAAGTTTGAGGCTGATAAAGTACTGGCGGGGTGGGTGGAAAAGGAAAAACAGGCTATAGAGCGAGGTTTTGATGGCCTTCGCCTTACGGGCAACACCTTTTGGCTTGAAAAGAAAGACTGGGAGAACTTCGCCAGTTATGAAGCTATCGTGAACAGCATTATCCGGAAACATCGTATGCTGGCCGTCTGTTCATATTCTCTGGATAAATGCCAGGCAGGAGAAGTCATAGAAGTAGTCGATAATCATCAATTTGCGTTCATAAGGAAAGAAGGCAAATGGATACTTTTGCAATCTTCCGATCGCAAGCAGGCAGAGCAAGATTTGCGAGAGACGCAAAATTATCTGGAAAATCTAATTAATTATGCCAATGCCCCGATAATTGTTTGGACCCCTGATTTTAAAATAACCAAATTTAACCATGCCTTTGAGCACCTTACCGGCAGAAGCG
>JBGOWI010000045.1:0-18280 GCA_041478555.1 Phycisphaerae bacterium
ATATTTATTTACGGATAAGCTCTAAATCAACATAAAAACCTCCACCACGAATAAACAAATACCTTGTAAGGCGAAAATATCTAATCGTATTATCACCATAATCTCCTATGTTATTAAGCAGCTTGTCAACTTTACTGCGTTCGTCTGTACCTAAAAATTCTTGAGCAAATTCAACTCTGTATCTATCTTTTAGTTCCTTCTGTTTTTGTATAGTCTTTCCCTCACATGATAACCTAAAATCAACGATTTTTTTCGCTTGGTTATCTATGTGTTGATAGTTAATCAATGTCGGAACAAACAGGCAAAATTCTTCTTTGTTTATACCTACGGGATTTTCCCCCAACTTTCTCCAATTTTTGTTAACTTTGTTTATAAGATGCAAAGTTGCAACAAAAGGTTTGATATTATAACCATCCTCCTCTTTGTAATCGTCATTGCTGGGATTGGGCAATTGCCACTTGATAAAACTCCTGAAAAACATTTCGCCCAAATCGTAATCTTCGCGTAACAAATATTCGCCGAGGGAAGTAATTTTAATTCTATTATTTGCTACGGCAGCTAATCCTATTTTCTTCAGTGGATTTATTGATTCTCTGCCTCTGTGAGCAGGGTCAACATATTCTTTTGTTTCAAAAATCTCTTTCGCCCGGCCATAAGTTATCGGCTCCATACTTTCTATTAGCCGGATCTGATCTCTTGTTAATGCCTTACATTGTCTGCTTGCATTATAGAATTGGGGGTTTCCAAAACCGTAGACCCTCTCTTGAATGAGCAATATCTGATATTTACATTGGGTTTCGTTATTCCAAAGCTCCCCTTCTATTTTTTTTAATACCCTCAAAAAGTTTCTCAACCGTTCAGGATTTCTGACTGTTGTTGATATTGACCAAAGCTTTTTCATATTTTTACCTGTTAACGAATTTTCTCTCTGCTAATTTTCCCCTGTTTTCTGCCATTTTTTATTTCCTCTGTCCTTTTTCAATTCGTCTTAGTTAAAACGTAACCGGTAAACGTTGGCCGTAACGAGCATCGCAACCGCAACCGCCTTACGCATGTTCATTCTCTACCATTCTTATCTCTTTGTCAATCCCGCACCAAAATAAGTATTCTTGAATCGGTGCGAGGTTTATCCCGCACCAAACTATGTATTCTTGAGCCGGTGCGGGGTTTATCCCGCACCAAACTATGTATTCTTGAACCGGTGCGGGGTCAACCTTAACATTTTTGTTTAGCCGTCGCCGGCATTTATCCGCCTTCAGCGGACGGCGACGTCGTTGTTTGCTTCAGCAAGGCTTTTTAAGCCTGCCCGTTGCGACGCGGTCGCACCGCGGCGAATGGACAAAGCAAAACGGCTGGCGCAAAAACCCTGCCCTGAGCGGACCTGTCCTGAGCCTTGCCGAAGGAGTCGAATGGGTGGCTTTGAGCACGGCCTTTGTTTTGACCGCAAAGTTATTCGTTTTTGAACATTTGAATTTTGGTTATTCGGATTTGTTTCGGATTTCGATATTCGGATTTCGGATTTTTCCCCTCTGTCTTCGTGCCTTAGGGCCTTACCTGTCTTGAGCAAAGCCGAAAGAGTGGCTATTCCCCCGGGTACATAAACTCCGGCACGCGTTTCGGTTTGCCGTTTTCGTCGACGCAGGCGAGGATGCTCGAGCCTTCGGCAAGCAGCAGCCCCGTCTCGGGGCGGATTAGTTTATAGGTATGTTCGATTTTTGCAGCGGTAACCTTTGTGCATTCGGTTGTAAGCTCGAGTTTTTCATCATAGTATGCAGGTCTGCGGTATTTGACGTGCAGTTCTGCGACGACCATATAGAAGCCTTCGCGTTCGAGTTCTTTGTAGGCCAGGCCGTTAGCGCGCAAGAGTTCAGTTCTGCCCAGCTCGAAATAAATTGGGAAAATGCTGTGATGGACGACGCCTGCCTGGTCGGTTTCGCAGTATCTTGGAATGATGGTTATCGTATGTGACCGAACCGTTGTTTTTTCAGGAAATTTCATGATGAAAGGAGAGGTTAACAGATTTGGAGAAAAATTCAAGATAGCTGATAGAGAAAAACAAACCGTCCGGTAAAAACGCCCCTGCCTTTCTAAAAACTGCCGGCAGGACTCCAAAAACGAGCGGTAAATAAAATTTTTTCTTTAAAGGTTTGCCTAAATTGACATTTAGGTTATAATTTGTTAAAATAAGTATATACAAAACGGCTTGTTGCTGTTAAGCTTTGTGACTACTGTAGTTAGTATAATTTAGCGGGGAAGGAATATGATAAGAAGATTTTTGTGCAGTATTTTACTTGCGGGTGTCTTGTTGATATTTGCCATATCGGCAATTGGCTGTCACGGCCTCGGCGAGACCGCTGCAGAAAGGTCCGACGACCACGCGAGGCAGTTGAGGCTGAATGGTTCGATGCTCATCGATGATGTCGATGCAATCCTTCAGTGGGACCGACAAAGCAGACTGACGGAATACCACGTAAGGTAAACGGCACAGGGAAGGCCGGTGCCGATGGAGATTAAAAGGGATTTTAGGCTGAACGTAATTGGATGCAATTGTTGAATATTTCAGTCGTCTGGCAACATACAATCCGCTAATCGTCGCAATCGAACTTCTGCTGATAGGATTTGTGGTTTACTGGGCGGTCGATTTTCTCGAAGGAACAAGGGGCGAAAGACTTTTCAGAGGAATTATAATTCTACTTCTTGCCGGTTCGATGATTCTTAAGCTGGTGATTGTGCGGTTTGATTTTGTAAGGCTTCAGTATCTCTATAACAGTTTTCTCGTCCTTGTATTGATTCTCGCTGTGGCTGCATTTCAGCCGGAAATAAGAAGGATGCTTATTAAGATAGGCCAGGCCGGCAGCTTCGGCGGTTCGGCACATCGGCAGCTTTTGCAGATTGTCGAGGAGATTATAAATGCGGTTACCAATCTTTCCGAAAAGAAAGTTGGAGCGATTATTGTTCTTGAAAGGCAGGTTGCATTAGGTGAGTTTATCGAGACGGGGGTAAACCTTGACGCCAAGGTCAAGGCAACGCTGCTCAGGACGATATTCCAGCCTGGCACCGCCCTGCATGACCTTGCGGTAATAATACACGGCGACAGGATTGCTGCGGCACGAGTGCAGCTTCCACTCGCAGAGGTTGGTCTTGCGGGAGGGTCGCTCGGCTCAAGACACAGAGCGGCCATAGGCATAACAACCGGCAGCGATGCGGTTGCCATAGTGGTCAGCGAAGAGACAGGAATTATAAGCATAGCAGAAGACGGCCGACTCGAGAGGCATATAACTGAAGAAGAACTGCGCAAGAGACTGACAAGCATAATCATTGACGCCCGGCCGCTGTTGGCCAAGCTGCGGCGAAGCACGGGAAACAAAAAAGCATCTGGTTCCATGAGCCGGGAAACGTAAGGTCATGTTCGCAAAACTTAAAAAAGCAATACTTGTGATTTTTATAACCTGCCTGATATGGGTCTGGGCAGATTTGAGCCTCGATGAAGGACTTAACAACCAGACAATAACGATAACCGCAAGCAAAGCAAATCCCCGATTGTGGGTTACACTGGAAGGCAAGCCGGAAATACAGATAAGAGCGGATTTAAGAGGGCCAGTAGCAAAAGTACGCGAACTTTCAAGAAAAATTGAAAGCGGCAAGGAAAAACTCGAGGCTGTTTTCGATGCGGAACAACAGAACATGAGCACCGAAGGCGAATATACTCTGCAGGATTTGCGAAAGTTTCTCGCTGAGAGCAAAAAGATTCATGAATATGGATTGGCCGTAAAAGCCGCCAGGCCGGATAAACTGCAGCGTATAAAGGTGGTGGTGCTAAAGGAAAAGACGCTGCCTATAAAATGTGTGGATGAGACAGATACCGAAATAGCCGGCGCCCGTACTACCCCTGATATTGTTACTATGCTCGTGCCCGAGCAGTTGACGGAGGCAAGGGTAAAGATGGCGGGCTTGGCCGAAAAGAAACAGGCGCGAGGCGGAGCTATCGACAAGAAACCATATATTGAACTTGCCAGCGGTGAAGCAAGATACGCTGATATGACCGTAAAGGTTGAACTGCCGGCAACTCAGGAAGATATGAAACAATACACAATCAACGGCACGCTCGGCTTTATCTTCAGTGCGAATCTTGCCGGTGGATACAAGGTGGAATTTATCAAACGGCCTGAAATCGGAAGCATTCCCATCATTGCTACCGAAGAAGCCAAAGCTGCATACGAGGAAAAGGGCTTCGAAGTGCTGCTCGAAATTCAAGACGACGACGTGGGCAAGCCGGAGGTGAGCCGACAGATAATTTATAATTTTCCTGTGAAATATGTTCGCGAGGATAAAATTCGCCTAAAGGGCGACCCTGTTGAGGCGAAATTCAGGCTTGTGCCAGTGGACAGCAATCAGCCTGCGGCGCCGAGCGTAGAGTAAACAGCTTCATAGCCACAAAGGCACGAAGAGACGAAAATTTAAACGCAGATTTCGCTGATTCAAATGATTTTTAATTAACCACCCCTGCCTTCGCAGGGGCAGGCTCCGACACGAAGAAACACGAAGAATTAACCACGATTTTTTTTCACCACAGAGGCACGAAGGGACACAGAGAGTTTTTAGACACGGATTTGCACTGACTTACACGGTCATTTTGCTTTAAGGCGTGCATAAATGCACTGTAAAATTCAAACAGACCCTCTCTGAAATAAATTTCAACCGGGTCTGTAATTGAATTTTCACCTGCTACGCATTTTGGCCTTAAAGCAAATACGTCAACAGCCTTGTTTTCTCACTATACTGCATACGAGTATAGTAGCCGAGGATTTTTTACAGCAGGGAGTTAAGGTTGAAGAATGAAGATTTAAGATTTGAGGAGGCCTCCGGCCGTTGGCCGAGACGTTATATGGCAATCGCGAACCCCGCACCTATCCCCACTTATGCGAGGACAAGTTTCACGGATTTTTTTAGGGGGAAAGAAGATTTGACAAAGAGGCCAATTTGGCAGAAAATAAAGGAGATAGAATTTTTGCAGACGTTACCATTTCGCCGGAGGCGGATCGGATTTTTTGACTTGTAAAGAAGGCGGCGAAGGTATATAATTCATAGACTAAATTTGGAGAATAAAATGTAATGGAACAGGAGAATATTTATGGTTAATTTACAGACGGAGAATTGACTCCCAAGCCAGATAATGTCTAATACCAAGAAAGGTGGATGAGAATGAAAGAGGCGTGTGGAGTACTTCAAAAAATAACAAGATTATTTGTAATTATCTTGATATTGTTAATCATTCAAGGTTGTTCACCGGAATATAAACTAACATCTCTTGTGGAAAAAGGTAAATTCAAAGAAGCTGCCAAAGTATATGATGATCAAAAAGAATACTTCCATAAGCATAGGGATAAAACAGACGAACATGTTATTTTGATCGCAGAAAATCTTAATAAGGATTATAAGCCTCTTTTAGATTCTTCGATTGATAAAATAGAAAAAATTTCTTGGCCAGAACCTGAATCACGATGGACCGACATTAAAAAACAACTGGCAGAAACTTTAACGATACTAAAAGAATACGACAGTTATTATATTCTCACTGAGAAAAGGTTTACCTTACCCACTCGCGACGAGCTACGATCTCTTGTAAATGAAAAATTAGTCGAAATAGAACAAGGAGCTAAAAATGCCTTCTTTTCCTATGATCATTTTAGAGATAAATCTTTTTTTGATGTATATCCCATTTCTATAAACCTGCGAATTTTTGTAAAAGAAAACTTTAATGAAATTTATTCTTTGCTGGGACCTCTTGGAACCGATAAGTTTAACAAATTTGTTGGGTTGTATAAATTGGAGATGTCACTTGATGCCGACAATTTTGTTAAGTTAAGCAATCTTTATTTGGCTTCACTTTTGAGAGAAAAGGTTGGTAGCAAACGGCCAGATTTCCCAACTATTATGCAATCTATCCAAGAAGCTAAAGGAAATGGATATGCGCCGTCTGAAGTTCCGGCCATGAAAGTAGGTTTTTTAAGACTGGAAGGACAACAACTGCGCAAAAATGGACTTATCGAGTTTCCGATAAAAATAGAAAAAGACCTACCGTTTGAATTTATAGAGATTGACTCCAATAATGTTCAAATTGAGAATATTGCAAAGAGTTTTGATTATTTAATAATACTTCAAATTTTAGAAGGCAGAGTCAATCGGGAAGCAACGAATAAAGAGACAATATCCTCACAATACTTATCTCGCAAAGATACTGTGCCGAATCCCGATTATGCATTGGCAATGATTAGAGTCAATCAGTTGCAAGAGCAACTTCGTCAAGCACAATATCAATATAATCTAAGTACTGCGAACGCCCGATATGATTCTACTGGGGCTGCGGGATTCCAGTCTTTTTCTAACGGTTTTGCCGTTGGATCTGCTCGTGGGCAGCTTAATAAAGCAATGCAGCAATTACAACAGACACCAGCTTATATCGAAAAACCTGTTTACGAGAATTATGAGTTTACACAAGTAAAAATAGCCGCTAATAAAACGCTTAAGGCTAAATACTATATGCTGGACTATGATTCAGACAGTTATTTTAGTGAAGATATAATGTTCAATAAAAATGATAATTTCACAATGCCATATGGATTACTGGGAACCGACATCAATCAAAGAGAGGTTTTAATGAGAACAAATACGGAGGAGGATATTGATAAATGGTCGAAAGAGTCCATAATTTTAACAATGTCAAATATAATAAAATATAATGATGCTAATTCTCACAGTGTTAAAAAAGGAATTGTGCTTAATACAATTACAAAGGAAATGCTTAATAACGAAAGTTTAATAACCCAGAAATACAAAGCTGGGATTCCTTCGTCATTTGACAGTCGATATGAGAGCGTTGTGGTCGTTTTAAATCCTGCGGGTATACTTGGTGCGGGTTTTTTCGTAAGACCTGACGTAGTATTAACAAATTATCACGTAGTTGAAGGTGCTGAGAATATAGAGATAAAAACCTATAATAAAGGAACAACTCTTGGAGTAGTGATATTTACGGATATACGGCTTGATTTGGCGCTGATTAAAACTCAAGTTCAAGGAACTCCTGTAAAATTCTGTGATGAGGAAGCTCAAGCCAAAATAAATCCTGGTGCTGCGGTAGATGCCATTGGACACCCAACGGGATTAGAATTTAGTCTTACACGTGGGATTATTAGTGCAATCAGAAAATCTCCTAGCTTTTTTGCCCCCAACGCCGATGAAGTTTGGGTCATTCAGACAGATGCAGCAATTAATCCTGGAAATTCAGGGGGACCCCTATTTTGCGGAGATTGTGTGGTAGGGATGAATTCACAAAAACTTGTTAAAACTGACGTAGAAGGCTTGGGCTTTGCAATTCATTACTCAGAGATTTTGAATTTTATCAACTCAAAACTCAATAACTAATACATTATTGTTTAACTATTCATGTCAGCTTTAAACTATGCCGGATAGGGATGTAAAAACCCTTCGGTTTGAGAATCCGCGGAAGTACACCTTGAGGGCGGGCTATTCGCGAGGGTAAACTCCGAAACGGCGGGAGAAAAGTAGCATCGGTGAGCTAGCCGGTTTTTTTAGTTTTTTCTTCTGGGGCGAATGAGAAGTCTTATCGGGACTTCGGCAAAGCCTAAGCAATCGCGGAGTCTGCCGATGAGAAATCTTTTGTAATTTTCACCGAAAAACTCCGTCTTGTTGACAAATAAAAGTATGGTAACCGGCTTTGTCGCAACCTGTGTCGCGTAATATATCTTCGGGAAGCCGGAAGTTTTGCTTTTTCCGCCGGGACGCTGCGAACTTATCTGCTCAATTGCCTTATTCAATTTTGACGTGGAAATCTTTGTTGTCGCCTGCTTGTAAAGCTCGCGGGCAAGGTCGAGCACGGACTGAATGTTTTTACTCTCGGTGGCGGTTGTAAAGGCAATCGGGGCATAACTTAACTGCGGCAGAGTCTTAGTGAGATAGTCAGCGTAATCGTCGCTTGAGGCCTTACCCTTTGCGAGGTCCCATTTGTTTATGACAAGAATACAGGCCTTGTATTCATCAGCGATAAAGGCAGTGAGTTTTTTGTCGACCTGCGAGACGGGCTCGGTTGCGTCGATTAAAAGGAGAATGACATCCGCTCTGCGGACGGAGCTCATTACCCTTGTGAAGCTGTAAAAGTCTATGCTGTCCTTGATACTGCTTTTTTTTCTTATTCCTGCAGTGTCGATGACGATGAAGGTTTTGCCGTCTTTTTCAAACCGGACATCAATCGAGTCGCGGGTTGTGCCGGGGATTTCGCTTACAATGACGCGGTCGGCGCCGACGATGGAGTTGGTGAAAGTGCTTTTGCCGGCGTTGCGTTTGCCGACGATTGCAAGTTTCATTTCGACATCCTGCGGTTTTTCGCTCGCATGGTCCTTGAGCAGCTCGGTTATTTTCTCAACAAGGATTTGTTTATTGAGATTGTTTGTCACAGAAACGCAGAGGGCATTTCCAAAGCCCAGTTTGCTGAATTCCGCTGCTGCGGGAAACATTTTGGCCTCGTCAGCCTTGTTTGCAACGAGAATAACGCTGATATCGTTCTTGCGCAGAAGCTGGGCAATCTGCTTGTCAAGCGGCATCAGGCCATCACGTATGTCAACTATGAAAATTACGAGGTCTGCAGAGCTGATGGCCTGATGAATCTGGTTTTCAATGTGCTCTTTGAGCTGGTCGGAATCGACAATGCCGTAACCGCCGGTGTCGACGAGCTCAAAATAACGGTCGTTGTATTCGACAATAGCACTTACACGGTCTCTGGTTACGCCTGCGGTCGGCTCGACAATGCTTATCATCCGGCCTGCGAGGGCGTTAAAAAGCGAACTTTTGCCCACGTTTGGGCGACCGATTATTGCAACAACAGGCAGAGACATTTTTATTTCAAACCAAGAAACTATTTCTGATATTAAAACAAGGCGGGATTATAACAGAAATGTACGTCCGTTTAAACAGGGACTTCTTTAACAGCGGAATAGCCTACGGGACAAGTGAGAAGCACAATGAATTTTTAGTAGTCTTTAAGTCCTTTCATCCACTCCGGCCAAACAGGCGAAGCGGCGTTTGTGTCGAATTTTCTGTGCCATTTTAACTTCCACAACTCTTTAAGTCCTACAGGCCTAACAGACCAATCCATAAACAGGCAATTTGTCATTGCGCGGCCATGTCGACCAATGCAGAACGGTTTCATCTGTTCTGTCAGCGGAGCCTTCTCAGGGTCAAGGTCGGGGGGGCACTCACCGCTATAGTTTGGCGGGACAGAGGTATTGTCCGGGCAGGCCGCGATGGTGAGGGAATCCAGAAATATCGGTATATTTTCCCTCCCGCTTTCAATATTGATAATCCGCCAGTAACGTTCCTTTTCAGAAGGGGAAAAAGCTCCCTCCGCAATATCGCAAATCCAGGCATTTAAACCGTAGCTGCCATAATCACCTTCGGGGTCCTTCCATGCCGCGAAGATTCCACGCCCTCCCTCGTCTACAGGTTGGGTTGCCGTCGGACAGCAGGTTACTCCTCCCCGCTTAACGTATGTAGGACGCAATATCTCAATCCAATCATTCCACCAACCTTCTCCGAAACCTCCGAAGAAATGGCCGTTGTTGCCGTTGGTATATATCTCAAGGATATAGCTCCATTGTCTGAGGTTGGACTGACAGATAACCGCTTGTGCCTGCCGCCTTGACCTTCCAAGAATAGGGAGCATTATTCCCATCAGCATTGCGATAATGGCTATTACAACCAAAAGCTCTACTAACGTAAATCCTCTTTTCTTATTCATAGTGAAGCCCTGCGATCCAGTAAAATACCGGAACCTTCTCCGCATTACAACAGGTAAATGCGCAATTTATGAGAGATGCGGACAAACAATTATCCATCTTTGCTAAAGCTACGACGGACAGGTTGGTTTGGCTTTTGGGCGGCGTTTCGTTCGTACCACAGGCGGCATTTGCTCTTGTCCTTTTTTACAAGCAATCCAAAGGCAAGACTCGAAACGATTGTTCTGTAGGGAAAGGAGTGGAATTTTCTGAGGGAAGTCCTGACAGGAATATCGAGTATGCGGAATTTCATTTTGTGTTTTTTTGCCCATTTTTTAAGCTGTTTGGAGAAAATCAGTTCCTCTGCGACATAAACACTTTCGTCAAATCCGCCGATTGTCTCCCAGGCCTGTCTGAGACAAAATAGATACAAGCCTGCGGCCAGTTTTCGGAAGCGTGAGATAAAATTCCAGAGCCGAAGCAGGAATTTGACCCTTAAAAGTTTTGTGCCGGAGCTATCAAGCACTGTTCCTCCGCCTGCGATTTTGCCGGAGTCGAGAAGCTCGAGGGTTTTTTTTAGAAGCTGCTCTGAAAGAGCCGTGTCGGCATCGAGGAAAATCAGGTATTTACCTTTTGCGGCCTGTGCGCCGCGGTTTCTGGCGCGTGAAATCTGGTTTACCGGCTCAAAGACCACAGTTACACCGAAAGATTTGGCTATCTGTGGAGTCTGGTCGGTTGAGTTGTTGTCAACTACTATAATCTCGCCTGTCCGGAGCGCAAAAGAGCTTTGTGCATTTTTCACAGATGCAAGAGTATTGCCTAAATACGCCGCCTCGTTAAAGGCAGGAATAATTATCGAATAATCCGGCAGGGAAATAGTCATCGGCAGCAAGTAAAACTCCGGCCAAGGGCCGGATGAAAGGGCAGGTTTGCCGCCTGCCCTTTCTTTCGCTATTGGGAGTTATTGAGCATTGATGCCAGGTTGTACCTACTCAGTTGCGTTTACTTCCGGAGCCACGCGGGCTTTTGGAGCAGCTTTTTGCGTCTTTTTGCAGCCGAGTGAGAAGAGTAAAACGGCAACAAACGCGATTGTCAGAATTTTTCGCAACATCTTGTGTTCTCCTTAAATAAAAAGTGTCTGTTTATATGTTTGGTTCGGTATTTCTAAAGTCGCTGACATCGGGAACGTTTCCGACTTTATCCGACTATTTGATACGCTGTTCTATTGTTCAGCAGCGTCTTTTTTAATTTCTTTCTCAACTTTTTCGAGCTGCTGGTTCATGTTTTCCTTTGTTACTTCCTTTTCAGCCTGCTTTTGAACAGCAGTTGCCGTCTTTGAAGGAGCAGCAGGTTTTTTCTCTGTTTTCTTACAGCCAAAGGTGCAGATTAAAACAGCAGCGATTGTGATTGTCAGAATTTTTTGCAACATTTTGTATTTCCCTTAAATAAAAGTTGTTTGTTTATTCGTTCGGTTCATTCGTTTCAGCAGTGCCGACGTCAGAGACCTTGGTTTTCCGGCCTTTTTCGGATTTTTCAACAGCCGAGGTGGATTCGCGGTGAAGGCGGGTTACTTTTTTCATGTGTCTGTCATTTTCCATTTTTATAAGCGAATCAGCCCTTTCGACCGTTTTGGAAAGATTCTCTTCTTCTGCAAGCTGACGGATACGGTTTAAGGTGGCGATTCGCTTATTATGTTTGAGGTATTCTTCGGCAAGCTGAGTCTCGAATGCCTGGAACTGGCGGGCATGATTCCTGCCTTTGGCGAGTCGGTGTTCTGAAACGGCCTGAGCCATTTTTCCGTGCCGGCGGTTTTTCATTTCCGCTGCCTGATGATTTATTTGCTGCTGGTGAAGCATATTAGGCTCGTTTGAGTCGGGCACCGGAGCTGTTACAGACGGAGATTGAGCCGGCTCCTGCGGGGCGTTACCATCATTGCCGGTGTCCCCTGCTGCCGCCATAGAAAGAATGAGACAGTTCAGAAATAGAATTGTAAGTACTTTTCTCATTTTTTACCTCCGGTTTTATTATGTCTTTGCTTTTTTGTATAATTTTCCACTTCAGGCCGGATTTGTCAATCCAGAAATTTCCCGCGGCAGACAGATTAAGTCATTCTGAGGTCCAGCGGAGGTCATCGAGTTCCTCAGATTTTATAAATTTTACATGGCCGTCGGCAAACAAGACATTACACCCGTCGCGCTGATGATTGTCTGTGCTTAGGATTTCGGGCCCGCCGGCAGGGTTGACCGCGGGAGTTGTCTCGAAAAGCAAAACTACATCAGGCGGAATTTCTGATGTCTTTTTGCCGGAGAGATTAATGTTAAAAGCATAACTGGCATTGCCTTCTGTCGCGTCACTGCCGGGGCAACGGAACTGTTCCGGACTTACGTCACAATTTTTGATAAGCTCATCACACCAACTGTCCGCCGGGGGGTACGTACCATTATAGTCTTCGGTATAAACAACTATAGCTTTGCCAAGGCCGGAAAGGTTTGTTGCACACATTGTAGTTTGAGCAAGCACTCTTACCTTGGCCAGAGCGGGCATCAATATTGCCAGCATCATTATCAACAGGGGCAAAATAATCGCACCGATGGAAGACAATGCTATCCCAGTAACAGCAAGACCTGTGCCTTTCAGCTGCCCTTTGCTGTTGCTGATTTTAACCAGACTGATAATGCCGCAAATCAGGGCAGGCAGAGCCGTAATCATCAGGGTAAATAAACCTATCAGCGCAAGCACAAATGACCATATTGCCAAAGCACTCGTTTTAATACCGGCTTGTGATATGTCCGACAGGACAGGCAAAGGCTTACTACAGGACCGACACACTTTCGCCCCTTCAGAATTTTGACTTCCGCATTTCGGACAGTACATACTGTTCTCTTTTCACATAAATCTTAATTGTTGTGCCAATAATATATTAATTAACCAAAAATGCCAAAACAAATTTGCCTTTATGGTTATTTTCGTTCCACAAGGGGCGGCCGGGAGAGGCTTTTAAATTTGTTTTGAAAAATCCTGCCGGTTCTGGTAAGCTCTTCGTCCCGGTTTTGTGTATCACTTGTGAATTGACTTTTAGGGGCAAGAGAATAAGTGGAAATAACGGCTTTCAAGGCGTATCGTTATAATCCTGATGTTGTCGGCGATGCCGGCAGGTGCATCGCGCCGCCTTATGACATTATAAGCAGCGAACAACAGGCCAGACTCTATCAGCAGAGTCCATATAACATTGTCAGAATTATCAGGGGAAGAACAGAGGCAGGCGATGACGAAACGAAAAATCAATACACACGGGCGGCTGATTATCTGAATGAATGGATAAAAAAAGGTGTTTTGAAACGGGACGGCAAAGAGGCGATTTACGCCTATGTTCAGGATTTTGAGATTGCAGGAAAAAGGCACAGCCGCAGCGGATTTATCGCTCTTGGGAAGCTGGTCGAGTACGGCTCAGGCGTTCGGCCTCACGAAGAGACGCTCGACGGCCCCAAGGCGGACCGGCTGAAACTAATGCAGGCAACGGCGGCGCAGTTCGGCCAGATTTTCATGCTCTATGATGATGTGCGGAAAGCAGCGGATAAAGTTATTGAAAAAACAGCTGCTGGGAAGAAGCCTGTGATTGATTTTATCGACGAAGATAAGGTAAGACATCGAATGTTCATAATAGATGATGTAAGGGATATTTCAGCGATAGCGCAGACGGTGAATGATAAGGAAACACTGATTGCAGACGGGCATCATCGATATGAGACGGCGCTTAACTATCGGCGCCAGACGGACAATCCGGCGGCGCAATGGCAAATGATGACCTTTATCAATATGCAAAACAAGGGTCTTGTAATTCTGCCGACGCACAGGCTCGTCGGCGGTGTTGCGGATTTTGATTTTAAAAAACTTCTCGCCGAACTGGTGAAGGATTTTGAGTGTACTAAATTTGGCATCTGGGCCGAGCTTAACAAGGCCGGTGCGAAGGAAAAAATGTTCGAGAAGGTGCGTTTGGGATTTGATGCCGGTCGAAGCTGTTTCGGGCTTTATGCCGCCAACGGGGCTTTTTACGCGATTGAGCTGAAAGATTATGCGGTGATGGATAAGATTGCACCGCAGCTCAGTATCGCTTCGCGAAGACTCGATGTTACAGTGCTGCACAAGCTGATTCTGGAGAGAGTTCTGGGTATCGGTGAACGGCAGCTTGCGGGTGAAACAAACATTGAGTATATAAAGGATATCGGCAGTGCCGTTGACGAGGCAATAGCAGCGGTTGAAAGGGGTCAAAAGCAGGTTGTCTTCTTTATGAATCTGACACGTGCCGAGCAGGTAAAGCAGGTGGCGGCGGCAAATGAAAAGATGCCGCAGAAATCGACGTTCTTTTTCCCGAAGGTTTTTTCGGGACTGACGATAAATAAATTGTAGCCATGAAGGCACGAAGACACGAAGGGAATTAAAAACTCAAATTTTTTTGGAGTAATGAAGATGGTTGACTGGAAAAATCCGCCGAGATTGTTTATTCCCGGGCCTGTTCATGTCCTGCCTGAGGTACTGCAGCAGTTAAGCAGATATACTCTCGGCCACAGAGGCAAGGAGTATTCACAACTGCACAGAGAGACCACGGACATGCTCAAGAAGATTGTCTTTACTGAACAGCACGTCTTTATCAGCACATCGAGCGCATCAGGCATCTGGGAGGGAAGTATCCGCAACTGCGTTGACCACAACGAGACGCTGCTTGCCACGATGTGCGGTGCGTTCAGCGACAAATGGGCCGATGTTGCCAGAAGCTGCGGCAGAAAGGTCGAAGAACTTAAGGTCGACTGGGGCAAGGCAACGACGCCGGAGATGATTGACAGGAAACTTGCCGAAGGAAGATACGCTGCGATAACGCTGATGTACAATGAGACCAGCACGGGGCTGATGAATCCTGTTTATGAAATCGCGGATATGATGAAAACCAAATATCCCGATGTGCTGGTGTTTGTCGATGCGGTAAGCGCAATGGTCGGGTTGCCTATGCATTTTGACCAGTTAGGCTGGGATGTTGCGTTTGCATCGGTGCAGAAAGCCTTTGCAATTCCGCCGGGACTTGCAGTCTTTGCTGTGAGCAAACGCGCGATGGAGAAAAGCAAAAAAGTTACCGGCCGCGGATACTACTTTGATTTTCAGGAGTTTGCAAAGAGCAACGAAAAAGACCAGACGCCGACCACCCCTGCCATTCCGCACATTATGGCATTGAATTATCAGTGCCACAGATTAGTTAAGGAAGGTATGGAAAATGTCTGGAAGAGACATAAACAGATGGGCGATTTTGTCAGAAGCTGGGCAAAACAGAAGTTCGAGCTGTTCTGCGAGGAAAAATATGCGTCAAACACACTGACCACAATTAAGAACACCCGTGACATCATCGTCGGCGATGTTATAAAGGCTGTTCAGGCAAAACATAACACCGCGTTCGGCAACGGCTATGGCAAACTCAAAGACCAGACCTTCAGAATCGCACATATGGGCGATATCACGCTGAAAGACCTTAAAGAGCTTGTGGGCTGGATTGACGATGAGATAAAGTAAGACCCCCCTTCCGTTCTTGAATTTAAAAGGCCGTTAATCCGCCACAGGCGGACAAGTCCCGGCCTTTTTTGTGTTCGCATACCGAACAGGACTGTAAAAGTCCCCTATTAGATTCCATGGACAGATATGAATTTTTAGACAGCATGGGCTCTAAGTTCACGCTTAGGGAGCTTTTCAGCTAACCTCTTGCTTAGATAGACCTTACCTTTAAGTACTTGTCTTATCGCATCTATAATTTTTTCAGACACCTCATCCTTGTTAATATATCCTCTGGCCCCTGCCTCAAAAGCCTGTTTGATGTGTCTCAGTTCATCACTCATAGAAAATATCAGCACGATAATATTTGGACATATCGCTTTTATCTTTTTGGTAACCTGAACACCTGTCTCGTCTTTAAGCAACATATCTACAATCGCCAAATCAATTCGCTGTTTTTTTACAGCTTTTATGGCTTCTGCAAGGTTGCCAGCCCTGGCAGTAACCACAAGGTCCGCTTCAAGATTAATAAGATCTGCCACCCCGTCACGTATGATTGGATGGTCATCGACAACCAGAATTCTGGTTTTTCCTGTCGCAAGATTCGTGTTGTTTTTCTTTTTGCTCACAATATATTCGCCTACAACTTTTCTAATAACCTACAGAAAAGCAGAATTGCCTGAATTGTCGCTTTATAGAATCCGATAATAACATAAGTCAAATTTCTGTAAATCAGGGGCGCACCTGTTTTTGCTGTCGGTGAAAATGCTTACACGGGATCTTACTGTAAAACCGGTCTGAACAAATAAAATATGGGTTTCCGAAGTGTTCTGTTAAGGGTAGTTATCTGAAGGACTACGAGCCAGGATAAAATCACTCTCTGTCCTGACTCTTTGCCCATTTTATTGAATACTGGAGGAGTTCAGAGGCATTAGGTAGATTTAGTTTTTCCTTAATGCGTGAGCGATAAGTCTCGATGGTTTTTATGCTCAGGTGGAGCTGCTTGGCCATTTGGGAAGCCTTTAAACCTTCGCCAATCAGACGGAAAATTTCAAATTCACGGTCGCTGAGGCTCTCTATTGGTGTTTTGGCTGTATCAGCCTTGTCTCCCGCAATTTTGTGGAGAAACTTCTTTGAAATTGCGTCGCTAACATATATTTCGCCGTTTAAAACCGTACGAATCGCCTTGATAATATTTTCAGAGACCACATCCTTCATCAGATAGGCTTTTGCACCTGCTAAAAGGGCTCGCTCGGCATATATGGATTCATCATGAATTGAAAAAATAATGACAGGCAATCCCGGGCATCTTGCCTTGATATTCTTCGTCAGTTCAATGCCATCCGAACTCTTTAATGATATATCTACAACAACGATATCAGGTTTCAATTCATCAACGGCTTTTAGAGCTATATAAGCATCGTCGGCCTGGCCGCATACATTCAGGTCTCGCTCGTGATTGATAATAGTGGCAAGGCCATCCCTTGTTACAGGATGGTCATCAACTATAAGAACCTGTGTTTTCTTTTCATTAGTTTTATCTTGTTTTTTCTTTAATGCCATATAACCATATCAAAAATCAAAGATTAAAAATAAAAATTGAGGATTCGGCCTTTCTCCTTCGTTAAAACTACGGAGGACAAGTAAGGCCGAGACTATGTTTATATAAAAAACTTTTTTAAACAACTTTTTACTTTATAAAGACTTATGTTAAAAAGGACAAATTTTTCGGTCAGTTTGAGTTATTAAGTTCCCTATCCTCCTGTTCGGAAACGTACTGTCACAATTGTTCCGCCTTTGTCGCCTTTACGAATATCAAGAGAGCCTCCTATCAGGTCGGTACGGTATTCCATAATTTTCAATCCAAAGCCTTTTCTATTTGGAGATAACTTCGGAAAATCCAAGCCGTCATTTTCAATTGACAGAACAGTTCCTTTGTTAGTCAAGCGAAGATTTATGTTGATATTATTTGCTTTGCCGTGTTTGACCGCATTGGTAATCGCTTCCTGAACAATACGATAAATTTGCTTTGCCTCAATAAGATTTTTAACCGAGACAGATTTTGCACACCGGAATCGACAAGTAACTCCCATGGTCTTTTCTACATCGGATGCCTGCGTTTTTAAGGCCGATACCAAACCACCTGTTTGAATATCAACAGGATAAAGCATTTTGGCAATGTCTCGTGCCTGAGCTATCGCCTTGTTGGCAAGTTTTGATATTACTAAGGCGTCTTTCATTTCTTCTGATGATTTGCCCTTAAGCTTTAGCGATAATCCTTTGCACTTAATAGCAATGCCGGTAAGTACCTGGCCCATGCTATCGTGAATTTCCTGGCCTATCAGTTCTCGTTCCCTTTCTGTTAGATCCAGGATTTCTTTTTCCAGGCGTCTGCGTTCAGTAATATCTCTTTCGGTTGTTGTAAGGGCAAATGGTTTTCCATTTTCATCTTTCAACAATGTCGCGGTAAGCGAGATATCCAATATCCGGTTATTTTTTGCAATGTGCTGTGTTTCAAATAATTTGATGTTTTCCCCTTTTAGCGCTCTTTCAGCCAGTGTCATCATTTCATCTCGCTTATGGCCGGGGATTATTCTGCTGATATTCATCTTCATCGCTTCGGCTTTGCTGTATCCATATATACGCTCTGCACCGAGGTTCCAGGAGATGATATTGCCTTGCAAATCCTGAACTGTAATAGCATCGTTCGAGTTGAGCACCACCGTAGCTAATAGTCTCAACTCATTCTCCATCTGTTTGCGTTCAGTGATATCGTGGCCGACGCAAAGGATTTCCGCACCATTCCCATCTTCATCGCGAATCGCCTTGTTTGCCCAGGAAACCCAAACTCTTTGGCCGTTTTTACAAATATTTTCATTCTCGCAGGCGGCATAAAATCCTGGCAGCTTTTTGATGTCTCTGGCAATTTTCGCAAGGTTCTGGCCGAAGCTATCCCCTTG
>JBGOWI010000046.1:0-18060 GCA_041478555.1 Phycisphaerae bacterium
CTATGCACGCTGTGACGCTCATCCACATTGGTATCTGGGCACTATTTAACATTACCTTCGCTTGAAAAATCAGTCTTAACAAATGTGCTATTGAAACAAGTACCAGAAATATAGTTACGACAATTACAGATGGTTTCATAGTTACTTCTCCTTTCATTTCAAAAATCACCCATTAATTTTATTAAAATATTGCCGTCTGACAAGCTCAAAACCGCCGTCTCACCTGCCTGTCCCGTACCTATCTAATATTCCATCTATTTCCAATTCTCATTTTAAAAGGATAGGTGCGGCGGTTCGTCCCATTAAAAAAATTGAATTTTTACAATTTTTTATTTGATTTTTAGTTAAATATATGGTAAAATACCCTTGTTATTTTATAATTAGTGAACTTTTAGGCGTTTATTCGCATAAAATGCTTATATTGAACGGTTTACAGTCTTGAAAACACTGCAAACGATAACTGGCGAACTGCCAACTTAGAGGAACCAGCCTTTTTATATCCTCAATCTTTTCTCGCGTTAGTATTTCTATGTCTTCACAATGCGCAACCGATTTTCTGACTTTCACGATTAGAGGCAGGACCGTTAAAGTTGACCCTGATATTTATTATCAAATCTTTAACGTTCGTCTCACTCGCCCTTACAAAAAATATGTAGGCGATATAATCGGCCTGCGCTTTTCCGGCAAAAACTATCCTGCTGTTCTCATCGGCCCAAATCCGCCAAAGTTCGTATCGCTTTCGCGTTTCATTATGAAACCGCCTCTGGGAATGGTTGTTGACCACATTAACGGCGACAGGCTCGATAATCGCAGAGAGAACCTGCGAATTGCCAATCACAGGCAAAACGGCCTAAACAGGAAAACCAGGAATAGTTCTGGTTTTGTAGGCGTTTGCATTTGCAAAAGAAAAAATGGCGGAACATATTGTAAAACGCAATTTACTGATAGGAATGGCAAAGTATATAATTTTTACGCTTCCGATTGTCCAGAGCACCGGATTTTAGCGGCTTATGCTCACGATAAATTTGTTTTGCAGTCCGGCGATGAGGAATACGCGCCGATGAATTTTGAAATTTTTAAATACGAACCATTTAGAAGTTTTTTATTGAACGAGGATTTGAACAAATACAAAATTAAATCCACCCCTGTAATACGTAATTGTTCCGTTGTTTAATCTAAAACCACCAAAAATCAAAAATTGGGATCTAGTTCTTCCCGATTGATTATTCGCATGACAACTCGCTGCATAAGAGCATCCCTTCGCGAGATTCGAGCAATTACTTCGTTTAATGCTATTGCTTCCGGAGAGTTAGAGGAAGTGAAATCAAGTCGACCCGATGAAAAACACCAGAATTCCCAGCTAAAAGGCCACGAGTTGCAGAGCATCAGCTTTACAGTTCGGTTCTCCAACTCACCCATTGATGGCATTAAACACACGAAGATACTACCCAGCACAGCCCACGGCAGAAAAAGGATACCGACTAAGTTGCGGAATGAGGGCACCTTTTGGCAAAACCAGGAAAGTCCCAAAAGAGGTCCAAAAAAAAGCAACGTCCACACAAGACTAATGGGAAGCAGAAGAATACCAAAAGTAATCGACACAAGTATTCCGAGCACAAAGGTTGTTACTATCTCAAGCGGCAAGACTATCCATGCAAGGATTGTTAACACGACATGTAGGATGCGATTGGCAACCACGTATCCTTCTTTCTAACAAAAGCGTCCTAACCTAAAATATCCAACATGATTTGCATTGATTATATGCTACGATTTTGCTAATGTCAATAAAATGTGTATGCTTGAAACCCAAGTTTCAAATGGGTAATTCTCAATTTCTGGTGAAATTAAAATGACTTGCTTTTCTTTCAAGTTTAACGATATACTGATTCTTCAGGCCGGAGAAATAGGATCGTTGTGGAAAGGAAGTAAACACCATTATGTCAGAAATAAACATTGCCCGATTCGTCGATATCAAGGCGTGCAAGAGCATATTCTCTGAAAACAGCACGTTCGTATTACGGTCTCCTGAACACTACAGAAGGCTATACGAGACAACCGAAGGCGGAAACACAAAAGGAGATAGAGACGAAGGTTGTGCAGAAATGGTCGATGGAGGAACGGCTGAATTCACAGGCTTTGTTGTTAGTTGTTGGACAAAGCTAAAAGGAACTGAGCCGACGCGCGACGAATGGGACATCTTCAAAGAGAATGAACAGAATATTGTGGCAATAGTCAGTACTCCCAGCAAAGTCTGCGAGTTTCTAAATAAGTCGCTTGAAACAGATAAGGAACGCACAAAGCGAAGTTTTCCCTTTTGGCCGGTGAAGCATGATAAAGTTGAGTATAAAAAGAGGCATATCGACCATACTAATATAATAGATGTTGTACCATTCACGAAGCGTGAACAATTCGCTAAACAGGAAGAGTATCGTTTCGTTCTAAAGTATGGACAATATGCACATCGGATTGACAGTTACATTTTTTGCGGTGGAATTAAATATATGGAAAAGTGTTATGCCAATCCTGAAATGAAAAAAGAAAACAAGCAAAAATTACTTGATATCCTTCGGAATGCGATGGATGGTTATGGCGACTTTACTGATAAGGAAATTGGCAACATCATCGCTAACGCAGATATTTTCTCTGAATAATAATCTCGCAGGTTAAGATATTATTGACTAATGCCGAAAAAACTGGTATAAGAGTAAGCAATATGACTAATGTTTCAAAACAATCTGTTTATGGTGAGCCTGCCTGCACCGAGCTTTGTCGAAGTGTCGAAGTCCGCGGCATTGCTATTATTATCGCTATTATCATAGGTGCAGCACCCTGAAAGGCTTAATCTATCCGACCATTAAAAGCCTTCCAGGGTAAAAGATTCCGGAAGGCTTTTTTGTTTGCCTGTTTTGCCGTAAAGGCTTTTCTTGACAGGCATATAAATAAAAACTATGATATTCTGCTTTAATTTATCGGGAATTTATAATGAGCGAAAATAAGAAGAATTACAGTCAGACGCTTAATCTGCCAAACACAAATTTTGCGATGAAGGCAAATCTTACCCACCGTGAGCCAGCCCAGCGAAAAGCATGGGACAAGACGGACATCTACAAAAAAATCCTCGATTCAAGAGCGGATGCCCCGCAGTATATTCTCCACGATGGCCCCCCCTACGCCAACGGCGATATCCATATGGGGCACGTAATAAACAAGGTCCTTAAGGATATAGTCGTCAAATACAAAACTATGGCTGGTTTTAAAGCCCCTTATGTTCCCGGCTGGGACTGCCACGGCCTGCCGATAGAGGCAAAAGTCTTTATCGAGCTTGGCGACAAGGCCAAAAATCTGAGCAAGCTCGAAATCCGCAGGCTCTGTAAGGAATACGCTAAAAAATACGTCAGGGTACAAACGAAACAGTTTAAGGAATTGGGTATATTCGGCGATTTTGATAATCCGTATCTGACACTCAAGCCGCAGTATGAGGCTGGTATCTGCGAAGTCTTTGCCGAACTTGTAGCAAAAGGTCTTGTCTATAAGCAGCTAAAGCCGATTCACTGGTCGGTCGGCTGCCAGACCGCCCTTGCAGATGCCGAGCTGGAGTATGAGGATATTACTTCACCGAGCATTTATGTTAATTTTCCTGCAACGAAGGAATCGCAGGCGAAACTAAAAACTCTTGGCCTTGCAGGTGATAAAGATAGTTGCATCTGTTTTATGATTTGGACAACAACGCCGTGGACTCTTGCCGCGAATCTGGCAATAGCTGCTCATCCTGACCTTGATTACAAGGCTGTCAGCTATTCACAGAACGGCCGAAAATTTACCTCAATTGTCGCACAGGCTCGTCTTGAGGCTGTTATCGCGGCAGGCAAACTTTCAAATTACACTCTCAGTGAAAAAACCGTAAGAGGCAGCAACCTTATCGGCTTACGTTACAGCCATCCGTTTATCGGGAAGAACCCGACCGGCAAGGATGCTTACATGATAATTAGTGCTGATTTTGTAACCACCGAAGACGGCACAGGTCTTGTCCATACCGCCCCTGGCCATGGCATTGAGGACTACACAGCCGGCCAGCAGAACAATTTGGCTGTTTATTCGCCGGTAAAAGATGACGGCTGTTATGATGAAACTGTCCCAGCCTGGCTTTGCGGCAAAAATGTTCTTGAAGTTGATAAGCAGATCAATGATTGTCTTAAGAACAAGGGGCTGCTTTTTGCAGAAGGTCAAATCACACACAGTTATCCGCACTGCTGGCGAAGCAGAATGCCTGTAATCTTCCGCGCCACAGAGCAGTGGTTCATCAGTGTTGATATTCCTCTGCCGAACGGCAAAAGCCTGCGTCAATTAGCTCTTGAAAGAATCCCGCTTGTTAAATGGGTACCTGCCTGGGGCGAAAAACGAATTGCCGGGATGCTCGAATCACGGCCCGACTGGTGCATCAGCAGACAACGCTGCTGGGGTATGCCTATACCTGTATTTTATAATTCGCAGGGACAATATCTTTTGACAAAGGAATCTGTTTTAGCCGTCGCTGAGCACATAAGAAAAAAAGGCTCAGATAGCTGGTTTACAGATAGCCCGAAGGAAATCCTCGGCGAGAACTTCAAGCTGCCCAAAGGATTCAGCTTTGACGATTTGCACAAGGAAGAGAATATTTTTGACGTCTGGTTCGAGTCCGGCTGCAGCTGGCACAGCGTAGCCAAACAGGCCGGCTGGCCGATTCCGGTTGATTTATACCTCGAAGGCTCCGACCAGCATCGCGGCTGGTTCCAGCTCTCTCTTCTGCCGGCTCTCGGCGCAGAGGGTGTCGAGCCATTCAGAACTGTACTTACTCACGGCTTTACCGTTGATGAAGAAGGCAGAAAACAATCAAAGTCGCTTGGCAATTATGTCAACGCTCAGGATGAGGTCGCCAGGTACGGCTCAGATATTTTGAGACTGTGGGTTGCAAGCGTTAATTATCAGGAGGATATGCGATGCAGCGATGCCCTTATCGGCAGACTGCAGGACGTTTACAGGAAAATAAGGAACACACTGCGCTACCTGCTGGGCAATACATCGGATTTTGACCCATCGAGGAATAGTGTGCCTTATGAGAGGATGTTTGAGATTGACCGCTGGGCGATACAGCAGTTGCAAAAACTCATCAGCGAAGTTACAGATGCTTATGAAAATTTCCTTTTCCACAAAGTCTATACGCTCATTTACAACTTCTGCGTTGTCGAGATGAGCAGTATTTATATGGATTTGCTCAAAGACAGGCTCTACTGCGATGCGAAGGATTCGCTTTCAAGACGAAGTGCACAGACCGCAATGCATAAAATCCTCGATGCCCTTGCAAGAATGCTTGCTCCTATCCTTGTTCATACAGCAGAAGAAGTTTATGAGGCTATGGGCGCAAAAACCGAAATAGCTGAAAGTGTTCATCTGCTGAAAATGCCGCAGATTGATAAGTCTATCGATTGGCAAAAAAACCGGCCAAAATGGGAAAAGCTGATGAATCTGCGCGATGAGGTTTTAAAAGAACTGGAAGGTCTTCGCCAGAAGCAGATAATCGCAAGCAATCAGGAGTCAACAGTTACGATATCGACTGGCGACGTTGATTTAATCAATACAGTTGAGCAGTTTGGAATTAAAAACTTTGCAGCCCTTTGTATCATAAGCGAGATAAAACTCAATAAGACGAAATCGCAAAAGCTCGTTTCTGCCGAGAAAAGTCCGCACAAAAAATGTCAGCGTTGCTGGAACTACTGGCCGAGCGTCGGACAAAATGCGGATAACCCCGACCTTTGCAGCCGCTGTATCGAAGTTGTAAAAAGTATATAATCTGCTTAATATTTTTCGTATCTTCGATGCGGATTTTTTGCTCGATGAGACTTAACGAGATTATAACAGATTATATATGAACCGAGGGCAACAAGTCCGCCAAGAATAAAACAGCCAATCCATAATTCGGGTCCTATTTTCTTTAAGAGAATCCAGAATTGAGACCAGTATTCTTTTTTGTAAAATCCTGTCAGCATATTCATTGGAGCAAAAAGCTTGTTAAAAACAGCTGAAACCTGTTCCTTTTCCATAGTGTTGTGGCGAGGAAAGATATTACATACAGTCCGGCCGACAAGATAGCTGGGGTAGTAAATAATAAAGAAAGTGAAAACATTTGAAACCCAGACGCTCACAAGAGCAGCGAATTTATTTGCACGCAACAGCACACTTAAAGCAACAACCAACAGAATATGTAACCCCAGCAACGGCGTCCATGCGATAAACAAGCCGATTGCAAGGCCGAGTGCAACCTTGTGCGGCGAATCGTCAATATGCAGAATCTTGTATTCCAGAAAACGCAGAAGCGTATTTTTTCTTTTTTTCCGCTTTATTGTTTTATTTGTCAAATTCTACCCCAGTTGTCTGCTGATTATCTCAAAGACAGTTTCAACAGTTACATTCTTAATGTCATGAGCAGGATTTGTGCTCTCGACTTCGCTGCCTCTTTTATCTGCATCTATCGCAGCAACAGTTTCGCTTCTGCCGTAAGGTCCTACTCTTGAAGGATTGGTTAAACCAAAGATAAGCACCATCGGTACGCCAAGAGCCGCTGCAATATGTGTAGGACCTGTATCGTTGCTGACAACAACCTTTGCTCCTGCAAGGAGTGTGATAAGTTTTTTTATATTTGTTTTGCCTGCAAGGTTTACCACAGGTACGTCAGCCAGTGTCTGGAGTTCCTGGGTAATTGTTTTTTCAGACTCAACGCCGACAGCAACAATACTGCACCGGTATTTTTTATAAACCTTATCAGCAAGTGCGGCAAAATTTTCTATCGGCCAGCGTTTGGCTTCAACTGTCGCACCCGGCACAAAAACAGCATAGTTATCTGCAATTGCATGATTTGATGTCAGAATTTTTCGCACTTCATCGACAGTCTGTATATCGGGTTTTAATCCGAACTCTACTTTGCCCCGCTTTGCACCTGCTGCACAGACTATATCGAGAAAATAATCCACAAGATGAATGGATTTTGCCGACTGCGCAATTCGGTGTGTATAAAAAGGACTGGTAAATTCCTGCGTTTCCGCCATGCCGAATCTTTGTTTGCAACCGCTGAGCCACGCGAAAATTGCGCTTCTGAACCTGCCCTGAAAATCAAAAACAATGTCATATTTTTCTTTTCTCAGCTGTCTGACAAGTCTTACAAGCTCTGTGAATGCCCTCGGCCTGTACCACCATTTGCCGAGCTTTCTGCGGTCGAAGATTACAACTTTATGGATACACTTGTGGTTCTCGATAAGAGTCGCATATTCAGGCCTGACAAACCAGTCTATCTGTGTATCAGGAAAACTTTGGGCAAGACAACAAGCCGCAGGCAGTGCCTGAATAATATCGCCAAGGGCACTCGGTTTTATTATGAGGATTTTTTTTATCTGTCCGGTCATTTTTCTTTTAACTTATACGAATCTGAAATCACCGTTAAAAGCCTTGCAGCAACAGTCGCACGCTCAACCCTGCGAAAAAGTTCTTCGACCTCAGCGCCGCTTATTTCCATCGCATCGCAGTAAAACAAAAAGCCCCTGTACAGGTCCGTAAAATTAACAGCCTTAAAGCGAGTCAGCGTTTCAGCAAGTTTTGAAAGGGTTCTTATATGATTTTCCTGTCGGCTGACCGATTTCTGTTTTATTCCGTCAAGGTCAACAAGTTTGACTCTATACGAACCGTTTTTATCTTTGTATATGATAAAGTTTCCCGCCTTCGAATCCCTGTGCCAAAAGCCTGCTTTGTGCAGTTTTGCGACTATTTCGGCAACCTGCTGTATGACAGCTTTTCGTATGCTGAACTTTGAAAGAATTTCCTTGTTTTTTCCAAAGGCAACATCATAGAGACTTAAACTGTTCGGGATATATTCGGTTATATAAATACTTCCATTTTTTCTGCTCCATAAAGCTGCTACCGGTTCAGCAACTTCCATATCCTTCTGTTTTAGCAGCAATGCAAGGTAGAAATTTCTTAGCGATTTTGGCGCCCGCAGGAAATCTGCAAGAGCCCTGATGCCGGTATGATTGACGGTTTTTTTAATGACAAAAGAAATTTTTTTGCCGTTACTTTCGATCTGCTTTAATGCAGTGATATTGCCGCTGTCTGATTTGAATATAAAATCCGGCTTTTCCGTTAATTTCTCCGGCTCGAAGGCAAAATCAGACCATTTCTCAACCGCAACACCCTTCCATTTACCGGGCAGTTTCAATTTTACGATTATTTGTATATTGAAGGAATTCATTGGGCAGTATTTTAATCGAATATGGTTTATTATCAAAGGTCTTTTGGCTTTATTTTCCTGTATAATTTGATAAGATTTCAGTATGGCTGACAAGCGAAAATATGTTTACGATTGGCCAAGGCCTATGGTTACGGTTGACGCTATTGTTTTTGATGTGAGTGGCGACAGTCCTAAGTTGCTTTTAATAAAGCGCGCCAGCGAACCGTTCAAGGGCAAATGGGCCTTCCCCGGCGGTTTTGTGGATATGGACGAGGAGCTTGAAGACGCTGTGGCGAGGGAGCTTGCCGAAGAGACCGGCCTGACAGGCATTAAACTGACGCAGTTATATACCTTCGGCAGATGTGGCAGAGACCCTCGCGGCAGAAACATAACTGTTGCCTTTATCGGTATTACACCCTCCGCTTCGCCGAGAGGCGAGAAAGACGCCAAAATAAAAGGCGGCGACGATGCGGATGAAGCACAATGGTTTGATATAAATAAACTGCCGGAAATGGCCTTTGACCACAGGGATGTCGCCGCCGTTGCAATAGAAAAGCTGAATAAACTTTTAATGAATAATCCTTAAAGCCCTCCCAGGGAGTGAGGTCAACACTTCATGGCATATCGTATCGGCAAGTTCAGCCAATTTATAAACGCTGCAATCACTTTGGGGGTCATTATCAATTACGGTTACATCCTGCCCGATTTTTACATCAGGAATATCAGTAACATCAATTATGGTTTTATCCATACTGACCCTGCCGATAACCTTTGCAAAGTTGTTTCCGACTTTCATAACCGCCCTGTTTGAATACAGCCGCCAGTAGTTATCCGCGTAACCGACAGGAACAATTGCCCCGATTGTATCGTGCAGAGTAGTGAATGTTCTGCCGTAACCAACCGTCTGGCCTTTCCTGTAGTGATTAAGCTGGACTATCGGCACTTCAAACTTCATCGCAGGCTCAAGTTTTATATTAAGGGCCTGGCGGTGTTCTGCCCAGCCGAACAGCGCTATACCGCAGCGAACCATATCAAAATGTGCCTGGGGCATATTAAGCATAGCGGCACTGTTGGCCGCGTGAATAATTATGTCCTTGCAGGCAAGCAGGGACTGTTTGGAGAGGAATTTTCTGAATTTTTCGAGCTGCTGCTCGGCGAAGAAAAGGTCCTTTTCCGCAGCGGTTGAAAAGTGCGTATATATACCTGCCAATCGAACATTATCGAAGGTGCGGATTTTCGCAATCAAATCAGCAGCTTTTGCAGCTTCTATTCCGCAGCGTCCCATACCTGTCTCGACTTTTACATGGACGTTTAATACGTCAGATGTCGTTCGCAGGCAGTTTTGAACGAATCGCGAAGCTTCGGCATCAACAACGGCACAATGAAAACCCTTTTGAGCGCACAACTGTATGGCTTGGCCACTGTATGCAGTATGTATCGGCTCAAGTATGAGAATTTTCGATTGCCCGACAATATCCGCAATGAAAGCAGCCTCGTAGATATTGGCTACCGCGAAAAAGTCAACCTGACCTTTTTTGAGGATATTGACAATCTCTCTGATGCCGTGTCCGTATCCGTCGGCCTTTATGACGGCACAGAATTTCGTCTCAGGCCGACATAAACTTCTGAGATTTGCGAGATTATTTAACAGAGCCTGTGAATAGATATGAACCTTCTGGTCGAGTCTGGTAAACTGGCTGCTTGTCTCGAACTGCATGATTATTCGTCGTCTTTAATCTGTTTGTACAACATGAACAGCTCTTTAAAAGCTCGCAGAATAACTCTCAATCTTGCGCCGGTCTGCTCTCCTGCTGTTCTTGGATAATGATTAACGCCGACCTGGAATATTTTATAGCCTTTGCGTCTGGCACGTGCAAATATTTCCGTATTTATCAGAGCGCCGGTACTCCGCATCTTTATATCATCAAATATGCTGCGTTTGTAAAGTTTAAAAGCACAGTCTATATCTTTTATTTTCATTCTGAACAGCAAACATACAAGCGTTGTCCAGCCCAAGGCGTTTATTTTTCTTATCAGATTATCCCGTCTTTTAATCCTGTAACAGCTTACGATGCCGTAATCCGTCATATATTTGAAAAGCGGCGGCAGCTCTTTGATATCGAACTGACCGTCGCCGTCCGTGTAAAAGACAAATTCTTTGGATGCAGCACTAAAACCGCTTTGCAGCGCCGCACCGTAACCGCGATTTGTCTGGTGGTGGACAACTTTTATATGTTTATCTTTTGTGGCAAGAGAATCTGCAATTTGACCGGTTTTATCTCTGCTGCCGTCATCGACAATAATGACCTCATAATCTATTTTTAAAGGCGTCAGGACATCAAGAGCGGACTTTACAACTCTTTCGATGTTGTCCTGTTCGTTATAACACGGGAAAAAGATGGATAATGATGTAACGCAATTTGCGTTCATATCTGCCCTGATAAACTACCAGCGGGTAGTTTTGTTAATCCATTGCTGTTCTTCCGCAAACTCTTTTAAATACGCCCTGTATTTACCAGCAAGGTTGGGATTATCGTGGTTTATATTAGCAAGATAATCTCCGGCCAGCATTGCTGCTATGATTTTTTCACGATAGCCGTGCTGCCTTATGTAAGTCTGTTTTTTCCCGACAAAATCATCAATGTACTGACTGAAGACATCTGTTACCCTGTCTCGAAACTTCGGATAGTAGCCCGCAGCACGTATAAGTTCAATGGCAACTATTTGAGATGGTTGTTGTATAAACGCCTGTGCTATAAATTCACAGCCTTTGCTGACTTTCTCCTCATCCTGCAGCCGCACAAGGTTATATCCTATAGTCAGCAGCATTGACAGCCTGTCAGGAAATTTTGTCTGACCTGTGAACATTCCCATATAGAGGTCTCTGCCCTGCTGGGATTTTGTATCCACATATATCCGCTGTTCCCCATCTATAAAAACGACACGCCAGTTCGGATTGGTGTCCAGCCCTTTGACAAACTCTGAGTCGAATTGTGCGCTTGGCATAAAAACGACACAGACATTTTCCTGCTGGAATTCCCCATCGAGCCAGTCGCCGACAGCCTGGTAATCTGAAGCAGTGAATGCCCTCCCGGTGTTCTGCACCATTCTGGCGGGAACTCCACCGCTTATTATATACATCCATCGCTGATAGGTTTCAGTGTTATATGCAGCCTGTGCCCTGCCGTCCATATAAAGCTGCAGAGGTGTTTTGCCCGTATTAGGGTCAGGTATCTGGCCGTAGGCGACAAAGCCGCCTTCGGTCCAGTAATTAAAAACCGTTCCTTTGAGATTATTGTCTCTTATGAACTGACAGGCCTTAAATGGTTTGGCGTAAGAGGCTGTCATACGCATAAATACGCTGGTCAGATAGTAGCTGTCCGGCCAGGGATTAAGATAAACAACCTTATACCAGTGCCCCCACCAGACAGTCAGGAACGTCACAGCAATAAAAGCAACACCTGCAAATGAATACCGTAATATCTTAGGTACTGGTATTATGATTGTATTTCCGGTAGTTCTGCGCATGGTCAGAGCCGCTATCATTTTGATACTGCTGTCAAGAAACATCGCCATAATCGGACAGGCTGCTATTGCTGCAATTGGTATAAATCTTCGTGAACTGATTGCCATATAGATTGTAAGAGACGCGATGGCCAGAAGAGGCAAATCTATCATCGGCCATTCATACTGTCCTGCATTTTCCGCGGTTACTGCTTTGGCTTTGGCCCGTTTTACACTGACTCGGGGCTTTAACAGAAGGCAGACAACCCACAATGCAAGCAGCACCCAGGCAATTATATACATATACAAAAACGGCATTTCATCTCCGACGGGATTGTTCCATTCAAAGGCAGGATGCCATTCATTGACTGTTTTCCAGAGCTTGGCGTTTTCGCTTACGGTAATAACGAACGTGTGTGTCAGATTTGTCAGTCTGAATGGGTTTGCAAGAATCATAACTATAAATGCGATAACTGTGGCGGCAACAGTGTGCCACCAGTTTTTCCAGCTTATCGCCCTAAGTTTGCTTCTAAATGCCGTCAGAAGTACTGATATTATTAGAAAGGCGATGAAAACTACAAAGAAGGCAGTTCTGGAGTCGGTTACATAAGCTTTAGAAATCGGCTGCCTCATCAGCATGTCTATGTCCTGAGGATAGAACATGGCCGAAGTTGCGATAAAAACTATGAATGTGCCGACGATATGATATGCATGGAACAGACCTGCTTTTATATTTTTCAAACTTGTAAGAGTAATACCTACCGCAGCCAGAATCAAAATAAAGTAAAATAGTCCCGCCGAGTCAAACTTTATGCTTTGAAGATACTCATGTGAGCGGAACTTAACGGCAAGAGCGTAAAGAAACAGCCAGCCGAGAACATAATATAAACACATTGCGATTTTCTTCGGCAGCAGTATCAGCAGATGCAACCCGATGAATGGCACAAGAATAACAAATACATAAACATAACCGCCGTGCAAATTGCACCATAATGCTGTTAGCGGCACAATCAGCCAGATATAAAGGTAATTTCTATATACTGTCAGGACAAAGATAAACAGCAGAATGGCAATAAGCATATTCGTAAAACCTGCCGGCCGGATATCAAAAAACGTCCTGCCGATAAACAGAGCAAAACATGCAAAGACTGCCGAAAGTGCAGGATTTACCCCAAATATCCTGCCGGTATAGTAAACTACTATGATAGTAACGATATACAGGGCGCATTTCCAGTAAACCAGGCTGTTATAGCTGATGTTCTGACTGACGATAGGCTTGTCAAATGTTTCTGCATCGGCGATTGGCGATTCATGTGTCAGCCAGTAAAAAAGCACGTGTGTCAGCCAGTTCTGGTTTACCCATCCGGTCGGATGCCAGAATTTGACGGTTTCGAGTCCGACTTTCTCGGTAATCCATTGTGCCCACTTCGGCCAGGTTTTCACTTCTTCCGGCGTCGGGCCGGGCTTGTGTGAATTTGCGCTGAAAGGCTCAACGGTATCGACACCGTGATTTATAAAATGTCTTCCACAGGCCATAGCAACCCATGTATCGCCTGCACCGACCATGTGAGTTGAAGCCTGCAGGGCAAACAATATCATTGCCCACCAGAAAATAAGCATTGCCCAGCCTGAAAAGGCACGTTTTTTACCTGTTTCGTGTAATTCAACCATTTACAAACCTTTCTTTATGCCAGAATTAGGTTCTCTGCTTAATTTAAAGTTTGGTTCACTATTCAACGTAACAGACAGGATACCATAACCTGCTTTGCTCTGTTTTACAATCGAATGGCCGAAAGGCATTTCTACAGGGTCGGCTACAAATTCATTCGCAGGCAACAACGTTGAATAATGAAATAAAATGACGCCTAATATTAATACAGCAGCAAAAGCTGTGCTTAGCCCCCAGCTCCAAAACGCAAACCAGCGATAATTAAGAGGTCTTTGTATATTTAACTGTCCGCTTGGAATTTGGGCCAGAAGTTTAGTCTCAAGCATCGGCGGCACATCAACACCGCAAAGAGCTCGCAGTCTTGCTTCCAGCAATTGTAAAGACATCTCTTTTTTCGGGTTTTGTCTTTTATCCTGACTCATATTTATTATGGTTAATCAATTAAATAATCTTTAAGTCTTTTAATCGCCTGATTTATCCGCCATTTTACAGTTCCCACAGGCTTATGAAGCACCTTTGCCACTTCTCTGAAACTTAGCCCCTGGATATAATGCAACACGATACATACGTAATCAGGCTCTTTCAGCGTATGTATAGCTTTGTATAAAGAACCCAAATCTTCATCGGTCATAATCTTTTGCAGTGGGTCAAAACCATTTGAGGTTTTGACCCTGTTTTCCTCATACCCGTCTAATAACATATTATAACGTTTGAGTTCTCGTCTTGAATCTATGAACTTGTTAAAAGCAATGCGATGCAGCCATGTCTTAACCGAACTTTTGGCTTTATACGTATCTGCACTTGTCCAGGCAGATATAAATGTCTCTTGAGTTAAATCTTCTGCAGCAATCGGGTCATCGGTAAGATAAAGGGCAAAACGATAAATTTCCTTATAATTTTGACAAACAACCTCCTTACATTCTTCTATTGTCATTCCCATATACTTTTTGGGCCGTCATACTCTTGACATCAAACCTGAATTTCCAAAGTCTGCCTCATAGACGACTGCCGACATACGGGTGTTTGATAAAAAATACAAAATGTTAACTTTTGAGCCATTTTTCTATCCTGTCAAGTCCCTTTGTTATCTGTTCGATTGACGTTGCGAAGCTCAGCCGGACATTTTTATCGCAGCCGAAAGGTCCGCCCGGCACAAGTGCGACGCCGGCCTGTTCCAGAAGCGCTGAGGCAAAGTCCATACTGTTTTGAATTTTTGCCCCGCCGATTGTCCTGCCGTAATGGGCCGAGACGTCCGGGAAGCAGTAAAAAGCACCTGTCGGTTTTGGGCATTTAACTCCTTTGATGGCGCCAAGTCGCTCTGCCATATATTTGCCGCGATTTTCGAATTCGAGCCGCATTTTCTCAACCTCGTTACTTGGGTCACTAAATGCCACAAGAGCGCCGGCCTGCACAAAGCTTACAGGGTTCTGCGTCATATGCGACTGCAGCCTGTCCATCGCTTTTATAACTTCAACCGGCCCTGCCGTGTATCCCAGCCGCCAGCCGGTCATCGCAAAGGTCTTGCTGAACCCGTTTATTATAATTGTGCGTTTGTATGCATCTTCGCTCAATGACGCAAAACTCACAAATTTCGTATCGCCATAGACAAGCTTTTCATAAATCTCATCGCTGAGCACCATGATATCTGTGCCTTCCAGAACTTTTGCGATGGCCATTAGCTCGTCAGGCGTATAAGTAAATCCGCCGGGATTATTTGGACTGTTAATCAGCAGAATTACTGTTTTTTTGCTTATCGCCTTTTTTAACTGCCCCGGCGTAATCTTGTAACTATTCGATATGTCGGTCTGAATAACCTTCATAACTCCGCCGGCCAGTTTTATAGTTTCCGGATATGTAACCCAGTATGGAGCAGGCACAACAACCTCATCACCCTCATCTATAACAGCCTGCATACTTTCATAGACCGAATGCTTTGCTCCGATATTTACAATAATCTGTTCCGGCGTGTATTTGAGGTTGTTTTCCTTTAGCAGCTTTTCAGCTATTGCCTTTCTTAGTTCCGGTATCCCCGGCGTGGCGGTATATTTGGTCTTGCCTGCTTTTAAGGCCGCGATTGCCGCATCCTTAATATACTGCGGGGTGTCGAAATCCGGCTCGCCGACACCAAAACCGACAATGTCAACACCTTTGGCTTTTAGTTCCTTTGCTTTTGCGTCCACCGCCATCGTCGCCGACGGCGGAACCGCCTGTGCCCTTTTACTGATTTTCATAGCCTGTCCGGCTTCCTTAAAAAACTATTAACATCTTATTTGGCCAAATATTAAAACACAAATCAGCCGACCGGTCAAGTACTGTTTAATAGTGGTATTTGGTATTTAGAGTTTATTTGGAATTTGGTTCTTGGAATTTTTTAAGCTATTTCCTACACCCTAAACCCTATACCTTATTTCTTTCTTGTTTTCAGCAGGATTTTCAGTACAATACTTTTTTAAAGCTTGTCCGCCTGCGGCGGAATGGATTTTGAGGGAGTTTAAACATGAAAGTGAATTGGCCTGACGTTATTTCACTTTTGGTTGCTGTCGTTCTGGGAGGAGTCATCGGACTTGAGAGGGAACTGCGAGACAAACCTGCCGGTCTTCGGACAAATATCCTTATCTGTCTTGGCTCGTGTGCCTTTACGATTATCTCAACAAGTCTTTCAGGTTCTGACCCCGGCAGGATAGCGGCCCAGATAGTGACCGGCATTGGTTTTCTCGGTGCCGGTGCGATAATCCACAGCGGTATCGGCATACAAGGCCTTACAACTGCCGCCGGGATATGGGTCGTCGCAAGTATCGGAATGGCCTGTGGTGCGAAGATGTATTCTCTGGCTCTTGTCGCAGCTTTACTCTCATTGATTGTATTGCTGCTGCTGCCGCCTTTTGAAAAGAAATTCAAAAAAGAAGAATAGACCAGCCAGCGGGAAAATCCCTAAAAACTAATTTACAAATGCTGCTATCGTAAAGAGCATCCAGATAACAACCCCCGCGATAAATTTTGCGCCTAACCCGACAAACCGTCCCACCCCCGCTCCTGCTGCCGTCTTGAGCGACTGTTTCAATTCTTTTCCTGCCTTTCTTTCAATAGTTACCACTGCAATAGCTGCCCCGATTGCAGAGCCGAGCAGCGTTCCAAAAATCGAAATTGGGATTACTATTGTGCCGACAACTGCCCCGATTATTGCGCCGATTATTGCTGCCGCCATTGCTTTTCTTGTTCCCCCTGCTGCCTTTGCTCCTGCTGCACCGGCGGCAAATTCGAGTATTTCACCCAGAATCGCAAGTATGACAGCTGTAATTATTGTATAGATACTGAATATATTTTTTTGCCATAAGGCAAAAAGGATTGTTGTAATAATCATCAGCCAGTTGCCCGGCAGCGAAAAAAACACCAGAGCCAGCCAAAAGGCATTGACAATTACCAGCAGAGTCAGCCAAAGATATATCATTTACCTGTTTTCGATTCGTCCTTCTTAACAACCGGAGTCGGAACGAGCTTTTTGCCGGTTACTTTTCTGGCGGTGTCGCCAAAGCCTGTAATTTCTCCGGCAAGTTTTCCACCCTCGAGTTTGCCTTTGAACTCAGCCTCGGCTGTTCGCTCGCGGAACCTCATTACAAACTTAAAGCTCACCTGGCCGCCTTCGAGATTGATTTTCTCGACGGCGGTTGCACCGTATAATCCGCTCAAATCTGGATTGACCTGCAGCATCTGCATACGGTCGCCGCGCTCCGATGTAATCGTAAGCTCCCATTTGCCGATAAGCTCAGTGCCGAGAAGTTTCCCCTCCACTTTTTTAGTTTCGCCTTGCTGGGTCTTCACTGTGCCCCAAAACGCATTTCCCTTAATCGTTAAATCATAGTTCGATTCCTTCTGCTTGCCCTCAACCGTAGCCTTGCGGGTAAATGTCAGCTTGTCTTTTATGAAATTCACGTCTGTGATTTCGCTCTTGCCCTGCGGACTTCGCCATTCCGCGGTGAGTTTGCCGTCCTTGTCGGCTCTGACCGTAAGCGTAGCGGTTTTTTCCTGCTTGTCCTTTTTGGTTATTATCTCCCAGTTTCCAACTGCTGCCTGCATCGGCTTGATACGTGTGCCCTCGGCAGTAAATTCGCCTCTTTCACCTGAAAAAATTCCTGAGAGTTTATCGTCCTTGATTGTTCCGGCAAAGTTCGAGGTGGATTCAGTACCGCGGAACCGATTGACCTGCACAAAGCTGAGCTTATTTTCTTCATACTTAACATCCTTCAGGTCACTGACCCCCCAGCCGCTAATCCACTTACCAACCAGTTTGTCTTCTGCGTCCTTGGACAACGACAGAATCGCTTCCATCTGCATCTCGTTAAAATTCATTTTGACCTGCCAATCGCCTGTGACATCTGCCTTTGGCTGCTCAGTTTCAGCCGATACTTGTGCCGCAAGTACTAACAAAACCATAACTGCAGCAAATCCGACCGCCCCGTGAAATCTTATCCATTTCATTATATATTCCTCCAAATAGAATTTCTTACTTTCAATCCGGCCATAATATCAACATCCTGTCCTAATATCAACAAGCGGATTTTCGTTTGGAATTTTTGCTTTGTGAAAAAAGTAGAAAAATAGCGATAAAATTGACCCAAAAAACAAACTCCACAGGAAA